>NZ_JAAJTJ010000023.1 GCF_011030405.1 Parapedobacter sp. SGR-10
ATGCAATATAATTGCGTTGCATATAAAATTAAATCTATCCTATAGAAGGCACAAGCACCGCTATGCTAATGCTTACACCAGGTTTCAATTTTCAGTTGGCGCAAGCGTCCGCTTGTGACCGAGGTTCAAAGACATCAATCCATCCATACTCATCAAAGATAATGCTTGCGCCAGATTTAATATCGCTGTAGACCTCTTGCTCAAAATTCTATAATTAATGATTGTCATCACAATTCTTGGTCAACAAAACACAACTATCTAACAATCAACATATTATTGCTATTTATAAACATTCTAAATTTCCCTGTTTGACAGATTTTTGACAGAAGACCGAAGGTTTTGCTCTACATTTGCATGAATAGATTTGAGCTAGATATAAAAGGCGTTGAAGAATTTAAAAGTAATAGCATTTACACACAAACATGTTGACCTAAAGGATTTGGGCAATCTGGTAATCTGCAATGAAGAGTTGGATACCCGGTTGATTAGTCTGAAAAACAACCTTGATATCCCGGAGATATTCTATATCGGCACATGCAACCGGGTAGAATTTGTTTTCTATGGTGCACATGAATTGACGGATGAGTTTATCGCAAACTTCATGGACAAAATGAATTTCTGCGTGCCATCCGAAAGGCTTCAATGTTATCTAGGACAAGTGACCCGATATTCGGGTATAGAGGCTCTGCGCCATCTTTTCCGCATGTCGTGTTCCTTAGAAAGCCTAGTCGTAGGCGAAAAGGAAATATTGGCCCAAGTGCGGCGAGCTTACGAAAAATGCCGTACGGCAGGTTTTACAGGAGATTTTCTTCGATTGATGATGGATCGCCTCGTCAAAACCGCTAAAGAAGTCTATACTTATACTAATATTTCGCGCAACCCTATTTCTGTTGTATCACTGGCCTACCGCAAACTGAAGGAAGTCAAACTTCCCGAGAATCCTCGGATATTGGTCATTGGTTCCGGTGAAACTAATCAAAATCTGGCCAAATATCTCAAAAAGCATAAGCTGTCCAACTTCGTAGTCTTCAACCGTACCTTGGAAAATGCAAAAGCACTGGCATCAGAGCTAAACGCTGAAGCCTACCCGCTATCCGAGCTAAAAAACTATAAAAAAGGATTTGACGTGATGATCACCTGTACCGGAGCTCCACATGCTATCATCGACCAATCGATGTACGAAAGCCTGTTGAACCACGAAACAGACAAAAAAGTCATCATCGATCTGGCCGTGCCCAACGACGTCGCTCCTGAGATCATTGCACAAAATCCCGTACACTATATCGAAGTATCCAGTCTTCAAGCCATTGCTGCAAAAAATATACAAGAGCGCTACAATGAACTGGAAAACGCCGAAAGAATCATTGACGCCAATATCCAAGAGTTTCTCCCTATCGTCAAACAAAGACGTGTGGAAGTTGCTATGAGCCAGGTACCCAGCACTATCAAACAGATCCGTGACACGGCTGTCAACGAAGTCTTTGCCCACGACCTCAGCAACCTTGCCCCTCAAGCGCGCGAGGTATTGGAAAAAGTCATCAACTATATGGAAAAAAAATACATTAAAGTTCCAATGGTCATGGCAAAAGAAATCCTCGTCAAGAGCGCGGAGCACGAGAATAACTAATCTGCATTGCCTTGGGCTTTAGTCCAAGGCAATGCAGATTGTCCCTTCCCCCACTAAATATACTTTATTCTGACATTTCACTCCCGAATTGTGGGGGTATTTGGCTAACTTTGCATGCGTATTTCTAAACGTAAACAACTAACAGTGAACAGGAAATTAACCATAGGTACACGTGGTAGTGAACTTGCACTTTGGCAAGCCAATTTTGTAAAAGGCAAATTGGCCGAAATCGGTATAGAGGCAGAGCTCAAAATCATCAAAACACAGGGCGACATTATCCAACACCTTCGTTTGGACAAATTGGAAGGTAAAGGTTTCTTTACCAAAGAACTTGAAGAAGAATTGCTGAATGGGCACATCGATTTGGCCGTACACTCTCACAAAGACCTACCTACAGTCAATCCTCCTGGCCTCATCATCGCAGCTGTATCCGAACGCGAAGATCCCTCAGAAGTCATCATCATCCATAAGGATTGCGTAGACATCAAAAAACGTCTTTCGCTCAAGCACAATGCTACGGTAGGCACGTCCTCCAACAGAAGAAAAGCACAACTTCTTTCCCTTCGTCCCGATCTGGAATTTGATGACCTACGTGGAAATCTACAGACACGTATCCAAAAGCTGCGTGACGAGAAATACGACGCCATCGTACTGGCCAAAGCCGGTATCAGCCGTATCAACATGGATCTCTCCGACTTCCATCTCGAAGAGATCGCTCCGGTAGAAATCATCCCTGCACCCGCACAAGGTGTATTGGCCATACAAATCCGGGAAGCCGACCATGAATTGTTTACTATATTACAGCAGATCAATGACAAGGAAGTCGTGGCTGCGATCACTGTAGAACGCAAGGTTCTTAATCTATTTGATGCCGGTTGCCATGCGCCACTAGGTTGCTACTGTCGCAAGCGAGACGGCAAATACGAAACCTGGACTTCCATTGCCAAAGACAACGAAGACTTTCCTGACCGGGTCTACCTACAATCGGACAGTACCGATGGTATGGCCGAAATGATTTTTGCGAAATATCGACCACAACGAAAACTGCCTTCTTCTGTCTTCATCACCAGAGACCTGGATGACAACTCATATTTGTCTAAGGCACTCAGAAAGCACAATATACAGATCGAAGACCGTTCGCTGATCAAGATATATCCCACCATCAATGTGTTGGATTCCTTTATCTTGAAAAGAGCAGATTGGATCTTTTTCAATAGTAAAAATGCCATTGAACACTTTTTCAACCTCAACCCTCTCCTTCTGAAAAAAACTAAAATTGCCGTGTTAGGTAGAGGCTCGGAGTCTACCCTACGGAGATATGGCCGAGTGGCTGACTTTTCGGGTGACGACCTCGGTATCAGTACAGAAGGTATAGCCCAGGAATTTGCCAAATTGGTCGACGGTCAAACGGTACTGATACCACGCGCCAAGGATTCATTGCAAAGCATTCAAAAAGCATTGACCCCATCCACTAAGATCATCGATATGCCGATCTACGAAACCGTACTGGATGAAAACGTGGACAAGTCCAATGCAGATGTTCTGATCTTTACTAGTCCGAGCAATGTACAAGCCTATTTCAAGGAAAATCTGGCCGAACCAGACCAAAAAATCATCTGCATAGGCTACTCGACAGCAAAGCAAATTGAAGAAATGGGGCTAAAATACACCTTACCTTTTTCACCTGATGAGATTGGGCTCGCCGAAGCCGTATTTGGATTGGAATATTAGGAACAAGACAAACATATGTAAGGGCAAAAGATTTTTTGCCCCTACATTATTCAATACTAAAAAAAATGCTACACCGACCAAGAAGAAATAGAAAATCAGCAGTCATACGCGATATGGTACAGGAAACGCACCTGTCACCTTCCAACCTTATCTTTCCTTTGTTCATTATTGAAGGGCAAAACCAAAAAACAGAAATAAGCTCGATGCCGGGTATATACCGGTATTCGATCGACAACCTCCTGCGTGAAGTCGAAAGCTGTTTGAAATTAGGGTTGAAATCCTTTGACCTCTTTCCTGCCGTAGAGGAATCCTTGAAAGACAAATATGCAACAGAAAGCTATCGGGAGGGTACATTATATTTGCGGGCTATCGAAGCCGTAAAGAAAAACTTTCCCGAAGCCTGTGTGGTGACCGATGTAGCGATGGATCCCTACAGTTCGGATGGCCACGATGGCATTGTCGAGAATGGTGAGATCCTGAACGATGAAACATTGGAAATTTTGGGCAAAATGGCATTGGCCCATGCACAGTCCGGAGCTGACATCATCGCCCCTTCGGACATGATGGATGGTCGTATCGGTTATATACGTCGTCTATTGGACGACAACGGATTTACCAATGTATCCCTAATGTCGTATACGGCCAAATACGCCTCAGCCTTCTATGGACCTTTCCGTGACGCACTAGGTTCTGCTCCTAAGAAAGGTGATAAAAAGACCTATCAAATGAATCCTGCCAACATACGGGAAGCTTTGATTGAAGCACAGCTGGATGCCGAAGAAGGAGCGGATTTTCTGATGGTCAAACCGGGATTGCCTTATTTGGATGTAGTCAAGCTCCTGCACGACAATTTTGACCTACCGATAGCAGTATACAATGTTTCGGGAGAGTATGCCATGCTCAAAGCCGCTATAGCCAACGGATGGCTGGGCGAGCAGACGATCATGGAAACATTGATGGGCTTTCGCAGGGCAGGTGCAACAGCTATACTCACCTATCATGCCAAGGAAGTTCTGGAAAAAGGTTGGTTGAAGTAAATAATACAACAAATGCAGGTACAAGATATTTCAAGAGAGCAATCGGCTCAACTATTTGACAAAGCCAAAAACTATTTTCCGGGAGGAGTCAATTCTCCTGTCAGAGCTTTCAAATCCGTATATGGCACACCCCTATTCATTGAGCGAGGTGACAAGGCTCACCTATGGGATGCCGACGGCAACGAATTCATCGACTATTGCTGCTCGTGGGGTCCCTTGATCCTTGGACACAATAATCCTCATATCCGTGAAGCCGTAGAAAGCCAGTTAGGTAAAGGACTGAGCTTTGGCGCACCTACCCGATTGGAAAACGAGCTAGCCGAGCTTATCTTATCAAACAATAGATACATAGACAAAATCCGTTTCGTCAGTTCGGGTACCGAAGCCGTCATGTCGGCGATCCGCTTGGCAAGAGGCTACACGCAACGGGACAAAATCGTCAAATTCGAGGGCTGTTACCACGGACACTCCGACTCCCTTTTGGTCAAAGCCGGATCCGGTCTGGTCACATTTGGCGAAACTTCCTCCGCAGGTGTTCCAAAAACCTTTGCAGACGAAACCATCGTCATCGCACTGCATGATAGGGAAGCACTACAACAGGTTTTCAAGGACTTCAAAGATCAGATCGCCGCCGTCATCATCGAAGGTGTACCGGCCAACAACGGCCTCTTGATACAGGACAGGGAGTATATCCATTTCCTTCGGGACATCACCAAGACCAACGGTAGCCTGTTGATCTTTGACGAAGTGATCACCGGTTTTCGATTGGGTTTTGAAGGTGCAGCACATCATTACGGCATACAGCCAGACATCCTAACCTACGGCAAGATCATCGGCGGAGGTATGCCTGTAGGGGCTTACGGTGCATCCCAAGAAATCATGGGCCATATTTCTCCCGATGGAGTGGTATATCAAGCCGGCACACTATCCGGCAATCCGGTAGCTATGGCAGCGGGTATAGCGGCACTAAGCATCCTGGCACAACCCGGATTTTATGAAAAACTTGAACAAACAACCCTCGCTTTCGTCGAAAATCTACGGGCATTCATTGACAAAAATCAATTGGAGGTCCAGATATTCACAATCGGTTCTATATTCTGGTTTGCATTTACAGCACAACAAAAAATACAACGTGCCGACCAGATCGACCCCGCATCCATGGAACGATACAAGATCATGCACCGGGAATTGCTCAATAGGGGTATTTATTTTGGCCCGTCCGGCTATGAAGTCGGCTTTATCTCGGCTGCCCATACCGCAGAAGACCTTGAGACAACATTAATAGCCATCAAAGAATCACTATTAATTGCTTGTTCGTAAAACAAAAAAGCATTTTAAACGTTTATACTTGGTGAAGTCAAAAATTTAACAAACTCAATAAAAAATGAAAAACTGGAAATCTAAATTATTCATTGTTGCTTTATCCGTATCGATCGTAGCATGCAACAACCCTACAAAAAACAAAGAAGGAGAAGTCCAAGATTCTACCGCTCTGGATGACACCGTAGGCGCAATCGCAGTCAATCCTTTGGCCCATGCCAAGGAGTTTCCGGGAGCGACCTTAAATATTGCCTCGATCACTGCCGAAAAGGTCGGTACAGACTCGGCTAAAATCACCGTGAAATACGATGTACAAAACTTTAACCTCACGGAACAAACCGAGCATGAGCACCACATGGCCAATTCGCATGACGGACAGCACATCCACTTTATTTTGGACAATACCCCTTATGCAGCGCTATACAAACCCGAACATTCTGTGACAGTTCCTGTCAATTCGGAACATTACCTGTTGTCGTTCCTTTCACGCTCTTTTCATGAATCGATCAAGACAGCCGAGGCTTCCAAGTTGATCAGATTCAAGGTCAATGCAGATGGCAAGGTAGAGGAACTACCTGCACCGACAGAGCCTTCATTGTTCTACAGCAGACCAAAAGGAGACTACAAGGGCGAAGAGACAAAAACGCTTTTGCTTGACTTCTTCCTGGCCAATACGACTTTGGCTGCCGATGGCAACAAGGTCAAAGCAGATATCAACGGACAGGAGTTTGTATTGGATCAATGGGTTCCTTACGAAATCTTAAACCTTCCTTTGGGTGAGAATACTGTCAAATTGACCCTTGTAGACAAAGATGGCAATGCACTTACAGGTGACAATGTCTCGATCGAGAGGAAGATCAACCTTTTGGTGGAGTAATAAGACATCGCTTAAAAGTAAAGCGTTCATCTAGACAGCAAACTATACCGTCATTTCGACGAGGAACGAGGAGAAATCTAGGATCATACAGGATTAATTTGCCTCCTTATCCATAGATTTTACTTCGTAGAGCTCACTTCGTTCGGTTCTCTTCGTCGTATCTCCTCATCGAAATGACGTTTTTCTTTAACAATAATTATGGCAATATTTTTGCTGCCATTAAACCAAATACAGGACTCAGCTGTCATACAGAACAAAGAATAATTATTTAACTCCACAAAAACTGTATATTATGAAAAGACTATTACTCGCCCTGGCCATAGCTACCGCATCATTCGTTGCTTTCACTTCTTGCACAAAAGAGTATATTACCCAAGAGCATTATGATATGGTGCCTGCACAAACCATGATCTATTCCAAAACCGCAACGGACTATCCCTGGAATTGGGGGGGAACCGACAACCGAGCTTACTTCACTTTACCTATACCCGAACTCACGGCATATTACATGGATCAAGGAATAGTGTCTGTCGCAATCAGTGAGGATAATGAGTCAACCTATCGAACCATTCCTGCGACTGTAAATGGGATCTCCTACAGCTACGATTACAAAGTAGGTTCAGTAATTATTTATGCCGAAGATCCGATCATGGAGCCAGGCTCTGAAATCTCTGTACCGAATGATTTAGTTGTTAAAGTATCGCTGATCGATGCCGATTATGTGGAGTAGATTTTAAGGGCCATCAAGCTTTTCCAAAGTTCTAAACTTTGGAAAAGCACTTAAAAACGTATCTTTATAAAAAATAGCTATGCTGATAAAGATATACAACGACAATCCAAATCCCAAAGTCATCGAACTGGCTGTGGAAGTGCTCCGCAAAGGAGGGGTCATCATCTATCCAACGGATACAGTGTACGGTATTGGTTGTGATATCACCAATCAAAAAGCTATAGAACGTGTCTGTCAGATCCGAGGCCTCAAACCCGACAAGGCCAACCTATCGTTTATCTGCTACGACCTGACGGATATCTCCCAATACACCAAGCCCTTTGATACCACGGTATTCCGTGTTTTGAAGAAAGCCCTTCCCGGGCCTTTTACATTTATCTTCAATGCCAGCGGACACGTACCTAAATTATTGAGTTCCAAAAAGAAGACTGTCGGTATACGTGTACCCGACAACAACATCATACGCGAGCTTGTCAAACAGTTGGGTCACCCTATTGTGACCACCTCTATCCACGACGACGATGAGATCATAGAGTATTCAACCGATCCCGAACTGATCTACGAAAAATACCAAGACAAGGTCGATCTGGTTATCGATGGTGGTTATGGGGACAACGTCGCATCCACTGTCGTAGACTTGACCAACGGTGACTTTGAAGTGATCCGTGAAGGCAAGGGCGACCTGGACCTGTATTTGTAAAAGGTACATCCCTCTTTATCTGCGATAATATTGTATATTTATACCTCGTGTTATTACCTTTGGTATAAATCTGATATTATGCAAAAAACAATCCTTTTTCTCTTTTTATTGCTCTCCTCATGGGTATATGGGCAAGAAAACCTAACATTCCAAAAACCTTCTGCCGAGATTTTGGCATTGGCAGATTACCAACGTCCTCCGACGATCAGGGTCAGTCCCGACAAGGCATGGATACTGTTTATGTATAGGCCTACCTACAAGTCTCTGGAAGAATTGGGACAGGAGGAAATGCGGCTGGCAGGATTACGTATCAATGCCAAAACTAAAGCCAGCAGTACAGAAAGCTATGTGGGCAACCTACGGTTAAAACAATTTGCCAGTGATCGGGAATTTGATATAAAAGGCCTGCCCGAAAATGCACGGATCGCCAACATCAGTTTTTCACCCGATGCCAAGAAAATCGCATTCACCCACACCAATACACATGGGCTTGCGCTGTGGATCATAGATGTAGCCACACAACAAGCCAAGCAATTGACAGATTACGATCTCAATGCCGTATTGGATGGCCCCTACAGATGGTTTAGGGACAGTGAGCGATTGCTGATCAATAAACTATCTTCGGACATGCCTCCTCTTGTCGATCGCAGCAATGAACTGCCTACAGGACCGGTCGTCTCGAGCAGTGCTGGACAGGTTTCCCAATTGCGCACTTATCAAGATCTGTTGAAAGATCCACGCGACGAACAAGATTTTGAAACGTTGGCTACCTCTATGCTTTATTGGGTAGACCTATCCGGCAACCAAACGAAGTATCTGGATAAAGCCATGTACGCACAGGCCTCCTTTTCACCGGATGGACGATATGTATTGGTTTCTTCGCTCAAACGACCTTTTTCCTATATCGTCCGTTACTCTTCATTCCCACAGGAAACCACCGTATATGATATGCAAGGCAATCTAGTGAAAAAAGTAAACGAACTGCCCTTAGTAGAAGCTATGCCCAAAGGTTTTTCATCTGTTCGTACCGGCAAAAGAGCTATGGGCTGGCGGCAGGACAAACCCGCCACGCTATTTTTTGTAGAGGCCCTGGATGAAGGAGATGCCAATAAAGCGGCAGACTATCGGGATGAACTGTTTGAATGGGAGACTCCTTTTACAACAGCACCCCGATCTCTCGCCAAGGTTGCCGACCGTTTTTCGGGTGTGGTATGGGGAGATGATGAACATGCTCTGGTATCTTCACAATGGTATGATACACGCAATGTCAAGACGTTTTTGCTCAATCCAAAAACGGGTAGTATGCAAGTCATCAGTGACCGCAACAGACAGGATATCTATTCTGATCCGGGATCCGTTTTCCGGGATAAAAACCAATTCGGAACCTATACCATGTATATACACAAGGGCAAAACCTTTTGGATAGGCGATGGTTTTACCAAAGAAGGAGAATTCCCTTTTATCGATGAGCTGGATTTAAAAACCTTGAAGAAAAAAAGGCTATACACGGCTCCGAATTCTGATTTGCAAGAACGCATCTCCCAAATCGTAGACATCCATAAAGGTGACATCCTCGTTTCGTTGCAATCGGCCAGCCAATACCCAAATATCTACACCAAAAACATCAATACAGGTAAACAGCAGGCGATCACACATATCGAAAGCCCATTCAAACCACTCGAAAATGTACACAAACAGGTATTGAATTACAAACGCAAAGACGGTGTCGACCTCTCGGGTGTATTGTATCTGCCTGCCGGATATGATTTCACGAAAAAAGAAAAGCTGCCTTTGCTCGTTTGGGCCTATCCCCGCGAATATAAGAACAAAAGCACCGCAGGCCAAGTCCGGGTAAATCCCAAAGAGTTTACCTTTCCAAGTTATGGATCCTTTGTGTACTGGGTATCCAAAGGGTATGCAGTACTTGACAATGCCGCATTTCCGATTGTTGGTGAAGGCACACAGGAACCCAATGACACTTTTATCCCTCAATTGGTAGCGAATGCTGAGGCAGCCATCGACGCGGTAGACAAACTAGGTTATATAGACCGTGCAAAGGTTGCAGTAGGTGGGCATTCGTACGGAGCCTTTATGACGGCTCATCTATTGTCCAATTCCAACTTATTTGCGGCTGGAATTGCCCGTTCGGGAGCTTACAACCGTACCTTGACCCCTTTTGGATTTCAAAGCGAACAACGCAATTTTTGGGATGATCCACAACTATATATAACTATGTCCCCATTCATGAGTGCCAGTCGTATGAAAACACCAATGCTGCTTGTACACGGTGCGGCAGACAACAACCCGGGAACATTCACCTTACAGACCGAACGTTATTTTCAGGCCTTGAAAAACCTTGGAGCTCCGGTCAGAATGGTCATTCTCCCCAGAGAATCGCATGGCTATGTCGCCAAAGAGAATATCTTCCATCTATTGTGGGAACAGGATCAGTTTCTGGAAAAATATTTGAAAAGTAAATAGGGACAAAAAGCAAAAAGGGCGATCGTTGATCGCCCTTTTCTTGTATTATCCCGTTAATCTTTTAGGAAAGATTAAAAGTGGAAAGTCAACATGATACGGCCATTTGCTCTAGTACCAAAGTCAAATCCACCTGTTTTTTCTTTAGAATTATCGTCTGTTTCAGTTTTTACAACAGAATTAGCAGCATCCCACTCTTCGGTAGTTTCTTTTTGGCCTTTTTGACGACCTGTTATGATACTAGCACCAACTTCTCCACCCAGAGAAATCTTAGGAGCGATGAAGTATTCTACACCTGCAAATCCACCTACACCAACTAAAAACAAATTACCATCTTTCACAGAAGTAGGGCGCTGAGGACCAAAACCAAATGCATTTGAAGGATTTGTATTGGTGGAGGTGATGGCATTACCATAGCTATACTTTTCAGAAGAGCTACCAAAACCTACGAAAGCCTCAGCACCGTAGAAGCCTTGAAGACGACCGTATCCACGACGCAATTCATAACCTGCACCAATTTCGACATAGTTGTTTTTTTCGGTGTATTTATCCGTAACCTCTGCATCTGACGTAGGATCAGCTGCTAGCGCCACATCGTCTTGGACAAGTCTTGTTTCGCTTTGGCTTCGGAAATCAAAAGACAACCTAGCACGCACGGCCGACTTGTCTGTCAAAAAGTACTTACCGTACAACGTGTTGTTGCCTCCCAAAAAGCTGTTTGGTCCTTGGAAATCAGGAGCATTGTTGTAGCTGTCTGTAAATATATTACCCGCATACTCTAAAAAGGGAACCGCATCTATACCAATAGCGATATCTCCTGCTGCAGGAAGAATATTTGCTCCTTTATTAGTTGTAGTACCGATCACTCTGCTGTCTTCTTGAGCAGATACTGTTCCGATGATAGCCAATCCGGCCAAAACTGAAAGTAAAGTTTTTTTCATAGAAAATGAAGTTTAGTATGTTTAATGTTTAGGCTCACAACCGCTGTGGGCCTCTTCGGGGGACGAAATTAGGAAAAAAAACACGTGTTCCAAACAAAAACAGCCTTTTATTGAACTATAATATATCGACAGGCTATAGTTTTTAACATAAAATTCTGAAAATCAGATTTTTGAATAAAAATTGTATAAGGAAATTTACAGTCATTCATCCAATAGATCCGGACGCCGCTCTCGGGTACGCAACAATTGCTGCTCATCACGCCAAGCCGCTATTTTTGCTTCATGTCCACTCAACAGTACTTCCGGGACTTTATGTCCACGCCATTCGGCAGGTCGTGTATAAATAGGAGCATCCAGGAGACCATCTTGAAACGAATCGGAAAGAGCAGATGTTTCATCCGAAAGTACTCCCGGTATCAATCTGATCACCGCATCCACAACAATGGCTGCAGGCAATTCTCCACCCGATAGTACATAGTCGCCAATGGAAATTTCCTTGGTGACGAAAACATCCCGGATCCTTTGATCGATCCCCTTATAATGACCGCAAAGGATGATTATATTTTGTTTTGTCGACAGATCGTTTGCGATACTCTGGTTGAGTGTGACACCATCCGGTGTCATATAGATGATATCATCGTATATCCGTTCAGAAGTCAGTTTTTCAATACACTCCGCAAAGGGTTCTATCTGCATGACCATACCGGAACCCCCGCCATAAGGGTAATCATCCACAGACTTATGCTTGTTGTTGGCATAGTCACGCAGGTTGTGCACGTATATCTCAGCCAATCCTTTTTTCTGTGCACGTTGCAGAATGGAATGTGCAAAGGGGCTTTCCAACAAAGAGGGCAAGACGGTAATGATATCAAATCGCATGGGGCAAAGATAAGAAGATTTTACCCTAAAGATAAAAAACCGCCAAATAGCGGTTTTTTATCTTTAGGGTCACTACAGGATTTTATCGTAGCTTATCGACTTCCTTCTCTACTTTTTCCAGGTCACGTTGAAGTTCTTTCAACTTAATCTCTTCTCTGCTAATTTTAATCTTGGCTTTTTCTTCTTCGATACCGCTTAGCTTACCCTTTCCAACTTTTTTGTTAAAGTCCTTTTGTACTTTCTCTATCCTTTTTTCTTGCTTAACGATTTTCTTTTGAAGGCTTGTAGATTTCTTGACCGCTTTATCGTATTTTTTTTGTGCTTTTTCACGGGCTTTCTGTGCCTTTATCAGCTCTTTTTCACGCTTAGCTATTTCTTTTTCACGCTTCTTTGCAGCTTTCTCAGCTTTAGCTCTTTCTTTAGCTGCCTTTTGTTCAGCCTTTTTGGCTTCTTGCTCCGCTTTTTCTATACGCTTTTGTTCGGCTGCTGCTTCCCGGCGCGCCTGATCCGTGGCTAATTGCTTTTCAGTAGCTAGCCTATTTTGTTCTGCACCGATCTGAGAAACGGGAATGGTATCTAGAATAGTGTTTCTTACAGAAGTTCCAGATGATTGGCCATTGGAAATCTGAAGCCCAAGAAGAGTAACGAATGCAACAATTCCAAATAGTCTAATAGTCTTTATCATAAGTACATTTTTTATTACTTAGAACATAATCGTTCTAAATAGTTTAATTTAGGGCAAAAATACGGAAAAGCAAAAGGCAACACCATAAGATATTGCCTTTTTACAAAATTTTGTAGTATTTATACTATAAGACTTGCGAAGTTTTTTCTTTTATACCAACTCTTTCAGCAGATTGGTCAAGCTGACACGGTTTCCGATAATAGTGCCCAATTGATCCACGGCTACACGTTCTTGTTCCATGCTGTCACGGTGACGGATGGTCACGGTATTGTCCTCCAAAGATTGATGGTCTACCGTAATACAGAACGGTGTACCGATAGCATCCTGACGACGGTAGCGTTTACCGATCGAGTCCTTTTCGTCGTACTGTATGTTGTAATCCAGCTTAAGACTGTTCATGATCTCACGTGCCTTTTCGGGCAAGCCGTCTTTCTTGGTCAATGGCAGGACAGCCGCTTTGACGGGCGCGATGGCTGGATGAAATTTCAATACTACGCGTGAATCCTGCTTGTCTTCTGTCGAAAGGTCTTCCTGTACTAAGGAATTGGCTAATACAGTCAAGAACAAACGATCCAAACCAATGGATGTCTCGACCACATACGGAATGTAGTTTTGATTGATTTCCGTATCAAAGTATTGTATTTTTTTCTTCGAATATTCTTGGTGCTGCTTCAAATCAAAGTCCGTACGAGAGTGTATACCCTCCACTTCCTTAAAACCAAATGGGAACTCGTACTCGATATCCACGGCAGCATTGGCATAGTGGGCAAGCTTAACATGATCGTGGAAACGATACTTGGCCGGGTCGGCTCCCAAGGCTAAGTGCCATTTCAGACGAGTCTCCTTCCACCTGTTGTACCATTCCAATTCAGACCCAGGACGTACAAAGAATTGCAATTCCATCTGCTCAAACTCCCGCATACGCATGATAAACTGCCGGGCAATGACTTCATTTCGGAAGGCTTTACCGATCTGGGCAATACCAAAAGGCACTTTCATCCGTCCGGTCTTTTGTACATTCAGAAAGTTGACAAAGATACCCTGTGCCGTCTCCGGGCGTAGATATACCTGTTCCGCTCCATCGGCCATTGCCCCCATTTGGGTAGCAAACATCAGATTGAACTGACGTACCTCTGTCCAGTTCTTGGTTCCGGAAACAGGACATACAATATTGTGTTCTTCGATGATGGTTTTCAGACGAGCTAAATCATCTGCATTTAAGGCATCATCCAGATCTTTCTGCAACTGGGCGGCTTTATCTGTCTTGCCGTCTTTTTCATAACGATCGATTTTTTCTTCGATCAATTGGTCGGCACGATAGCGTTTTTTGGAATCCTTGTTGTCGATCATCGGATCGTTGAACCCATCTACATGCCCGGAGGCTTTCCATGTCGTGGGATGCATGAAAATCGCGGCGTCGATGCCGACAATATTTTCGTTCAACTGCACCATGGCTTTCCACCAATAGGCCTTGAGATTGTTCTTGAGTTCAGAACCCAACTGACCATAATCGTACACGGCACTTAGACCGTCATAGATCTCACTGGAAGGAAATACGAAACCATATTCCTTGGCATGAGATATGATATTTTTGAAAAAATCGTCTGTTTGCTTGCTCATATTGGCAAAAGTAAAAATTAAAACGTCAAAAAGTAAAAAAAGACTAACTATCTCACCGTACTGCCCGGTCTGATGGCTGAAGTCGGATTGACAAAATCCAATCTTCCATCGGCATCTTCCGCCATCAATATCATCCCTTGGGATTGAATACCTTTGATCTCACGAGGCTCCAGATTGACGAGAATCGACACCTGCTTACCTACGATATCCTCCGGTGAGAAAAACTCAGCAATCCCGGATACCACTGTACGTTGATCTATACCCGTATCTATCGTCAATTTCAACAGTTTTTTGGTTTTGGCTACTTTCTCCGCTTCCAGTATTGTACCTACACGGATATCCAGTTTCATAAAATCATCAAACGTAATATTGCCTTTTGCCGGAGTAGCCTCCACAGTTTCCAAGGCATTCTTCGCTTTGGCATCGGCCAGTTTTTGCAATTGAAAATCCACCTGTTCATCCGTGATCTTTTCAAACAGCAGTTGTACATCGCCCAGACGGTGACCTTCTTTCACCAGATCCTTAGCTCCGGCTTTGTCCCATCCTTGCTGTGACAGATCCAGCATATCGAATAGCCTGGCAGATGTTTTGGGCAGAAATGGCTGAGCCAATACAGCTAGATTGGCAACAATCTGTGTGGCCACATACAGCACCGTCTTGACACGTTCTTCGTCTGTCTTAATGACCTTCCAAGGCTCCTCGTCAGCCAGATATTTATTTCCCAAACGCGCTGCATTCATAAAATGACCCAATGCTTCGCGGAAACGATAATTGGAAATAGACTGTTCGATCAGTTCGGGATATTTGGCCAACTCATCAAAAACATGATTATCCACGGCATTCAACGCCGAGCCTCCCCACACATTACCGGCAAAGTATTTATGTGAAAGCACCATCACCCGGTTGACAAAATTACCCAGGATAGCCACGAGCTCATTGTTGACTCGTGCCTGAAAATCCTTCCACGTAAACTCACTGTCTGATGTTTCGGGCAAGATGGAGGTCAGCACATACCGAAGTTCATCTTCCTTGCCCGGAAATTCTTCCAGATATTCATGTAGCCAGACCGCATGGTTACGTGAGGTGGATAGCTTATCCCCTTCTAAGTTCAAAAATTCATTTGCAGGTACATTATCCGGCAGGATATACTCCCCATGTGCATGCAATATGGCCGGGAAAGTAATGCAGTGGAACACGATATTGTCCTTACCGATAAAATGGATCAATGTCGAGTCGTCTTCGGGATTGGGTTGCTTCTTCCAATAGTCCTCCCAATTCTTACCATGATCCAAGGCCCATTGCTTGGTGGCAGAAATATAACCTATGGGTGCATCTAGCCATACATACAATTTCTTTCCGACAGCTTCTTCCAACGGCACATCTACTCCCCAATCCAGATCCCGGGTCATCGAGCGTGGTTGTAACCCTTGCTTGAGCCAAGATTGGCATTGGCCATATACATTGGGCTTCAGTACGTCTTTTTTACCTTCGATCAACCATTTTTCCAACCAAGGCTGATACTTGTCCAATGGCAGGTACCAATGCTTGGTTTCCTTCAAAATGGGTGTCTTTCCGCTCAATGTCGACTTGGGGTTGATCAGATCTGTGGGGCTCAGCGAAGTGCCGCATTTTTCGCATTGATCACCATACGCTCCTTCATTTTGGCAATGGGGACATGTACCTGTAATATACCGATCCGCCAAAAACTGGTGGAACTCCTCATCATAATATTGTTCTGAAAATTTCTCTATAAATTCACCCTTCTCGTAGAGATTCAAAAAGAACTCCTGCGATAGCTGATGGTGGATCTGCTCTGAAGTACGGTGATAGATATCAAACGAGATACCAAACTCGGCAAAAGACTCCTTGATCTGCTTATTGTATTTGTCTATGATTTCTCTCGGCGTCCCCCCCTCCTTCTTCGCTTTGATCGTAATAGCGGCACCATGCTCATCCGAACCGCACACATATACCACATCCTTGCCTTTTAGTCGCAGAAAACGCACGAAAATATCTCCGGGAATATATGCACCTGCCAAGTGACCGATATGCAAGGGGCCATTGGCATAAGGTAAAGCAGAAGTAATGGTATAGCGTTTTTTAGACAAATTGCTCAAAATATTCTATTTTTTAAGGTGTATACAAAAAATAAATTGTAAAATTGTTTGCAAAGATAATTCAATTTGCGCGGAATAGATAAAGGTAAGAAAAATATATCCTTGTAGGGGCAAAAGATTTTTTGCCCCTACATTTAATAAAACATAAAAAAATGAAAACACCTCCATACCTGCAATCCGGTGACAAGGTAGCTATCGTATGTCCGGCGGGCTATATCAAACCCGATATCAGTCAAGCTTACGCTATGCTCGAAAGCTGGGGACTGGAGGTCGTGGTTGCTCCATCAGTTTCCACACAGAAAAACCAATTTGCCGGAGACGATGCACTAAGAACAGCAGATCTACAACAGGCATTGGACGACAAAGAGATCAAAGCCATTATAGCAGGCCGCGGGGGATATGGAACCGTTCGCATTATCGACCGATTGAATTTCACAAAATTTAAGAACAACCCCAAATGGCTGGTAGGCTTCAGCGATATCACCGTATTGCATAGCCATATCCAACGACAATTCGGTATCCCGACCATCCATGGGCAGATGGCTAAATCGTTTCTGGACGCATCGCCCGCATCACTCTTGTCCTTGAAAAAAGCTCTTTTTGGAAAAAAAAGTGATCTCAAATACCGTTTTTCAGGTTTTCCCAATCGTTCGGGTGAAGCGGAAGCTATACTAGTCGGAGGCAATCTGGCCATTCTCCATAGTATCATCGGCAGTCGTTCGGACATCAAATATGACAACAAGATATTGTTTATCGAAGATGTAGGCGAAGCTCATTACAACATAGACCGCATGCTGTGGACATTGAAGAGAGCCAAAAAACTGGACAAACTCAAAGGACTGATCGTGGGTGGATTTACCGACATGCGGGACAGTAGTGCTTCTTTCGGTCAATCGATTGAAGAAATAATTCTGGACAAAGTGCAGGAATACGACTTTCCCGTTGCTTTCGGTTGCCCGGTAGGTCATATAGCAGACAACAGAACTTTGATACTTGGGCAACAGATCAAGCTATCTGTACAAAAAACAAAAATTTCCATTCACTATATAGATTAAAATAAAGTGATGGAGGTGATAATAGTTATAGAGGTCATAAAAGCCCGTGATATACGTTGCTTCCATAACTACCTTCACCATCATAATTTACATAACTTAAAATAATTTTTATGAGCAGAACCAACAACAAAGACATCGGACTATTGATTTTACGTGTGGTCACCGGCGTGACCATGTTTGCCTTCCATGGATTGCCCAAAATAATGGGTGGACCTGAGCTGTGGAAAAAAATAGGGCTTTCTATGGCAAATCTAGGCATCAATTTCTTTCCCATGGTTTGGGGGGGATTAGCAGCATTGACCGAAACGCTTGGAGCAATATTGGTCATCATCGGACTTTGGAGCAGACCGGCAAGCTTATTTTTAGCGCTGACGATGCTCGTGGCCACCGTCTTCCATTTGGCCAACGGTGACGGATGGACGACCGCATCACATGCCCTCGAATTGTGTGCTGTATTTCTCGCTATTTTCTTTACCGGTCCTGGTAAGTACAGCGTAAATAAGAAGTAAAACTCTTAGGGTATAATATCCCACAGTACGTTCCGCTTTATCGGAATGACACTGATTGAAACCGCAGATTTTTCATGAAAAGAATCTGCAAAACATACCTGCATAGATATGCGGGAATAAAAATTTTACGAAATCGTTTGAGTTCACGACTTTTTTGAAGCAAACACCACCCAAAAAGTGGTGTTTTTTTGTTGATAATTCTTCAATAAAAGAACACGATAAATAACAAAAAACAAAACAACATTCGAAAATATTGAAATACGAGTTACGTTCATTCGGTATAAATATCATTTTAGCAAAAATTAAACTCATCCCCTATCCCTTTGATATTGTCCCTACCTTAGCCCCATAAACAAATTATGACAACACCATGATACGACGTGAAATTGGAGCACTAAATTCCAATGTAAACCTCAAAGAACTAGGTATCCTTGCAGAGCACATCCACTGGAACCTAGACAGTGCCACACTGACACAGCAAACCCTCACATTAGGCCAAGGCAGTCTAAGCGACAAGGGTGCATTATGCGTAAACACCGGAAAATTTACCGGCCGATCCCCAAAAGACAAGTTTATTGTCAAAGACGCAGTGACCTCTAATACCATAGATTGGGGAGACATCAACATTCCTACGAGTGAAGAGGTGTACAATAGGTTGTATGACAAAATGGTGAAGTTTCTTTCCGACAAGGAAATCTGGGCACGTGACTGCTATGCAGGAGCACATCCCGACTACAGGTTACGTGTGACCGTGGTCAATACCACACCATGGGCCAACCTGTTCTGTCACAACCTCTTTATCCGACCCACTACCGAAGAGCAAAACAACTTCGAAAAAGAATGGCTGATCTTGCAAGTACCCGAATTTGAAGCCGATCCGGCAGTCGACGGAACGAGGCAGGGTAATTTTACCATCGTCAATTTCAGCAAGAAAGTCATACTCATCGGCGGGTCTGCCTATACGGGGGAGATGAAAAAGGGAATCTTCAGTGTATTAAATTTTTTGCTCCCGCACGAGCATCACATCCTGCCCATGCACTGTTCGGCCAATGAAGGCGAAAAAGGAGATGTATCCTTATTCTTTGGACTGAGCGGAACAGGCAAGACTACCCTATCGGCAGATGCCGATCGCCATCTGATCGGCGACGATGAACACGGTTGGGCTGAAGGCGCTGTATTCAACTTTGAAGGAGGATGTTATGCCAAATGTATTGACCTGAGTATAGAAAAAGAGCCTGAGATCTATGCAGCTATCAAAGAAGGTACATTATTGGAGAACGTCGCATTTTTTCCCGACAGCAATAAAGTCGATTTTTCGGACAAGAGCATCACGGAAAATACGAGGGCGGCCTATCCGATCCATTATATCCCCAATGCCAAGGAACCCTCGATAGGCGGCAATCCGAAGAATATTTTCTTTCTGACCTGTGACGCTTTCGGTATTCTGCCGCCCATATCCCGATTGACAAAAGAGCAGGCCATGTATCACTTCATTTCGGGATATACGGCCAAGGTTGCCGGTACCGAAGTAGGCATCATCGAGCCACAGACTACGTTTTCGGCTTGCTTCGGAAAAGTATTCTTGCCCCTGCACCCGACCGCTTATGCCGAATTGTTGGGAGAAAAATTAGAAAAGTATGCCGACGTGAAAGTATGGCTCGTCAATACGGGATGGACAGGCGGCAAATATGGGGAAGGCAAGCGTATGAACCTCAAATACACACGGGCTATGATCCATGCAGCCATGCGGGGTGATCTCGATGAGGTCGAGTACGTGGCCCATGATGTCTTTGGGGTATGGAAGCCGCAGTCCTGTCCGGGTGTACCCGACCTTATCCTCAACCCAAGGAATACATGGGAAGATAAGGAGGCGTACGATCAGCAAGCACTGGCACTGGCCCAGCTATTTGTCGACAATTTCAAACAATACGAAGACAAGGCCAGTACGGCTATTCTATCGGCAGCGCCAAAGACCAGTCTTTTGTGAGTAGATAGCGAGGTTGTCTCCTATGTTTGTTTAATGCAAACATAGGAGACAACCTCAAAAAATTAAAACTCCCACCAAGAGGTTGGCAACAGCCTCTCCCCTCTACAGACATCAGTAGAGGTTTGGGCATTGCCGTCAAACAGGAAAGGCATGCAAACACCGATTTTGATGTAGAATGACGCAAAAAACACTTTTCGACGTGTACCCCGATCGTCAGATCTTGTATCCGTTTTACGAGATGGTGCGTACATTGTCATTAAATGTATGCCAGCGGAATAAAAATACATGATTGATCTCGCAAAATGACAACCGACCTTCCCTATATATACCAGCAGTCTGCCAATAAACATACCTCATATCGGCACAAGGGTATGCAAGTATTCAAATCTAATAGATAAAGGAGTGAATATGTGCATCTATTCTGACAAACTACAACTACGTATGGCGTCACGATATATACACTTTCATAAAGGAGAACTATACTTGGTACAATTGTGCACACATTCTACGAAATAGTGTACGCATTTTTATAAAACAGCGTATACATTTCACAAAGTTGCTCATACATTTTTGTCTGTTAGATATACATTTACATCAGCTATACACAACACTATTTAACATGTATATGCATTGTTCAGATGCTGCGTCTCCCTATTCCTACACCGCTTGCATAATTTACAAATCTACACCCGCATTGGTCCAAACGTTGTATACAACATGTAAACCCATATATACATTAACATGGGTTTCGGATACATACTTGTCAATTTGTGTAAACAACCATCCAACTTTTATATGTGTCTTGATGAGAAAGGGATACTTCAAACGTGAAAAAAGGAACCTGTGCAACCTCGCGTCATACAAGCGACCATTCATATTGATCAGTGCTACACCAAACAAATGCTTCCCGAAGCGAGTCCGGGATAGGCTATTCACAAGAGTAATCAAAATAATATCCTCTTTTGGTGGTTACAAACAAAACTCCGTCTTTCGGCACATTAGGAATACCTTTTTTCTCAGCTTCAGCTTTTGTAATTCGTTTTGTGCTTTTTATATTTGTAAATTCAAACTGATTTCTAAAACAATTCACTTTTTCTTCCTCTCTGATTATTAAGCCATTCAAAATCAATAAAGGATAAATAAAATGACAATCTATTCCTGCCCTCTTACGGTCCTCAATATTTTTATCACTTATTAATAGATAAATAATTCTTGTACTGCCAGAAGACACTAAAATACTGTCGGTATTCTGACAAATGACATCTGTAATGCTAACCATTAAAAATATGAAAATAAAAAACCTCTTCATAAGTTCCTTTATTTAATCACCACCAATACATCGGAAAATATCTAAACAAGAAAACACTATTATTTCCTGATGTTGCAGTATTATAATAGTAAAAACTGTTCCGATCAATCAAATATTGATTCCCTCCGAAATAATTTGCTAATCCATTCATATCTCCAGGCGAAGGTCCATTAGAAGTTGTTACTAAAGACAAAGCATTTGCTTTAGTAACAATATCGTTAACATTATTAACATAGTAATCAACCCCTCCTCTTGCCCAATGTGTATGATACGAAGCAGCAGACCCACCGTCATTATTAGCAGCATTAACCATTCCTCTTGTGAAATCAACCCTTAAACTATGCCTGTTTTGAGAAGGTGCTCTTATTACATTACCATTTTTTGTCAGTATTCCACCATATTCTTTATGCCAAAAACGAGAACGTTGATAGTCTGCTTGCATCGTTTTAAACTGTTTATATGTTACTTGGTGATTGTTTATTGACAAGTTGGCTTGTTTGTAGGCAATATAAGAAGTTAATTCATAGGTTCCATAAGACAAAATGCTGCCTATAAACATAGAAATACCTATTTGTTCTAAATCGCCACCGTATAACAATGTGTTCAGTCCTGACCCTCCAGCACCTCCAGCAACAGCACCCCAGCCTCCTCCCATTGCAGAAGCGATTCCTCCACCTACGAAACCGGATGCAAAGCCGTACGCCGCACCTTTTAACATCGCTTCACCGTTCCATCCTGTCGCCAAGCCAGAAAAACCCGCACCGGAAATTGCACCGGCAACACCCCCTGCCAGCATTGCTCCTCCCCCTATTGCAGAAATCCCAACAGCAGCCCCTCCAGATAAAGCACCAATACCGGCTCCTCCAGCAATATAACCGACCATATCCCACCCCTTTGCTCCTGGTGCTTTTCCTGCAAGATAACCAGAAACCCCACCGATAATTGCCCCAATAATTATTGGTATGAAAAAAAACTCCCCATTCTCATCCACATACACCAGCGGATTGTTCATTGCATAGCCATACCGGTTGAAGCTTTGCGTACCCCACGGATTCCCGATTCGCTATGCTTCTCGGGACTCCGCTCCGCCTGCACATAGTTGTCCGGAGAGAGGAACCTGTGCAACCTCGCGTTCCCGAATCAAGTTCGGGACAGGCTCCCAAGCGGCCATTCATATTAACCAGTCCCACCCCGAACAAATGCTTCCCGATTTATCTCTGCGAGATCGGGACAGGCTATGACCGGTATATCCTCAACAGTTTTTTAAAGACCGAACTTCCTCTAACCAGTTAAACCCTTAAAAATTAACCTCATCACTCTCGTAACCCGAAACCCGCATCTCACCTCACTCCCCATAACGTGGCCACATCTTCATATTACGCATTGCCTCGGTGGGTGGATATGCAATACTATAATCTAACTTGCGCAGATCAGACATACTGAGATCATAACGCTGTAAGATCATATAATCCTCACGAATAATCTCCCATGGATATTTTTCCAATGTATCCACACTAAAGATAACGAGAGAGAGTGTGTCTATTCCTCTTCTTTTCTCTTCCCAAGGACCTGAACTCTCTACAAATATCTCTTTCTCTCCAGGCCTGATAATAAAGTCTTGTGGTATAGGTTTCGATATATGTTTGATACTCTTTGTTATTGTTGTATCTGGATAAATAGGGTCTAACACGGTTCCATTATTATTAATATAAATCATAATTTCCTGCTCAGAAGAATTAGTCAGCCATAATGGATACTTGTAATCCATAGCCTTTCTGCATTCTCCTGCAGTAGACAGGCACATAACTGCAATACCGATAAATATTAAATATCTTCTCATTTTACCTCCTCGTTCTTATTCTCGTTCTTCTTGGATAATATGTTTCTATTGTATCACCAGGGAGTCCAAAAGGTCTATTCCAGTTCACCCCATAATATCTCCCAAAATAGCGAGCTGCATACCTATTAGCATTCATTTCATACCATTGGAAATCATGGGTCTCCACTCCTTGAGGCTCTCCTGAAATCTGTGTACTCCTTTTTGCACTCCTTGCACTTGGAATGCCTACCTTGAAAAGATAGGCAGGTCCATATCCCCTACTGTCAAACGTATGCCCGTATTCATGCATATACAAGGGGTTGTTGGTAACCCACTCACTAAAACTACCTATTATCCCACCATTGATATTTAGGTTCAGATAGTTCCCCAAAGAAACACCCCATGCACCTCCGGCAGCACCTTCATTGGTCACAAAAGTAGCTCCTCCAAGATAATCCACCCTATCCACATCTCCAGCTATATTCCTTATCTGACTGTAATTATATCCTCCCCAGGATTGTAAGATCTCCCATGTAGAACGACTTAATCCTTGCATTAATTGTCCTCCAAATGATATATTATCATCCGAATAGTATTTTCCTGCCCATGTAATTTGAAACTGTCTTTCTGTTTACCTTAAAGAATACCCTACGCAAGGTACGGTCTGTGATTAGGAATCTTTCACAAAGCTGCCGGATATTTCCAATATTTGGGTACTGGAAATTCTGGTCCAAATAACGGCTGATTTCATGTATCTTTTCTTCCGACCGGAGATAGTGTATCTGTTCGGCCAAATGCTTCGAATGATAATACGTCTGGAGTAAGCCTTTAAGTTCGATGGCAAATTGCAGCTCAATATGCTCTGTCTGTTTCTCCGAAAGGTGCCACATACGGATAAGATACCTGCTGATCGTCCGATTAATAGTCATCTTATGCATAAAGGCGATATCTAAACCCGATCTTTGCGTCTCATGGATCAAATCAATCAGTCCAGGCCAAATATCACAGTATCTGCCTATCCACTCTATATGAGGTGATACATAAAACAGGATATGTGTACCTTGCCTCAAATGCAGGCCATAGCGATCGGCCTCGTTAACGGTCAGATAACAGATGCCCTTATGTGCTTCTGATAAATTCCTTCCCTCCCCGGTCGTAAACTGCCCATGCCCTTCCAGCATAAAAAAAAGAAAAACCGAAAAATCCAACGTTTCGTAAGGCAAATAAAGATCCTGTTCGATCCTGATTTCCAAGATCTCCATAAAATAAAGAAAACCATCAAAACGTTGTGAAATTAGAATTCCTTCGGGTATCTTGAGGATTTCACGTTCGGCATAGGATATCTCAAACGTAATGTTAGACGAATATTCTTGTGGATAATCTACCGAATGGCCTCTTTCAATAACGGCAAGACAGGTCTTTTCATAATCAGATATTGAGCCGGGGGTCGGTCCAACACCATTAGACACTAACCCTATGGATTATACTGTTTCATTCTTGCCTTAAATATATTATAATTTCTTTAAATTAACAAAACGCACTTATAACGTACACTGTGTTTAGCCACCCGGAAATAACTAAGCAGTTAAACAATTAATCTCTCTTTCCTGCAAGTCCCTAATCTCTTAATCTTCTGTATCTACTGTCCGCTCTCCCTCAAAAAACCTTACTATGCCAGCTCTCCCTAAAAGGCACTTCCCAGTTTGTCAGCAATTCCTCCCCCTGCTGGATCAGATTATTGAAAACAACCGTCTCGGCAGTGACTTCTCCCGAACGAACCAGTCCCTCAAACTCATTCCTACCGACCAACCGGACAGCACCCGAAGTATCTTTGAAAGACACCTTCATGCGATCAAAAAAGCCAACACCAAATGTTTGCTCCAACGATTTGATAAAACGTACCGATGAATCGATCGAACAACCCGATGCACTAGCCTGTCGCTCATCCACCTCCAAGATCAAAAATAGATTATATTTTATATACCCCCTTGCAGCCAATGCAGCACCATGTGCTGCCCACTGCGATATAAAATCATTCAAAGAAGCCGACATCCGTGTGACCTCCTCATCCGACAAAAAACGGTCCGCTTGATATATCCAGACTCTGTTCATTTTATTATTGTTTAATTGTTTAACCGATTAATCGTTTATTTGGTTGACTAATCAATTGACTAAATCTCCTAAACCCTAACCAATTAACCCTTTAAACGACTAATCCTCTACTCCTCACTGTCCACCGGTCTTCTCCCAGATACACGAGATCTTTCGACTTCTCCGCGGCGGCGGATTCGCTCAAGATGACGCTCCCCCTCAACTTACAACTGACCACTGACTACTGACCACTGACTACTGGTAGTACGGCGAAATCATCAAATACACAATCACCCCTGTCACCGCCACATACAGCCACATCGGATACGTGACCCTGGCCAACTTCTTATGCCGCTGATAAGCTCCGGCAATCCCCCTTACAAAAGTAAAGAGTACAAAAGGTATAATGACTACAGAGAGAACAATATGTGTAATCAAGATGAAAAAATACACATAACGGATAAATCCCTCTCCACCATATGGTGTCGAATCCGAAGTCATGTGATAGGCCACATACATCAACAAGAACAAAGAAGAGCACACCATACACAGTTTGATCAGACGCTCATGCAGCTTCGTATTGCCCCGCTTGACAGCAGTCACGGCCACAAACAATAATATTGCCGTCAAACCATTGATGCTCGCGTATATCGGCGGCAAAAAAGACAAGGGCTCCACATCATAGCCCAACTTTCTCAGATTGACACCAAATAATGCCGCTACAGCCAAGGGAATAACAATGGACAGCATCCATATCCAACCTTTGTACTTCTTTTCTGCCTCGGTCATTGCCATACTATTTCTTTTCTATTTTAAGCGGATTATTACGCAATTCTTCTACTACCTGTACCTTGATTTCATCTTTGAGCCTGTCCACTTCCGTTTTCAGGTTGATATCATAAAAGCCACGGATACGGTGTCGCGAATCGATAAGCGCATAATTGGGACTGATGACAAACCTTGTACTGTCTCCTGTATCCCTCATCGCATCCATCAACAGATGCTTGCGGCTAAAATCTAACATATCCACAGCAGGATCACCCAAAAACTGCCAACTACTCTCCAAACCTTTATTGAACCGTTTAGCAAAGTTAACCAATTCTTCTGGAGAATCTGTGGGATCAACGGAGATGGAATAAAACTTGACACTTTGATTATGTTGGAACCGTTCAACCACAGGACGCAAGCGTTCCAATAGGGCTTGTGACAAACCATCATCCCTGGTATAAAACAAGTGAACCACGCTGATACTCGAATCACTGCCCATGAACAAAGTCGTATCTCCACGATCATTCCATAAGGAAACCGAAGGAATCTGATGGTAAATCGTATCGAGGACTTCCCGTCCCATTACCCTCTTCATCTCCCCCGACAATACCTTCTCCCCTAATACCGGCAATACGATATAGGAATTGGAGCCCATACGGTTGAGCATTACATACAAAAATCCTGGCACCAACAAAACGATGACCAGGATTATGACAGTAGAAATATTCTTCTTACGAGAACTCGCGTTCATCATTATTTATTCGGATAAAGGGGATGTTCCTGAAAATGGTGCAACAGGTAATCGCCTTCGATCAACATCAATACAATGAAATAAATAATGAACAAAAAGACAATGGAACAAGTCACTATAAAACTCGATTTCTCAAACTTCAAGTGCATGAAGAAAGCGACGATATAGTATGCTTTGACCAATGTAAGTATAATGTAAATCGTAGTAACCAATGGTCCTTTATGAAGGATAGCCCAATGATGTACAAAACCCAAGGCGATTAAAAATTCTAAAGCCGTAAGAGCCAACAGGACAAAAAATACGGACCAGATGCGTTTCTTATCCATTCCTTCACCATGTGCATGTGCATCGTGTGAAGCTGATATATGATCGTGATGTGCCATTTTCAAAAATAAAAATTATCTAAAGATGAGCTCGCAAGCTCGGTTCAAAAGTAAAAATTCAAAAACCCGTTAATTATTAGGTATCAGCAAGCCCTTGTTCCTTGCTCTTTTATCCTTATTCCTTTAGATCAGGTAGAAGAATGTAAATACAAACACCCACACCAAATCCACAAAGTGCCAATAAAGACCCACCTTTTCTACCATCAGATACGTTCCTCTTCTTTCAAAAGTATTATTCAAAGTCATCGATAGAATAATGATATTCAGCAAGATACCTATCGAAACGTGGAATCCGTGGAAACCTGTGATCGTAAAGAACAGATTAGAAAACTGCAAAGCAGCCGTATACGAAATCTCCTTCGTAAAATAAGGTTCCAATGCTGCGGCAATAGCAGCAGGGTCTGTCAATCCTGTAGCAGGGTTGCTTCCGAACCAAAAACCTTGGTGGTGCAAGTGGGACCACTCCAACGCCTGACAACCAACAAACATCAAACCGCCCAAGATCGTCCAAAGCATCCATTTTACAACCTCATGCTTTGAGTTGCGATGACCAGCCTCTACAGCAAGTACCATAGTGACAGAAGACATGATCAGGATAAAGGTCATGATACCGACGAAAACCAAAGGTTGACCCGAATCTGCTATCCCCGGAATAGACTGAAACACCTTGTCCGCATCGATCCATGTCGGTTGAGCAAATTTTTGAGAGCCATAATAGATCAAGAAAGCCGAAAAGGTAAATGCATCCGATACCAGAAAAAACCACATCATGATCTTTCCATACTCTAAGTTCCAAGGCGATCTGCCACCATTCCATGGCCCGGTTTTCACCTTATCCAATTGCGATACAGTTGTTGTACTCATTGTTTACTGTTATTGATTCAAAAGTAAGAAAACATATATATAAATCCACAAAAGATCCAGAAAATGCCAAAAAATAGCAGCCAGATCCATTCTAAAAATATTATTCGACTGCGGTATCCCCCGCATCGCACCGATCAAACAACGAAGTAGCACAAGCAGCCCTGCCACGATATGCAACAAGTGCATACCGGTAAATACATACAGAAAAGACTGCGAGGCATTGTTATTGATAAACGTAATTCCTTGTGCAAAAAATAGGCCCCAAGCATGCACCTGCAAAAACAGGAATGCAATCCCCAAAGCAATTGTCAATAGCAAAAATAGTTTTTGCTTGGTGAGGGCACTGTTTTTAGCAGCCTTAAATGCCAAATGCATGGTCAAACTACTCAAAATAAGTACCGCGGTACTGTACATAAAGGTCTGGGGCAATATCGTTTTCAAACCCTTGTCTACACCACTAGCCGTGTACACGATAAAGCCACTCGAAAATGCCGCAAACATCATGAACATACCGATCATTCCCAGCCAAAGGTTGAATTTCTTGGCCTTTCGGACCCTTTGTTCCTCTTCTATACTACCGATAGCATTATTCTCCATCACTATATGCTCAAAATCGAATAAAATCAAACAATAAAACTAATTGGGTAACTGGCAGATAAGCAAACGACATATACATAATCTTTTTTGCCGAAGCATCCGACATTTCCCGCAAATGCTTATAACCGTACCATACAAATAGCAATCCTCCTATCAACGACACCCCTGTAAAAATCCAGCCTCCAAAGCCATAATAAAGTGGCAAAAAACCTACAGCCAGCATCAATAGGCAAGAGATAAAAAGTATAATAGCCGATACCTTATCCTTCTTTGTCGTTGGCAACAGCTGTATCCCCGCCTTCTTATAGTCCTCGTCCGCTACCCAGGCAATGGCCCAAAAGTGCGGAAATTGCCAGACAAACTGTATGGCAAACAGCACGAACGGCGTAATGACGATAGCGGCCTCACTGACCGCAGCGTACTCGAAGCCAAAACCTGCCGACTCAAAAGAGGCATAATAGCCGATCAAAGGAGGAAGTGCTCCCGGAAACGCACCAACAAAAACAGCTATTGGCGACTTCGGCTTGAGCGGCGTGTACACAAAGGCATACAAAAAGATCGAAAACACCGATAGCAGCCCCGTCAAAAAATTGAGCTGTACCAATATCAACGTACCTCCCAAGGCCATCAATAGACTAAGCACCAAAGCCTGTCCTGTCGTCATACGCCCTGTAGGCAATGGCCGATCCATCGTACGCTTCATCAACTTGTCGATGTCCTTTTCGATGATCTCGTTGAAGCCATTGGCCGCACCCGTCACAAAAAAGCCACCGATTGTCAGCAATAGCCAGTTGAACCACATGATGTCACCCTGTTGCTTCGCACCGATCAAAAATGAAATGGATGCAGAAAATACAACAGTTAACGTTAAACGTAATTTGACAAGCTTATTAAAGTCCGATATAAATGTCCTCATGAATACATTACCTCCTCGTCCGATTCTTTACCTTCATAATAAATGACAACTGTATTCATCTCACAATCTAGACTTCGTCATTAGCAGCATCAAGTAAAACTGTGCGCCGAAAAACAAACTTGCTATAACCAAATGTGTTGTCTGTGCAAATGCCGGAACATCAAACCGCGCCAACACTATTCCCGACAACATCTGTATCATTACCAAAATCAACATTACCCAAGCAAATCTACTCTGCAAGGATAACGCATTGAACCTGTTTTTTACCAAAAAGAAATATCCGACAGTCAATACCGCCGACACATAGGACAGTATCCTATGTACCGTATAGGCTGTACCTATATTCTCTATCCACATACTACGCGCCATTCCCTCATCGTTCAAATGATCGATGACTTCCCGTACCTCCGTTCCGTATATCACCTGGATGACTGTCAAGGCTACCGCCAATATTCCTATCGTCTTCATACCCACAAGGGGAAAGTTGATCAATATATTTTTGTTTCTCAAGGTAGTCGCCAAGAAAAACGTATAAATACTGATCGCCACAATGACAAGAGCCAACAGCATGTGGAATGTAATTGTCCAAGGCATGAGATTTGTCGAAACCACAATCGACCCAAACCAAGCTTGAATAATAACAGCAATAAGATTAAGAACGCTCCATATCAAAATGGATGGCTTTGATTTAATATAGGTAAATGAAAAAATAGCAGTAAAAAGTAAGCAGAATCCCGTAATGACCCCGACTAACCTATTGATGTATTCTGTCCAGGTCTTGGCCACATTAAACTCCTCGTGCACCAAGATAGACTCGTCATGCCGTATCTTATCGGCCATTTCCGGATATCCGAAAAACGCAACGAGCTTTGCAAAACGCTCATTCTTCTTAACCCGGATATCAATGTAATGCTCCTCATAACCTTCCGGCAACTGTGAAACATCCGTGGGTGGAATAATCCGATTAAAACACTTCGGCCAATCGGGACATCCCATGCCTGATCCCGTACTTCTTACTATTCCACCTGCGGCAATAACGAGAAATAAAACAATGATCGTCAGTCTGTTTGTCTTTATAAATCGTTTCTCCGAAGGTGGATACATGCTCTATTTCCCCTTTCTACTCTACTCTATTATTTTCCTTATTCCATTCTTCCTGTATACGCATAGCCTCCTCATCCCCTTCGAAATCATGCATTTGATTCGAACTCATCGTCTGTGAAAAAGGCACTGTCTGTGGAATGAAATCTTCGTCATGTCCCGGTTTGCTATAATCATAAGGCCAGCGGTACACGGTAGGAATCTCGCCTGGCCAGTTGCCATGGATGTGTTCTACCGGAGTAGTCCACTCCAGTGTATTTGCTCCCCATGGATTTTGGACAGCTTTTTTACCTTTCCAGATAGAACCGAAGAAATTGACCAAGAAAGCTACCTGTCCCAAGGCTGCAACGATGGCTGCCCAGGTAATCAACAGGTTGACCGAAACCCATTTCTCCATGAAAGGAAACTCCGTAAACGCATAGTAACGACGTGGAACCCCGTCCACTCCCATAAAGTGCATCGGGAAAAATACCAGATACGCTCCCAGGAAAGTCAGCCAAAAATGCAGATAACCCAGCTTTGTATTCATCATACGGCCAAATAGCTTCGGATACCAATGGTAGACACCGCACAACATACCAAAGATAGAAGCAGAACCCATGACCAAGTGGAAGTGGGCTACGACAAAATACGTATCGTGCAAGTGAATATCCAATGCAGCATTACCTACAAATAGACCCGTCACACCACCAGAGATAAAGAAAGAAACCATCCCTATCGCAAACAGCATCGCAGGTGTAAAACGGATATTTCCACGCCACAACGTAGCCGTATAGTTAAAGGCCTTGACAGCCGATGGAACCGCAATAATCAATGTCGTAATCATAAACACTCCACCGAGGAAAGGATTCATACCTGTCACAAACATGTGGTGACCCCATACGATAAATGAAAGAACAGTGATACCGACCAAAGAATACACCATCGCATGATAACCGAAGATCGGTTTGCGTGAGTTGGTCGATATTACTTCCGAGGTAATACCCATCGCAGGCATCACCACGATATATACTTCCGGGTGTCCTAGGAACCAAAACAAGTGCTGGAACAAAATAGGTGAACCACCCTCGTTTGGCAAAATCTCTCCTTGCACCACCAGATCCGAAAGGTAGAAAGACGTTCCGGCCGAACGGTCAAAAATCAATAGAACTACTGCAGAAACCAATACCGGGAAAGACAATAGACCGACGATAGCCGTCAGGAAAAATGCCCAGATGGTCAAAGGCATTCTCCACAAGTCCATCCCTTTGGTACGCATATTCAAAATTGTACTGATGTAGTTGACACCTCCCAATACCTGGGAAGCAATAAAAAGCACCATACTGGCCAACCACAATGTCATCCCCAATCCCGATCCCGGAATCGCTGTAGGCACCGACGATAGTGGTGGATAAATCGTCCAACCTGCTGATGCAGGGCCACTCTCTACAAAGAAAGAAGCGATCATAATCACACAAGCCGTAAAAAAGAACCAGTAGGAAAGCATATTCATCAATGGCGAGGCCATATCCCGTGCACCCAATTGGTAAGGAATCAACAAGTTACTGAATGTTCCCGATAGACCTGCTGTCAGTACGAAGAATACCATCATCGTACCATGTATAGTCACCAAGGAAAGGAAAAAATCCGGCTTGATACGGCCGCCTTCAGCCCATTTGCCCAAGAAAACCTCCAAAATAGGAAAGTCCTTGTCTGGCCAGGCCAACTGTATACGGAACAAGATAGACAATAACATGGCAAAAACCGCCATGATGATACCCGTAATCAAGAATTGCTTGGCTATCATCTTATGATCCTGACTAAACACATATTTAGTAAGGAAAGTCTCATGGTGGTGTCCATGATCATCGTGATGCATAGCGTCGTGAGATATAACTGTACTTGACATATTCTATTTTAAAGTTCTTTCTTCGAGATTTAGTTCAATGAAGCTGTTTGTTGATCAACTTCGATTTCAGTATTATTCTGTGCAAATTCCTTCTGCAGATCCTCTGTGAAGTACTTACCTTGCTTGGTCAACCATTCCTTGTACTCAGCCTCTGTCACTACGATCACCTTCTTACCCATATTGAAGTGACCTTGACCACAGATCTTGTTGCACAACATGATATAATCATAACTTGGATCATTCATCCGATCACGCATTTCCTCCGTAGTCACCGTCGGTGTAAACTGGAAATAGTTTGTCATTCCGGGGACAGCATTGATCTGCACACGAAAATCCGGAATGTAGAATGAATGGATAATATCTTTGGAAATAATATGAAAACGTACCGATTTGCCAACAGGGATAACAATATCTGTCGCATCAATGTCGTCCCAAGAGGCTTTGTCATTGAAATCGATACCATAAGGATTGGTAGCTGTCGTCAGCTTATAGTTACGCTTACCGATCTTGCCATCTGCACCGGGGTAACGTACAGACCATTTGAACTGTTCGCCCAATACTTCAATCTGTATAGCCGATTTTTGAAGCTCTTCCGGTACATTCGTGATTTTTCTCCAGGTGAAGAAACCGAAAAGCACAAGGATCGTCAATACCGTAGCAGGAATAATCGTCCATATTTTCTCGATAGTATCGTTGTGCGGGTAATAGTACGCTTTACGTTTGGCACGCATCCGATAAATCAACGTAAACGTCAGAATCAAAATATGCATGATCACCATTACCGCAGTCGTTAATACCGTGGTAACGATAAACATTTGATCATAATCCTTACCGTGCTCAGTCACCGCCTCGCGCCAGGCCCAATCGCCCCATACCGCAAAAGAATAATAAGTACCCCACAAGAAAAACAACAAGAACAAGAACAACAATATTGCTTGAAAAGTGTTGTTGGCCAATGGGTCGTACTTGCCATTCATTTTCTTGGTCAGTACATATAAGGAATGGATCCTACCAATCACAGCGATTACCGTACAGATAACCAAGAATAATAAAACGTAGTAGAAAAAGTTCTTATAGACCTGAGGATCAATCTTACTGGTCTCCTCTGCAGCGGCAGCAGTTGTCGTCGATGTACCTGTAGAAACAGTTGCATCTGTCGTAGCCGGAGCCTCGTCTGTAGCCGGAGCTGCTGTCGTATCCGCCTCTGCAGAACCTGCTGTATCCACAGTAGTTTCCGTTTGAGCTTCTACTGCAGTAGAGTCTTGCTGAGAAGCAACTGTCGGCACAGCAAAAAACAAGCTGGCAACAAGTAATAAACCCCAGATGGATTTGAATGGATTATTAATTTTTAAATTCATTTTTTTATAAAACGTTTGAACGTAATTTCTAAAACCTGCTATTAAATCTGATGATGCAAACTCTCGTCAAGGAATGGATGGTTTTTAGCCGCCAAAGGATGCTTACTCAATTTATTCAAAACCAAGAAAGCAAACAAACCAAAGAAACCTGCCGCCGTACCAATTTCAATCAGACCAAAGCCCCTATGGGTCTCTACCGTACCCGGCATAATCATGATATAGTAATCCAACCAGTGTCCGCACAGCAATAAAATACAGACAAACAACATCATATTTTGCTTACGCTTCGCATCCCTGTCCACCAAAATCAACAACGGAGCAACAAAGTTAATGATAATATTCAACCAAAACCAAGGTTTGTACTCGGGCTCCCAACGCTTGTAGAAATACACCGTCTCCTCTGGAATATTCGAGTACCAGATCAACATGAACTGCGCAAACCAGACATATGTCCAAAAGATGGAGAAACCAAATATCAATTTACCCAAATCATGCAAATGGTTCTCATTGACCCAAGCCATATACCCTGCTTTCTTGACAAGGATCAAGATCACGGTAATCGCACAGAGACCGCTCACCCACATCGCAGCAAAATTGTACCAGCCAAACATGGTTGAAAACCAGTGCGCCTCCAAGGACATCACCGTATCAAAAGACCAAATCGGCGTGGTGAAACCAAAAATAACCAAGAAAATAGCAGACAATTTAAAACTCTTCTTGTAAGAATTCAAGCCCCCGGCCAGATCTTCCTTGTATGAAAGCTTGGCTAAGATATAGGCGAAAATACTATAAGAGCCCATAAAAAGTATCTGACGGATCAAAAATCCGGGTACATTCAAAAAAGCTTCCTTACCAGCTACCAAAGCATCGTAATTCGGACTATTGGGATCTGTAAGCCCCTCTGCATGCCAGTGGTGATAAAGATTATGTGTAAAAAGCCCTAGTCCAACGATGACCAACAAAATAGCTGCCGCGATAGGCAATATACTGGCCATAGCCTGCGGAATACGGATCAATCCCGCAGACCATGCTGATTGTGTGACAATCTGTAAGGCAACAAAAAACGCTCCTGCGGCACATACACAAGTAAAATAATACCCCATCAATAATAGATTGGCATATGTACGCTCCACAATAATATGTTCACTGGACAACAGACCGAATGCAACGGCCGCTATACCGAACACGATAGCAACTAAGCTGATAATCTTAGCCGTACCAGCAAAAGTATATTGCTCGCTGAAATTATAATCGTGATGATGATTGTGAGTTCCCATTTATATGAATTGATGTTTGATTATTTTTTTTGTAATTCTTGTACGTACATGACCACTTTCCAACGTTCTTCTGGGTTCAATTGCGAAGCATGAGACCCCATTGTGTTCAGACCATAGTAAATGGTATGATAAATTTTTCCCGCAGAAAGATCGGCCATAGCACCGCCACGGGATGAATTGGCTCCTGTGGACCTCGCATAGGATGGCGGAGGAGGAAAATTTTCCAACTGACGTGTACCTCTGGAATCCGTCACACTACGATCCTTCGTAATGGAGCCATCGCCTTTACCTTCCTTACCATGGCATACCGCACAATTGACCAAAAACAAATGCTCACCCTCGGCTAGATTTTCCTTTGTTACCGCGAGCGGGTTTTGCAACTCTGCTCCTGCCCTTTCATAATCTTCCATCGTATTGGCATATTCAAAACGTTCAAAGCCAATCGGATTGGTGCCGCTAGGCGGAAGCTGAGCAGTCTGTTTATTCTTAAAATTATCATTTGGCTGATCCGGATTATATGCGATCGGATCATACATATTACGCGAGAATTCCCAACCCCTACTACGTGTCGTGCCATCGCCACAAGCAGTAACTACTGCTGTCAGTACAACAGCCACGCATACAGTTCCAAGAAAATTCTTCTTATTCATAACTAACATATTTTCTTTCATTGTATTTAACTTCTACTGCTCCAGCTTCTTTCAACAAACTATCGATCAAAGCATGATCTGTATTTTCATGAGCATCAACGGCGATGATAAAACGATCGTCTGTAGCCCGAAGATCCATCACGCGCGGAGCACGCCCCGGAAACAAATGGTTACGGAAAAAGAAGGTAGCCACCATCCCCAATGCACACAATAAGATCGTCACCTCGAAGGTCACCGGAACAAAGTTTGGCAACGGCAACGAAGGTTTACCACCGATATTCATCGGCCAGTCATAAGCCATCGTATAGTACAACAAGCTAAATCCTAAACACGTACCCAACGCACCAAAACAAAATGCAGCTATGGGCAAACGTGACGGTTTCACACCCAATTTAGCTTCGATACCGTGTATGGGCATCGGCGTGAAACAATCGTATATACTAATGTTGTTGGCTTGCAACTTATCGATCCCGTGCATCAAATCATCCGGATCTGCAAAACTACCTATGATATATTTTGTATTGCTCATTGCTGTTATTATTTACGTAAAGCGTTAATATCCTCTTCTGTAACCGAATCATATTTACTTGCTAGTGCTTCCCTAAAGTACTCAACTTGCTCTGCAGGGAATGCACCTTCTCCAACCAATTTGGTTTTCTGCTGTAAGCTGGAGCTCTTCAGCAACAGTTTCACCTCTGCGATCGCAATAGCAGGCAAGAAACGTACAAATAGCAGGAACAACGTGAAAAACAACCCGATAGATCCGACGAAAATACCGACATCGACCCAAGTCGGATAGAACATCGCCCATGACGATGGCAAATAGTCACGGTGCAACGAGGTCACGATGATCACGAAGCGCTCAAACCACATCCCGATATTCACCACGATAGACAATACCCATGAAATAGGAATACTGGTACGGATTTTTTTAAACCAAAATAACTGTGGAGAGATCACGTTACAGGTCATCATCGCCCAGTATGCCCAAGCGTAAGGACCGGCCACACGATTGGCAAAGGCATACATCTCATATTCCGAACCCGAATACCAAGCGATAAACAACTCGGTCAAATACGCGATACCCACGATAGAACCCGTCACCATGATGATCTTGTTCATCGACTCGATATGGAACATCGTAATGTAGTGCTCAAAGTTCAATACCTTACGTAAGATCAGCAACAAGGTCTGTACCATCGCAAATCCGGAGAAAATCGCTCCCGCGACGAAGTACGGAGGGAAGATGGTCGTGTGCCATCCCGGAATGACCGATGTCGCAAAGTCCATGGATACGATCGTGTGTACCGAAAGTACCAATGGGGTAGAAATACCAGCCAAGATCAACGAAACGATTTCAAAACGCTGCCAGGTCTTTACCGAGCCGTTCCAACCGAAGGACAACACTTTGTAGATTTTTTGCTTTAAGCCACTTGCACGGTCACGTACCGAAGCGATATCCGGCAACAGACCACAGTACCAGAATACCAACGATACCGTAAAATAAGTCGAAATCGCAAAGGCATCCCATACCAATGGTGAGTTGAAGTTAACCCAAAGCGAACCAAATTGATTTGGCAAAGGGAAAATCCAATAGGCCAACCATGGACGTCCCATGTGGGCAACGACATAGGTTGCCGCACAGATCACGGCAAAGATTGTCATCGCTTCCGCAGAGCGGTTGATGGAGTTACGCCAGTTTTGACGGAAAATCAATAATACGGCTGAGATCAGTGTTCCGGCGTGACCGATACCTACCCACCATACGAAGTCGGTGATATCCCATGCCCAACCTACTGTTTTGTTCAGCCCCCAAGCGCCGATACCCGTCCAAAACGTGTATCCCACGCTCACTACCCACAACATAGCCCCCAAAGCGGCAACGATAAAACCGATCCACCAGGCTTTGTTGGGTTTATTTTCTACCGGCAAAAGGATATCATCAGTGATCTGAGCATACGTGATGCCCTTTCCGGTCATTAAAGGTTCTCTTAATATGGATTCGTTATGCGATGACATAGTTTTTTTATTTCAGATATAGAATAAAATTACGCTTCAATGGTGTTTCTCACTTTCGTCATATAACCGATATTCGGCTGTACATTGATTTCTTCCAAGACATAGTACACACGCTCATTGCGCAATGCTTTCGACACTTCTGAATTCGGATCGTTAGCATCCCCGAAGATAATGGCATTGGCCGAACATGCCGCCTGACAAGCCATTTTCACATCGCCATCCTTCAATGGACGATTTTCAATCTTCGCCTGCAACTTGCCGGCTTGTATACGTTGGATACACATCGAACATTTTTCCATGACCCCACGTGAACGTGTCGTCACATCCGGATTCAATACCAATTGTGTAAACTCATTGTTCAGATAGTTGTCAAAACGTGAATCATTCCAATAGTTGAACCAATTGAAGCGACGCACTTTATATGGACAGTTGTTCGCACAGTAACGTGTACCAAAACAACGATTGTACGCCATATGGTTCAGACCTTCCGAAGAGTGTACCGTTGCCAATACTGGGCAGACCGTTTCACACGGAGCGTGCTCACAGTGTTGACATAGCATCGGTTGGTGCACGACGGTCACGTTTTCGAAGTCCTGTACACCTGCTATTTCTTTTTCTTTCGTGATCTTGTTGCCGTTTTCCTCAATGGTATAATAACGGTCTATACGCAGCCAATGCATCTCACGACGACGGCGTACCTCATCGCGGCCTACGACCGGAATATTGTTTTCTACATTACACGCAACGATACAAGATCCACATCCAGTACAAGCATTCAGATCGATTGCCATGACCCATTTGTGGCCCGGCTGCTCGTACTTGTTCCACAGATCGTATGTCTTGTGCGTATCGGAAAAACGTCCTGATTCGGAATTCGGATCTTTTTGATATTTCGCAAAAGTCGTCTCCCGAATGATATTACGACCTTCAATGGTATGGTGTGTTTGTGTTTGTGCCAACTCGTACGTACCAGACGCTTTGGAAACAGTTGCTTTAGCAGACAGTTGTACTGTACCATTCACCAAGCTCGCCAATGGAAATGCATTCTGACCGACGTTGTTTCCGGCTTTACCGACTTTCGTACGTCCGTAGCCCAAGGCTACAGATACTGTACCCATGGCTTGTCCCGGTTGGAATACAACAGGCAATACTATGGATTGACCATTGGCTTCTACTGTCACTTTTCCGTTTTCACCTACGCCCAATTGCTCGGCAAATTTCGGGTTAAGAGCAGCATAGTTGTCCCAGGTCACCTTGGATACCGGGTCAGGAAGTTCCTGTAGATAAGCGTTGTTGGCATAACGACCATCACGCATAACCGTAGATTCGTACAATTTCAATTCAACATCGCCTGCAATCCTCTTCGCATCGTTTACGATAGCAGAAGCTACCGTAGCTATGTCTACATTAGCCGCATATGAAGAGCCTGTAGCCGTACCTTTATAGACAAAACCTTGCTGCAATACATCTTTCCAGCTTTTTCCGGTTCCTGCCAAGATATTGGTTTCCCAGTTTTGCTTTACAAAATCGTAAATGCTTGCATTGTCTCCTGCCCATACCAACAAGCTTTGCTCCACTTGTCTGGTATTAAAAATAGGGTTGATCGTAGGTTGTACGATGGTAAACAAGCCTTCCTTCGATGATTCGTCACCCCAAGATTCCAAGTAAGTAGGAACCGGTGCGATAGCTTTGGTCTCTGTAGCCGTCTCATCTGCACGATCAGAGAACGACAAGGAGAAATCTACTTTCGCCAAAGCTGCTTTGACATCTTCCGCTTTGAAGTAATCGTAAACAGGATTGCTGTTCAGGAAGAATGCTACTCCGACCTGTCCCGCTTTGGCCGCAGTCAAGAACGCTTGGAAAGCACTGTCCGAACCTTGATATTGTTTAGAATAGTTATCCAGATCAATGATAGATCCATACGCGCCCAATTGGGTGTTGATCGCATTGACCAAAGATTGGATGTTGACATCATTAGCACCTGCCACCACGACAGCCGAGCCTTTGGCATTGACCAATTCTTTTGCCACCAATTTGATTGCAGTCTGTGCCTTAGCATTGGTTGTACCGCCCGAAAGCGATTGCCCGGTAATTTCATTGTACAACGAAATCAATACAGCTCCCTCTTCCGAAGGTTTGATCGCAATACGTACATCGGCATTGGATCCGGTCATGGAAAGACCCGATTCGAATTGGATATGGCGTGACATCTTACCGTTTTTCAACGATTTGTAATCACGGTTTTTAATATAATCTTGTGTATGCTCCTCACCCGACAACCACGTACCCAAAAAGTCAGCAGCTACAGAAACCACCACTTGAGCATTGGCAAAATTATAGGAAGGAACGACAGCTTTACCGAATGTGTTTTTATTGGCCTCGACCAAACCACTATAAGAGACCGCATCCACTTGTACATGGGAAACGGTAGGATATTTCGCAGCAAATCTTGCAACAGCGGCCAATGTAGACGGAGAGTTGACCGTATTGGATACCAACACGATTTGTTTTCCGGCCGCTGCAGCTTTGTCCAATGCAGCAATGACAGTAGCGTCTAGCTTAGACCACTCTACGTCCTTGCCCCCAATCTGCGGGTTTTGCAACTTGGACATATCGTACAGATCCAACACCGAAGCTACAGTAGGTGCATCCGTACCTTGATTCAACCCTACAGCATTCGGGTTGGCTTCAATCGAAATAGGACGCCCTTCGCGTGTTCTGACCAAAACGCTCTGCCCATTGAACGACGAAGCGTAATAATTCGGAATACCCGGAGTGATTTCTTCGGGCTTGATGACATAAGGGACTGCTTTGTGTACCGGAGTACGGTTACAGGCAGCCAATGTCACAGCCCCTAAACCAAAACCTAAAGCTTTCAAGAAATCACGGCGAGGTGCTCTTGTACTTAAACCTGCTTCATTTAAGACATCTTCTACAGGAATAGGCTCAGCAAACTCTCCCTTGCTGCTTTCTGTGAAAGCTGGAGTTTGATTCAACTCTTCTAAGCCTTTCCAATATTTTTTATTGCTATCCATTTAAGCTGTATATAAGATTGCGTTTTCCGATTTAATTATTAATAGTGACACTTACCACATTCCAGACCACCGATCATGGCAGCAGTCATCTTCTCACCTTTTTTCAACTTCTCATGTGCCTCGATCAATTGATCGTAATATTTGTTGTCTGCATTGACCTCGGTCTCTTTGTGACAGTCCACACACCATTTCATCGTCAATGGAGAATATTGATACACTTCTTCCATCGTCTCAATAGGGCCGTGACAAGTCTGACATTCTACGCCTGCTACGACAACGTGCTGAGAGTGATTGAAATAAGCAAAATCTGGCAAATTGTGAATTCTTACCCATTCGATAGGTCTTGGATTATCACCATAGGTGCGTGTATCCGGATCAAAATCCACGGCACGGTACAATTTCAAGATTTCTGGAGAGGTCTCTCCGTTATAATGATCTGCAGCTGTAATCGTATTGTGGCAGTTCATACACACATTGGCCGATGGGATAGAGGCATTCTTGGATTTGAACGCACCTCCATGACAGTATTGACATTCGATCTGATTGACACCGGCATGTATCTGGTGCGAGAACTTGATCGGCTGTACAGGTTTATACCCTTGGTGCACACCGATATTCCACATACCCTGCCATCCCAAAACTGCCAACAACGCAACCAACAGCAAAGCCGTGAAACCCACCAGTTTCTTGTTCTTCAGAAACTTCTGTGCAAATTTCACCTTATCGCCACCTTCATGCTCCTCATTACGGGCTTGGGCAGCCTCTATAGCCGCTTGATTGTTGGCAATCACTTTCTCCAACGTTCGGGTCACACGGTTCAACACCACGATAACACCAATCGCCAAAAGCAACAACGCCGCCATACCGACAAGCATAAACGTATTGGCATCGCTACTAGCACCACCACCTGCAGCACCTCCTGCCGGAGCGGCAGCAGCTTGTGCCAATTTAGCCTCTTCATCCTTCACATAAGCAATGATATTCTTGATCTGGTCATCAGAGAACTGTGTAAAAGCCGGCATCAACAGCTTGTTGTACTCATCAAATAGCGCAACGGCTGTGGGGTCACCCGCATCTACCATGGCCTTCGAATTACGGATCCAAGTGATTAGCCATTCTTCCGAGTGACGCTCTGACATACCAGCCAACGCCGGACCGGTAAGCTTCTTGTCAATTTTGTGACAAGCGGTACAGTTCGCCTTAAACAGCGCCGCCCCTTCTTTTACATCCTGCGCATGTGATGTCAATGTAACAGCAAATAACAATACCAAACTGACCGATATTGACTTCGCGAGTCTTCCCAAAACGGATGAGATATTTCTCATATTTAGCACTTTATACTATTTATTTATGAATATAAAAATTACTTTCTTAATTGTTAGGCCGCCTCTTCCCCCTAACAATGCACAAAAGTAGGACTTTATAAGCAATCCCTGACAATTTAATGACGCAAATTATCAATTTAAAACCATTCTAAATAAATTTGAAAATCAATGTATTTCTTTGTTAAAACAGCCTTACAGTAACTTTTTCTCTTTGCCGCTAGGGTCTTTGAGATTTTGCTATTAAAAAAGTGACCACACGTTCCTTTTATAATTATCAGCATCATTTTTGCTTGTATAATTGTAGTGTAACTTAAAAGAATTTATGGTAAAAAAGACAGCAAGATAATGAGCAAAAATAAATTTTCACACTTCTTTACTTAAATAGATCGATATATTCTGTAAAAGCGTAAAGTTTGCCACGCTGTGCCCCGGTGATTTCTTCAATTACTTTCATTTCTTCCAACAGATCGATCGTTTTATAGGTGGTATTGATTGATTTTCCGATCACGCCCATGGCTTTATTTGCATCAATTATGGGCATGCTATACATAGATTGAACAATTTTTATGGCATCTATGCCTCTGCTACCTGTATTTTTCAGTTTCTCTTCGGTTATCCGTTGCAGTTGGAGGATCGCATTAAATGTTTCGACACCCTTTTTTGATGTTTCAATAATACCGTTTAGAAAAAATTTGAGCCACTGGTTCATGTTGTGGTCTTCTCTTACATACATCAAATTGTCATAATACAGTTTGCGGTTACGCTCAAAATAATCGGATAGATAAAGTATATGCTTTTTAAGTATACCTTTATCTACCAGATACAACGTAATCATTAATCTTCCTACCCGGCCATTTCCATCTAAAAAAGGATGAATGGTTTCAAATTGGTAATGGATAATCGCTATTTTTTATCGCTTTTTTGAAAATCACAAATATTCTTATTTCAAAATTAGGCGTTTTTTTGAAATAACAAATATTTCTATTTCAATTTTTAATCATTTTATGAAATAGCTTAACTGCTTATTTCAGTTTACAACGCTATGCTATAAAAGTTATTCTATCTTTACCTCGTATCATTAGCATCATTTTTGCTTGTATAATTGTAATGTAACTTGAAAAAATTTATGACAAAAATAATAGGATATACCGTTATCTTTGGGTTGGTGGTTTTGAGTTCCTGCGCAAACAATCCTAAAAAACAAAATCAGACGATCATGGATACAATAAAATACAACAAACTCACTCCGGAGGAAGAATATGTGATCCTGCATAAAGGTACCGAAAGGCCATTTACGGGAGAACTCTTGAATAACAAAGAAACCGGGCTTTATCTTTGCAAAAGATGCGATGCTCCACTGTATCGCTCCGAAGACAAATTCGAATCTCACTGCGGCTGGCCAAGTTTTGACGACGAAATACCGGGGGCTGTAAAACGTGTCACAGATGCCGATGGCCGAAGGACAGAAATCTTGTGCAATAGATGCGGTGCACATTTAGGACATGTATTTCTTGGTGAAGGTTTCACCGAAAAAGACACAAGACATTGCGTCAATTCTTTGTCCATGAAATTTGTGAAGAAATGATGTTAGTGTGGAAGGTATCTTCTAAAAAGCCTCTACTATCCCGATGCTGGCGCACGAATCCTTTCGTGTGCCCATCAAGAACAAGCACACGAAAGGATTCGTGCGCTAACATTTGGCTACCGTCAGGTAGACATGGCATCTCTATGACAATAAACCTTTAACAATCTTTTCAGCAATCAAAATCATGTCCTGTTTCAAGGAGACATAGGTCACTGTACTATCTCCGGATAGTACAGGCACATCTGTAGCGATCACGCACGATATCTGCAAACGTTCGCGCGCTATGGTCTCTCCCCCTATCCGTGCAAGACGATCCGTAGAAAACAGCACGGCATCCAACCTATTATGACGAATAAAATCACTGATTTGCGCACATATTTCTGTTTCTTCCAAGGATATCTGGATTTTTTTCATCAGCACATCTCCAGCATATTTGTCCATCGCGTTCATATACCCTTCCTGAAATTCTCGCATCCTATATGCGTTGGATTGGCAGACCACCAAGCCTACCCGGGCATCCTTGTGGTCGCTCCAATAATCATGGATAGCCTCCACCACTTTCGGTTTGTAATCTGCAACGACATGGTCGATCTTCAATCCTTCGGCGATACAGTCATACAATACAACCCGAATATTGTTTGCCATTATTTTTTTTAGTGAACTATCCATGTTTTCAAACGGCATGAGCACGTATCCGTCCATTTCCTTATGCTGTAAAATGCGGATCAATTCTTCGCCTGCCACCACATCTCCGTTCATACTGACAACAAACCCATGATGGCCTTGCTTTCTCAACAGTCTTTCTATCTCAAAAGCAAGAAGGCTTTGCTGCGGAGCTGCAATATCTTCCAATAAGATCCCGAATATTTTGGTTTTCTTCAACTGCGGGCGGGCTATAGGATTAGGTTTGTATCCTACTTTTCGGGCATAATCCTTTACCTTACGGATAGTAGCAGAACCGATATGACCTTCCCCCTTGCCATTCAGCACCAAAGACACTGTCGTCACCGAAACACCGGTCGCACGGGCAACATCTGTTATGGTCAATTTTTTCTTCTGTGTCATACAACTGCACTAAGTAATAGGTAATAATACAACAGCTAAGATAAAAAATTCGTAATTCGTAATTCGTAATTCGTAATTCGTAATTCGTAATTTAATCATTCACCGTCAATTCGCCCCGAATATCTTTCTCCACCCAAAAGGCTACCAATTCCTGGTCTTCAAACTCACCTTGCAGGTACATAAGCTTGGTAATAGCAGCCTCAAACGTCATATCATATCCATTGAGCACGCCGATCTGTTTGAGTCCCTGACTAGTTTCGTACCTTCCCAATTCGACGGAACCAACCTTACACTGCGAAATATTCAAGATATTTTTGCCTTGTCCGATAGCTTCTTTCAACAAATCCAAAAAAGCCGGATCAGTAGTCGTATTGCCCGAACCAAAAGTTTCCATCACAATGGAACGCACATCGGATTGTAGAACAGCCCTGATTGTTTCGAGACGAATGCCCGGAAACAGTTTCAACACCCCTACCCTGTTGTCGAGCTTATCGTGGAATACCAGTTCCTTGTCTCCATTGTACAACAAGGCTTCGAAATTATACTTCAAATGAATGCCCGCTTCGACAAGCACGGGATAATTTGGTGAACGAAAAGCCTCAAATTTTGCTGAATTATACTTGAAAGAGCGATTGCCACGGAACAATTTATTATCAAATAAGATACAAACCTCTTGTATGACCGATATGCCATTGTGTTTGGTCGAGGCTATTTCAAGAGCCGTCATCATATTTTCACGTGCATCTGTACGAATCTCACCGATAGGGAGTTGTGATCCCGAAAGAATAACCGGTTTTTGCAGACCTTCCAACAGGAAGCTCAAAACAGAAGCCGTAAATGCCATCGTATCCGATCCGTGCAGAATGACAAAACCATCGTATTGCTCATAATTGTCCCTGATAAGACGGGCCATCTCTAGCCAGATATCCGGTGTCATATTGGACGAGTCGATAATCGGATCAAAAGAATGTACTGTCAACTTGTAATCTAGGCGGCTTAAGTCCGGTAGATTCTTCTTGATAAGCTCAAAATCGAAAGGAACAAAAATACCATTTTCGTCTTGCACCATCCCGATTGTGCCACCTGTGTATATGATAAAGATATGTCTCATGTGCTAAATACCAAATATATCGATAGAGTTTTGCGTCGTGATCTCAGCGATTTTTTCTATTCCGATCTGATGGATATCCGCCACCTTTTGAGCGACATAGTACAAATAGGCACTTTCGTTTTCCTTTCCCCGAAAAGGTGAAGGAGCAAGATAAGGAGCGTCGGTTTCCAACACGATATGCTTCAAATCAATCTGCCGCACGACTTCATCCAAACCAGCCTTTTTAAATGTAACGACCCCGCCTATACCCAATTTGAAACCGAGATCAATAGCTCTACTCGCCTGTTCCAGATTTCCCGTGAAACAGTGGAAGATACCAAACAGCTTGTCGTCATTCAGTTCCTCCAATAATTCAAAGATTTCGTCAAATGCCTCTCTGCAATGAATGTCAATGGGTAATCCTAATTGTTTTGCCCAGCCCACTTGTGTACGGAAAGCATCTTTCTGCCACTCCAAGGTACTTTTGTCCCAGTACAGATCAATCCCTATCTCCCCAATAGCATACACGCTATGGCCAGCAATCGCTTTTTCGATCTGAGCAAGTTCCTGCTTATAACCTTCCTTGACACTGCAAGGGTGCAAACCCAGCATAGGGAAACAATTTTCGGGATAGGTAGCCACCGTATCCAATACAGGCTGTATCGACCCGCTGTCTACATTCGGAAGAAACAATCGATAAATATGATTGTCCCGACAACGTTGCATTTGTTCGTTTATCTTTTCCGTATGGACATTGTAATAGAAATGTGTATGCGTATCTGTCAGTATGTAGGATGGAGCCATAGACAAAAATAGAGAAGATTTATGTAGGGGCGAAACATTTTTCGCCCTTTATGATGCATTTTGGGCAAAATATCTTTTGCCCCTACATTGAATATAAAAAAACGCGACTCTTTTTGGGAGCCGCGTTTTTTATATTAAACCGTTTTTTATTGTTCAGCTTTAGGCAAAGACGGTACAGAATCTGTAGCAACCGGAGCCTTCACAATATCAACCAACTCTACGTCAAATATCAATGGCGCATAAGGAGGGATTTTATTTCCTGCCGGACGATCTCCATATCCCAAAGAAGAAGGAATGATGAAGGTTGCTTTGCCACCTTTGTTCAACAATTGGAGACCTTCTGTCCATCCCTGAATAACCGGATCGTTACCAATACTGAAACGGATAGGCTCATACGTACGCATTGGATTCGCCAAATTATGCTTTTTGGCCAATTCTTCATTATTTGTATCGAAGACCGTTCCGTTGGTCAATTTACCAGTGTAGTTGACGACTACAGTATCTCCGACAGCAGGTTTGTCACCGCTTCCTTCTTCGGAAATAATATATTGCAAACCACTATTTGTTTTCTTAGGCTCTAACTTGTTTGAAGAAACATAGCCGGTAATCTTACCTTCTTCTGCATTTTTCAAGTTCTCCAATTCACCTTTGAAATAATTGTCTACTTCTGCATAAAGTGCAGAATCAGTCAATTCGCCTTTTTTGAAGTGCTTTCTTACTTTGATACGGAAAGTCACATATTTATCACCGATCTCCGGTTTTGGTTGCCCTGTTTTGGCTGCCATCGTATCCAGGTTAAGGCGAAATATAGCACTATCTCCTTCACCCAATTTTGTGAACATAGAGTTGTAATCTCCTGGATAAAGTCCAGGCAATGAGTCAGGAGCGATATTGACGATTTGGGGCAGTCCCAGATCATATGTACTGTTCAACAATGAATCTTTACGATCCGACAGGATCATCATATCTACAGACAATAAATCACCGGCTACGGCCTTTTCGGCACCTGCATCCTTCACGATTTTGTACTCCAGACCACCTTCACCTTTTTTAAAGCTCTGGCATGATGCAGCCACCAATAACACAGCTGCAGATAGAAATAGAATTGATTTCTTCATTTTATTTGTTTACTACTTTTTTACTTTGTTAATAGCTCTTTATATTCCGGCAATACCGATTTCAATTTGTTGACAACCGTACTCAAATCTTCGGATGAACTTCCACCCGAGGCATTCAAGTGTCCTCCACCATTGAAATATTTTTTACATATCTCATTACAAGGGATTTCGCCGATCGAACGCAAAGATAACTTAATTAATTCGGTTCTGTCAACAATTAATGCAGCTAATCTTATACCTTTTATCGAAAGCGCATAGTTTACCAAGCCCTCCGTATCACCGGTAGTGACTTCAAATTGTGCCAAATCCTCTTTGCTGATCGCAAAAAGGGCTGTGTTGTAGTCTGGAATGACTTCCAAACAATTCAACAGGCAGTATCCTAAAAATTTTAATCTTTTTTCGGTAGAACTGTTGTACACATGCTCGTGTATCTCCCAATTACGGGCTCCTGCGTCAATCAGGCTCGCAATAATGTGGTGTACGGCAGACGTTGTGGAACGAAAGCGAAAAGATCCTGTATCCGTCATGATACCTGCATAAAGACAGGTAGCGATATCGGCATTGATGCTGCCTGCATCCTGCATGATGTCCGCGATAAACGTGTACACCAGTTGGGCCGTAGCGGCAGCCTTAGCATCCCAATAAGACAGATCTGCAAAATCTTCCGGATCCAAATGATGGTCAATCATCCACTTTTGGCCATTGGCTTGGGCAATGATCTCCTCCAATATGTTGGCTCGGGACAAAGCACTGTAATCCAAACAGAAAAGAATATCTGCACGCTCAAACAAGGTTTGGCATTTTTCAGGTTGTTGGGGATAAATGAGCACATCCTCACGTCCGGGCATCCAATCCAAAAATGTGGGAAAATCGGAAGACACGACTACTTCTACGTCGTGACCATGCTTCTTTAACCAATGGTATAGTCCCAGGGACGAACCCAAAGCATCTCCGTCGGGTTTATGATGCGTCGTGATGACTATACGTCGGGGGTGATCCAGTAATTGTAAATTTTTTTCTCCTTTAAGCATAAAATATCTAAGGACACAAACCTACAAATTATTTTTAAAACGCTATAATTGTTGAAAGGCTTTAAGAGGTAGACATTCCACTTCAATAAATATACGATGTAGATGGTCAAAGTCCCGGTCGGTTGTAATAAGTTTTAACCCCAAAAGTGCTGCAGTAGTGGCTATCCAAAGATCATTTTTTCCCATATTTCTTGGCGTAGTAAACGAGTAGTCTGTATAGGATGGATTACGACATTGAGAAAAAGCATCGATTTCGGCATAAGTATCCACAAGATTTTCATTAATTTCTATGATGACAGCATCTTCCAGTACGGCATTCACTGTTTTCCATTTCTTTGCACCCCACTTATTTTGCAATGCAATGGATTTCAGTTCGCTTAACGAAGCAATGGATACAAAAACCTTCTCATGAGTTGGATTAATCACGGTATTAAATAACCGCCTACCTCTATCTTTGGCTAGTAAAATCAGAATATTGGTATCCAGTAATAGATTCATTTACTTTCATTCAACGTTTTAAGAGCCTTATCAGCTTCTTCTTTCGTCAAAAAAGCCTCATCCGGCAATTTATTAAGCCGACCTTGAATGTTCGCTGTGTTTTTACCTAGCTTATTGGCAAACGCGGTTGTGCCTCCGGCAGCCATAACCTCTGCGATGGAATATGTTTTATATCTCGGTGTCGACGAAAGTGACCCTGTTTTATTTTTTTCTTTAACAGCCATTTACCACCTCCTATTATTCTCAAAGATACATAAAAATTTCTTAGTACAGGACAAAACCTTAAGCACATGCGGCATGTGTGCCTAGCTTAAAGAAAAACTAATCATAGCATGGCGCACGCCTGTGGCGTGTGTTCTTTTACTTCTGATGCTTAAAAGCATACAACTTACGGTCCCGGCGCATCGTCAACAAATACATATCACTGTTATAATTGATCCGGCCATAGTAGAACAACGGCAACCCTTCGACAGGAAAACCCTCCATGACATTTCCATTTGCCTCAAACAGATAGAGAAGATTGGTCGGTCGGGAAGCAATGCCCAACAAATATTGTCCCCGATTCGAAACCGATTCGAAATGCTGAGGGCGATTGACAATATCTTTTGTGAAATTATAATCAAACAACAACCGTGCGCTGTCCGCTATATCGTACACCCGCAGATGACCTTTGTCCACCAATATCAATTCCGGCATAGAAGTGGCATTGATATTCACAAAATCCGAAAAATGTTTGGGAAGACGTTCATCCACGCTATAACGTACGGCATTTCCATCCAAAGCAATCTTATTGAGATAACCCATGTCGTCTGTCCACCACGCTAGCTGTCCTGATACCATCAATGGATTTTGAATCTTTACCTCCCCAGGACTGCTGTACGTCTGCACCACATGGCCTCTCTCGTCCAAGAAGTAAACCTTGCCCATATCGGTAGCCAGCACAAAACGGTCATTTATACGCTGTATCGGCCCCGTCACATTCCCTTGTAGCTCGGTATCGTGCCAATCGGCATAAATATCACCGTTCAAGTCATAGGCGTACACGGATTTTTGTCCCGTTATCAGCATCACCTTGGAATTATTAATCGTCACGATCGTAGGGGCAGCAATGGGTTCTTCGGGCAGCGGTAATGAAAAACCAGGTAAAACTTTTCCATCGGTATTAAATCTATACAACCTGTTCTTGTCCGTCACCAAAACGATAGTTCGGTCTTCAAGTTGTTGTATATCCCCGACCACACGACCCGAAAATACAGTAGACCACAATTTCTGACCTGTAGGATGGATAGCGTGAATGGTATGATCCAATTCTTGAATAATGATAAATTTGGAGGTGTCCGAATGTTCAAAAACATAAGGCTGCGTAATGGCACTGTTCTCAAAACTATACGTCCACTCCGGTGTGACACCAAGAGCCGACTTGCTCTGGTAGACCGCATACACCTGTGAACTTATCTTGCCATTATTGCCCGACAGCTGCACAGACCAAGAATGAAAATCCTGAAAACCAAAATTCTCGGTATCCTTGAAATTATCCTGAAAAGGTTGGGTCAATGAGTTGGTAATTTTTTGCCGGGCATTCCCTGTATGGACAAAAAGCGTCACATTGGCTTCATAGCTCTGTAACTTCTCAAAGTTCTTAAAACCCAACGTACCTGTCAGCAGGTTTCTACTACGCCAGTCCTCGCGATATGCCCGCAATGTATGGCTGCTGTTGGCCAATACGAGAACATCTTCGACGAAAGTGACATACGGTCTGGTCAAAGGTTTGAAAGGATCCCCAAATTTTTTATAGAGTACGTTCGGAGTTTTGAATCGAAAAATCGAATCGGTGGTCTTTTCGAAGTGTAAGACTTGGATTTCCTTCCAGGCTGTTGTATCGTGGAGACGAATAAAGGCCATATAGTTTTGACTGCCCGTCTCCAGACAAGCAAACTCATTTCCGAGTACCTGCTCAAGATGTTCACTGAGGCTTGTGGTGTCAACTTCTTGGGCAACACTTTCTTTCCTCCTTTTGAACAGATCTTTTAGATCTTTTTGAAATCTGGAACGATCACTGATACTGTATTCTATGTATAAGGCTGTATTTGCCGGAAAGAAACCATAAAGGCTCTGTACTTTTTTTTGTTGGTTTTTGAAGATAGAAACATAATTTTCCGAATATTGATCTAATTCGCTTTCGCCGGTCAACATGAGGGCATCCTGCCTAAAATTGATATTCCATGCCGATTGTCCTTGTAGATTTTTGAACAAATCCAGAAATGGGCCTCCATCTCTACGCTGATAGAGATGAACGACGCTGTCATACTGTTGATGGGGAAAATATATGCTCAATGGTGTATTTCGAGAACTATTCTTGAGGAAAAAATCGATCTGCTCATCAGGTAGATGTCGGGTTGCCTTATCCACGATTCGCGACAAAAGTGGTATAGAACGAGAGGCAAAAAATATGTTTTGATGATAGAGTAGATGTAAAACCGAATCCTTACTACCATAAGCAAGTGCGTACATCCGGTGTCCCAATGTATCCGTTTCGGAAACCTTATATCGGGTATCCATTTTGTGCAAAAGGTTCGGCAGTTGGTTTTCGGGGACTGTGGTTGTCGTCGGAATAGTGAGCAGCATATCTGTCCCTTTTTGTGCCGGATGAAACGAGATATAGATTTCTGCATCCTGTACGAAAGCACCGATTTCCTCGTGCCGCAAAATCTGGTTTTTGAACTGTGCAAGCAGATTAACTTCCTCTTTGCCCAACAGAGCCTCGAAAACATCAAAATCCTTAAAAATATTATCCGATACCTCATTGTTGCGTAGCGATACGATAAGCATCGTATTGTCGGGAAGATGCCTCAACGGTCTGGCCGCATGGCTTTGTTCTCTATCGAGGCTTCGAAAATAAAAGACAGAAGCAACAATAACTGCTACGAATAAAACGGCCGAAAATATTATCGTATTACGCATGATACAAACCTAGGAATTTCAATCCTAATATAAAAAAAGATAAAAAAACCTGTTCTTTACAGGATATTTTTTACATTTATAAACGATTTTTGACTTATATTTTTTTATATATAGCTATATGAATAAGCAGATCATTTTAACGGCCTCTTTTTTTGGACTATTAGGCGTTGTGCTCGGTGCCTTTGGTGCGCATGGATTGGAGGGAAAAATAAGTGATTATCATCTGGGTACCTGGAAGACAGCCAACCAATACCATTTTTACCATACCTTTGCACTGCTGTTTATTTCTACTTTCTCAAGGGCCAAGAGCCAGTCTATTCGGGTGTCATTTATTGCCTTTACACTAGGGATACTCCTCTTTTCGGGCTCTTTGTACCTTTTGAGCGTGCGCGACCTGATAGGCTTGGATAGCTTTACGGCTATACTAGGCCCTATTACACCCCTTGGCGGACTCAGTTTTATGGTCGGCTGGATTGGACTATTTGTCGCCGCTGTCAAGCATAGGGCGTAATTATCTTTTCCGCGCCTGCACCGGATATTCTTTCATAATACCTGTGACGATCTTCGGAAGATCATTGATAGCTTTCTCAGGAATATTGACCTGTCCCGTACCACGTGCTTGCCATATCACAGCATTGGTACTGCGGTCGATTGCTTCCAGGATAATATGTCCGTACCGCACACGTTCTTTTCCTACGGGATAAGAACCGCCATAATAACCGTAAAATCCCCACGGCCTATACCAGCCCCAAGGGCCACCCCATCCCCATCCGCCATAATAAGGCGAACTATAAACCAATCGGCTCTTGTTATTCACAATAGCTACGTAACGAAACAGGATATCGGGGTTCTCTTTGGTATAGGTTAGACCACGGGCCTCCAATTCTTTATTGGCCGTGCCAATGATATTACTCTTTGCGATATCGTTGGTAAAATAATCTTTTGAAAGCGAATCGATAGGTGGCAGCCAACCATACGTTTTGTATTGATAAAAATCGATAGATTGCTGACGTGTGGTATGGTAGTTATAGGTCGCACATGAACCCATAATCAATAGAACCGTAACCGATAGAAAAAATAGTGCCTTGTTCATGACAGCTCCTTAATTTAGTACGTATTGGACTACAAAGGTAAGGGATGGTTTAAATTGGGTAAAAGATTTTTTGCCTATCGGGCACAAGTCGACCCGCACACGATCTATCCCTCTAAGACTTGCAGTAGCTAGCGACTTTTACGTTGTGATTAGTTTATCGTCATTTCGAACGAAGAGAGAAATCTATGGATAAGCAGATTACATTACCAATCTCTTATATCTTCCCATAAGTTTCTCCAATTTGGATTCATTGCATTTATCAATCTTTCCTTCTTCTCTCTCCGCCATTTCTTGATTTCTTTTTCCCTATCTATTGCTTCCTCAATAGAAGAAAAGAGTTCATAATATACACATATAGAAAGATTATATTTAGCAGTGAATGATTTGGGGTATTTCTTTTCTCGATGTTCTCCCAATCGCCAGAGCAGATCCGAGGTGACACCAATATATAAAGTTGTTCTAGTAACATTTGTCAAAATATATACCGCACCACCTCTTTCCATACTTTAAAAGATTGCTTTTTTTTTTACAAATATACCGTCATATGGACAAAGCATGAGGAGATATCTATGGATAAATAAGGGATTATTTTCCTACCTAACCATAGATTTCTCTTCGTCGTACCTCCTCATCGAAATGACGATTTTCATAACGAATCTCTTTGTCAGAATGTCCATTTTAACCTAAATGTGACCATAAAATTCAAATATAGATATTTTAAAAAGGAAACCTCGCCACCAGTGGAATGGATCTTCCAGGGCCAAATGCTTTAGGGCTTACGCGCAGAATGGGTGGAGCTTGAAAACGTTTGAATTCAGCATTATTGACCAGTCTTGCAACACGTTGCACCAGCTGCTCGTCAAATCCTAAGTGAACGATTTCCGATCCGGATTTTTCCAGCTCAATGAGCTGATACAATACCGAATCCAGAATTTCGTAAGGAGGCAACGAGTCTGAATCCTTCTGATCGGGACGCAACTCTGCCGAAGGTGGTTTGGTGATAGTATTCTCCGGAATGATTTCCCTGTCGCGATTGATGTATTCGGCCAATTTAAAGACCTGCGTCTTGTACACATCACCGATGACGCTCAGTGATCCTGCCATATCCCCATATAGAGTCCCATACCCGACAGCCGCTTCGCTCTTGTTGGAGGTATTGAGCAAAATATGGCCAAATTTATTGGAAATAGCCATCAAGAGTGTACCCCTGATCCGGGCTTGTATATTTTCTTCGGTCGTATCTGGATTCCGTCCTTCGAAGGCTTTATGCAACGTATTTTCGAAAGTGAAGGCAATGTCTTGGATCGGCAGAAGCAAATGTTCACAACCCGTATTTTGAACCAGATCAAGTGCATCTTTCAGCGAATGATCCGACGAATATCGGGAAGGCATGAGTACGGCCAATACATTTTCAGCACCCAACGCTTCGATGGCCAAAGCAGCAACCACCGCTGAATCTATTCCACCGGACAGCCCCAATACAGCTTTTTTAAAACCCGATTTTGAAAAGTAATCTTTCAGTCCCAGAATAAGCGCTTCGTGGATCAGCGCAATATCGGTATCCTTTGCCACATCGACTGAGGGGGGTGGCAAGGCCGTGATGTGGCTATTCAAAACCTCTACGTATTGCAGGTCTTCGGCAAATTTATGCAGTTCGGCAACGATATTGCCCGATTTGTCCAAAGCCAGCGACCGGCCATCAAAAATAATATCGGTGTGGGCACCGACATGATTGACATAGACCAAAGGTGCATTGGCTTTTAGCACATTTCTTTTTAGGACATTGACCCTGTTTTGAAAATGGGAATATGAAAATGGCGAAGCAGCAATATTAATGATCAGATCCGGCTTTTCCAAAGCAAGTTCCTGTATCAAATCCCCTACATACGAGTTTTGCTGATCATCATCCCAAAGGTCTTCGCAAATGGTAAGGGCAACTTTCATCCCCCGGATATTGATGCAATGCGTATTTCTATTGGGTTCAAAATAACGGTATTCGTCAAAGACATCATAATCGGGCAGCAAGGATTTAGCGGTCACGGAGACCACCTCGCCTTTGGAGATATACGCGGCCGCATTGACTAAGGACTTCCCCTCCGGGGAAGTATTGGGGAGGGGAGCTCCTATAATGCAGTCTATACCATCACAATGGGTCGCAATTTCTTTTACCGCCCGTTGACATTGTTCGATAAAAACAGCATTTCGCAATAGATCTTTGGCAGGATAGCCTCCAATAGCCAACTCCGCAAAAACAATCAAATCAGCTTTGTCCAGAACGGCCTGTTGTATGGCCGTGATTATTTTTTTCTGATTAGCCTCAAAGTTTCCGATATGATAGTTTAATTGTGCTAAAGCTATTTTCATAGGATGATTTATTTACCAGAGTTTATTTGCATCCTGAGGCTTACCGACTGCAAAGCAGGCATCAGGGACGTGTTGGCGGTTCTGGGGCTGATGCAACATTGGATCTTTAACTATATAGTTTTAGATCCTTCCTATCGTCAGGATGACAAAAGGAAACGTCGAGCCCTCAACTCAAGGGTTTTGCGTTTGCATCAGAGAATTTCCTTTAAAAAAACAATCCTAAATTAAGCGCAACAAAAGAAGTTTTTGGTTTCCCTTCATTGTTGATGGCTCTGGTGAAACCATTATTGAACGATAATCCGGTCAACAGCGCCAGGTTGTCGTTCAGTTTCCATTCTGCACCTCCACCCAATTGAAGGCCAAGACGGAACAAATCGTCTTTGTCGATACCTCTTTTCTTGGTTTCTCCTGCCAATTTTTCTTTACCCGAAACCTTAAAACCTGCCGTAAAACCAAACTGGCCATAGAAACGACCAAGCTCGTTTTCATTGCTTTTCAGCTTCACGGTCAAAGGGACATCTACATACTGTAAACGTATCAAGTCTCTTTTTGCATTATCTGCTGCCGAAGCTGGCGGCTCTACACTCGATGCAATAGAATTGATCAGCAAACCTGTCGAGAAATAATAGTTTTTGGCAAATCCCAAATCGGCAATCAAACCATATGAAAAACCCATTTTTGAACCGGATTTATAATCATCGTCATTATATCTGTACCAACCAATATTAGGATTGATCGACAATCCCAAACGGAAATTTTTCTCATCAAGACTACTGCTGTTTTGATTGGTATAGTAATCTTGTGCCGATACAGCATTGCCACATAGGACAGCACCTAGCAGTGCTAGCGAAGCGAATAGTTTTTTGGTAAAGTTGGTCATAATCATTATTGTTTATTTAAATTAATATTTTTGTACCGATAATCGAAAATAAGTATTATGCAGTATTCTTCCGTACAAAAGTATCTCTTTTTTTTAATACCCACGATAATATCTTGTCAGCAATCGGCTACAATTTCAAGACCCGATATATCAAACATGGATATTGAGGTCAAAATCGAACGTTTTGACCAGGAAATGGCGGCCTTGCAACCGAAAGATATTCTGCTAAAAAACACGGAGTGGCAGCAGCAATACGGCTACTTTTATCACGATTACATGACTGAAATCCTGGAAATAGGCCCTCCACAAGACAGCTTACGAGTCCAACAGTTGCTCACACAAGTGCTTCAAAAAAAAGACTTCAAGGATTTATCCGCTTCGGTGACACAACGATTTCCCCATTTGAAAAAACAGGAAAAAGATCTGGCAAAAGCACTGAAATATCTCAAATATGAATTTCCGGAGTATGAAACTCCACGCTTTATCTCCTTTGTCGGTGGGTTTTCTTTTCAGACGCCCATAGGCAACGATTATGTAGGCATAGGATTGGATATGTTCCTAGGGGCAGATTCGGAGTTTTATCCCGCCTTGGTACAATCCATCCCGTTGTATATTTCAAGAAAATTTACACCCGAAAATATTGTGCCGCGAGTCATCGAGACCATCCTGAGAGAAGACATTTACCCGCAGACGCACGGTGATGTCAATACCTTGTCCCATATGGTCTACAACGGAAAGATCCTCTATGCGATGGATTACCTGTTGGAAAATGTACCGGACACGGACAAGATCGGCTATACGGAGGCACAATTGAAATGGGCCAGACGGTATCAACAGGATGTATGGGCTTGGTTCGTACAGGAAAATCTATTGTACAATACAGATTACCTACGTATCCAAAAATATTTTACCGAAGCGCCTTTTACACCAGAACTCGGTCAAAATAACGAATCAGCTCCAAAATTAGGATCGTATATAGGCTGGATGATGGTGCGCAAATACATGATCAAGCATCCGGAGATGGGATTGAAAGAATTGTTTGCGATCGAGAATGCACAGGAGATATTGGAAGACTCGAAATTCAAAGGGAAATAAAACACGTAGAGACGCAATGCATCGCGTCTCTACAAAAAAATATAAAAATATTGTATTGATAATTAGTCGCCGATCTGCAACACTTCAAATTCGTACACCAAAGGTGAATTTGCTGGAATATCTTCCACACCGCCTGTCTTTACAACAGAACCGTAAGCTAAATAAGAAGGTACGACAACAACAAATTTACTGCCTACTTTCAATCCATCTTCAGTTAGGCCACTAATCACTCTATCCTCACTATTTATTCGGATAGAGTAAGGAAAAAATGAATAAAGCCACGCATAATTAATAACAGCTGATTGTGATCCAAAATCATAATTCTCGCCTTCGGCAGATTCAACCAAGGTTCCATCCAATAGTTTTGCAGTATAATTCAATTTAACCTTTGGATACGTCAAATAGCCTGATCCACTTATTTTATATTCATAACTATCATCTGTAGGGGGAGTAATGACCTTATACCACATCCCTCTCGTAACCTCATCATTTATGAATTGGAGTGGCACAAGTACTGTATCTTCTTCTGCTTCATAAAGAGCATCTTCTTCTGTCAAATTAGCCAAATAATTCTCTATTTTAACCTTCTCAGCAGCTAGAGCAGCTACAAACTTCCTTTCTTCCTCCTCATACTGTCCCAAATCGATATCAGTTTTATCATTACAGGATGCCAATACAAAAGAGCCTAGTGCCAGGATTACAAATGTTTTAAATAATTTTTTCATAAAATAATAAATAATATCTATGTGAACGTCCAAAAAGTCGAACTCGCTACAGCTATACGTGCAAAGTTACAATATTTTTACCAAATCTTTGATGCTAAGGCAATTATTCTTTCACCTCTTCGATTGCCTCCAGCAATTTTTCCAATTGCCTAGAAGATAATACTCCTTGATAACGAAACAATACTTGGTATTCTTTGTCCAACAGTATCCATGTCGGAAAGCTGAGTTGACCGGGACCGTTCAAGGCCAGGGCGAGCTCGTGTACGCCGCTCGATGTATTTGTAGCCTTAAACACATAATCCTGACCGTGAAAACGAACTTTTTCTTTGCTTTCGGCATCGAATTCCACATAATAGAACAGATCCACCTTTGTCTGGAAGTCTTTGTTTTTGAGCAGGTGGCTTTTCTGCATTTGGCAATATTTGCACCAATCTGTAGAAAGGAGGATCAATATAGGCTTGGCTTCCTGCACCATACAGCTGTCCACCTGTGTTATAGGCATGGGAGTAGTCTGTGCATGACATACGGGAGCCAGAAATAATCCCAGAATTGCCCAAAGTATATTGTAATGTCTGAGAAGTTTTTTCATAGTATTAACTTTTTCTGCGTTATTTAGGACAGCGGTCTATTCTCTCCTCCTACCGTTGGTTCTTTATCCCCCTCAGAGAGGCTACCGTATACCCATATCTTTGTATTCAATTGATAATTAACACATTGCACCCTTTAGTTTTTGTAGCCTCATTTCTTACTTGTATGTCGATCTGTATAAGGATAAATGCTGTAGACCAATGTCCCCCTCAAGAGGGGGTAGGGGGAGGATATTACTCAAGAAAGCTTATTTTCAGTATGTTTTGACTTCTTTCCTCTCCCTGTCCACCCCTCTTTCCTGTGCGCCCCTCTCCAGAGAGGGATAGCATTTAACAAAGCCAGTGCAAACATAGGATCTAATGCCCTCTTATGTATTGAAGTGTCCTATTTCTGGGTACACGGTAGCCCCCAAAGGGGGATAACGTCCTACAATGGAACTGCAGAACAAACCACTTTACAAATCACAATCAAGGACTACCTAAACAGATTATACCGCAATCCTAAAAAAGCCCGGATACCTTGATTCGGACCATAGACATAGGATGGATCAAAAGTCAATCCATAAGGATTACCAGGTGTCCGCAATGCATCCCCCGTCACCGGATCAAAATCGACTTCCTTGTCAAACGGGTCATGTGCACGGGCTATAATAAATGGATTCCCTTTGTTAGGTGTCCAGTTCAGCAGATTCTTGACACCTCCATAGACTTCAATCCTATTATTGATGCTCTTGGTCAGCTGTATATTCTGTATACTCCACCAAGGAGAATATTCATTACGAGGATCCCATTCACTCAATAGAGGCAAACGCATAGGACCATACAGATTGCCTGTATAATCGACAGTTAAACCTAGTTTTTTGAACGTGTAACCAACATTCCACGTTCCCGAAAATTTTTCTGTAAACAGTTGATCCACCTTCTTGCCTTCTTCTTCACTATAGACATCCAGGAATGTTCCTCCGGCCAGAATCTTCAATCCGTTGGCAAAAACAACATCGATATTCAGGGATATACCCTGTGATATCGCATATCCATTGAGGTTGCCGTACAGTACTTTTGTCTGATCGGTATCGTAATCGGCAATAATCTTATTCGTAAAATAGGTATAGAAAACAGTTGCATCCAAACCAATAAACGAACTTCCTGCAGGAATCTTTTTCACGTAATTGATGTTCCCATTCCAGGATGTTTCAGGCTTGAGATCTTCTTCAAATTCAACTTTTCGAGCTCCGGTCAGTGCCGAATGATCTTCGGTAAATACATTGGCCACACGATATCCATTGCCAAAGCTCAACCGCAGCACATCGTTCTTACTGACCGAATTCCACTTATAGTTCAATCGAGGCGTGACAATACTCCCATGTAGCGAATTGTAATCGTAACGTACACCCAATAAGAGTTTGTTCTGTGGGTCAAATGTGATCTCGTCTTGCACAAATACGGCTGGAAGATGCGTAATGGATGCTTTGTTCTTATCTATGTCATTGGGATCGGCGGTCACAGGTGTATCGTCATCGTAATAGGTATATCGGTAGGCCAATCCGGTCAAGAGGTCATGTTTGCCCAAAGTCTTGAACCAATTGAGTTGTCCAAAACCTATATATTGATCGGCCATGAATGGCGTATTACCATAATAGCTGTTCTGGTTGTGGCCATTCGTACTGAACTGAAACAGCACCTTCTCCTTTATCGGCAACTCATAGGTTCCGAATAATTCCCAACGCTTGGTATAGATACTTTCGCCATATTTCACATCACCACCACGGTACTCTTTGCTCCAGTCCATCTCTCCTCCCCACCGATCTTCGTACACATAACGTCCTGCTAAGGAGAATATACGGTTGTTTTTTCGTGCAAAATCCCATTTATTGAATACAGACAGTCGATTTTGTAGTGTTACATCCGTAAAGTTATCATTGTTGTTGTCAATAGGATTTTGGTAATTGAAATAACTGACCCCCAATAAGGATTGTGCTTTCAGACCGGCATTGAACTTTGCCGCCAAATCGGTATTGACCTCTCCCCAAGATGTACCAAATACATCAGCAGAAATAACCGGCGCACTACTTGGCTTTTTGGTGATGATATTGATCAATCCACCTACGGCCTCACTGCCATAGAGGGTCGACGCTGGTCCTTTAACGATTTCCACACGCTCAATAAGTGCCTGTGGAATACCACTCAAACCATAGACGGTAGAGAGTCCACTGACAATGGGCATACCATCGATCAGCACCATCGTGTATGGGCCTTCCAGGCCATTGATATGAATATCTCCCGTATTGCAGATATTACAGTTCAACTGCGGACGTACCCCGTTAATGTTCTGCAACGCATCAAAAATCGAAGGTGTAGGGTTTGCCTTGAAGAACTTGGCCGTATATACCTCTACCGGCACTGGGCTTTCCAGTTTCGACATTTCCTTCATGGTGCCCGATACAACGACCTCGTCCAGATTAAGATTGTCTTCTTGCAATATAAACGTTTGTTGTTTACCAAAATCTTTCTTGTCGATCCGTTTTTTCAATGCTTGGTATCCTACTGCACGGATAGAAAGATTTGCCCTTTCTCCGCTATAATCCAAAACAAATTGACCAGACACATTGGTCGAAGCACGGAGTGATGTACCTTCGACCGACACTGTCGCCGACTCAATGGGCTCATCTTTATTATTAAGAATTGTGCCCGTTATTTTTTGGGCATAGGTGTGGCTCATGCCACACAGCATATATAATGATATAGCAATGCTATAGTATAGTTTAGACATAATTTTTTTATAGGTAAGAGTTTAGAATATTTTGTTGGGATAGATTTCTCTAAAAGAGGCACACGCGGCATGCGTACGCCAACTCATTATTTATTGATGTCCTTGAAAAATCAACGTAGTACCCGCTTGTCGCGTGTACGCAAACATCCATAAAGAATACTTTCAAAAAAGTCTACAACACAAATGAACACGTGTAGATACACGTATCCCATTGATTCAGAAAAACCAATGTTACACCAAAGTTGGTGGTCCTCTTAAGTAGTAATGCTGAGGGGTATAAGAATGATAGGAAGTATAATACGGTTTATAGCAAGCATACTGAAACTCTTGGAATATAGGTGTTTCAAAAGCAGCTAGGGCCGTTTCTATAAATGACCCGTGAAAAAGAACATTGAGGAATTGTACCTCCGCATCACTTTTGTGATGATGCTTGGACTTGCTCGTAAAATCGTACGGGTGGATGTGGGTAACGATTTCCCCTTCGGAGGTGACTTCCTTGTGGATAAATACAATACCGCTGATGATGATGATACTCATCCAGCCTGCCAATAAGGAGGCAATCAGTCTGCGATATGTCGAAAATGTATGTATCACAAATGTTTTTTTTAAAAGTTATGGAAGTTATCGAGTGAAATAAGTTATGGAAGTTCTAATCTACTGTCTAGTGCGAGTATATAACTCGTACTTGTCCTTAAAAATCTTAACTTTCGTAACTAAATCACTATCATCACCTTCGTCACTTTATTTAATCAATCTGTTATGCTCATCTGGAAAAACTAGCTTTGGCTGATAACTTTTAGCCTCTTCCTTCTCCATCCATGCATAGGAAATGATGATGACGATATCTCCCACCTGCACCAATCTGGCCGCAGCACCGTTCAGGCATATCGTCCCGGTGCCCCGTGTGCCCGGAATGACATAGGTCTCCAGACGTGCGCCGTTGTTGTTATTGACGATCTGTACCTTTTCGTTGGCCACGATATCCGCTGCCTCCATCAAGTCTTCGTCAATCGTGATGCTCCCCACATAATTCAACTCGGCCTGCGTGACACGGACACGGTGAATCTTCGATTTCATTACTTCGATCATCATGATGACAAAATTAGTGTATTTATTTTACAATTTAAAAATGTAGAGACGCGATTAACCGAGCTTGCGAGCTCATGGAAGATAATCGCGTCTCTACAACAACATATTATCAATCAATCGTACCCCCTCCACCCATGCAACGACAATAGCCACATAGTTTTTGTCGGGAGAAATGACCGTCGCTTCTTCGAGGGATACCGTTTCGCAGATAGCAAAATATTCGAGCTTTATACCTTCTATGCTTTCGATCTTGGTGGAACCGATTTGTGTGAGCTCGTGAACAGGTTTGTTCGGAAAATCTTTCTTCACCGCGCGTAAAGCCGTGGACAGCACACTCGCTTTCTTCTTTCCTTCGGTAGATAGGCGTACATTTCTGGAACTAAGTGCCAAACCGTTCTTTTCCCGTACAATCGGACAGATGACCAACTGAACAGGCAAGTTTTTGACCTCCAACATTTTTTGTATCACCATAATTTGCTGAAAGTCCTTTTGTCCAAAACAGGCTATCTGAGGCTGTACAATCTGAAATAATTTGTAGACCACCTGTGTCACACCTTGAAAATGACCAGGTCGGTGCAGACCTTCCCAAATTTTGTCCAAATGCCCCAGATCTATATGCCAGATTTCCTGCGGATCGGGGTATATTTCTTCGACCGACGGGAGGAACAGCACATCACAACCAACCGATTCGAGCAGTGAAATATCGTTTTCAATCGGCCTGGGATACTTTTCCAGATCTTTGGGATCGTTGAATTGGGTAGGATTGACAAATATGCTGCACACGACCAAATCGGCCTGTTTACGTGCTTCTTCAATCAGTGAAAGGTGCCCTTCGTGCAAAGCGCCCATCGTAGGTACCAATCCTATTTGCAGATGGTTCCTTTTGGTATCCAGATAAGCCCTAAGCTCCTTTTTCGTATTGAAAATCTCCATACGCTCCTATGGTCAAAATAGGGGGCAAAATTGCATAATATATTTGTAATTCGAAAGCGGTATTTTTCGGTTAATTGTAAAATCTAGATATTATTCGTACCTTTGTAGACCAAATCTAAGGAGTCAGGTAAATTAAATAAAAGTAATTGGAGATGGCAAAAACGAAAATATTGTTTGTTACGCATGAGATGTCGCCTTTCCTTGAAATTAGTAAGATTTCTGAAATAACACGCCAGTTGCCCCAAGCTATGCAGGAAAAAGGGTTCGAAATTCGTATCCTTATGCCACGCTTTGGTAACATCAATGAGCGTAGAAATCGTCTACACGAGGTGATAAGGTTGTCGGGAATGAATATTGTGGTAGACAACAATGACAATCCATTGATTATCAAAGTCGCCTCCCTGCCTACGGCGCGCATGCAAGTATACTTTTTGGACAATGAAGAGTATTTTCAGCGCAAAAAAGTATTTAGAGACGATCAAGGTAAGTTTTTTGAAGACAACAACGAGCGATCGTTGTTCTTCTGCAAAGGTGTACTGGAAACGGTAAAGAAACTTGGCTGGTCTCCGGACGTGGTACATTGCCATGGATGGTTTACAGCGATGGTACCCATGTACCTCAAAAAGGTTTATCATGACGATCCTACCTTTAAGGATGCCAAAGTATTCTATTCACTGTTTGAAGAGGATTTCGGCACCGATAGCCTTGGCAACAAATACGCCGAAATGCCTACACAGGAAGATGTGAACCCTACGGATTCGGAACTTTTTGGATCGGGTAGCTACGTAGATGTATACAAGGGGGCATTGTCCTATACGGATGTCGCTGTCTTGGCAGACGAGAATATCCCCAACGATATCCTTCAGTATATAGAAGACAACAATATCCGCGTATTCAAACCTGAGACTGATCTGGACTACGAAGCATATTCAATCTTGTACGAGGAGTTTGCTCCCGAAGAGGTAGAAGTATAAGCAAGAGAGCTGTCATAGGATGACAGCTCTCTTGTTTTATAACATGATCACATTTTTTATCGTGGCCACACGTTTGTAATAATCGATGACTTCATCTGCCGTATTGACAAAAGTTTCGATAGTCAACGAATTATACTTCCCCGTTTTTGAATCCTTCACCTGCACCTTGGTGCTTGGGTGTACAAAGATTTTTTCTATCTCCGTCTTTGTGTCCGGATCGGCCGGAACGATAAATTTGAACGTATAGAACGTTGGAAATTGTTCTACGCTCATTAATTTTTCCTTGAAACTGGTATAGAAGTCCTCATTATTGTTATCAGGGACATCTTGTAGATGGATATTGCTCATATATCTTCTTTTGATTATTCTGGATAGTACAATAAACATGCCTATGCTATTTTGGCAGTTCCAGGTTTAGTAGAAATGATGTGTATATCATATTTTTCCAAGGCTATGTTGGAATAATTGTCCATACAGGTCTTTTAAATCGAATCCCGCAAAGTCAAATAGAAAGGTACTTCCACGTGCGTATTGGAGCTATCTTTAATAAGCCGGGCCGCCGCTTCTCCCATATAGGCAAAATCGGTAGAAATAGTCGTGATACCATTCAAGATAAACTTCTTCAATGGCGTCTCGTTGTAGGAGATAATACCTGCATCCTTACCGATGACCATTTTCTTCTGAATGATTTTGTCTAACAGCTGTACGAGATCATCTTCAGCCAGATTGATGTAGCAGGTACCTTTTTCTATTTTTTCTTTTTTCAGTTCGGAAACCAGTGAGTGGTTGAATGCATATTGCTGACAAAATTTATAGAAGCCTTTTATAATTGCTTTGGGATAATCGCTGTAATCGGGAAACACCAATTTCAGCGTATGGTATTTGGATAACGGGTCTACGGCTTTTTCCAGTGCTTCGTAAATGTCTTTTTCATAATTTTCGTACACAGCAGGAAAATCGTCCCCCATATCCTCCACAAGCTTGCCCAACAGCATCAGTTTCTCTTTCGGAATAATATTCAACACTTCTGGAGCACGATCGCGTCCCTCTTTGAAATGGGGAAATACGACATAATGATCGTATTGCTTGGTCAGGTTGAGTAAAAGTGTTCTGAGGTAGATAATGTCGCTATTGTACACAAAAAGATCCAATGAAGCATCGTCTCCAAGTTCTGCAGCAAAAGCATCGTACACGATCTTCTTGTGGGCACTGAGCTTGTTCAGAAATAGGGCTATCTTCTGACGGTTTTTCACATCGGCCTTGGCAATAAAGTACCCTTTGCCGGGTGTGGAGGAGATGATCTCCTGGTTTTTGAGCATCTTATATCCTTTTTCGACAGTATCCCGTGAAATGTCCAAGTACATACTGAGCTCATTGATCGACGGCAACATATCTCCGACATGGATTGCATCGTTCTTGATTCCATCCTTGACCGCATCGGCCAATTGCTGATATTTCGGCGTGGAAGAAAAATCGCTGATCTGGATGGTTTTTAGAAGTTCTGAAACCTTATTCGTCATAGCTAATGAATGAAAGCCTATCTCACTAAGGTATCAATTTTTATTGATACTGACGTGTTGTATATTTCAAACAAGTATTCTACATATACCTAAAAACATTATTAACACGCTTTAAAAAAACAGTTCAACAGCATACCTTCCTCCCGACAGAGTGGGCAGTGTATAACTTCCATTTGTTTTTTCGGTTGCCTTCACTGATTTTCCATTTATCGTAAATTTTGGTCTTTTATTTCCCTTTTTAGGCAATTCCACAATAGCGGATGTATTTGCCGGGACATTTATTTCCATGCGATAGTCTTCGGGTGTCTGCCTACACGACACCTCAATGGTTCCTTTTATCGTCGGCGTCTTGATATTTGCCCATTCAAGTGATCCCAATTGAGGTTTTACACGGAATACCTTCCAACCCGGCTCGACAGGTTCTATCCCCATTAATTTTCGAGGGATAATATTGGCTGGTACAGCTCCCCACGCATGGTTCCAATCCTGGTTAGGCTTGAATTTATTATCCCAAGCCTCCATCGTGATCGTACTACCACTACGAATCATATTGTACCAGCTTCGGTCAGCTTGCGAAGTAAGCAACGACAAGGCATAATCCGCATCTCCCGCATCATACACAGCATCCATCAAAAACTGGCTACCGTACACGCTACAGGCCATACCTCGCGAACGTATAAATTTCATGACATCGTTTATATGTTTCTCCGGAACCAGCCCAAAGGCCAATGCCATCATATTGGCGTGTAGAGAGGCGTGGTCTGTCGCTGCCCCGTCCCGATACGCCTTTTGACGCCTGTCCCAGAGCAAAGACTGGAAAGCATCGTATGTTTTTTTAGCTTTTTCCAAAAACAAGGTTGCGTCATCTGTCTTCCCAAGCACAGCAGCCATCTTGGACATATCCATTAAAGCCTTATAATGAAACGCGTTCACGACCGTATTGTACGGGGTAAACACAAACCCATCGGTCTCTCCGTTGCCCAACATACCAAAACCTCCTGTATGAGGCCAGTCCACAATATCTCGGATCGTATCTTTTGGATTATAATGAATACTTTGCATCAGCTCCGGTGTCTGTCTACCGTTTTTTGTACTCAACAGGCCATTGTTTTCCCGTAGCGGCAACAATAGTTTGGCTTTCAAGTCTTTGTAATAATGATTTACCGAACGGATATCTCCGGTATGCAGGTAATCATTGTATGCCATCAATACAGATTGCAGAATCCATTCTGTAGGCCAGGTCGCGTTATGAAGCAGGTATTCGTGCGAACGACGGGCCATACTGAACTCTTTGTCTACACTGTAATGGCATAGCTGATTGATATAAGCATCCGCCTCATAGGGGATACGTTCCCGATCACCATCCACATAGATTCCTGCAAATGATGTCGCCTTGATGCTGTACTTGCACAATTCCCAAACAGCATTCAATATGGTATCCGAGCTCTCGAAATGAGCGGCGAAATCGTCAAAAGGATAATGTACAGTCGCACGTGTGATCGCTGATTTTTCAATTTTTCCTGTATATCCCTCAATTTCGACATACCGGAACGGCAAAACTTCTCCTATATAGTCCGGCATGTGAATCGCTCTCGGACCGGTATTCTGTTTGTCCGGCCGAAACTGTACCTGATAGGTGTGGTGTCCACGTTTTAAAGGTATTTCGTACTCGGCATAACGGATTGATCTCGCTGCCGGTTTACGATTGATCGTACCGTCCGGGTTCACACCCTCGCCCAAGCGGACGGTGACAACTGTCCCAGATTCTGCCACATCGAGCGTAAACCGCAACTGACCAAATGCAGCCTTCCCAAAATCAATCCTATTGACATCTCCCGTAGCAACTAAATGCTGTGGCTGTTCATTTGTTTTTAGCAATGGATAGAATGAAGTCCGGTATTCCTCCAATTGTCCGGCGGTTGAAAAAGTCTGGGGCGCAGACCACGCAGACGGTACATCTTCTGTATCCCAGACCATCACGCTCCAGTAATAAGTGGCAAGGGGCCGCAAAGCTTTTCCGGTGTATTGTACATTAGAGGACTCCTTTGATGCCACTTTGCCCGAATCCCAGATATTACCGCTGTCCACCTTGTCCGGTTGATCCGATACAAGGATACGGTACGCCGATTGCACAGCCCCTTGTTTCATCCCATGCAACTCCCAGCCCAATACCGGTTGCTTATTTGCTATAAGTGGTTTTTCACCAATACTACTTCGGCTACCTGCTGAGACATAACCATTCGCTACTTGTAGATCGGTATGCACTAAATGATCTACAGCCAGATTTCGTACCTCTACGGATTGGGCGGTCAATGTGAGGAACTGCCCTAAGATAAAAAAGCATAAAAGGATAATTCTTCTAAAATATACAATGGAAGCACTCATATGTTGATGACTTAACACACTCTAAAACTTAAATACCTTACCATCTGCCATGACTTCCTGCGTCTTACTGTCAAACGTAGCTTTGGCTCCGGTCCTGGCGGCAGCTGTGGTCATGATGTTGGCGATGGAATGGTAATATCCGGCCTCAACAGGGGCGTTGGGCTGCTTGCGGCTACGGACACACTCCATCCAGTTCCTCATGTGCGCGGAAGTCAACGGATCCGCACCTGTATTGGCCGAGGCGGCTACCTTTACAGCATGCTCTGTCAGATTTACCTCCGGCAGCAAGTTGGCTTTCATACCCATCGCCGCGGCGGCTTTTTCGGTCATTCCACCCTTGGGGGATACTTTATTGGTGATGAGATTGAGTTCTCCTCCATTCGAGTAATATATCTCGGCAGGCCTTTCATCTCCATTGTGCATTCTTGATGTGAAGACTACCTGAAATCCTCCATCAGATTGTTCCTCTCCGTAATCAAAAACAGCTGTCATGGTATCCCAACTGCTTCTCCCGTCTTTCCAATGATAGACCCCACCGTTGGCAACTACGCTCCGCGGGTGCTTTAGATCCGTAAACCAATGAACAGTATCGATCTGGTGCGACATCCACTGCCCCGGCATCCCCGAAGAATAAGGCCAAAACAGACGGTATTCGAGATATTTTCTCGGATCCCACGCTTCATATGGCCGATTTAGCAAAAAACGCTTCCAGTCCGTATCTTCCTGCTTACATTGTGCAACTAAGGCCGGCCGGCGCCATCTTCCGGGTTGGTTGACATTCCAGCTCAATTCGACCATGGTAATATCGCCAAATTTGCCTTCTTTGATGAATTGGTCCGCAGCCATGTAATTGGGACCACTTCTGCGCTGTGAACCGATCTGAACAATCTTATGGGTTGCTTTCACAGCTTTGAGTGCCGCACGGTTGTCCTCCATTGTTTCTGCAAAAGGTTTTTCCACATAGGCATCACACCCGGCTTGGACAGCTTCTATAGTATGCAGTGCATGCTGAAAATCGGCCGTAGCGATAATCACCCCGTTCAGATCCTTGATCCGGTACAGCTCATCATTATTGCGACAGGCTATAATATTATTTCCCGTTCTTTTTTGCAGCTCCGCCTGCCCCTGTTCCCTGCGGAGTTTCCATATATCCGAAACGGCAACGATCTCAAAGTTGAGCTCTTTGCTATGGTTCAGAAACGACGGCAGTAAAGAGCCCTTGAAACGGTCTGCATAACCGACCACACCTATTCTCACCCGGTCATTTGCCCCTATGATCTTACCATAGCTTTTTGCACTAAACCCCAGGCTTCCCAAATAAACACTTGCCGACGCTATAGCAGATTGTTTGATAAATTTTCTTCTTGGATTTTCCATGATATGATAAAATATTTTAATGGACTTATAGCTCCCTTATCTTTATACTTCTGAACGATACATGATCGCCATGATCCTGCAACAGGATCCTTCCTTTAGGTGCCATCCCAAAATTTTCCCAGTTCTTATATTTGCTGATCGCTACCAGATCGTTGAATTCTTTGGACCCTCTTACATATTCCAGAACCTTCACGCCATTCAACCAGTATTCTACTTTATTGTCCGGAGACACTTTGATCGTCCCCTGGTTCCATTCGCCTATTTCCCGAATGAACCGAGGGTTTTTGTTGGAAGTAATCAGATCGTACAGCGACGCGAGTGTCCTGTTTCCGTCTCTGCCCAATTTCGCATCCGGGTGTCTTTCATCATCCAGTATCTGGTATTCAAGGCCGATAGCAGATCCTGTATTACCTTCACTTTCGGTTACAAAATATTTGACACCGCTGTTGGCTCCCTCTGTCAGTTTAAAATCGAATTTCAGCTCAAATGCGCTGTATTCTTTTTCGGTCACAATATCACCTCCATTTGTCGATTCTGCTCCGTCAGACTTTAATACACTCAATACACCATCTTTAATTTCCCAACCTTTTTCCGGAAATGCTGTTTTGTAGGCTCCTCGCCATCCATTGGTCGAAATACCGTCCCACAGCATATAAAAGCCATTCTTTTTCTCCTGCTCAGAAAGATCATTGGGAATCAGGTTGACCACGTATATATCATCCAATGGTGATGGTTTCAGATCCTCTGTCTTGATCTTGATATTCCGCCAACGTATCTGTTTTCCTGGCTTCTCATCTTTCTTTATAGCATGGACCTGAAAGGCGATAAAACCTTCCGGAGTTAAATCGTCCACCAAATGAGCGGTTGGCACACCGTTGACCCAGGTACGGATTGTATTGCCTATACACTCTATCCTATACGTATTCCACGCATTGTTTTTAAAGGCTGTTCGACCGTCTGGATTAAGATCCAGGGTATACAGCCAACCTCTGCGCGCTTCATCGTAGATACCGCCTGACCATGCCCGGTCTGATGGGTCGATCTCGACCTGATAACCATGTACACGTCCCTCCTGATAGCTTGGGTCGCTCAGGCTATGTATCTGAACCCCTGAATTCATACTGGAATCTACAAGTACTTCAAATTCCAGTATAAAGTCTTTGTAGACCTTTTCTGTAGCCAGAAAGGAGTTCGGTTCGTCACTGACCGTTGTACCTACTAGTTCTCCGTCGATTACTTCAAACTTAGCCTTTCCATTCAACTGCTCAAATCCCCTTAAGTCTTCTCCGTTAAAAAGATTTTCCCAACCATCTTTTGCTGGTGTCATACACGCTGCTACAAAAATGAGCAGTACGCTATAAATACATCTGTTTTTCATGTTGATCTTGTGTTTTTTTATTTATACTT
>NZ_JAAJTJ010000024.1 GCF_011030405.1 Parapedobacter sp. SGR-10
TGAGTTTTAATTTCTGTATTTCCAATGTTCCCGAATTCCTTCTATCCTTTAGATCTTGGCTCCGAATGAAGAAGACCTCCCATGGCCATCTCCTTCTTTACTTTCGCGTAAAACAGTTGTCATGTATACTAATTAAATACGGATTTATACCACAATTGTTTAGTAAAAGTATCCTTTTGTTCATCTTTGAGCCTCTTGTTTTTAAAAATCTATAATCACCTCACCACTCTCCAAAACAACCACCGGTAACGCTCCATCGCGGATCACGTGGATATCGACTATCTCCGCATTAAATAGTAAGGTTCTGCTATTTGTCCAAAATAATATCAATGATACCGGGATATCTCAATGTCCGGTTGGCATCTTCATTGACCACGCTATAGCCTGCGCCTTTGTAATCAAATGAGGCGTATGCAATATTCCGTTCTTTCAAGATAGCTACGATATCCTTATACCAGTTGGACCGGGCAGGTTCGGGAGTCAGGTTTGCCGTTCCAAACTCACCTACGTATAGCGGCACCCCCAACCTGTCGGCTATATCAAGGCCGCTCTGCATTCTTCTTATCTGCTCGGTCTTATCGTATGTATTCCTGCCTGTCGATTGCCAGTTGGCAGGCAATGCGCTGATCCATTCTTCGGGTACCAGCTGTGCGTGTTCGGGGGTCGGGGTGGGATAATGGATAGGTATATCCGTACGCCCTCCGGTAGTAGAGGAAAAGCCATAGTACGTCAAAAGGAAAGGCCCGTAGTAATGGAATGTAGCTATGATCCGGTGCGTAGAAGGCAGCGTAAGATCATTGTACCTGACACTTCCGTTTACCGTACACACGCCGACGATGATCACACGGTTGGCTTCCTTTGCCCGGATCGCGTTGATCGCCGATGCAGAGACCCTATTCCAGTTTGCCGCACCACCGGCAGATACCGGTTCATTGAGCAGCTCGTAGGCGACCAGGGAATTAGGGTAATCTTTCAATTCGTCCGACAGATCTTCCCATAGCTCGACAAACTTAGCCTCTTGGGCAGGGTCGGTAAACAAGGTGTTTTCTGTATTGGTAAACCGATGATTGCGCGTGACGTGCATATCTACGATCACCCCCATGTCATACTTGTCGCACCACTTGATCGCGTCGTGCAGCAGGTCAAAGCCATAGGACCTTATCTTATTGCCAGATTCATTCCATAGCACCACTTCATCGATGCACAAGCGTATGTGGTCAAACCCCAGCTCGGAAAGCAGCTTTACATCTGCCTCCGTAAAAAATGCCGTTCTTGCTGTCCCCGTATATTTGGGCGTAGACAGCCACGAAGCTATGTTTATACCTTTGGAGATACGGAAATTTTCCGTGTCTTTCTGAATGTTTGCCCGTATGCTGATCTCCTCGGTATTACCGTCGACATTTTGGATCTTGACGACAAACGGGTTCTCCAGGTTGACCAAAGCGGGGATAGCAGTGACTACCTTGATCCCCTCGTTGAAAACGATATCCAGCTTTACCTTTGACAGATCTATTTTTTCGTCGCTCTCTTGCGGGAAATACGAGGGAAAATTGATAAGAATATCTTTTGATTTCAAGGTCGATCCTTCTGCATAGAACTTTTCTTCCGAGCCGTCCAATGTCGCCATGACGCTCAATACAGGGTCTATTCTCTCTGTTACAGTATCGGTCTTTTTTTCCTTTTCGCACGAAGGTGCAAGAAAAACAACTGCGATACTTATTAAAAGTACGAAATAGCCCATATTAAATTTCATTTTCATATCTTTAAGTCTAAAAATCTATAATCACTTCACCGCTCTCCAAGACAACCACCGGGAGCGTACCATTACGGATCACGTGAATATCGGCTATCTCCGCATCAAACTGTACCCACCTTTCCTTTTGATGGGAATCTGTCAATTCGCACAAGCGACCACCGGCAGTCCCGGCCAGATATCCAGTCTGCTTGTCCCGAACAAAGCTGTTTAATGACAACACCCTATTATCCAATGTCTTTCGGAAAATGGTCTCTCCATCGGGCGAAAGGACATAGAATTGAAAACCTTCGGTACCCACCAGAATTTCCGAACCGTTTTTGCCCACCGACAGATCCCGTTTTAACACATTGACTTCGCCTCCTACATTCTTTACCCATCGCTCCAAAACTTTACCTTCGTACTGCACGAGCATGACTTCCCGTTGCTTTGTCCCCAACAGTACGCCCGGCAACCCTTTATCGCCATAGCTGTCGACAAGCTTCGTAAACTTCCATCCCGGCCCACGCAACCTGCCGAATCTCGTTTCCTTTTTGCCTTTCAACACCACAAAATTGTAGTATTCCATGGCTATTACCCCCTCATCTTTACCGTCTCCGTCAAAATCGGCAAATGCCATATCCTCAATACCATAGTAGTACAATAAAGAACGCCCCTTACGCTTACCAGCCAGGTCCAGCTCATACACAAACCTGAACTGAGTACCGACCATCACCGACGGATCGGCATCTTTTCCCTGCAAATATGCTATTCGGACATGGGTCAGCCCCAACAGGTTGCCTTTATACTCGGTTTCAGCCCCTCCACTCGGAAACTGATGCTGCCAAAGCTCGTTCCCCTCTATGTCCAGTGCGTGCAAGTACCAGTTTTCGGTGGCAATGAAAATAAACGACCTGTTTCCCACACGCTGGAACGTAATCTCGTTGACCCGCCCTTTTGCCTTAAACGTCCACCATGTCTTGCCCTTCGCATCGATTGCGGCCACATTACCATTGATACCGGCCAACAAGACAGATTCTTCTACCCCATCACCATCCAGGTCACCTGTGCAACTGCTTGTCACCTGCTCATGCAGACCGCGAAACTTTTGACTATTCTTCACACCTACGGCAGACCTAGCAGACACGATCTCATTGACCGGGAGCGTACCCCTATCCAGAAAACTCTTTGTCAACTGTCTTTGGTCGGACAGGTTCCAGCTCAATTGCCCACTTTGAAGTGGTTTTGCTTCCACCGGATTGCCGGTAGCGTCATAACGCGTTTTGTTCTTCAACACGGAGTAAGCTTTCCATTCACCATTGGTGGCATTCAGCTTAAAGAATACAGGTTTTTCAAAATTGAGCTCTTTCGAGCCGATACGCAGTTTGCTGACGGCTACAGCTATGAATTCTTTCTCTCCGATCAGGTGTAGGTTTCCATTGCTGAAAATCCCTGGCCCCTCCAACCCATCCCGAATAGCCACCCAGCTTTTACCTTGGGAACGTACGACTACCGATCGTGCATCCAACGCATATGACTCGACTGGCGCAGTATCTTCACGATGACTTGAAAGAACATTCACAAACCCCGTACGCTCTCCTTTTTGGTATTCCCGTTCCAATATATCCTGTGACAGTACCGTCTCGCTGTCTGCATGTGGATAGTCGTACACAAGCTTCCAGTATTTTATAAAATGACCATAAATATTCTTTAACCGGTGAATGCCCTGCCCCAAATTCTGAATGAGCATGGTCACTCCCTTTTGCTCCACGTGAAAAGTATTGCCTTTGGTGGTCGCTGTACCCAGAGATTGCCATAGATTTCTCAACAGATAGTGGCCCGACTCTCGGAAGGTCAGATCATCGTATATAATAAAAAACTGACCATCTGGCGAAACAATCGTCCGGTCCCAATCCGTGCCGTTGTAATCCGGCACACTGCTTTTGCTGATGGCCACCCCATCCATGTCCCCTACCCATTGCAATTGGGCAAGTGCCGGCTTTGGATGCTGTTCTCCGTTTTTGACAACCACTACGCCTGTATGATTTTCAGGGGACTTCTGTATATAGTCCCTGTCCACCAGAAATAAACGGCGGTAAGCACTATAGTCCAGTATCGCATTGCCATCGTCATGTCCGTGCTTGCCCGCGGAAAATCCGTCAATGACCAGATAGCTGTCATCCAATCCAAATCCGGCACGAAAAGTCATCTTATGAAAGGTAGTATGTTGCTCTACATTGAGTTCCTGTGTTTTCTTCAGGTCATCGTACACACCTTGCTCCACTTCCAGAGCCTCTACCTTCGCATAGCGGGATGCATCCATCTGGTCAGCCTGGCTGTGTGTTGCCATGTACCGACGGATCGGATACTGCAGATCACTCATTGCCTGTTTAGGGAACGGGCCTCGGTATGCGTTTTCCAGCAAATAATTATATTTTGGATCATTATAGTACCAAGAGGCTGCATACATCACTTGAGAATGCCCCCAGGAATATGCACTGCTTCTACCGAAGGGATAGGTATCCCCTCCCCCCGCCATAGTACCCAGATTGTCGATCATCATGGCCTGCAGATCCGCACTGATACGAAGGGTCTTTTGCAGAAAGGATTCCTGCCCCGTAAACATAGCATAATCTATGGTGACCATCGGGACGTGTACCAGATAATCTGATCCTTCATCCAGTGTCAAGGCTGTTGTATTCCCTACAAAGATCCTATGCCCTTTGTGGCGCCACTCCGCAACTTCGGGCAGATCGTAGTAGGTCTCAAAATAAAAAGAGGAGCCCACCAAAGACATCGCCGGAAATATCTCATGATTCCACCGGGAGGCCTTTTCTTTTGCCCCCTTTAGGTAAGGATCCTGTGCATTGGCCTCACAGGTCAGGTAAAGAGCCGATACGATCTCCTTTCGTTCCTCATCGCTGAATATAGCTGCTCCCTCCAACATCGCATACAATTGAAAAAATTTCTCACCCGCCGACCACATGTTTTTCCAGACCAGCTGATTGTTTGCTTCTTTCGGATAACGGTTGAGGAATCTGGCATAGCCTAACAGCAATTCCCTGTACACGTCCCGATAGCCCGGAGCTCCGGTCAGCACGTAGTACTCACCAAACAGGTTGATCTGCGCACGGACTCTCAATAAGACATTTTTACTCGGCTCATCATACATTACAGGCCGTAGATCGTTCAGCAGTTTTTTGGCTCCGGCAAAAAAGGCCGGATTACTTTTGGGTTTAAAAGACCTTTCATAGTCCCTGAAATACTGCGTCGTAGCCTCTGCAAGGCGTCGTTCCATCAGCCAGGGTATGGAGGGATCCTTTTGTTGCTGCAGCACTTCAAGCAATTTCTGGACGCCCAACTTGGCACCCTCCAGATCACTGGCACCAATGACAATGGTATTGCCTCCATGTCCGAACGGATCGATCACTGTCTGTAACTGATATCCCGCTTTGCCCGGATATACTGCATCTGCGTATGCGTAGCGCATACCGTACAATCGAGCCATCTGTTTATTATTCGCCAAGTTACCCAGCACAATCACATTGCCGGACCAGCCTGTAGCAAACTTTGTTTCGTCCGGCTCGTGGACTTTTACGTCCTTTTTCCAATACCGTTTCAAGGCGCTCGCTATTGCTGTCCCAAGCTTATGCCACTCTTTATCCTTAGGTACGACGATCGTCAGACCATCCGCCGAAGTCGTTCTTTCTATCTTGCGGAGCGGCAATGATTTGTACAGCACGGATTCACCTTTATTTACGTTTTTTAATTGCTGATACTTTGCCAGTTGTTCCGATGTCAATACAGCTTCATAAGCTTTTTGTCTCTTTACATAAATCTGCGATATTTCTGATTTTTTCTTGGACTCGGCGAGCTTTGGATTCTCCCTTATCTTCTTTATATCTGCGGTTGACTGTTGGGTTAACGCCGTGATTTCTGCCTGTTGCTGTTCATTCAACCCAAGCTCATTCATGGTCGCCTTTCTATGGAGGACCACGGTGGTTTTCTGCTGCGCATCTGCTAGCAGGCACACACACAGCAATCCTACCACAAAGAGTAATTTTCTCATTATATTTCTTATCATACTTATTTTCTTTTCAGCCATTTTTTGAAGAACCGCAGGCCTTCTTCTACATGGGCCTCGTGTCCCCCCTCGTTCAGGCTCAGCTCAATACGGTCTGACAGTCCTAAACGATCGTAATGTTCCTTACTGCGTTCAAATTCTTCTACCACAAATGGCCAATAGGCTATACCGTCGTTCTTCCCGTGCTGGATCTGTAGCGGCCGGGGACAGATCAGCGAGACTACGTCGTGATCCGTAAACTCCGTAAGCCAGCCCGTGAAGAAAGCATGCTCTTCTTTATTTCTGACAAAGCTGCTGTACCGTGTATCGGGCACAGCCATTTTATAAATGCGATTGTTGAACCAGCCGGCAACAATACCCGCTTTTATCCGCGGCTCCAACGGCATCCAAAACATCGTAGCCATCCCTCCAAGAGAAACACCCCAGGCACCGACCTGATGCTCATTGATACGCTCATCTTCCAGTATGACATCTAGCAAATGCTGTAGACGTGCCAGCTCAATTCCCGGCAGGCTGACATCGGCCAATCTGGCCAGACGTTCGATATTATTGCGGCGCTCTTTGGTACGCAAGTTCAGCGGAGCCAACACAGCAAAACCAGCATCCAACAAGGCCTGTGCATACGCATGATAGCTCTTACCGTTTTCAAAAGGGGTCTCCGGCCCACTCCCGATTCCATGCAGTGCGATGACCAATGGCACGGGAGATTCTTTTCTTGCCCCCTTGGGATAAGCAATGACTGCCTGGGCAGAGATCCCATCAAGTGGAAGCTCCAACCACTCACCTGGAGTACCCAACAGATCATATGGCTTGCGTGTGAGCGTCCCCGTTTTGCGGAGTACAGGAGGTTTTATTACAGCTTTCTCCCAGCGCAACCTATTGGGATCTACACTACGCAAAAACGCACCTACACTGCTGTAATCTCGATTCCAAGCTTTTGCAGCTCGGGCATCGTATCCGTCCACAAGGTAGTGCGTCAGATATTTTTCCAGTTCTTTTTCGTAGGCATCGATCCGCTCATCATTAACCTGGTCCGTCAACACTTTGGCATGCTGAGCATCAGCAAAGTGAAAACAGACAACAAGCCAAAAAGTTACGGCCAGAAGCATACGGAATGGTTGAATAGTGTTCATATAGCAAATGATTTACACAGGCATCCAACAATGGCCTATGGCGTTACCTTTACTCGCATTAATGAAGGACCATGAGAATAGTAAAGATAGCCATCTGCCTGTACCTCAGCAAAGCGCGCTCCTTTGAGTGAATCGTGCTGGGCCAATATGTGCACACTATGGTTAGACGGATTGATCGCAATCAGGTTTCCTCCAGCACTATCTACCACATACAACAGATCATCGGCTCCGGCCTGTTCGCTCACCACTACTCTTACCCGGGCTGATGCGTCACGACCTTTTACCTCTCCTTGAAAGACTACCTCTCGTTTTACCGGGTTAAAGACATAAAACTTGTTACCAGAGAAACCATAGATGTTGCCATTCGAAGCCCGTACTGTTTTTGAGTAACTTGTCGCTCCACGAATAGGCTGGGCTTTATAAGTCATTTTCTGCGTTTTGGGATCCCATAGAAAGACCCAAGCTTCTTTTTCTGTGGGTTTCGCACTCGTTCCGCCCTGAATGGAAGAAGTAACAAAAATCTCATTGGTCTCCGGAACCGAAGTGACCGAAGTATAACTTTGATCTGGAATAAGATCCTCATGCCGGAAAATAGCGGTCTTCATAGCGACCGGATCGATCTGAAGCAGGGTTCCCCCTATATGCCCTTTGATCGGTGCTGTCGGGGAATATATTTTGCCGTCAGGTCCAAGCACAAGCTGCACCAACCGTTCCTGTTTGGCCAGTCTATGCAGATGAGCCAACAAACGGGGATTGTTTGCAGATCTAGGACGACCGGGCTCAAAGTACTCGATATAGCCTCCCGTATAGCTGCTGACAAACAGTCCTTTGCCATACGACAGCAGGTCATATATTTGTGTAGAACCACGGGCGACACGTCCCATATTGGTGAGCTCGCCGGTCTTGGTATCATAGGAAAACATATTTCCCGGTTTCATACTACTTCCATACAATTTTCCATCATGAATATCACTGATACTAAATACCAATTTGGCTGAAGCTTCAAAGGTACTTTTGATTCGTGTCTGTTCTTTTGTCCGTTCATCTTCCAAGACCAGACTTCCGTTATCATCAATGTGCAGAGCCTTCTTCCCTTTCAAAACGGGGCTATTTTTCGTAAGTGCAGGCTGTGTTTGCCCAATTGTTATCTCGTCTGCCGAACACAGAAATACGGTATTTCCTTTCTTGCCGTACACCTTTCCATCCTCGGCACGCCATATAGACGGCACACCGTAGGTTTGTAGATTTTTGGGCAACAACTGCTTTTTTTCTTTTGTCTTTGGGTCAAAAGACCATAGTTCGCCATGATGCATGCCCATTGGACAATAAATAATCCCATCCGCATCACTCTCGGGCTTAATGATATATTCTATACCGGCATTGGGTGAAATACGGGTCAAGTGCTCCACCTTTTCGGTGGCCGGATCAAAGATCGATAAAGACCCCTGTGGAAAGGTACCTACATAAATCTTACCATCCGGAGCAACCGTAAAACTTCCCCTTACCCAATACGTGGCGATACTGGGCTCGCCAATCGTTGAAAGCTTTCCGCTTGGAATGTCATACTTTAGAAACCTGCCTTTGACACCTGCAAACAAATACAGTACCCGTTCGCTTTGCTTAAACAGCAATACACTATTTGCCTTACCGTAAGGCGTAAGATCTACCTGGGTGAGTTGCCCACTCTCCATATGCACACCTACCAATGCGCTTCTGTCCGCATCGGTAAGGCCTGCCCATGCTATAGGACCGGTTTCAGGAGCATCGGTCACGAGTTCAATAGGAAGGTTCATCCGTATCGGTTTTCCCAAGTCCTCAAAAACAAATTCTTTTCTTTCCTGGGCATAAGCCGCTCCAACCATACAGATGATGAAGCTCAATGCAATTATTTTTTTCTTAATCATTTTATATTTAATTCAGCTAAAAACTTTAAATGTATCTGCTATTATAATTATTCCTTCTCCCATGAAAAAGGCTCTGTACTATCGTTCAACAAGCTTGTTATGTCCCCATAACCGCCACCAAAACCTTTAGACACTGAACAAACATATCCGTGAAAAGTACCCAAAGCAACTTTAGTCGTTATTCGGGAGGAATACGTATTCCCGCTCATCCTTACCTTATCCGTATCTATCCCAAAATTATTCAACAACAAAGCTTTCTTTGCCGCATCTAATCCGGTCTGTAATGTAGTTCCTTCCGCAGCGGTCAGCAAGTAATTCCACCCCGGAGGATCACAACCCATGTGGTAAAACATGACAGCCCTATCGATATTGCTAGATGGATCATTATTGGTGAAAGAATTATTGGTAAAAGAATAGTTGGTAGCGAAATATTCATCTCCCGGATTCACATCATTAAACAAAGGGACAGAAATAAATGGCCGGGGTTGAAAATGCGTGCTTGGATTTCTGACAAAAGTGGAACCTCTTACTATACCATAATCCATATTGTCCCGGAAACGCACATAATCGCCCGTACAGTCTTCAAAATGAGAATCAATAATATAAACATGAGAAGGGCCATACGCATTATAGATATGGTGCGAATGGCTGTCGATCCCGACCCGCTTAAAAGTACAATTCAAATAGGTCACATGGCTTGTGCCTGCATAATGTACACCAGACGCTCCATAAATAATCCCAAGCATATCCGTCCAGGAACAGTTTTCAATCACTACATCTTTGGTTGTTTTACCCGCATCAGAGGCAATCCTCATTGCATACCCCAATCGGCCGTCTCCGGTAAAAGAGAAATTTTTGACATGTACATTTTGTACGTTCCTAAGATCGAGCAAGTTTCCTTTCTCAAGAGCAAGGTCAGCAGGAACATTGAAAATGGTCTTGCCATCAACTCCTTCTAACGTCAATCTATTTTTAGCATTGCCGATTGTATTCAATACCAACGACTTTTCGCTGTATGCTCTTACGTAATCACCTTCGGCAAACCTCACCCGGACCGGAGACTTCAATATGAGCTGAGCTACTTTCCCCCAAAAGGTAGCATTCAGGAAGTCAGCCGCATTGCCGGGGGAATTTCCGCTTCCATCGCCTTGCTTGACATAGGACACATACTGGAATACTTCGGTGACTCCGTCACCTTCATCCAGCTCTACTAAAGTGTCTTGAGGCTGATCAGGACCCTTCGTACACGAAAGGACACATAACGCACTGAATAGGATAAGATATTTTTTCATAATACTTGGTATTAATTAGGCTATAAGTTGAAGCTGTTTTATGAATGGTGCATTAAGTAAATACATTATGGTTCCACCACCACTTTCACCTGCTTAACCACTTTTACCTCCCCTTCTGCATTGACATTGGAAGCCAAAAAAGTAGCAACATATGTTCCCGGAACATCGTACGTGTATTTAAACTCTGTAAGCTGAGGATCGGCATAGCTCTTGACGGGTTCTGCCAAATCGGGGCCTAAATCCTGATCCGTAAACTCGATTTTCTTTGAAATAATCCAGTTATCGTATGCCGGATAGGGTGTACTGCCGCGCGGGAACCAGACAGAGGTACCCGAAGCGTTTGGTCCACCCGGGTTTCCGGGGGCTCCCAATACAACGGATGACCAACCTGCGGTCTGTGTAGTCACCAGATCTTGTCTCCCCAGTACACTATTAGCCGTAATCAGAAACCTGCCAAATGTCCATTGCGTCGGCGCTCCACCACCCGCAGTCTTGTTCCGAAATGCAAAATACAGTCCTTTTTTCTCAGCTGTAATGATATCAGATAAGTTAAAGGGCCCGTTTGGCACACCTTGTTCTCTCACAGGCCCTCTTTCGGGCAACGGGAATTCATCCGTGATATCTATCCATTCACCCGCATCCAGACTAGCCCTGACATGATCAGCAGAAACATCCCCGTTAAATGCTGTAGAAACTAATATGGATATCTGTCCCTGCTCCGTTCCAAACCAGGCATCCGATGTAAAAGAAACCTGCGGATCATACAACTCTAAAGGCCTCCCCTCCCGATACTGGTACTCCTTGCCCATTTCTCCCGAATAAAAGGTAACGATATTGGCATGCCCCCTTAGATCAAAAGTAATTTCTTCTCCTGCCTTTACCTTCTCCTGCGCGAGGGAAGCTTCAAAATCCAATGAAGCGAGCTCCATGGTCTTGCTGCATGCACTGATGATACCGATCAGTAGCAGTACATAGATATATTTTATCCTGTTCATAATTAAATAGTTTTAATGATTAAGGAGTCACCGTCACTTTGAACTGGAAAACGTGTGCTGTCCTATCCTTATTGATTGTCGTGAATGCGACATTATATTCTCCTGGTACAGCATAAGTGTACTTGTATTCTTCTAAAGGGAGGTCAGTGACTCTTTTAATGATAGTACCTTTATCCGGTCCTAGATTAACTTTCGCCTGAAACGCTTTCGTGACAGCCCAAGTATCCATTGCTTCAGTAGAAGGCGAGTTTCTTGCTAAAAACAGACTTGTAGGTGCAGCAGGTGGAGCTGGACTTGGCCGGGGCCCTCTTGTACCGTCCAGCTCTCCTCCCAGATATCCATCCACCACAACCTTCCAATCCGCACCCGCAAATGTAGATATCTCCACAGACTCACCATTTACCCAGCCTGTAAACGACCATTTACCCGAAGGATTCGTGTTATTACTGGCATAAAAATAATATTGCGTTGGTGTGTTACCTGTGGTAGATTGCGCTATATTATTTCTCACAGCCAAATAGTAAGGTTTGTCCTCTTCAATAAACTCCGAAATATCTATCGCTGGAGATGCATAATGAATAAGAGTTGCCCCTGTAGGCTTAGGTATATTAAACTTTGAGGTCATGTCTTTCCAATTAGCCGCCGTAATGCTTTCATAACTGTAATCACCGTTAAAATCTTGTGATAGCAAAATCGACAGCGACTCTTGAGTTCCATAGTTAGAATTGGTGCGAATGCTCAATGTAGGACTTTCAACCGGCACTTCTCTTCCACCGGTATAACTATAATCCTTCCCAAATTCACCAGACCAAAAATACACCGTATCGGCATTGCCTTCCAACCGGAAATTAACCGGTTCACCAAGCTCAACTTCCAATGCATCGGCAGTCACCTTAAACGGGGTAATCTTCAGTGTACCCGGAGACATCCTTTCATTCTCCTTTGTACAGGAAAACAATGCAATGCTTAATAAACCAATATAAAAGATCTTTGTTTTCATAACATTTTTTTTATTAGTGGAGAATTGAAAGTTGAAAGTGGAGAGTTGTTGTCAGTCAACCCTTAAACTCTAAACTTTCAACCCTTAAATTTCCAAATTAACCATTTGCCCTACCATTCCGGATTTTGTGTCAATAGGCGGTTCAAGGCCATCTCACGAACCGGAATGGGGAACAATAAATGTTTTGGCTGCACATTCTGAAAGGCCCTCGAAGCATAGACGGGTGCATTACTGGTGGATATATCGATCTCCATGTCACTCATGACTTTTAGGAAATCTCCCCATCTGATCAAGTCGTACTTTCTCAAGCCTTCAAAACCAAGTTCTCTAGAACGTTCATCTTTTATCAAGGCCAGGAAGTCGTCATGATTCATTCCTGATACGTCCTGATCGGAACCCGGTGTAGTGGGAGGCAATCCAAAGGCCCTTCTTCTTACCTGATTAAAGGCTTCTTCAGCCTCCGGAGAAGGTGCGGCGTTGCTGGCCATGATGTCGGCTTCGGCAAACATGAGCAGCACATCCGAATACCTTAATAACGGGAAGTTTTGCGCACTCAGACTTGTGCTCTTGTCCAACTCGTATTCGCGTCTCCATTTGCCGATATCCCTCACATATATCTCAGTCGCTCCGTGATTGACCTTGCTCGTACCATTATATCTATACGGAGCAATCGTCCAGTCCCGTCTCAGATCCCCGGTCTCAAAGAGCCTATAATATTTCTCTGTCGTCCGGATAATACCATACGAATGCCCCAACGTCGTATTGGTGGTCGCGATACCCAACCGGACGCCGACCCATCCGGCCTCTCTATACGTACCTGCTCCGGTACCCCAGAACTCTACTTCCCAGATACTTTCACCGATATCGTATTCATCTCTGGCATAGTTGATAAAGATCTGTTTATAATCCGGGTTTAGCGCATGCGAGGACTTCATGACCTCAGCAGCCCAGTACCTGGCATCGTGATATTTGTCCACATCCATCAGCGGGTACCCCGCCATGTACAGGCATACTCTCGCCAACACTCCCTGTACGGCAGATTTACTGACCCGGCCCGAATGGCCGATGGCCTGTATGGTACGGACTTTTCTTTCGGCTTCTTTCATTTCCTCAAAAATAAAGTCGTAAACCTCACGGGCAGGGGTTCTCGCGACATTGTTACCGGTCGGCTCTTTGGTCGGATCCAACACCAGCGGTACATCTCCCCAATTGCTCACCAATATAAAATAATAAAAGGCACGCAGGAACTGCGCTTCTCCGATAATCACATTACGGGAGCTTTCGCTCATGTCGGGTTTATGGGCACTGGCCAGGAGCAGATTGGCACGATGTATGCCCTGGTACAGCTTTTGCCAGGGTGTGCGTATACGGGTATGGGCGGATGTATAATCGTATACCTGCGGCCCGTCCCCCGTCGAACGGGCATAGTACCCTTCGTCTGCCTCCGTGCCCCAAAAACTGCTGATATTGTACGAATACAGATCTGTCGACCCCAACGGGTCATAGACACCGAGCAAAGCGGTATTCAGCTGCGCTTCCGTTTCATAGTATTCATCCGGGGTATAGAAGTCTTCCGATGTCGTTCCCAAAAACTTTTCACATCCCGTACCGAATAAACAAATGATTGAGGCAAAAATTCCGATGGCTATTTTGTTTTTCAATATTTTCATCTTCCTAAAATAATAGTCCATAAATTAAAATGTAGTAGTCAGCCTAAAGGTCACTGTCCGTGCATGTGGATAGGCCGAATAATCAAATCCCGGCGTCAAGGCTGTACTTCTTATGGCCACCTCCGGATCCATGCCCGAATAATTCGTCCATGTAACCACATTCTGTAAGTTGGCCGAAAGGCTCAGCGTATTTAGTCCTATCTTGTTCACATATGTCGGCGGTACAGCATACGACAGGCTCAACGTTTTCAACCGTAGATAAGAAGCATCTTCCAGTACCCTCGAATTGTACACTCCATAATGCGACTGCCCGTTGTTGAGAGGGATCAGACTCTCCTGGTTATCAAAGCTCCACCGGTTTACATAACTTGCAAATTGATTCAGATGAGACCGGTTGCCCACATTCTCCTCCAGCATATGCCTGTTTGCGTTGTACACCTGCTGTCCATACGACCATTGGAAGAATACGTGTAGCCTGAATCGCTTATATGTGAAATTATTCGCAAATCCACCCATATGCTTCGGTACACCGTCCCCAAGGATGGTTGCATCTTTCGAGTCTATGGTACCGTCACCGTTCAGGTCCTTGAATTTGATATTGCCCGGTCTGATGGTCGACCTGGTCGCCCCGTTGGAAGGCACATTGGCTTTCAGCACATAGTTTCCTCCGACCTCGTCAAAATCATTGAGCGTATATACGCCATCCCATATATAGCCATAAAACATAGCGATAGGCCGCCCGATCTCGGTGATATACAGCGGTACCCCATTGTACCCGCTATCCCATATCATCGGCGTCAGCATATTCTCTTCCCCTTCGGTGAGAGCCAGTACTTTGTTGTTGTTAAAGCTTATGTTGAAGTTGCTCGTCCACCGAAAGTCTTTTTTTCTAACATTCGTCGTCGTCAATGTAAACTCTAATCCTTGGTTTTGTACTTTTCCGATATTTTTGAAAGACGTAGCAAATCCTGTCGTGTAAGGGATATTGGCATTCAGCAGCAGGTCATAGGTCGTTTTTCGGTACGCATCGACATTCAGTTCAAGCTTACCTTTGAAAAGAGAAAGATCATATCCTAGATTCAGCTGTGACGTATTTTCCCATTTCAGTTGTGAATTTCCCAAACGATTGGGCACCATACTTCTCTCCGGCGTTATCCCACCGAAAGAATATCCATCGGCAACCGGCATATTCATCGAACTCAGATAGCTGAAATCACCTACCCTGTTATTTCCGGTCACACCGTAAGATATACGCAACTTGGCATCATGGACAAAACTAATGTTCTTCAAAAAGGGTTCCCTGCTCATTCTCCAGGCGAATGCACCCGAGGGGAAATAACTCCATCGGTTATGGCGTGCGAACTTAGAAGAACCATCCGCCCGAAAGCTGGCTGTCAATAAATACTTGGATCTATAATCATATTCTGCACGGGAAAGAAATGAAGCAAGAGTAGATGAGCTTTCCTCCGCATAGGTAGTGCCGGGAGTCCCTTCCTCCAGGCCGCTCAGTCCAAAATCTTCATTGGGAATCAGTACGGATTGATAGCCATACCTGTTATAATTGTAAGCCTGCATGGTAAATCCGCCCAATAAAGTCAACTTATGCACACGGTTAAAAGTATTTTTATACGTCAGTGTATTTTCATTGACCCAGCTGGAGCGTTCACTATTAATGACAGAACCATTGACACCGTTGACATTGTTCGGTCTTGGCGCACCCCGTCTTGTCAGTGAATTGTGAAAATCCTGGTTGATATAATTGCGGAGCGTCGCGCCTCCCCTTACATTTAAGGAGAATTTTTTATTAATGTTATACACCAGGTTCAGATTGGGCGAAAACAGTCGGACCCTTCTACTTACGATCTCATGCTGTGTAGAAATAACAGGGTTCACCCGGAAATCAAAAGTTCTCTCATCTGTTTCCTCCGGGTCGTACACGTCCGGATCAAAAAGATCATCTTCCAGCTCAAGGCCGATCGAACCCGTGATCGGACGATATCCCCAAGCACTGAACATCAAGTAGTTGGAGGATTGAGAGGCATTCACTGCCGGAGACGGGCCATTCACCACGCCGTCGCTATAGCTCAGGTTCAAAGAGGCAGACACTTTTTTACTTAGTTTTTGGTCCACGACAAGCCTTCCCTGGATCCGGTCAAAAGCAGAGCTTATGATCACACCATCCTGGTTATACAAAGAAGTGGAAAAAGCATATTTAGTGGACTCGTTTCCGCCCCTCACCGATAAGATATGGTTCATCGTCGACCCTCTTCTGAACAAGCGGTCCTGCCAATTATAACCTGCTACTCCCTGATAGGACTCCAGTGTCCTTCCGTTGGTCAGATACGACTGTGCCGCCGCAGCCGCATTGCGCTCCATTTGATATTTTACAAATTCATACGGACTCATCACTTCCATCTTTTTCAATACATTCTGCACTCCAAGCTGACCGCTATAGGTAATCTTTGGTGCGGAAACCATTCCTTTCTTGGTCTCGATGACAATCACACCATTGGCACCACGGGCACCATAAATAGCGGTAGCTGAAGCATCTTTCAGCACCGTGATGGATTCAATATCGTCCGATGAAATTCCTGCAGCCTCAAAGTCTTCCATCGGAAAACCATCGACCACATATAGCGGATCGTTACTTTGCGTAATAGAATTTTGCCCCCTAATGACGATTTTCATCGCAGAGCCGGGTTGGCCTTCGTCAGCACTGACCTGCACACCGGCAATCCTTCCGGCCAGCGCTTCATCAAATGACGCTACCGGGGCCTCCAGGAGATCTTCCATATTTACCGTACCGACAGAACCGGTAAGATCTTTTTTCAATGTGGTGCCATACCCCATGACGACAACCTGTTCCAGATTTTGGATGGTCGACATCAAGGTAACATTGATGGCTGTCTGGCTACCGACCTTGATCTCTTGCAGCTCATAACCTACGTAGGAGAACACCAATACCGCGTTTTCTCCCGGTACACTGATCCGATAATCCCCACGCGAATCAGTCGTTACCCTACGGTTCACCCCTTTGACATAGACGACAGCCCCCGACAAGGGTTCTCCCTTCTCGTTCATGACCTTTCCCGTGACACTGATGTTCTGGACATCGATTCCGGGAGGTCTCTCCTTGATCACCAAGAAGGCATCGCTATTGTTTAGTGACAGATCTGTTCCGGAAGAATACTCCACAGCACCGACCTGTAATGTCCCTGCCATCAGAAACACTAGACTAAGCTTCACCCCTCCATATAAATATCTGTTACTAAATGCATTACGCATGTAACACGATAATTCATTACAAAATTTCATACACTTGAATAATTTAGGCATAAGTTTTAGATTCATAATGTGAAAAACATAACTTGTGGGTTTTTCGAAAAACATTGTTGGTCATTTTTCCTGTCTGCGAATGCATTGGCATCAAGTTAAGCGTTTTCTTGTCATCCTGAGGCCTGGCCGAAGGATCTTCTAACTGTATAATTTTTAGATCCTTCTATTCCCGAACGTATTCGGGACAGGCTGTTAGGATGACAAAAAGAACAGTTATCCCTCTCTCAGGTCTTTTACAGACCATTCTGTGCATTCTCCTTCTTTGCAGCCTCTCTCATTTCGGTCAGCTTTCCCCACTGCTCCTCGGTCAAAACCTTCTTGAATTCCGCCTCCCTATTCTTGTAGATGGCAGCTCTTTTGGTTTTTTGCTCACGTTCGGAAAGCGAAGTATCTTCTTTCAGTGCTTTGAGGTCACGAGCCGATTGTTTGGCCAATGCCATGACCTTTTTTTGTTGTTGCTGATCAAGACCCAACAGATTCATCGTCTCTTGCCTGTGTAGAATGACAACTTTCTTTTCCTGTGCGCTCAACTCGGCAACCATCCCAAACATAAGCAACAGTCCTACTAAAATAAATGATCTTTTCATGATTAATTGATTTATGGCACAATACTGAAAAACGGTCGCCAAACCACCCAAACCACCGGTATCGGCTCTATTCCACAATGTCACAGACGCCTCTCCACTATTAATGCCTTGTTCTACGTTATGGTTTTAAATTTATATTTTCTTCTTTTATAAGTTTTCTGTTTTGTTTACGTTACCGTAATTATATTATATACTTTGGTAAAGCAATTTTAAACGAATTTTCTCAAGCAAAAGCCACTGATCATCATAACTCGGCACCCGTTAACGTTTACGTTAACGCTCTACTAAAGTAAAAACTTATTTTAATATATCAAAATAAAAATGACGTGAGATAAACAAATTTTATTTTTCTGGATCACCCCTTGTAAGTAGTGTATGTAACACATTCCCAATTTCGGCAATCTGTTAATTACAAAACACTGATACTTAAAGATAAACCAAATATCAGTTCAATATAAGGGGGATAGGGCCATCGCCTGATCGTATCTACAAATTACAGCTAAGCGATGACCCTATTATTTTATTAATTCTGTTTATTGGGCTGTAATTTTTAACTCACCAAGGTCAGTATATTTCGTAGAGAGATCGGAAGTACCCTGATTTCTAAAGCGTATGTACTGTAAGGCTTTATTATTCTCTATAGTAGGGTATCCGTCAGCATCTCCGACTTGACTTCCGTTTATATAAACTTTGTATCGATTTTCAGTGGATGAATGGGCTACTATTTCAACACGGAAAGTCACCCATTGGTCGTAAAGATCAAAATTCTGTGTAACGATGTAAGAATTGGCGTTTCCGTCTTGTGGATAGCCTCGAAGAATAGTATTACCGCTAGAAGTGGAGAGAATCAGGCGCATTACGGCATCGCCAGCACCAGTAGTTGCACCATAGCCCGTCACAAGGAAATTGCTTACTTCGTCTACTCTCACTTTCCATTCTACGACAGCATGGTCAGTTGAAGGGAAAGTCGGGGTAGTCAAAACATCAGCTCCGTTTCTTATCTCCAAATATTGATTACTGTCTTCAGCCTTTATCGTATAGACGGTACGGTATGTGCCGGAGTTGCTTATCACCCATGGAGCAAGAGCAGTTCCGGTCTTCGTTCCGGTTGCGTATGAAGCAAAGTTTTCAAAAAAGACCGGCCCTGCCGTGAAGTTAATGGTCTGTATCTCGCTTGCCAATGCAGAAGCAGTCGCTTTGACACGTATCTGTACAACTACGCTCCCGCTGAGATCGGGCGCGGTTGTTCCCACCGTCCATTCGCCTGCATCGATCTTGTACTCGTGGATTTCGGTAAGGCCGGTGATAGTATTGGTATCATCGTCCCCCACTAAGGTCGGAGCTGCTGCTACCGGCTCTATCGTAGCGACCAGGAGCACGTTGCTGTGGTCTTCCGCTTCGCGGACATACACATGGCCGGCCACAAACTCAACGGCTGTCTGGTCTGCGCTCGCCCGTGTCCAGTCGCCATCCGTTCCATTGGTCGAATTCAGACTGTATTCAAGGTGGGTCGTGGTCTGTAGTAATTGTCCTTCGGCAACATCTATGCCTACGGCCTCAAGGTCAATGATGATAATCATCCCCGGACCGATGGTCTTGACCAAACGTACATTGGAAGGGTTGGCTGCCTCACGAACATATATCCTACCCTCGGCCAAGGTGACAGTCGTACTGCCATCGCTCGCAGCTGTCCAGGTACCATTCGTGCCATTGGTCGAATTCAAGCTGTACTCCATTTCAGCAGTCGTTCCGGTAAGTAAGCCATACCTCAGGTCTACATCCACCTGACGAAGATCAAAATGTGCTGGCTTTGTGTCGTCTATCGTGGGGTCATCCTTGGAGCACCCAGCCAAACCAGCTAAAAAGGAAACGGCCATAACAATGGATAACAATTTTGGAAATACAAGCAGAAGACCTTGCCTTCCTACCTTGGTTTTGTGATTTTGATCCATAATATTTGTTTTTAAAGGTTAGTTTAATCTATTTTACGGTAACGTTAACAAAACAACATTTTCTATATATACTGTCCACAATAGCACCAGTCTGACAATTAACCGTAGTTATAGAGAGTTTGATTCGTTTACGTTAACGGTAACACTAAATTATAAAAATATTTTTTATGTCAAAAAAAATAAATGAAATAAAAAATTATATAAGTATCTTTTACTCAAAACCTTAAGCAAGATCATGATATACTCTTTGAAATAGCTGTAATGTTGTTCGTATTTTAATGCTCATTTTGTTTTTTAACAAGATGAGATCGTCTGAAATAATCGTCCACGGCCTCAATATCAAACTCTTTCAACATTTCTTTGACTCCGACATGTTCATTTTCACTCGTTACCAGTACCACACCGAGTCCGCCCGGTTCTGTAATCTGTACACTGTGGCCATATTTCTTCTTTAGGTTTTTCAGTTTACCACGGTGATAGTCCAGATGCACAAGTTTATAGTCCAGATTTATATTGGCAACTGTATAATTAAAATAATTCGTTGAGCTGGCAATAATCTCTCCCAGAGGATCTCTTACCTGAGAATGAGTTCCCCGGCCACTGATTGCTCCTATAAAAAAAGCTCTGCAGGAATAGGCCCAAATGCTTTCCACAAACCCTCCGTGATAGGCAGAAGGAAAAACAATCACATCCGGATCTAATGCCACATATCGTTCCCTGAGTTTGTCAAAGTTGAGATCATAGCAGATGGCAATGGCTAACTTTCCGAAATCACAATCAAAAACCGGCACGCTTGTACCCGGCATAATCCCTCCCTCTATTTCTCCAATGGTGGGGTAATTCTTGTCATACATTCCGACTGTTTCTCCGTTACGCCCAAGCAGCACACCTGTATTTCTCAATACACCGTTTTCGTCATATCTATTCATACTATACACCAGATAAGAACCTGTTGACTTTGCTACCGATGCAAAAAAAATCAAGTATCTGATTTTCACGCACTTTGATGTATTCATTTTTTTCAGCACGTGTCAGTCCCCATGGAAAATCGGCATTCTCAGGTAAAACGATCAGATCAGGATCATCGTGAATGACCTGATCCAGTTCCCGTTTCCAGAAGGCGATCATTTGATCGACCATCTTTTGGTACCCTACATTTTTATCCAGCGTTGGGGTTCTTTCACCAATAGTAGCAACCCGTATCCGATTGGCTGCATTCGCTGTATTAAAAAGGAGCATACAACACAAAATGTAGAACAACGGTACCCGTATAATACCTATTTTTAGTTTTTCTTTCATTTCACATATTGTATTGTTCTCAATCAAACATTTTAACAGGATAATAACTATCCAGATAACTGTCGGGACGGCATAAAATTCCTCTGTTCTAGATATACGCAATCAGCTCTATGCATCAAAGCCTTTTTTTTATTTAACCTCTTTGACCGTATAGGCCACTATTTTATTGGCCAATGTATCCTGTTGGTTCTTTGTAAATATCGAATCGATTTTGATTTCATAGACAAATCCTTTCCTGATTTCATCCAGGTGTAAGGACAATCTGGTATTTCCGGTCCCGGCGGTAAGATCTTTTATGCTGATCTCTTGTTCATCGACTCTTTCGGAACCGTATTTGGCATGATAATGATAATAATACCTTTTGACTTTTAGCAAGGAGGCCAAATCCGTTCCTGTCGGAATGGAGAGTGCTTTCGTAAAGGTCAGTTCAAAACCATCATTTGCCAATTTGATATCTTTTACATCGAAAGGAACTTTATTGGTAGCGGTGATTTTTTGTATCCCCCGATCTCCCAGCCACCCATGATCAGACTGACCTATCCACAAACTTCCGTCCGGAGCAATAGCCAGCCTATTATTTCCTTTTCGTAAACCCTGTCCATCAATAAAAGGTGTCACTGCGCCTTGCAACACACCATTTACTTCTTCGAGCATGACCCGTACCAGCCGCTCCGTGTTCATCTCTCCTATGATCAATTGCCCTTTAAAATGATCCATATTCATCCCTTTGCGAACGGCAATCGGTTGAGTTGGTGAATTGGCAATAATATCATGGGGGAAAATTACGGTAGGCTTCTCCCTCTGCGCGTCCAATGAGTCCACCCCCCATTCAAAAGGATTGCCTCTATGCCAATTTTTGTCCCATACCAAACTTGCGGGATGCCCATAAAAATTCCCTTCTCTTACATAGAATAAAGGACTAGAGCCCACCCAATCTCCTTGATTGTCCGTCACAAACAATCGGTCTTTGTCGTCTATGAACAGTCCATTGGGCGAACGAAAGCCCGAAGCAAAAGGAATAACCGTTCCATCCGGTGTCAGTTTGATGACCCAACCTCTATACGGTACCGTAGAGAACATCGCTCTTCCCTCACCCTTACCGTCCATGTTCAACTCTCCACGCAATTCCTCTCCCATACCTCCACCGGAAGAAGACGAATTGAGCGCGATATACAGATTCCCTTCTTTATCTTTTACAGGACCATACGCAAACTCATGATAATTTCCAGTCATACCAAAACCATCATACACCGTTTCATAAGAATCAGCCACACCATCACCATCGGTATCCTTTATGCGGGTCAGTTCGGGGAGCTGCATCACCAACAGTTCTTTTTCATTAACAACCAACAGGCCCAACGGCTCATGCAAACCATTGGCAAACAGCTTCCATTCACTTTTTTTCGGATCATAGATCATGATTTCACCACGCATAAAAGCAGCGACCAATCTTCCATCCGGCAAAAAATCCAAAGCTGCCACTTCGGCCGTCAAACCTTCGGGCATGGATATGGTCTCGACAGTATAGGATTGCTTAGCTTCTTTACTGTCGGATTGACATGAAGCCAATAAGAATACGGGAATTAGTAACAAAATAATCTTTTTCATCAAATCAGTTTTTTTAACGTGAGGGATATTGATTATAATAAGGCTTTTTAACAATCTATATAGACCTTATTTGATTATCCGGGCTTCTACTGTAAATTGTTTTCCTTCGTTTACACCCAGTTCCAAATGGTCTGCCGATAGTTCTTGTCCATTAAAATAATAATGGACAGCATCTGTATGTGTAAAATCAAAACGGACCTTATCTTTTAGCTGAGGAATCCTGAAAGAACGGACGAGGCCTTTGCCATCTTTGCTCTCCTTGATCAGTTCGAATACCGATATCCCATTGATGGTATAGTGAAATTCGGGATATCCACCGTCTACTATTTTATAACCTTTGAAATGAGGCTTGCTTTCCGACCCGGCATTTCCTATGCTAATGACAGCCTCTTTTGTTTCACGATAGAAAATATCCCCTAAGATCACAGCACGCGCATCTTTATGCCCTTTCCACAGATCCGTATTGTCCACAAAATCTCCTTTCCATGCAAATCTGAATCTACATGCTCCGGCATCCCAACAATACGAAAGTTTGTGCGGCAAGTGTACTGCAATAGCTGCCGGACCGGCCCCTTCTATGTACAATCGATACAGATAAGGAGGTTTTAACGGATAAGGATGGGATTGATGATGCACATGTCCCTCTTCTGGTTTCTTTCGGGTCGGAGAGATATGATTATCTTTCTCTATAGGGGGCATTTCACCGGAGGCATTGACGTACATCGCACCATACATCACAAACCCATGTCCGGGCAGTGTACATACATACGGATAGATACCCTCTTCTTTAGGGGCACGAAAAGTCAGTAACTCAGAATCGGCATGATGAAGAACAGCAGTATGCCATAATACATCACCACCAGGTGGCACATACTGATTTTTTAGACCTTTTGCCGTCATCTCCGTAGCCTTACGCACGACATCTTCTCTTTTTCCGGGTTTAAGAATGAGAAGATTGTGATCCATATCATCCGTATTCGTAAACTTGATCTTGACCTGCTGGCCGGGATATACGTGAAATCTCGGCAGGCTAAACTGTAGACCAGGCAATACCGTCATCTCTATCATCTTCTCCTTTTGTTGCCCTTGCGACATCTTCGGCAATAATACACTTACAAAAAGTACCAGGATGGCAGCCCATCTCACCCTCCCGAAGGCAGCAACGGAGTTAATTCCGAAAATAGATACGGCCATATATGTTTTGTTTTTTTTCATTTCTTTTTAAAAAGGTTTTTATAATATTCAGACATCGTAAATATTCCTCCTGCACATTCATAAAAATGGGAGTCCAATTCAAATACGCCATTTGAAATCTCTGCCCACTTTTGGCCCACATATGGATGCCTGTTTTTCATGGTTTCCCAATTTTTATAATTCATATCTCCATTTGTCTCCATGAGCCCCATGCCTATGCCCGGAAAAGGGGGAAGTGCTGCCGCAATGTTTTTATTCCAGTCTATCAAGATAGGATTGACGGTGAGATCTGCACATAAACAAGGGATTGAATGTTCATAGGCTATTTTTGCAATCTTTAATGTTGCACTTAATGTCTTCGCGATACCTTTAAGGACGAAAGCCTTGTATCCCTGTTTGATTTTTTTGTAGGCGTCTCCTTCTGTATGTATGCTTTCGTCCGCACCGACCAATACCCCCAGATCAGACACATTCTCCTCATTTTCTTCCACAAAAGGCTCTTCATACAGCAATATCTGAGAGAAGGCACCTATTTTTCTGGCGTGGTCCAGGTATTGTTTAAGCAGCGCCTTGTCGGGATACCGTCCATTAGCATCCATGGTGTAGTACACTTTTCCACTGCTTGTTTGGGTTGTTTTCACATCCTTCAAAACCTCATGAATCTCGGTCAATCGATCTATATCCTTTTGCAACATCTCTTGATCATCGCCCGGAAATCCTGTTTTTATCTTAAAGACAAAGTATCCGTTTTCAGCAGCCTGTTTTACATATGCTATGGGCATATCATAGGATATCTGGTACATTACCGCTATTTTATCATTTTTGGAGGACAAGGATTCCCGGTAAGCTTGAGGAATGGTTTCGGAAAAAGTAGATAACCCATTCTCCTGTGCATAGAGCATCCATAATGCATTATCCACACTGAGTAGTGCATTGTAGACAAAGTTTATATTCAACTGATCGATACCTGTCAGTTGCTTACCCTCGTCATATAATTCGGGAATGAGCTGATCCATCAGTTGTATAGGGTCATTGAATTCATGGTTTATAATTTTTTGCAACGCCTTGTTTGTCAGCGTATACATCAATGCATTGCCCCCTGCCTCGGATGTGGAAGAAAATACATTCGCATCACCATATAAAACGCTTTGCGTAGCCATACCAAGAGCTTCAAATCCGCCTTTACTTTTTATATGAACGATATTTTGCCACAGTTCGGTCAGATAACCACCTTTAAATCCAAAATGATATCTTAGCTCTTCTCGCTGAAAATCAGAGTCTACGGAAATTATTTCTATGTCTTTCATCATATGTTTTTTTAAGGTTACGAAAGTGACGTAGGTTAAAAAAGTGATGCTTGTACATACACATTATAACTTCATCACCGCCATAACTATCATAACTTTATAACTATTATAATTTTACCATTAAAACGAGACTTTTGTCGTGAGGCCATATCGGCGTGGTTCGCCCAGATGAACCGCTCCAAAATCATAGGCATAACCAATATATTTTTCATTACCTATGTTTTCTGCCCAACATGCTATCTCCAGACGCTTGTATCGATAAGCTATCCGTGCATTGAACAGGCTGTAGGCGTCTTGATCGATCGTATTGGATAAATTAAAATATTGTTTACCGATATTTCTATAAGTGACCCCTCCTATCAATCGCGAATCCGATCCGGAAGAAAGATTTTGTGTGTACCATAAAGATAAGGCGGTTGTAGTACGAGGTGTAAAGACCGGTTTATTTCCACTATAATCTTTATTTTCTTCCTCATCTACTATTGTCAATCCTGTATACTCTGCATCGGTATACCCCATGTGACCATTCACTTCAAGTCCCTTGACCGGGATCGCCGAAAGTTCGAGTTCGGCACCTTTACTAGTCAATTTCGCACTGTTATGGATCAGCGTCAAGGCTTCAGGCATGACCAAAACCGGAACCTGCCCATTCCTCATACGCGTATAAAACAGCGTAACATTCAATTTTAGCTTTCTATCCGCAAACATGTTTTTACTGCCTATTTCGACATTGTCGCTATACTCCGATGCGTAGGTAGACAATGGCTTCTGCGAAGGATCCGATGATAGCGGACTGATACCTCCAGCTCTGAACCCTCTGCTATAGGACGTATATACATGATGGAACGTCGAGAAACTATATCCTAATGCAATCTTTGGGCTTACATTGCTATACCCTATAGAGGTTGAGGTATCGGACCGGGTGACGACCGCTTCTCCTCCATCCGGTACAAAACGCCCCTCTATCTGTTGTCTTTTGTGTTCATAATCATATCGAAGGCCAGCTGTCAATGTCAATGATGAAATGGGTTGATAATCTATCCCTGCAAAAACAGCCAGACCGGCACTATTCAGCTTGTTGATACTTATATCCGTGAAATTGGTCATCGGCGCACCAAGCATATCCGCATCTTTTCCATAATATGTACCCTGTTTGACCGGATTATCTTGTACAAAACCATAGATGCCCGTATTCCATTTAAATTTTGAAAACGTATGCAGAGGAGACGAAAAACGTGTTTCGTGCATCAAAACTTTATTACGATTCCAATCCTTGCCATAATTATTGACGATAGCGATCATGTCATACGCTGAAAAATCGCCATCTATAGGGTCTTCATAAAAACGATAATTTTCCTGATATGAGGTCTGTGTATTCAACAAAAAACCATCATGTAGATACCTCGCAGATAAAGATAGGTTAAGGCTCCGATCCTGCATCGTAGTATTACGGTTCTGCGTGATTTGAAACGGTTCACCAAAGGCCTGCTCTACACTCGAAACAAGAGGAAATGCACCTCTGTTCAACTGTTGCTGATGTTTCACGTTCAAAAGAAAAGACAATCGCTTATTAGCCTCATATTTCAGAAAATAGTTCCCTTGCCCCAATTTCAAGCCATCATAAGAAGAATCGGTAAATTTGTTGAAAAAAAAGCCTTGCCGAACCGAAAATAAACCTGCCGCACCAAAATAGAGTTTGTCTGCTACCAATGGGGCTTTTATACCTGCACTATAGCGTTGCAAATTATAATTGCCATAATCCAGCTGTACGTATCCTTTCATTTGGTTGTCCGGTTGCTTTGTGATAATATTTATGACTCCTCCACTGGCATTTCGGCCGTATAGTGTACCCTGCGGCCCCCTCAATACCTCTATCCTTTCTACATCATTAAGTTGTGAAATATACGAATCCAGACTAAACTGGTTGACACCATCGATATAAGTCGCTACCGTAGGTTCATAGGAGGTAGAAGCAATCCCCCTTATGCTCACCACACTTCGCAGATCTCCCGGATGAGCCGCATACAAATTCGGAACTAAAGCACTTAGCTCAGCTATATCCCATAGCTTAAGCGCATCTATCTGCCGGGAGTCCAGTACATTGAGGCTAGCCCTAGTTTTTTGAAGGATTGTCTCTTTTTTATCGGCCGTGACGACAACTTCAGGGATGTATTGAGCTGTCTTTTGCAAATGGATTTCTTTGTAATTGGAGCCAGGATTGACGACAAACTCTTCTACAAAATCCGTAAATCCTCCTGCTTGAACCTGTAAGATGTATTTCGCCGGAAGAATATCTACTATACTAAAATTGCCCTGTGCATCGGAAGATATTCTATAAGGTGTCCCGATCAAAGAAACAACTGCACCTTTCAATCCAGAGCCTTCGCCCATCACGCTCCCTTTCAACACTGTCGCATGCTGTGTCTGTCCATACCCAAAGGATAAAAAAGTGATCATAAAAGCTACAATAGCAATTTTCATCTTAACCGTTTACGTTACCGAAATATTAAAAAAAATATATTGAATTATTCCAACATTAAAATCCTATTAAAAAGGATTGTTCATAATTTTGGTGTACTAAAAAGACTAAATAACTCTTATCTCTTTATCAATATTAGACTAAGGTAAAATTTTAACATTATAAACACAAATATTTTTTGGTATTTAGTCGGCTCTTTATTAAGATTTTGATCAAGCAAACCCTCAAAGTCATTCCGACAGCCTGTCCCGAAAGCATTCGCATTAGCGTCAAGACAAAGGGTATAACCGTTCTTTTATGTCATCACCGAGTTTCCTCGGTACAGGCTCTGATGCCTGCCGACTGCGTAGCAGGCATCAGGGACGTGTTGGTGGCTGTGGGGCTGATGCAACATTGGATCTTTCAACTATATAGTTCTTAGATCCCTCCTATCGTCGGGATGACAAAAAAACGCTTAACGTAACACCAAGCGCACACGTACCGCGTGTGCCTAAGTCTGTGGAAAAAATCAGTGTGCAAAATCAGGGGTCACTGCATAAGTCCCTACGCCTGTCGTTTCAAAATAACCAACATTCTCTTTTGCCTGGATATCTAATCTTTGAACAATCTTATTATTTTTCACCACTTTCCATTTTCCTTCTTTCAGTCCCGGCATGACAACTCTTGTTGCCCCTTTATTTTGTACCTTAATAGAAAATGACTGATCGACACGACTATTCCTACCTTGGGTTACAATGTTGTTGTCACCGATATAAATCACATCCCCTACTTCATTTTGGATATGTACCAGCGCTAATGGTGCATGATCCCCATCGACCATCTGGAAAACGGTAAGAAAACGATTCGTTTGTTTTTTGTCCTTATAAGATACAACCACCCGATGTCCTTTTCCCTCAGCATGATTGGTTGCCGGAGTTTCCAATTGTACACCAAATACATTTGTTGCGGACAAATCAGACAATACTTCTTTTGTGTAGCTTAAAGAATCCGGTGTCAATATGGACACGTGTGTCTTCCCTACCCTTCCGCCTAACGTATTCTGTAGTACAAATCCATCTTTTTTTACTTCCGGAAGATGATGGGTATTGATCTGCCAATATTTGGCTATCTCTTCATCTTTTGTTTCCATATCGTCTGCCAGGACAATAACTGCCGGAACATCCTGTCTCTCTAGGTTCAGAAAGCAAAAGCTTCGTGTATAATGTTTCACTTTATCCGTATAAGCACTTTTCAAATCCACTGCAAAGTAGCTATAAAAAGGTTTCTTATCGTTAGTCCCCATACCTGTAGATAGCACTTCTCCGTTATGGAACCAAGGATCGGATTGAACCTGTTGGGGTGATACAGGAGCACGTTGGTTAAGACGTGTTCCCCCATCGTTGACTTTACTTCGGGTAAATTCTTCTTTCGGATCCACGGCCAGCATCATGCTATGGGCTACCGAACGTTTGTTGAATCCCATATCATAAGGTGTGCCGTAGAACCTGTACAGCCCGATGTCTCCAACCTGGAACCCTCGATAGTAAATCTGCAAGGATCCTGCATCAGCATGTTGATGATTCCCGAAATGATAGCCTCCACCTTTTATTTCGGCCACGACATCATCACTATCCTGTCCTATATTCCATCCTGTACGGGCTACCATGGAACCTAGCACTGGTCCGAAATCTTTTGTAAGCGGCAACGATGCCAAACTTGGTTCTGCTTGCAGATCCGGATCATTTAACAATAAAAATAAAACCGGATTATTTAAATTGCCATGTCTCAGGAATTCTCCTTTCACTATAGGGTCTTTGCTGTAGGTGTACATCAAGAACATCACCATTGGAGACTTCCAATAATAGGGCTGCCCGGGTTTTCCAGAACCAAAGCCATCACCATCGCGCAGCATTTCGCCGCCTGCTGTACGCATGTACAGCCAAAAGTACGGTAGATTCTTAAGGTTATCATCAAACACGCGTTTGCCAGTCATCCGATAGTAAAGCCACGCCGCGTGCATCTCCCAAGCAAATCGATAGGAACCGTATCCAACTCCCTGATTGTGCCGAGGCGATTGATATTCGAACCGCCGCATGGGAACCAATTCTTCTAAAATCGCATAAGACACATATTGATAAGGAAGTGGATCTTCGTCATGGATAGCTATACTCATGGCCAAAAAATCTCGGTTGACCATCGCTTCATTGCCGTGGCCATTCAATATTTTTGTTCTAAAAGGCGGCCAACCTATTTCCATATCCATAGACAGCCTCATCAAATGCTTGATAAGTGTTGCTTTCTCTTCCTCTGATAGCAAGTCGTACGTCCAGTCATATACCAAAGAAGCGGTATAAATTGCACGTCCAAGTTCTCTCGTGATATCCAAGATATTTCCAAACTCTACATTTGCCAGATAATTAACCGTAAGATCAATAGCCTCCCGACCGATTTTCCGGTCACCCGTCATCAGATAGTAGAAAGCCTTTGTCTCTGTAGCCTTTTCCAAAGCCACATTATGGGGCATTTCCTCTTCTGGGTTAAATGTAAAAACAAAAGGGACGACAGCTTCTTTCTTTAGTTTTTCCCAAACGGCACGATTTTCTTCTTTTGTCAGATTTTCCTTCACCAAAGGCAACGATTCCCGGTTCACCCACAGGCGTGGATGACCCGAAGGGGGCTGTACGGTTGGTTTGTAGTTTACGGCACCTGCAGGTACTTTCGGTGGGGTATATTGCCGTACCTCCATATATTCCAAACGAACACCTCGGGGGAGCCAAATTTTTATTTCCTCCTCTTCACCATTCAACTGAAAAATACCGGTACGCTGCAATGGTCTGTCCCACGGCACATACACAACCCGCTTCGTAGCTCTATTATTCCCGATCTGCATACGCATAAACAAGGACTCAAATTTTGTCTTCGCCTTCTTCATCAGTGCTGCACCTTCTTCATCCGTGACAGCGTAAGTCTGCATAAGGTAATGTCCGGCTTGCGGAGCTTTTAGTACGAAGCTCATGTCTTCTTCTTCCCGTTCACCATTAATTGCTTCGCGAATATCCGGTTTCAATGTAAGACCGTTTTTATTCGCCAGCCGTTCGTCGGTTACGATGTGAGTGGTCTTTGGATTTAATCGCGCACTCTCGAAATCCAGACGCAGCGCTTTGCCTCCCTGAAAAGTCTTGACCTGTGCATGTTGCGCGTACACACCACCAACGCCTATAATCACGATGATGAACATAAAGGAGAAAAAATGACGTACCATAAATTTTATATTTGATTAGTTATTCATATTGCTCAAACTCATTTTATCCCGAATAGGATGTACACGACCTTATTCCTGTGATAGTTGCTGTACTTCCTCATCGGTCAATGCCCGATTATATATTCTCAAGTCATCCAGTACACCTTTGAAAAAAGAGGCAAAATCCCTCGTCCCAATACACAAAGGTGCATCTCCCATCTGCGGAATCACCTCATAATCTGTAAAATGTCCCGTATTCCTATGCGTCCCGTCTCTATAAATCTTGATGGTATTGTTAGCAAAATCATACACGATACAAATGTGTATCCATTCCCCTATTGAGAGCGCGTGTTGAAAAGAGGCTCCAGATCCTAGACCGCCCGAAAGGTTAAACGCATAGCCGGATATCCTATTGGGTCTGTAGCTATCCTTGTTATAGATCCTGAACACATATTCATGCTTTCCGCTCCTACCTTTTCCCATCCAGTGCACGTAAGGTTCAGAAGTTTGCGTACGTGAGAAATTCAGCGTCTCTATCCGCATCCACACCGAAACCGTAAATTCTCCCGTAGTAGCAATGCTCAGATAATCTTTGTGCTGTATATCTATATAGCTGTTCTCCCCGTTGAAACGGGTAGCAAGACCATATACCCCGTGTCTATTCGAAGCGGCTGTCACATGATGACTCACGCCATGATTGCCATTGGTTGTATGATCTTTGCTGTCACCTCCATCGAGTGGATACCAAGCTATCAATCCCTCTTGTGGAACGACAACAGACGAAGTTTCCTCTGTATGTTCCTCTTCGCCCTGTTTATCCTCCGCTCGCAATTCTGAACCGCTTTTTCCGCAGCTGCCGAGACAAATTGCCACACATACAACAATCCTTGAAAGCAATCTATTTTTTTTCATAAGGCCTGTATAGAAGATACATTCATAAGCGGCATAATACTATTCGGAACCACTAAAATCCATTCTCTTTTATAGCTTCAGAATATTTCTTATCAGTTTTTCGCACGCTGCGGCATATTTTAGCATCCCGATGTCTGTAGGGTGTGTACCATCTACCGAATCGTTCATATCCAGTCCGATATCCTCCTTTGCCAGATAGTACAGTCCCTGCACTCCTTTGGATTTCAACTCTTGATAGGCTTCGCGGGACAGACTGTTTGTCCGCAGAATACCTTTGGTTCGGGTAGCATTAAGCCTCCCTTCTGTAAAATGTGACCCATCAACGAGGATGATCGGCGTATGTGGATGCTTTTCCCGGATCGTATTGACCGCATAGGCGATTTTGGATTTTATATTGGCTGTCTCACTTCCCAGATTGGGCAAACAATCTAAGACGAACACCTTGGCTTCCTTTTCAACGATCATATCTACCACTTCTTTTTCCAGACGGCCATTGCCCGAAAAACCAAGATTGGCTACGGGCATGTGTAGATTTCTGTCCAGGATATTGGTCCAGCCCATACCCGCTCGGGAGGCACAGCCGCCCTGCGCAATGGAAGTTCCGTATACCACAATGGGTTTTTCGGCAGAAGCCGGAGTAAATTTAAAAGCCTTATCAGAGGGAATACCTATTTCCATCCATTGCACGCTATTGTACAGGGGTAGATACAGATGAAATGTCCTGCCGTCTTTATACTTTTCCTTATCCAGATTTAGGCCGGTATAGGTATAGGTGACGGTATCCTTAAATTGATACTTACCATATGTCCATGCCCAAGACCCATCGCTATTCTCCGCAAACAAATCTACACCTGAAACGCCCGTCGCAGGAAAATGGTTCATCGCATAATTCTTATTGCTCAGCACATACCGTATAGTAATCTCCTGGGCGTCTGTCTTAAAAACCAACTTAAGCCCGGCAGCATTTCTCGATAGTTTCCATACCGGGCTTCTGACCACACTTTCCGCTTTAGCAGGCAGCCTGTCATAAAAAGAACGGACAGCACTCCCTGTCCACAGTTGGTTGTGCACAGTCAGAAATTTTTCGGAAGCAGGATTGTACCAGACAAAATCTACTCCCTTTTTCGCTTGGGCAGAGGCCATAGCTCCGGGAAAGAGCAACAGCATTAAAAGTAACAGTTTACTATAATTCATATTTTATATTCTTTGGTCCAACAAAAAAAGGTGCAAATATACACTATCCAATGATACATGCAATATTAGCACCCTCGGTATTCTCCGGTTATCGTAACGAAACCAGTATTATGCCTATACCTACTATTTTTTATTGGCTTCTTTTATTGCTTTGGCTTTATCCTTTAGATATTTTGTCTGCTCAGGATTCAAGATTTTCCAGTATTCCTTGGCTCTTGCACTGGTCAGCTTTTTCCTTTCAGCCTGGGCTTCTTCTTTCGACAAGGATTTATCTGCTTTTACTGCATCAAACTGAACCTTGTACCGAGCTACCAATTCCTTCACCGCCGCACGTTGCTCATCAGTCGCGTTGATCTCATCCATTACCTCGGTAGAATAGTATTTAATCGCCTGCCCATAACTTTCAGCGGAAAGCACGACCAACCCAAAGACAAGTGCCACCATCAACATTACTTTTTTCATGATTTTTAAATTTAAAAGTTTATATAATTTGATTATTTAACACATTATGCGTTTACGTTAACGAAAATAAAGAAAACACTTCAGAATACAAAGCTTAATTTTCATCTGTCTAATTTTTTCTTCAATGGCTGATGAGACCTCGACGTAAATAACCGATCCGCCACCGCGGAGAGCTCATCGCAGATAATCATTGCCCTGTGTGCCAATAATTATTTACATCTCGGTTTCATTTATAAATTTTTTAAAGCCTCTGGAATAAGCATCCTTTACCCTTCCATCATCATCCCTATAAATAAAATAAGCTTCCATCTTTTTACCTTCCAAAAACCGCAAAGCTTCCTCCACCCCCATCCCCATCAATACATTGTCGTAGGCATCGGCCGTGATGGCATCTTCTGCAACGACTGTCACACTGATCATATTGGTCTTGATCGAAAATCCTGTCCTTGGATCCATCAGGTGAATGATCTTTGATCCATTGCTTTCTACATACTTTCGATAATCGCCCGAAGTCGTGACAGCACCTCTCTCCAAAGTCAGCACCTTACCTATGATCGGCTGCTGATAGGCAAAATCTGCGGGCATTTCTATACCTACTTTCATATATTCGCCATCCGGTTTTTTTCCTTTCACCCGAAGTTCCCCTCCGATCTCGACCAAATAGCAGGATATCTCACGGCTCTCCAAAAAATCTGCTACACAATCCACACTATATCCCTGTGCTATACCATTGACATCGATCTTCACACAAGGCATACTTTTGATCAAGCTGTCGTTTCTCAACATGATCTTGTCCGAACCTACACAAGTGAGCAATTCCTGTATCCTTGCCGTGTCCGGAAGAGATTCAATGGTCTTCTCTGCAAATCCCCAGGCACGTACAATCGGATATATCGTGATATCAAACGTACCTTGCGAGCGGACATAAGCTTCCAGGGACTTTTCCACCACTTTTTTCAAATGCCCATCTACCTTGGTTCCCTTATCGGAATCGTTAAATTGACTGATTGTCGAATAAGGTTTATATATAGATAGCGAACTGTCCAAACTAGCCAACATATCTTTGATCTCATGGACCGAAACGACACTATCCTGTGCATAATATATCACCGTATAATCCGTTCCCTGCGCATACCCTCGAATGGTGAACTTACGTGGCTCATTGCTCCATACCCATAGAGGAAGCAGTACCCCTATTAAAATATATCCAATCTTCACTTTTGATTTTAACATTACTCTTTTTTCTCTCTACTGGATACTAGGACTACAGAACAAGAAACAGGGTTTAAAAACCTACACAACCACACAAAACTGTTCAGTATACTTACTTCCAGTACATGAGATTTTAAATTTTCACAAATATTTTGTTGCGGTATAGGAAATACAAAAACAACCATACCAGTGCTACCGTTCCCAATGACTGGTAGAATGCGTGCCACTCTTCAGGAGCATACATATAAAAACCTTTAAAAAGCCTTTCAGATGAATATTTAAAACTTATCAATGAAGTACCCAAATAGATAACCAATGAGTTGACACCGATCACCTTAAAGAAAAATGCCCATTTTTTATAGCCCAGCACATCAATAACCCAGTAGAAAAATGCCATAAACAGAAATGCCATACCCCCTGTCAGCAATATAAACGAACTTGACCACATATGTTTATTGATCGGAAAAAATGTACCCCATATCAATCCCAAGAGCACTCCCAAAACACCCATAACAGCCAATTTTAACACTTTGCTATATTCTCCCGTGACAGACGATCTTAATGTATCCCCTGCTATGAGTCCAAATATAGTAAGGCAGGACGCGGAGAAAAATGTTCCCAACGCCAGTTCGTCATAAGTACCCTGTAAAAGTCTTCCCGGCATTATCGTACGATCGATCCATCCGGGCAGGTTGCCTTCAAAAGAAAGGTTACCGGCACCATATCCCGGCACCGGAATCAAAAATACGGCAGCACAGTACACCACCAAGATACCAGCGGAAATATAGAGCAATTTTTTGGGACTAGGAAAGTTCAGATACAATACCGTAGCAAAAAAACAGGCTACACCTATGCGTCCCAATACACTCCCAAACCGTATATTTCCGGGTTCTAAGATGGTAAGGGGATTATTTTTGTCCAATATACCCAGAAATACTAAAATCAGCATGCGTTTAAACATACTTTTGTATATCTGCGAATGGGTAGCCCTACCCTTCAAGCTATTGTTGATGCTATACACCATAGATACCCCCGACATAAAAAGAAAAAGGGGGAAAATAAAGTCATAGAAAGTAAAACCATCCCACTTTGGGTGTTTCAACTGATCGGCAACCATGTCTATCCATCCCCAACCTGTTTTGCCCTCCAGCAAGAGCAAAGGTGCTGCCCCCCCGGTAATCATAAACATATCAAAACCCCTCAAGGCATCGAGTGATTCCAATCGCTTTTTTTTAAAAGATCCCCGTCCATCATTGGTCTCACCAGCTTGGACCTCGGTCTGCTTATGTGGCTTCTCTTGCATTTTTACAGATAAATCAATGGATGAATATATTTTAAAGCTATGTGAGTTAGGAGGTTATGGAGGCTTCAAACCTACTTAACCATTGTAACCACCATCACCTCTGTCACTTTATTTTATTTCAGTAAGACAGGAGCCATTTCCTTTTGCCAGATAGCATAGCCATCGGCATTCATGTGCAGGCTGTCCTTTGTGAATATAGCTCCTATCGGTTGACCATCCGACCTCAGCATTTTACTGTAAACATCAATAAATTGAGCATTTTTTTCCTTTTTCAGAAAGTTTTCAATCATGGCATTTACCTCTGCTGTACCCTCCAAAAACCGCCTTCTTCTCGGACTTGGCTTGATGGAGATATAGGTCACGTTGACCTTTTTTCCCAAATGCTGACGAATGCCATCATACACCGTCTTAAACCTGTTGAATATGGTATCAGGCGTAGCACCTTTAGACAAAAAATCGTTTTCTCCACAATAAATAACAACTTGCTTCGGGTTATAGGGATAGATCACATCCTCCGCATACCGAATCAGATCCGTGAGGTGAGCCCCTCCAAATCCTCGGTTCAGCATGGTGTGGTTCGGAAAATATGCCTGCACATCTTTCCATCTGGTGAAAGACGAACTACCAACCAGCAAAATAGGATCCTTTGGTGGTGGGGTAATGCTATCTTGTTTTTTAAACTTTTGAATATTATCATAATAGCGTGGCTTCTCCTGCGCAAAACCATTGTGGTATTGCAAGAAAAGAACAATTGCTAACGTAAAATATTTCAATGCTTTCATATTGATTTTATTTTCTATACATACTGTTTATTTAACCTCAAACTTTTCTTTTCCATCAGAAAAGCAGAGTCTAGCTGTCGTTTTCAATCCATTTGCTGCTATCTCCTTGCCTGGACGTTGCTGTGCCACAAAAGTCATAGAAAAACCATTAGGTCCAATAAGCTGTCCTCCTATACCACCTTCAACATTAAATGTCTTTACTTCATAAGCAGAAGCCTTGGTACCTTTGCCGGGGACAATAAAGTAGGCTTGCACCGTATTTCCGGTAGCTTTATGACTGACCGTACCTGTGGAAATAGGGACATTCTCTTTTTGATCGACTTTATAAATCCAACCCCTTCTGATCGGTTCGGTCTGACCTTTAATGACACCAGTCTGCATACTTTTATTATCCTGACGTATCGGCAAAATATGGAGATTCGATTTTTTACCCTGCACGGTCAGCTTGTTGTCCGAAACAGCAATAGGGTGCTCACTTTGAAACAGTGCTTCGTACAAATTCTCGTTGGCATTCGCAGTTCCCAACCAATCGATCATCAACCACAGTCCGGGCTTGACAAACAGAATATCCCGTTGATGGGTGAATGCTACTAACGTGTCTGGCCTTTTTTCGCCAATATACTCAAAATCCGCATAGCCATTATTATATACAGCGCTCAAAAAATCAAATTTATCATTACTCGTCCAGGCTGCCTTATTCTTTACCCACTCCGTCTCCTTAGACTTCTTGTTTTCGTACAGTTCCTTCCGCCCATGCCTCATCTGGCTCAGTCCGTTGGGGATCACTGTATTGTGGGCTAGGGATGACCGATAATATTTTCTCCATACACTCGCTCTGTTGTATATGTAAAAACCGGGATCTATCAAAAAGAGCTCTCCATCCGCCGCCAATTCAAAGCTGAGCTTATCTTCCTGCTGATGAGCCGTGCCATAAGGTCCAGCCTTGACCACCATATAGTTGTCCGCTTTGGCCCAGCCCGACCGCATGACATAATATCCTGCCCAATCAAAGGAGACGGAAGTATAATCCGGTTTGGTCCCTTGCCGTCCATCACTTCCATACCATTGCAGTACACCGGTATCTCCGATCGTTCTGGTAATACCCCTTATCCTTTTACGGATGTCTCCACCATTGTCACTTCGCTGCCTCATCTCGTTAAATGCAGGAATCGTACCGTCCGGCCTTGAAATATTCACTACGAACTCTGCCATCTTTTTCAACCTTTCCCTGAACTCCGCCGGAACTTCCTTTCCCGCATCATTTGCAGTGACCATGAAAGAAGCAAACGAGCTCATTACGCCTTGATGATAGCTTGGGCAAAGCTCTGTTTCCACCCCGTCCGGATAGACCACACCCTTCATCTGGTCCAGCCCTCTTTCCAGTGCCCAGTCCGTCCAGGTTTTTGACTTGGTAAATTCGGGAAGACATAGCGATATCCTCAAGAGTACACCTGCGTCTGCCACCCCCATATTGTGGTAATTGAGATACGGGTATTTTTCCATCCGTAACATGTGGTTATATATCCCTTGCATAATAATAGTAAAACTTTCGGGATCCAGGCTGGGGGATTCTATAATAGAGAACAAGGAATACACGGTATTGCTTAGTCTGGAAGAAACCGACAGCTTACTATACATCAACCGATCAAACTCTGAAGGGATATTGCTATTGTTTTGTGATGGCCTCTCCTCAAGTGGTACGGGATACTTCTCTATAAAATCACGCATCAAATAGATCAGTTCTTTTGCAAACCGTTCGTCTCCGGTAGCCCTATAGGCTTGTGCCAGCTTAGGTAACCCTCTAAATCTGACCGTATTGACCACCCATTCGGGATTTAATTCCAATCCATTCCTGCCGGTCGGATTATACAACCAGTCAATTCCATTCTCAAAAGTATAGGTCACCCCTTGATACGAATAAGTTCTTTTGAGTAATCTTTCAGCCTCAGACTGTTTTTTGGAGGCATCTTTTTTCAAATCCCCTATTTTAAGTATTTTTTGCGCCAATCCTTTGTTTGCCACAAAATAGGTAAACAAAGCTTTTCCTGCCCCCTCATAATCCTGTTTTGCCACGGCTGTCCGTACCGTATTTAACTTGGAATTTCCTGCATCCAGCTTATCGTAAAAATCTTGTGGATCCAACGAAAAAACAGGGTAATCGTACACAGGAGAAGGTTTTAATCTGTCTGTATCTGTCTTGCTATGCGCAAGAGGAATGCGACCTTGAGCCACATGGCCCAACGATACAAAAAACAAAACGATGGTAATAAATCTTAAATTCATGTACAGTGATTTTTTATATATGCCAATCTATTTCTGCAGGCTCATTTAGGTGAAATAATCAAAATATACTCGTTTACGTTACTGAATATAACGTTTCTCTCCATCCCCACCAAGCTTTCATTCAACTTTTTATGCGCATACCTATTTATCTTGTCCTAACTACACTTTTAAAACTTAGGACGGTAAGCGCTAATTTCTTTTAAGGGTAAAAAAACCTTGCATTCGTTTACGTCGGCCTTTATCCAGGTATTCCAACTTGTAGAAATATGTGCCATCCAAAGTGCCCTCACCAGAGAACACATTCCTTCGGTTGTCATATCCCACAATCTCTGCCCGAACCTTACCGTACTGATCAAATATGATCATTTTGTTGTCCGGATAACGGTGGATGCCCTGGATGACCAGTATGTCATTGATCCCATCTCCATTCGGAGATAGCGCGGAATTTACCTGAACCGCTTCAACCTTGTCATTGACTACCTCAATCGTTGCTTTGACAGGATCGGCAGGCTCATGGTTATCATCACCTGCCTGCGTAGCCGTCACAACGATCAAACCTCCTCGGTACAAAACAAGGCTATGGGCTGATACCGTAGCCACCGTCACATCATCTACCGCCAGTGTCACCGGGAGATTGCTATTGGACGAAACAGGCAGCTCCACCACGCCATCACTCAGCAAAACCTCCCCTGGTGCCGACAAACTGATCTGTTGTCCGGCTTTGGTTATAGAAAATTCTGCTCCGGTAAAATGGATGGTATAATTGCTCGAACTCAGTGTACCCTGTCCAATCGCATACACGCCTACGTTCTCCCCCTCTTCCCGGGATAGCGATCCGCTGAATGCTGTGGATTCCGTATCATCGTTTATCAGTCCGACTGCCGTAAAAGTCAGCTCCGGATCATCTTTACCATATACTTTGTGTTGTATGGCTGCAGTCACCACTACCTCTACAGGATCTACCTGTATATTCAGCACCTGCTCTACACCTTCAAAGAAATCCGTTTCTTCCAAACTGACGATCAATGTGCTTTCCCCGCTGCGGATGGCCGTGGCATCGAAAGTACCGGGAGAAGGAATTGAAAAATGAAGCAATGGCTCAGGCTCAGGATTCGATACCACACTCACTACCGGAGCTGGTAGATCAGTATTACTGTGGATGACTTTCAGTATCCCGGTATCGCCATAACGGAGCTTTATCCCAACTTCGGGCACCTCATTTTCATTCCACAGCACGTTCAGCACAGGGATTTCCCGGGCGTATGACCGTTCAAAAGCCCCGATATCTACCTTTGCCCCCTGTACACGCCGATTGCCGTCCAGATCTGTACCCCATGCAGCATCAATGCCTTTCGTAGGCATAGGGTTCCCTTCTCCGCCTCCTGAGGATTGCAGGGCAGACCATAGTACTTCGTTGCTACCCGCATCGATAGCCGGACTACTTTCTCGTAAGAGGTAAATTCCGGCCGCAGGGGCTTCAAAGAGATTCCCTACCGTCAAGCCCGAAGGGATATCAGCGATATTACTGCCTCCGTCGTTGCCATTAATGAGGTTGTTGTTACTTTTGCCACTGTTGACCCCGACATTGATACCGTTGCTGGCATTTACATTACTAACATTAATGGTACTATTTTCAGTCCCCGATAAATTAGTATTACCCCATATAATGGAATTGTTTATTATAGGCAGCGCATTAATACCGGTACTGCCCCGTACTTGGTTTCTGATTCCTGCCCCCGTAGCTGCTTTATTGCCGGAGATGGTCACATTCGTCAAGCTCAAAAGGTCAGCTCCATCGGCACGTATGCCCCCACCGGTCCCACTGGTATGGATAGCCTCATTGCCGTAAATAAGCACATTCACCATTGTAGTCGATGTTGCTCCCCATGTGTGGAAACCGCCACCATAGCCCGCCACGTTCTTAGCTATCTCGGAATTAGTGATAGTCATCCTACCTGCATTGAATATTCCGCCTCCGAGACTGGATGCTGCCGTGACTCTATTATTTCTTATCGTTACATTAGTCAATACAGTATGTCCCGTCCCGTTGACAACATACAAACCTCCACCCCGACTATCAGCCTGGTTTCCGGAAACATCTAAATTTCTCAGCAAAGGGCTTCCTCCACTGTTGTAAATACCGCCACCTGTTCGTTCTTTGTCAGTTGCTCCGGTGAATGTTATATCATCCGCATTGCCTCCTGTAATGGTAAAGCCATCCAATATTGCGGAACTGCCCATACCGGACACATTAACCACATTATAGCTATTCTTGCCTTTGATCTGTGCAGTCGGGGTGGTGATGATGATGGCCTCATCATTTCTGTCAATATCCCCGGACAATATGGTAAGATTATTTTTCCAGTCGCGTTCGTCCAAATTGGTCTCAACACCGGTAAAACCACCGTAAACGGCCACCCCGTTTGACAAGCGAAAGCTAGCCTGTCGCTCAGCAACGGTCACATGGACCGGATCTACCGGAACTATTGGTGTATACACACCTTTGGCCACCCATATTTGATCGCCGTATCTCGCTTTATCCAATGCCGCCTGCAAACCTGTATGAGCTCCCTCCCAAGTCAGCCCATCTCCAGGGGCAGTATTTTCGGCATTGACATAATGAACCTTCTGGTCCTGCTCTACCTCCCATTGTTCATCGCCCTCTACAATACAGATCCGTTCTTTGGTGACCAGGCCATTGCCGGAGATCTCATTGCCCGGTTGTTGCTGTGCAATAAAAGTCAATGTCTTGCCGTCCGGGCCGGTCAGCTGTCCACCAATTCCCCCTCCTTCTACTGCAAATGTCTGTACGGTATAAGCGGAAGATCCTGTTCTTTCCCCTGGAACAATAAAATAAGCTTGTACGGTTTTACCGATCACTCTTTGAGCAACTGCTCCGGCGGACATCGAAACCAGCTGATCACTGTCCGCTTTATATATCCACCCCCTTCTGATCGGCTCTATCTGCTCCGACACCACATTAGCTTGAAGCTCCTGCCCTTCCTGCTCTATCGGCAAGATATAAAGACCAGATTGATTGCCTCGGATAAAAAGATTTTTGCCCGATACAGTCATAGGATACTGGCTCTGAAACAGGGCTTCATACAGATTCTCGTCCGAGTTGCCCGGATCCATCCAATCGATCATCAACCATAGCCCCGGCTTGATAAATAAGACATCTCTCTGATGCCCAAACTCATGCAGCACGCTAGGTGTACTCCCTGCTATATGAATGATATCCGCATATCCGTTTTCATATTTCGCACTCAAAAAATCATATTTCTCATTGGTGAGCCATATCGCTTCATTCGGCCTGTCATTTTCCCACAGACTGCGCTGATGGTTTCTCATTTGGCTCAATCCATTAGGGACAACCGTATTGTGCGCTAGGGATGATCTAAAATATTTTCTCCAGATACTACCGCTGTCATAGGTATAAAAACCGGGATCGATCAAAAAAGGTTCGCCGTTGGCAGATAGCTCGAAGCTCAACTTATCTTCTTGCTGATGAGCCGTGCCATAAGGACCTGCCTTGATAGCCATATAGTTGGCATTTCTGTCCCAACCCGACCGCATCACATAATATCCGGCCCAATCAAATGACATCGACGTATAATCCGGTGGTGTTCCCTCACTTCCACTACTCCCATACCACCTGAGCACACCATTCTCGTTCGTTGCATTAGCGATATTCCTCACCCTGCTCCTCACGGCTGTACTGGCTCCATCGCTCTGCTTTACTTCGTTAAATGCAGGCAGGTAGCCATCCGGTCTGGCAAGGTTCATCAGAAATCCAGCCATCTTTTGAAGCTTTTGTACAAATACGGACGGAACTTCATTTCCCGCAGCGTTAGCGATTTCCATAAAGCTTGCAAAATTATTCATCACCCCCGTGTGGTAGCTTGGGCAAAGTTCTTTCTCGACTCCATCCGGATAGACCACACCATTCATCTGGTCAAGCCCCCTTTCCCAGCCCCAGTCCATCCATTCTTGGGACTTATTCAGTTCCGGAAGGACAACCGCCATCTCCAGGATTACCTTAGCATCCGCCACCCCCATATTGTGATAATTGAGATAAGGGAACTTTTCCATTCTCAGCAGATGGTTATAGATACCCTGCATAATGGTGACAAAGCTGTCGTCATCCAAGCTTGGGGATTCTATAATGGCAAACAGCGAATACACCGTACTTCTCAATCTGGAAGATACCGAAAGCTTGCTGTACATTAGATTGTCAAATTCTGAGGGAATACCTCCCGAATGTGTTTCATTTAACGGAACAGGAAATTTCTTGATAAAATCCGTCATGAGGTAAACCAGTTCCACGGCATAACGTTCATCCTTGGTCGTCCGATAAGCATTTGCCAATACGGGTAACCCCCTAAACCTCACAGTATTCACCACCCACTCAGGGTTTAGTGCGATACCATTCCTACCGGTCGGGTTATACAGCCAGTCTATTCCATTTTCAAACGTATGCGTGACTCCCTGAAAGGTATACGTTCTGTTCAGCAGCGCTTCCGCAGCAGCCGGTTTGGTACTGCTGGTCTGCTGTGCAGGTATACCCAGGACATTCTCCCGAAGCGCCTTGTTTCTGATGAAGTACGCGCGCAACTCTTCGCCGGCTTTCGGGTAATCTCCTATATCTACGGCATCTTTTACGTCCTGCATATCCAGGTACTGCAGATTCATGCCGGAATAAAAATCCCCGATATCCGTAGAAAAAACAGGATAATTGTACACCGGAGTGGTCGTATACACCTTTGCTTCAGCATATAGGCCTGCTTCCCGTGACCCTAAATAGCCTCCGTACAGACTATTCATCAAAAAACAACCGATAGAAAAAATCAGCATTCTATATCGAAGGGATAAACCTCCTGTTATCCTACCTTTGTCGCTCACCATATCTAATTTATTTTAACAGGTTGAGAAGTCATGTTGTAGGGGGAAATCCTCCAGGTAGCGGATGCCCCTACAACATCTTCATGCCTCCGACCCGGTACCGCAGTCCGATCTCGTGTGTACTGTTGGTGATACGCTGATTAGCAGATCTGCTGCTCACATTGAACTGGTAGCTGTAACCAATACCGAAATCTTTGATATTGAATTGCAGCAGCCCCGACAGGTCTCCTTGGTTCTGTACCCCCATCCCTACTCCAAATCTTTGTGCAAAGAAAGCCAACGCATTGACATCAAAGCGGGTCTCTATCCCTTCCATGTGACTCAGCATAAGAGAAGGTTTGATATGAAATCCTTCATTGACTTGAAACAGGATACCCCCTGTAGCATAATATACCTGGCGAAAATCGTAATCCTCTTGTTGACGTTGCTTATCCAATACCAACCGTGGAATAGAAAAACCTATATACCACTTATCTTCCTTAAAATAGGACGTCCCCAGACTCATCATACCCTGAAAGTTACGGACATCATCCCGGAAAGCAGGATCGGTCATGTCCAAATCGAAAAAATCGGACTTATGGAAGAGCAGACCACCACCCACGGACAAGCCTAGGTATTCATCCTTGGACAATCGTACCTTTGAGGCTATATAGCCCCCTACCTCACTGTCACGAGTAGCACCGAGCCTAACTTGTTTTACATCGACTCCAATCGTGATTCCCAAAGATTTGACACCTACATGGCCACTCGCCCAATACGCCCGTGGGGCACCATCCATTCCAATCCATTGCAGACGACTCAGTACAGCTGCCCCTCCCTGGGGATCCATCATACTCAGCGAACCATTGAATGAATTTCGAAATTGACCGAACTGGTTGTAGCTCAAGCCGTGTTGTCCTTTCCCCACATACGGCAGAGAAAGCAATATACCTACAATGATAAGGGTTATATGTTTTTTCATTAGAATAAATTGTTTTTTTGAAGTTATCAGTGATCAGTTTCTTAGGACTGACCACTGACTACTAACATCTAATTTTTCCTTTTCAGTTCGAAGAATCCCTGATAATTTCTCCGCTCGCCATTGACTGTCACACTCACACGATAGAAATACGTTCCGTGACGGAGTTTTTCTCCTGTGAATATATTCTGGTGATTGTCATATCCAAATATGCGATCCAGCACCTTGCCCGTACGGTCAAAAATTGTAACTTGATTATCCGGGAATTTCTCAATGCCTTCAATCCTTAGGAAGTCATTGATACCGTTTCCATCCGGCGAAACTGCAGGATGTACACGTACTAGATCATCTATTATCCGGATTGTTGCCCGCACAGGCTCCGCAGGTTCATACATACCATTGCCTTCCTGTGTAGCCGTTACAAAGACTGTACCGATAGTATGCAAATTCAAGTTGGTTCCCGACAGGCTCGCTACACTGGCATCATCTACTACCAACGTGACCGGAAGCCCACTGCTTGAAGATACAGTCAATGCAAGTACACCTGTACGCAACTCTATCAGCTCGGGGGCATCAAAGGTGATCTCCTGTGACAATCCATTGATGGTAAAATTCTCTTCCACATAACGCAGCGTGTAATTTTCGTTGCCCTCTACTATAGCCAGTGTACCTTGTTCTATCGGATAGGTTCCTTTATCCTCTCCTACCTGTCTGGTCAGCGTCCCGGTCAGTATATCTGCTGGCTGATCATTGTTGACCAATCCTTCTACCGTAAAGGTAAGTGGTGGGTCATTTTCGCCATGTGCTTTGCTAACGGCATCGGCCGTCACGATCAATTCTTTAGGTACTATCCGTACATCCAAAACCAATATAGCCTCTTCAAAATCATTTGTTTCCGCAGAAGTAACCGTCAACTGCCCTGTTCCAATAGTAAGAGCAGTCGCTTCGGCAGGACCGGTTGCAGATGATAAGCTCAGCAATGGATCGGAAACCATCGTCGGCACTGCGTCGCCGGTGGTGGTTACCGTCAAGGTACCTTGATCACCATAGGAGAGCTCCAGTCCAGTAGACGGCACAGCGTCGCCGTTCCAGAATACCCGCAATGCAGGAACAGCAGATGGTATGTGCTCATAAGCACCCAGATCCACCGTATTGGTCAATATCCGGGCTCCACCGGCCAGATCTGTACCCCAAGCGGCATCCGCCAGGTTGCCGGGCATAGGATTGCTATGGCCTTCCGCGAGCTGTATGCCTTCCCACAATCTCTCATTGCTTCCTGCGTCGATGGCCAAGTTGCCTGCCAGCAACGCATAATTCCCGTCTGAGGACGCAACGAAGATATCGTCTACCGTCAATCCCGATGGGATACCGGTAATATTACCAACACCGGTAGCTGTAGTCTGGATCAGGTTATGACTGCCGACATTGACCGTACCACTGTTTGAATTAGCCACAACAACGCCATCAAGATCTAAATTGCCCCATACAATACTGTTGTGAACGGTAAGATTATGAGTAGCAGGGCTTTGCAGCCCCGGCCCGGCACCAGCGGCTCTATTGCCCACGATCGTCACATTGGTCAACGTAAGCTTACAGTCCTGACGGCCACGTACCCCTCCACACCCGGCACTCCCAACTGCAGTATTGCCATACACCAAAACATTGGTCAATGTGCTTTCTGAGAGACCCCAATCCTGGAATCCACCTCCATGAGACGCCGTGTTGTTTGCTATTTCAGTATTGACAACAGCAAGTTTACCTCCTGTTATATATATACCTCCTCCATAAGCAGCAGTGGCACTGATACCTCTGTTATTTCTGATCTTAGAACCGGTCAGCTTGGTGATTCCTCCCGATATATATATACCTGCTCCGTGCCCGTCACTTTGGTTTCCACGAATGTCCAGATTCCTCAATGTAGGGCTTCCTGTACTATTGTAGATCCCTCCGCCTGTTTTTTCTGCGGCAGTATTACCTGCCGCTGCATCATCAGCGCTACCTCCCGTGATTACGAAACCATCCAGTACAGCCGTGCTACTGACACCGGAAGCTGTTACCACAGTGTAACTATTACCACCCTTAATCTGATTTACCGGATCGGTGATGATACCATCTGTGCCCGTGTCGTCGCCATCGATATCTCCCGATAAGACGGTCACATTGGTTTCCCAGTTTCGTCCGTCCAATGTAGACTCCGTACCGACAAAGCCACCATACACTTCTACACCATTTTTGAGTAGAAAAGTAGCCTCACGATTTGCCGGATCGGCCGTAGGCTTGTACACACCTTTGGAGACCCAAATCTGGTCACCACTAGAGGCTACCGCCAACGCTTGTTGTAAATCCGCAAAAGCTCCTCCCCAGGATAGACCGTCCCCAGGGCTGGAATTGGAAGCATTTACATAATATGTGTTCTGCGCTATTGCAGACAGGCCAGAGCACAATACCATGATCACCAACAATACGACCGAGACAACAGCATTGCAACGCTGTACACCCAGCCAACGAATAGGTCGGTAAATTCTTGGGTAATTGGTTTTCTTCATATCAGTTAGTTTTTATTTTAGTTATCAGTGGTCAGTTATCAGTTGGCAGTATTCTCAAATGACCCAATTTTCAACTCTCCATTTTCAATTATCAATTAATCTTCCAGCTCATGATGAGCCTTCAGCCGGACGATAAACTCCGGTGAAAGCTGCACGCTTTTGTTTTTAAGATAGCTCAACACATCCTGTCCCAGTCTTGTCCCCAAATGGTTAAATCGGACTTTTCCATTGATTTTCATAAAATCACTATATAAAGTAAGCAAATCCTCCGGAGCTGTATCCGAATATTGGGGTAGAAACAGCTGGCAGTTCACAAAACTGGTACCTAAAACTGTATCCAGTCTCAGTACTTTGTCTTTTGCATAATACGGCCGGAACTTGCAGTTTACAAAAGTCACTGATCCCTGGTACTTTTCCTCGCCTCCCAAGCTCACATGGTCGATAACACTATCTTCCAACACCAGTTCTCCTAAGTTCCTTCCCATATTGCAGATCACATTGTCACAATCCTTGATCCTGACAAAAGGCACCAGGCTTTTTTCATCCGGTGTTCCATTCAACGGATCGAAAGAAATATGCGAGCCACCGAGAGAGGTATGCTCCAATTGGATATTCTCCAAAAGAATCTTCGCATTGCAAGACAAAAAAGAACCGTCATAAGAAAACTTCTTTGGCAGCAAAAAACTGTCAGGAGAAGGTACTCTCATGATCCGTACTCCTTTTTCACGCCCCTTCACAGAAATGTTCTTCAGTACAATATGATCAGGAAAGAACAGCTTCCCACTCTTTTCGTATGACTTTATCGAGGACACAGCGATAAGCCAAAAAACGGTACCTGACGCTGCATTTTCCTCGTAATCAATCTTCACATCCTCAATCGTGATACTTCGGCCATACCCTATATTGTACATATAATCTACATCTCGAGTTGCATACCTCAACAAGGCACCTGCACTTACTCCCGCGGGATAATAGGTACAATTTCTGACCAGTATATCACCGTCCCATCTGGAACCATAATCGCTCCTGAATGTGATGATAGCCGATCCACGACAAGAACTATTTTCTACACGCAACTCCCCACCTCCAGTCACTGTAATGCCTTTTGCCCCGATTTGCGAATCTAGAATATGAATATTGTACCCATAAGAATGCACATCAAATCTATTTAAAGTACACTTTTCCAAACGGATATTTTTCGTATAATTGGTACCAAATACTCCCCAGTGTATCCTTCCCGCCTCTGCTGTGATATTGCTAAAGAGCACATTCATAATGACATTGCCCGAAATGCCATACGTACCCTGCGGTACATTCGTTTCTTTTGTTCCTCTCGTCTTTTCCCAAGGAATCAAGCGAACATTTTTTAGCTGTAGATCGTAAGCCCTCGAAAAGGAATAAAAACCGCTCCTGGAGAGCATAGCAATATCTTTGTTTCCAGGCTCCACACCCACCCACTGATTCTTGATAATGGTTCTGCTACGCTGTACCTGTATACCATTGGACATATAACCTTTATCCAATACATCCGAACTATGTCCACTGAGAAAAAACGTACCGCCTTCTATGGTCAGATAAGATCTTTCAGCAGGGTAGGCCGTCAGCGAAGTATAGTCTTTGAAATCCAGAAATACCTCTCCCAAAATCCGTCCATCTTCTTCTACCACAAAAAAGTCTTGCTTATTTCTACCGGGATGAGCATTTCCCCCTTGACGAGCCCCTACCTTATCATTAGCATCCACAATGACGATCAAGCTATCTGCATATCTGGTCAATGCCGGGATGTTGGTATCTTTGTTTTTCAGCGCTTCCAGCACGGCTTTTTTGTCCGTATCAGATAATGTTATCTTTACACTTTCCCGTCGTCCGGTGACCTTGAACCGAGCTGTGCGTGTATTCTGTCTTTCATCAATATGAAAAATGGTCTTACCCCAATGTACATCCGTCTGTATGACGATGTCATCCGTTTTTCCTATCCAGAAATCCCCTCTTGTATTCTCAACAGGAATATCGTTCTCATTGGCATAATGGTGTGCGGCTTTGATCTGCTCACCATCGTCATTCTTCCCATCCGATCTGGCGCCAAACATCTTGTAGTTTACCTTATCCACATTGATGAGTTCTGCCGCCAAGCCACTGCGCAGCGCAATAATCCCTCCTTCATCGGCCTTTTCCGGTGATTTGATCACCTGGTACTTGGCATGTCCTCCATCTCCGGCTTCATAATAACCCTTGGTCTCTATATAGTCTCCTTCTTTGAGCGACCGGTCTTGCTTCATTTCCACGACACTGTCATAAAAAATACAAGGGCTCTTGTCAGCTTTCTTTTGTATTTCCTTCTCACGGGCAACAGCCGTGGTAGACATGCCTGATAGTCCTGCGACTCCCAGTACGGACAGCATTTTGCGACGGCTGAACAGCCCTTCTTGATCTTGATTATGGAAAGAATGCTTCTTCATCTAATTATTTTTTATATCCGTCAAAAAAATTAATGACTGTCTCTAAGGTTTCTGGTGAAATCCAATTGATGTCCCGAGGACGATACAACTGTAAGCCCGCATCTTTGCCGTACAAAGCGTATACATTTTTCGCTTTTTCTACGGATTGTATAATAGATCCGGTATCTCCATAACGGTCTAAGGTAGGTGCCACCACCATCACCGGCCGAGGAGCGATACAGGATAAGATCTCTTCCATATCTACCGGAGCTTTTTCAGGTATATCCGCAAAGAGTCCCAAGCGCGGAATGAAGCCATGCAAATGCGACATACTACGGAGGGATTCATACTGGCTGTTGGATGTGCGATAGGGTGAAAAACCCGATACCGAGGCCAAGGCCTTTACCCTTTCGTCCAAAGCAGCCGTATACAGGCCTACGGTGCCACCAAGCGTATTGCCCAATACGAAAACATTGTTTTCATCTACTTCGGGGATTTTACTTAGCCCATCTAATACGGCCTTCACATCATCCACCATCTTACCCATCTTGGACCAACCGGGAATCCGGTTATAAAACCCAACCGCCTCTTCCATTCGGGTACCAAACCCAAATTGATCAAAAGCTACTACCGCATAACCTTTGGCCAACAGTTGGCCAAACAGTATATGATTGGATGGACCGCCATTCAGTTTGTTATATCCTTTGGAATAGCCTGTAGAATGGGCATATTGATGGAGATATATAACGACGGGGTATTTCTTTTCTTCGAGTTTTCCCTGTGCGTTTTTTGGATAATAGATCCTGACCGGCAAATGATCGCCAAAAGCGGTATAAGGACCATAATATTTTGCTATGCCGTTTTTCGGTTCTGGTCGGCCAATAATAGATTCCAGCCAGTCATATCTGGACTTGATAGAAATATCTACCCTATCCGGCAGGACACTTCCCGGCCTGTCTCCCAGTAACCATTGAAGATTCTGTTTTGCCGCTGTCCTGTCCCGTTCAAACTCCTCCATATTTTTATATGTAGGTTTTACCGCGACCGTTTTTAGATTCTGGGCCTCTGCACGTAATGCTTTATTGCGGGCAAACCATGCATCAAAATCATAAGCATAAAACAATCTATTGTGCCAAACTATATCATTTCTTTTGAAATGTTTATCTAAAAAATCTAAAGTAAACTCCACATCCCGGGCTGCTACCGCATGTTCTCCTCTACGGGTATGGACGCCGACCCGATCCCCTTCACCAAAAAAATCGTACACTTTCTTGACCGAATAGTAGTTTTGTTCATTTGCCCAGGCATTCAGTCCCCGTTCTGTCACCGAATAATGAAACAGTAAAGGACGTGGTGCAATGAGTGCCGCCAAGGAATTTTGGTCTACCGGCAATTTATCTTCATGACCAAAGAAAAACCGTAATCTGGGGTGAAACCAATGTACATTGGCCGCAACGACCAGATCCAGTGTCTCGCTGGCGTACTGCGGATCTCCAAATCGCCAGGGAGCATCCCCTCCGGTACTTGAGCTGCTGCTCACGACAGCCCCGATACGCTCATCAAACGCCGCAGCCCAAAGCGACTGTTTGCCGTTTCGGGAATGTCCGGTGATGGCAATCTGCTCTTTATTGATTTCGGGTCTTGTATAGAGATAATCCACCACACGTGAAGCTCCCCAGGCCCTCCGCATCAACATGCTGAAATCATAATCGGGATAGATAGCTTGAAATGCTTGCGTATCATCCCAATTGTCACTAGCTGCATAAGTACATACAGCATATCCTCTTCGCAGGGCCAAGCGCCCCCAATCCAGGTGTGTATATTGGGTCATGAAGACAGGTAGATTTTTTCCACCAAGCGGTAGCCACAGTTCCATATGCAATTTAGCCGCTTGGGATGGCCCAAAATTCAATCTGATTTTTTGAATACGAACTCCGTCACCGACCGAATCCAGCAGGATTTCGCTACTCATGTTTTTCGGAGCTTCTGGAAAGTTTCCTGAAATCCAGTATTTGTACTGTTCCCTGATCCATTGTTTTTTGTCCTGCCATTCTTCCTTAGTCTTGATGGGATACTCCTTTCCGTCCTTTTCATAGACCAATGGATCGGGCAAAAAAGGTGTGGATTTCATCTTGGAGAAATCGGGTGGCAGCTCCCCACTCCTTTCCAACCACTCTACCCAGGTACTGTCTTGATGGGTAGCCCTACGTGTATTGGCCTGAAACCGTTGATCAATAATAATATGTTTCAGATCGGATAAATATTGCTGTCTGATCGTACGATCTTCCTGCCCATGCACATGATTGACAAATGAAAACGCAAACAACATTAAAAATGCATAATAGATCTTTCTCATTACTTCCGTGTATTTTTTATATTGCTTTTTCCATTAATGAGGATACATGATTTTTGTTTCTTTTCCCATGAGACGAAAGCTTATTTAACTAACCCATAATCTATTCCTCCGGCAAGATAGTGATCTCCAATTCCTTCACAACCTGCTTTGTGTCTGATATGGTCGCATTGGTTGCAATAAAGACCACCTTATACACCCCTGGCTGTTCATAATAGTGAGTGTGTGATTCCATCGGAAAGTCAGTATATTGTTTGAGCGCAACACTATTGTCCGCTCCAAGGTTAATGTCTGTACCGATCTCAAATTTTCGGGACACCCCCCACATTTCATAATCTTCCCGATAATATGGACTCGCCGTACCGTAATAGGCAAATAAGAATATGGAACTGGTAATGACCGTCCCACTATTTTCAGCGATCTCAGCCGGAGTCAGAAAAGGATGCACCAACTGCCATTGCATGCCTGCATAATTGGCCAAAACGATATAATTCTGTCCCAGAGTTTCTACCATAAGGGAATGTCCTTGTACCCTAAAGTTTCGGGATACAGATCCCGTAAACCCTCCGGGGGAAGTCACCCTATAAGCAAGGTAAAACGGCTTGCCCGACTCTAGATCAATAAAATCAGTAATTGCCTGCGTACCCGAGTGAGCCCACACGTTTTGCCACGTACCTCGCTCTCCCCAATAATACAAATCAGTCAGTGGCGTCCAGGTAGCTGCGCTCACACTGGCATAATCGTAATTTCCGTTAAAATCCGAGGAAATAAAGAGGTCATGGTTTACGTCGTTTTCAGCACCAGGGGGTGTATTGTGGGTACGGAAAGAAAAATGCACATCTTTCACTTCGTCTACCCGGTTCTTGTCTCGATACTCATAGGCATTGCCCAACTCTCCGGAGTAAAATGAAATCTGGTTCGCGTCGCCCCCGGTAATCGTGAAAACAACGGGCTCTCCTACCTTGAATGTCGTCTTTTCTACCGATACATCAAAGGTAAGCGCCTTTTCATAATCAAATTTTTGACAGGACATTATCCATGTCAGTGATATTACGGTCCATGCAAAAAATATCTTTTTCATAATTGATAAATTTAATATCCATAATTCTGCGGCGTCAGCCCTCTGTTCCAAGCCATTTCGTTAGATGGCAGAGGCCATAGCAGATCTTTTCTACCCGCATTCTGATAATATTTCCGGAAATTATTTCCATTGGTAGAAAGATCGGGAGCAATCCCAAGGATAGGATCCCCAAAAACAAAATCAACCCTTATCCTCTCCATATACTCTTCATATTTGCCCCATCGCACCAGATCTCCTTTTCTCAACAGTTCGAACGCAAGTTCACGCGTACGTTCTTCTTCGATCAGTTCCTGAAAACCTTCATAACTGCCGTATTTGGCCTCATCAAACTGGTAGTCGGAAGTGCCTCTGCTACTCACATAAGCGGTAGCCCTGGCTGTAGTACCCCCCGAAATCGTAACGGTAGGTGCCGAAAAATAGCCACTGCCGGGGTTGGTCACTTTGATATGCGTCAAAGTTCCATTGGTAGGATGTACGAATGCGATCGCCTCAGCACCGGTTCCTCCGCCCCCTGTAAGTGTAATCGTAGGAGGCCCCGAAGGGAAAGCACCGGTCCCGCCATTTTGACCTGAAGCTGTACCTACGATGATCATCCTGACCTGCTCCCCGGGCAGGTCTTTTCCATAAGCTCTCCTTCTCACCTTGTTTACAGCATCTTTAGCGGCTTGGGTCGGCATACTATGGATTTGGTTTTCGGCCTCGGCAAACATCAATAATACATCCGAAAACCGCAACAAAGGAAAATTGATTGGCCCGGCATTCTTAGCTTTCGGAAGTACGGTTTCCAATTCCCGGCGCCATTTGGCACTTGTTCTTGAGGCTCCCCACTTGACACTGATATTGACCCTCGTTTCGTAAGCCGGCGTACCTGCTATGGTATAGTTGGAAATGGTCCAGTCCCTTCGCTCATCGGGAGAAATATACGATTCAGGTTCCGGATAGCTATACCAGGTACGGGCTGGAATGTTATAGTAGCCATAACTGTACACATGCCCCTTGTCGTCATCTCCTGTGTACCGTATTCCGTTGTTGCTACCTACCCTTCCGGTCTCTGAATAACCACCGTCGTTAATCCCATTGCCGTAAAACTCTACTTCCCAGATAGACTCCTTAATATCATATTGATCGGTACAATAGTTGATAAATACCTGCTCAAAAGAAGGGTTGAGATCATGCTGAAACCCATCATCGGGATCGGGCTGCATCACCTTGTAAGCATAATCGCGGGCGTCCTCATATTTTGTGCGGTCTCCGACCGGATAGCCTGCCCAATGCAGGTACACCCGGGCCAGAATGCCTCGCACAGCAGACCTGTTGACTCTCCCACCATGCCCTACTTGCGCAGCTGTCTTGACCAGCTTCTCTGCTTCTTTCATATCGTATTCGATCTGTTTATACACTTCTGCAGCAGGGGTACGCTCTGCATAGACTTTAGAGGGATCCTCGATGGAAGCGGTCATCAGGGGTATGTCTCCCCAATTCGTGACCAGAAAGAAATGATAATAGGCTCTTAAAAACAAGGCTTCTCCACGGATCACTTCCCGTTCCTCATCATCCATATCCGCCCGGTCTATATTTTCCAACAAGAGATTGGCTCTGTTGATCCCATCGTACCAGGTACGCCAATTGGCAGCCACTAAGGGATCTCCCGGAGAGGCGAGGTTGTTCTCCACAGCATTTGTGTTATGCGCTCTGTAGTGGGATTGGTCTGCATCCAGTCCCATCCGGCCGAGCATATAGTTCCCGTAGGTTTCCGTCTTTCCCAAGACGTCGTAGACGCTCGCCAACGCGGATCTGACCTGGGGGCCATTGCGGTAAAAATTCTCCCTTGCATTGTCGGAAAGGGGTTGCTGATCCAAAAATTTACTACACGAACCAAGCACAGATACGACTAAGATCGCTATGAATACATGGGCAGTTTTTATAGTCTTCATAATGTCCATCATTTATTTTCCTAAAAATTCAATCTTGCTCCAAATACAACTGTCCTGGCCTGTGGGTAAGCCGAAAAGTCAAAGCTAGGGGTCAATACGGAGTTTCTGACAGACACCTCCGGATCAAACCCGGTATAGTTGCTCCATGTCAGGAGGTTTTGGGCCTGCACATTGAGTGTCAAGCCGGATATCCTGTACCTGTCCAGATATTTCTTTGGAACACTATATCCCAACTCTATTGTCTTTAACCTCAAAAAAGAGCCGTCCTCTATTGTCTTCGACGAATACCGCCCGCCCGGACCCCATCCTCCTGCACGATAATGTTCATTGGTCTGGTAATCCGGTGTCCATCTATCCGCATAAGAAGCGAATTGGTTCAGATTTCCCGTCGACCCACCTTCGAAAAGCATCCTATTGGCGTTAAAGACATCCCTACCCCATACCCACTGCAACAGCACGCCAAGCCGAACCCCCATATACTGTACACTGTTGTAAAAACCACCGGTATGTATAGGTGTACCGCGCCCGATAATGGTCCGGTCGCTATCATCGATGATACCATCGCCGTTGAGATCCCTATATTTGATATCACCGGGCTGTACAGCCGCTTCTGTAGCATTGTTGGCCGGGATCCCAGGCAGCAGCTGAGAATGATCGCCTTCTCTTCCTCCTACGAAATCCTCGTATTGATAATTGCCTTCCCAAATGTACCCGTACATCTGACCGGCCGGCTGTCCCACTTCTGTGATATAAAGAGGTATGGAGGTATAGCTATTGTGCCACGAAACAGTCTCCAGCCATATATTTTCTCCTTCGGTCAGGCTCAAGACTTCGTTCCTGTTAAAAGTAATATTGAAATTGGATTCCCACCTAAAGTTCTTTTTTCGGACATTCTGGGTAGTCAGTGTGAATTCCAATCCACGGTTGCGCAAGGCACCGATATTCTTAAAAACAGTATTGTACCCTGTATGGCGAGGCATATTAGCATTGAGCAATAGGTCATGTGTAGTACGGGAATACCAATCGAACACAAACTCAACCTTGTTTTTGAGCAGCGAGAGATCTAATCCTATGTCAAATTGCTCCGTAGCTTCCCATTTGAGGTCAGGATTGCCCAGTCTAGCAGGAACAGCACCTATGATAGGGCTGTCATTTCCCCAGGAATAGGATCCACTCTGTTGAAAAGACATGATGTCGTAAGGTGCAAAATCACTCACCCGGTTGTTTCCCGTCATTCCCCAGCTCACCCTGACTTTGGCATTGTGTATCTCCTTTATATCCTTCATGAAAGACTCTCGCTTGAGCTGCCAGGCAAAAGCGCCCGACGGAAAATATCCCCACTGGTTTTTCTTAGGGAACCGAGATGAACCGTCCGCCCGTAAAGTTGCCGTAAAGAGGTATTTGGAACGATAGTTATAGTTAGCCCGTCCGAAGAACGACGACAGGGTATACTGTGAAGAAGTACCGGCAATGGTATAAGCCTCTGCCTGTCCAAGACCATCAATCCCCAGACTCTCATCCGGCGAATTGATCCCCACAAAACTACCGGACTTACTGCTGCTTTTCTGATTGGAAAAACCTAACATTCCTTCTACATTATGTTTTTTCTCAAAAGCCCGCTTGTAGGTCAGTATATTCTCATTGGACCAGGTCAGCCTTTCTGACCAGCTTTTGCCACCCCATTGCCCACGTACATTCTGCGGATTTATCTCATTTCCCCGACGGGTCTGGGAATTGTAAAAATACTCTCGGTTGTCCGTTCGGGTGTTGATGGAGCCCTGTGCTTTAAAAGTCAGGTACCGTCCTATCTTGTAGGAAAAATGAGCATTGCTGACCAGATCGTTCATTAACCTTTTGTTATACTCGTTTTGTGCATCCAATACCGGATTTACACGATAATCGTTAAGAAAATCAATATCATCATCCAAAATATCATTCACCAGATCATCCTCATCAAAATCGATCCGGGTCGTAACAGGCCTATATCCCCATAACGAGAACAGCAAATAAGCCGTCTGCGAGGATGTACCCGCCCCACCCGCCGCGGCACGGGAACCGTAAGAAGACCTGCTGCTGTAATTCAGGTTGATACCTACATCGGCCCTTTTATCTATTTTTTGGGTCAATGCAAAACGTCCCTGATATCTATCCTGGCCGGTGTTGATAATGATCCCGTTATTGTTGAATACTGAACCGGACAAAGAATAGTTTGTCCCTTCGGAGCCACCTCGAATAGCCAGTTGATGGATATGGGTCTTACCCGTTCTCAGTACCTTGTCCTGCCAGTCAATACCCTTGACATTCCGGTAATCTTCTAATGTCCTGCCTTCTGTGAGGTATCCCGCGCCATTGTTCCGATCTATCTGATAACGGACAAATTCGTAGGGATCCATCACATCCACCGATTGCACAATATCCTGCATACCGAAAGATGCTCTATAAGATACTTGAGGCTTGCCGATACGTCCTTTCTTGGTCTCGATCACGATGACTCCTCCCGCTGCCCGTGCACCGTAGATAGCTATAGCCGACGCGTCCTTGAGGACGTTTATAGACTCTATATCGTCCATATTCAGCGAATTCGGATCGAAATGCTCATTGGGAAAGCCGTCAACAACAAACAGTGGCGATATATCCTGTGTGAGCGAACCTGCCCCTCTGATCACGATTCCAGTACCTTCTTCTCCGGGCTGTCCATCGGAAAGATTGACCTCTACCCCTGCAATACGGCCTGCCAGAGCCTGGTCAAAAGACATCACCGGAGCTTCTGCCATCTGCTCTACATTCACTATACCTACGGACCCCGTCAGATCTTCCCTCTTTTGCGTACCGTAGCCCACGACTACGACCTCCTGCAAAGAGTTGGTACTCAACTCCATATTTACAATGATCGACGCCCGGTTTCCGATACTGACCTCCTGCTCTTCATAACCCACCAAAGAGAAAAGCAACACATCTTTGGGGCCTACCGATAGGCCAAACCGACCGTTCGAACCTGTAGTCGTGACAGTATTCTTTCCTTTTACTCTTACGGTTACACTTTGGAGAGGTTCGCCAGATCGACCATCATAAACCACTCCTTTGATAGCTTTGGACGTCTGGGAAAAAATAGGTTGGCTGGCAAAAACCATAAACATGAGCAAGATCATCTTCAAAAGCTCTACGCCATTTACTCTTTTCTTCATAATTATAGATTTAATATCTTCTAAAATATCTATTGGTAACGTAAACGAAAGAGTATCATAAAAAACTAGCACTCACAATTATGTAAAATAAAAAGCCAAAAATTAGGTTTAAAATGCTTTTGTTTACGTTACCGTAAATATAGGAATTATATATTTATATATTACAATTTTTTTTAGAATTTTTAGAGGATAATATATTTTTTTTCGTAAACTTTAGGAAAAGCTATTCTTTACAGGTCTATTAAATAAAGAAATCTTCCGAAATTTAAAAAACTTCGGCCGTCTGTATGCGCCAGCCTAATACCATTACTGTACATTATTGGGCAGTTGCTGACAGTATATCAGCACCTTGTCTTTTGACCGCTTCTCTACCGTCAGTCCTACCTCGCCTGTCCGATTGTATACCAATGTCCAGTTATTGCCCTGTGTATCTATCAACTTTAAAACATCCTTATTATCAACCCTTTGATCTATCGCTGTATGCACCAGACTCTCTTTATCATCTCCGGTGGCTTGCAGAACATGCAGAAAATTAGTACGCTCCCTCGAAGCGGCATCACTCACCTCGACACGCCATTTTCCGGTCAATTTATAGGTTTGATCCCATGCGTCCCTAAGTGGAAGTTCCCAATTTCGACCGGAAGCCCAAAACTCTTTACCCTCCCCTCCCACGACATGGAATCTAGGCTTTAAGGGAAGAACGGTCTTGACCATCAATTTCCCGCCATTTACCGAGCCCCATTCCAATGAATCGGATGAAAAATAAGGTTTGTTTTGGAAATGCAGCAAGAACTCCTTTTTCTGGTCTGCCTCAACAGATACTACCCTATCGTAAACTACAAAAATATCGGGCTTCAAGTACAAAAACTGCCTGATGACCTCTTTTGATTTTACGAGAGAATAACTCTTGGAAGCGTCCCCCACCGCATAAATAAAATCCTCGCTACCAGTCAATGCAACAGGCTTAGCTTTATCCTTAACATACTGACCACCATGGTTATAATAGGTACTCCCATCTGCCTTGAATCCTGCCGGTTTCCAAAAGTGTGGCATATCCTCTTTCGGATGGTGTATCAATAAGGTATTGTGTGCTACGCTCTGCGCCGCAAAATTGTGATGATGTGCAGTGGTCGTTCTGCTTCCGGCATCCAGGGCCAGAAAATCTTTCTTATAGATGATAAAACTCAGTTCATCGTAATGTTGATGGTTCCCCGCAGAGGCACCCATCCTAAAACTTGCGTAGGTATCCTCTGCTTTTTCGCCTGATCGCATCAACAATATCCCATAGAAGGGAGAATAAAAATAAGGAAGATATTTTTTGGTGTATTGGTTCTTTTTCACTTCGCCTTCATCAAAATGGATCAATATATAAGGTATAAAGGGGAACAATCCTCCTACGTTGCTACCTACATTATTGTCGACCAGGTCTTTCATATAAGCATATACATATGCTGCTTTCGCAGGATAGCTCTTGGAATACAGATGGGCTATCTGTGCATAATGTGAATACTGCTGCCGTACGGCAAAAAGGTTATTTTCATGACTAAGGTCTCCTATTCCGTGATACAACATCCGTCCGTTTACAAACTTGATCTTGGCCCAGTCGAACCAGATTGGAAAGTCCAGCATCTGTGTCCATTTTTTGGAGAGATCTTCACCAAAGGCGGATTGCCAGGTATGGAAAAAATTAAAGGTGGCATGTGGATAGTCACCAAAAGAATAGGTCACCGTGGCCGCCCCCAGCACACCCGATCCAGCCGCAGATTTCTCCCTATGGTTGAGCATATTTACAAACAGCTTTGCACCGTCTTTTATAAATTGTTCGGTCAGACTATCATTCACACCTTCTCCATGCCCCGCAAGTCCTGCGAACCATATCAATGCATCTTCCCCATAATTGCCCGCCGCGGCACCACCAAATGTTCTTTTGAATGTAAATTCTCCTTTGCGTCGGGAAGCTTTTCTCGTGTATTCGAGCATAGGATCCAATATTTCTTTTTTTTCTTCTACAGTCATACCGGAACATATCCAGTCGTATGCCGTAAAAGCATTGATGCGGGAATATCCCGTGTGTTCCATTTTGAGACCGTTTTTAGAAGTCCAGGCAAGCACCTGATTGAAAAGACGCAGATAGGATTTGGCTTTCTCGGCGTATTTTTTATCACCTTTGACTAGGTACACCAAAGCCAGTTTGACGGCCTCTTCACCTCCATGATACTCAAAATGACGAATCCCATAAGAACCTTTACCCAACGGCACTTTCTCCCCGGAAGGAAGTGTCTTCACCAAAGACTCCTTCAGCACAAAAGGTGCCCTATCCGGCAGCTTATCCACTTCTTTGACCAATTTATCAAAACGATCCTTCTGCTTCGTTAGGACATATATCCGCATTGCTGCCAACGTACTATTATTGACAAACATACGGGGATGTTTTGTATCTAAATTGTGTAACCAATCCTCCCCTTTCATCCGGTCGGGATATAGCGGGATGAAGTCCTGCAGCCCCATCGGTATAGAGGATACGGTGGTCGCTCCTTTAGCTTGCTGCTCCCATAAAGAAATACACATCAGCACAAAAAAGGTAAAGAAGACACGAAGTGCATTGGGCATCATAATCATATTTTGTCTCACTTTTAGATTAGACCTGCCACCAGACGAAAAGGAAGACTAAAAGTCTTGCCGTCGGTGCCTAACGCATTGTAAAAAGCTGTTATTTTTTTGTCATTTCAGCTATCTGATAAGCCTGCGTTGTGGTGTAATATTTCGCCAACATATTATGACATTCCCATCTGGACGGCGGGACAATCTCCTTTTCTCCATCTATCTGATTTTTCTCAGACGAAATACGCCACCCTTTCTTTTCCCGTGACAGCGAAAGATACGGATATTTCATCTTGATTCGTGTAAAATTGGCTTGCAAAGCTTCTTCGATGCCCGTGAGGTCTCCTCCATTCGGCTCGATAAACACATCTGCTCGGTTTCCAGCTTCGATTCTCAATGTTGCCTTGCTCCCCCTTATGATGGATTCATACGAATCTTTCTCTCCTGCTATTGACTCAAATCCCCAGGTAGAAATAATTTGGACATGCGTTCCTTTCAATGTATAGTCAATTTCACCATTTGAGTGAATCTGCAGAACACTATCTTTTGCATATTCGTTGAGGTAATCGGGATAAGCGTCCATTGCAGTTGCTTTTTTGAACTGTGCCGGCGTAATTTCTGTTGCCCATGTTTTGGCCGAAGTAATATGAATATCTTTACGATAGTCTATCGGTGTTTCCGGAAAACAACTCCATTGCACAATGTCCACAAGGTGTGTAGTGACATCTGTCAAACCATTGCCCTGCTGTTTTACATCAAAAAACCAAGCGGGTCTTTTGGATCCTTTCCAATACAAATGGTTGTTCTTTTGTATCACAGCCGGATTTTCTGCTGTCCCTTTGACCAACACTCCGAAAACTTCGGGAGTAGCTATGAGTTCTTTCTGTAAGATATAGGGCACAAATCTACGCATACTCATACTGGGCAGATCCGATATATAATTGCCTTGTCGCTCGGCAACTTGAAAGGCATTCTCCAACATTTCAAAATCGCCGGCAGTCAATGCCATAGGCTTATCGGCCAAAACATTTATGCCCGCCTTTGCTGTCTTCAATATATAGGTGGATTTGAGTTGGTTATTGCTGGCAATAAGGGCTATGTCACCTTTCTTCTCCTGCAACATTTTTTCCAGATAATCTGCGCCCGTGTAGATCTGGAGACGCCATGCATCTTGTTCCTTACTTTTTTTGTTGAAGCGCTCGATATAGTCGAGATAACTAGTCTGCATATCGGCCCTAGAAGCAGCATATACGGATACCTCTTTGTGAAACAGATGACTAAAAGCCTGTTGAGTATGTACTCCATGAGGGTGTGCAGGAGATAGCACGATCAATTTGAATAGAGGGCCTTGTCCGGCAATATACCGTTTTACCACAGGCATAAATCCCAATGTGAGGAACAAAACCGCACAGAGAATGACAGTTGTGATTTTCTTTTTCATCCTTATGTTTTTAGCATTTATTTTTAAACATCGTTACCTGGATATATTCGCTGCTTGATGGAGATCCTCGTCCGTCAGCATATACCAAGTTACGCCATTGTCTTTTGATATTAAGTTGATACGTGTTTTTGTATCTTGGTTTCGTTTTGAATCGGAGCGATAGCTTTCCCGATAGGGAGACCACGTGGACCAATATTGCATGCTTACATATAAATAATCCCTACGGTCTCGCGTGATTCGATGGCGGTATACGCTATAGGCAGGCAATGCAGGCAGGGCAAATGCATTTGGTAGAGACCAATCGTTCTTGCTTGGGGATTTATACTGATAATAAAGTGCGGTCTGAAACAATCCCGGAAAATTGTTGCCACGTTGCCAGATACGGTAGAGAAGATGGATACCACCCGATTGGTCCGGAACAGCACCGACATAAGTCTGTTCCAAATCAGATACATACACAGGATCAGTCCAGCTATCGGATCCTTTTTTGGCAGCTCGATAGACAAAAGGATGGTTGTGCGTACCTGTAATGATGTGACGCTGCTGTTTGCCATCCATCAGTATGGAAGGCGTGTTGTGCGCATCGTTCACCGGCGGCGCATACGCCACCAATATCTTTTCCGACAGCTTTCTGCTTTTCCGGTCATAACTGGCCGTATATACAGGTACGCCCGGGGCATTGTCTTCGGGTTGACTGATCTCACCCCAGACCAAATGTACCTCATCTTCATCAGACACAACGAGGTTAGGTCTGCCCGAATGCTGACTCACACCATGGCCGCTATGGCTGACTTTGATAGATGGCGGCACATGCAATTTTCCGTCCCGGATCTCGGGAACAATTAGCTCCACCGTATGAATGGCTGTTTTTTTAAACGTATTTTTCTTTGTTCTGTCGCGTACCTGCCTGACAATGGCCGGAGGAGACTGCGTATCTATCGAAGTACCCGATGTTTCGATAGAATATGCCCCTCCATTGGGAAGGACGGCGACCTCTGCCTGTAATGTTTCACCGTCAACACGGACTATATGCGGTTGTTGCTTCAAATGGGCAATGCCATATACATATCCGTTGGCATCTGTTCCCAATGCACTCAACTTAAAGTCCACCTCATTAGAGGCATACCCCGGCAACGGAACAAGTCGCCATTCCCCATTTTTCAGTGTTTTGAGTCCTACGGAAGTAACTATCCAAGGATTATTTTTTGTATCGAAATAAAACTCGTTATCCCGAGGGTAATCTGGCTCATAAGCAAACTGAAACTGATCATGTTCAAAAAGCCTATACTGTAAAGGAAGTGTGATTGCTGCATCGGTTCTCTCCCTTTCGACCCGGAGCTCACCGAGAGAAAATGCTTGCATATGCGTTGCGGAATCAGTAACGACAAGTGCAAACTGATATGTTCCGTCTCTACTTTCTTGATCCAGTTGGTAGTCTACATACACAGTGTCCACAGCCTTGGGGGAGACCTGAATCTTGGAAGCAATCGTATTGACCTTGCCCGGAAAACCCGGGTCTGGCCGAACGGCAAGATCATAAGTGATCGATTTCGACTGATTATTGGATACCGAAAAGGCAAGTGTTCCCTGCTCACCCGGTTTCAGACGCCGAGAGAGCCTCCGCGGGGATAATAACCAATGTAAATTTTCGAGATCGAAATAACTGGATTTACTCGTTGACCATATCGGCAATACGGTTTGCCCGGCTTCAAATTCGTGGTTAAATCCTTTTATAAGGATTTTACCTCTGGCTATAGGCATTTTTAATTCCCATATTCCTGCCATCACATCGGTTATTTCTTCCGACATGACCTTACCTGCCATTTCATCAGATTTCCAAACAATCTTGCCGGTTGGATCCCTCAACTCGATGGTGCCTGCTCCCGCAGGTATCTGTTCAATAGATACACGTAGCGTCGAAGCGATGGGCTTGAAAAAAATCGACGTAGGTTTCCGCTCGCCATACAGCAAAATTGGTTCTTCTCTTCGGCTATCGGTATGTCCCGTACCGGCATTGATCACGTAACGATGAGCATTGGTCGCAAATCCCCAGGCCTGGTTTCGACGCAGATATGGATCATCATGGCAGGTGATGAGTACCGTATAGACACCGGCGTGCACGACGTCGGTCACAAAACGAATATGCTGCAATGGACCTTCCTTCCCTTCCCATTGTCCAGGAGGTGAGGCTATACGTTCTTGGGCCAGCACTGAGCCATCGGGTCCTGTGAGAAAAACTATTGCCGTACGGTCTATCTTCGCGTCGGTTTTGAAATCACGTTTATACACATCCACCGTAAGTGGTCCCGGAAGTGCATACATGTGTAGCGCTCCGGTATGTTGCAGGCCACCAATGACTCCTTCCGGCCATTTGGATTGTGCAAATGCACTGCCCATATAGAGCGCTAGAACAAGTACGATACTTATATTCAGCATCCATCCTCGATTTGCCATAGCTTTTTTTCTTGAGTGAGTTTGAGCTTATGTATGGTCCATCGGTAGCCTACCTAACACATGACCGGAAAAAGGTAGCCAATCCGTCCATTAAATCGAATATTCAGGCTTCCAGTACTGAATGCTTTTTGTTTCGATAGCATCCAAGCCCATACAGATGGCGATGGCGGTATCTTTGCCCGTCTCCACATTGGACAGAGGTGTCTTACCGTTTACCACACAGTCGTAAAAATTCTGTAGTGCATGAACAGTGGGCTCGACATATTTTTCCCCAGCTTTCAAATAAGGTAATTCTACCTTTTTGCCCGGCGTCTCATTGATCACCGTAGCACCGGTCACACCATCGACAATGCCAAAGCTCTTTTTGGTAGGTCCGGCAGACAGATAAGCTTTGTTCCGGCCTATTTCAATAGAGGCTTCATTGCCAAATATCTTGATTTCATAGGTATTGGTCGTATTGACGAGACTTGAAGCATAGGTTGCTTTCACACCGTTCGCATATTCATATATCGCCCTGACATTGTCGGTCGTTCCCCGGCCGTCTTTAAAATAATCCGTTCCTCCAACACCTAAGACCATAGCGGGATGGCTGCCCGTAATATAATTGATGATATCGATCTGATGTGCGCACAATTCGGAGAGAAGACCGCCGCACATATCCCTGTATAGTCTCCAATTGATCGTTTTTTCCAGTTTGGGATCTTTGACCTCCAGCTTCCAATCCGAGCGTCGGTTATAGTGACACTCGATACTATATTTGTCTCCTACCCCACCTCTTTGTATGAATTCCTTTACTTTGTGATACAGCCCATAATTTCTGTATTGAAAACCGACCTGTAGGACCTGCTTGGAGTTTCTGATCCTTTTCACCAGATCCAGTGACTGCTCGATCGTGAAAGTCATAGATTTTTCGACGTACACATGTTTTTTCATTTCCAAAGCTGCTATGGACATGGGGTAATGAAGATACAGAGGTGTGGACACGATCACCGCATCAATATTCTTGTCTGTCAGCATTTTTTCATAATCGGTGTACCCTTTGGCTTTGGGCCCTGCCTTGGCCAAGGCAGCATTAAGGTTGTCCGGAAGGATGTCACAGCAAGCTACTACTTCTAATCCGGTTATTGTTGCCATGGTATTGATCAGCCCCAACCCTCTCTTGCCTGTACCTACGATCCCTATCCTAACGGTTTTGTTGGAAGAAACACCTTGTCCTGCAAATACAGATGGAACTGCCACAAGACCACCAAGACCTATAACAGAACTTGCTATAAACTTTCTTCTATCTATCAGATTATTTGACATAACTGTATTATTTTAATGATTCTATATTTCTATACTTTACTATCCTTAGACTTCCATAGGGTGTCTAAGGACTTTTGTATGATTGGAGGTGTCTAAAAAAGTAAAGCAAACCGTTTAATTTATCATTCTGAGGCTTGCCGACTGCGTAGCAGGCATCAGGGACGTGTTGGTGGCTGTGGGGCTGATGCAACATTAATCTAAACATTTGATTAATAGCATAATTTTTAGATTCCTCCTATCGTCGGAATGACAAAAAGAGGCATACCATACTTTGTTAGACACTTTCTTTATTACCGACCCTTTAGTACGCTTCGCTCAACACTAAGGATAGTATAGGTCAACTTACCGCCTTCTCGACAGCCTGTCATACAGCAAATTCATTTTTATGATGCGCAACTCATTATCTATAGCCAGCTCCGATGCATAAAACACCTTTTCATTCAAAGCCGTGTACTGCTCATTAAGGCTTTTGGTCTTTGCTATGATTTGCTCCAGCCTCGGCAACAAAGATGAAATCTGAGAGGCCGTAAAATCCGGAGCATTGGCCAAATGCTCGATATACTGATATTCCACATACAATGCTCTGGTCTTAGCCATTAAACGATAGTGTTCAAATTCCTTCTCATTTTTCAACGGTTTCAGATTGTCAAAAACCTGTTCAACGATCTGTACACTATCCAATAACTGTTTGATAGAAAAATTATCTTTACGCCTTACCTTTCCTTGTCCTATTTCGTAAGGAACAGCCGTCAGGGCCGTAAAAAACCTGTTGGACTGTTCTTTATTAAACCCATATTTTTCTTTGGTATAATCTTCCACAAACTGCCCTATATCCAAAGGCTCTTTTGCGTGTATAGCCTTTAGATAAGCTTCCAGCAAAAGATTGAAGCCAGACAAAGGGTAAACTCTCCGGACGGCATATAGATCCACCATATCTGATCCACTTTCCCGTACGTAAGAATATACCCCCGACGTCGACCAAGAGGTCATTACCATACCTGTATAGCCTAGCGCTCTTGCCTGTGGAACAAAGTCCTTTATATTGGTAAAATGTTTCTCCCAGGTCGTCAGGTTGTAATTGTCTGGACTGGAACGCAATGAAGGTGCTCCCCAAATCTCAAAACCAGCTTCGGTCAATTTTCGGGGATCTCCAAACCGATTCAGTTCCCAGCCATAATTCCAATCTACAAATACTACCCCTTTCGGAAGAGATGCCAAAGATTCAGGATATTTCAGTGCGATATCCGCCCACAATACCGGTATCTTGCCCATGTCCAGGACAATATCACACATCAGTTTTACATAGTCACCGTACAGTTTTCCCACACCATATTTTTCTACCTTTGCTTTGCTCTTGGGACTATGCCCCAAAAGCCTTGTCTCATCACAACCTATATGGAAATATTTGGACGGATGCAATGCAGCCATCTCATGAAAAAGATCCGTAAAAAGCTCCTTTGCCAGTGCTTCCTGTATAGGATTGACCTGAGAATAGTCCGTATTGGATTCTCTCAATTTTGCATATTTCGGAAACCGAAGGATATACTCCACGTGGCCGAAACTCTGCTGTAACGGAATAACATCAATTCCCAATCCACTACAATACCGTACAAGGTCTGCTATTTCAGCCTTGGTATAGGCATATCGATTGGGAATAAGCGGGTGCTTCTCAAAAGGGAAAGTAGCCTCGTACTCCATAATCAATGTATTGATACCCGATTTGCTCAGTTGCAGGGCAAACTCTTTCAAAGCTTCCAACTTCATGACCTGTATTCGCAAATCCAGATGAAACCCTTTTATCTTAAAGTCATCAGCATGCTTTGTGGAGCCTTGCGCCATTAAAACAGTAACGGATGTCACCATGAAAAGCATGGCTAACGAATATAATCTAATCAGTCTGAATATCATTTTATATATATTTTTTCGAGCAACTCTATTTATTTTTTCCCGTGCGACACCATAACGCCCCCATCAACAATCCACGTAGTAGAAATAATAATCGTTGACATGTACACCCCAGAAAATCGTCAACGTTAACGATTTTCACTACACAAAAATTGTTTCCATGTACATAAGATGAACCATAATAATAGACTTATTTCTCTCTAGGTGATCGTTATACCAGCATATAAAAATGCCAAGTGTAGCTTACGCCTGTTGGTTTTTTACTTGTCCAGGAATCATCACCATCTACATCACTCATATATACAACATTCCAACCTTTTTTTAGGGTAATATCATAATTAGCTCCACCGGATTCTCCCTTAATAGTCACATCTCTATCGGCATACCACCAGGCGGTACGGTACATATCATCGTCCTCTTCTGCTAACAGATAAAAAGATCCGATTTCTTCATCGTCCGCATTGTAGCCGGAGATGTTATCCACATAAAATATGGTAGCATTTTTGTCACTTACGCTGACCCCCGACGGTGCCTCTCCCAGGTCCAAGTTCGAATATTTGGCATCCACTGTCGCAGGAAACTCCACTGTAAATCCCTTGTTTGCAAATGGTGTTTGGGCTATTACATCTCTACCGTAATCGCTTCCATCATCCCAATATGCAAGAGCTTTTACGATCTTGACTTCAGCACCACCATGGACGGTTACATTGGTGGCTGTAATCTTGAAAGCTTTATCTCCACCATCGTTATCATCTTTGCGACAAGAATTAAATACTGTCGTGGTGAATACCAGAGCCAAAATGAGCCCAAAATTCAAAAAATTACTCTTCATCTTTTCTATAGATTTAAACTGCGCCTCCACTTTTCGGCTCTCGGCTTCTCCGTTGTTCACTGTAGATTTTCAAACGTAGATAAATTTATAATCTCTGTTCTCAATTTTCATAGAACATATAGTTTTCGATCGTAATGATATCAATAGGCATAGGTTTAAAATCACCTACCTCCTCTTTTAATAAAAAGAACCTATAAAGATAATTCAACGCAAAATAACCTTGCTTGTCCGGACGTTGGCATATCAAAAAATCTACCATTCCTTTGGCGAGATAATCTACATTTTCTTTCAAAAAGTCAAATCCTACGATATAAGGTTTGGTAATCTCCGGATGGTCATAAAAGAAGCGTCCTACTATCGATACACGGGAGTTGGTGACAAACAATACATCAGGGGTATATTTATGGACATTCAGCTGCAACTCTTTTTCAACCTCATCATATTCGTTGAATGGTATATCCACCACATCTATTTTAAAGTCTCTGTTCAAATTAAAGAGATACTCTTTATACCCTTCAATTTTTGTATCCAGATACTTATAATTTTCCAATCCTTTTGCTATATTGAGTATAAGTATCTTAGACCCTGCCCCTATCAGGTAAGAAGTCAGGTTGCCCGCCAATCGTCCTGTACTATTCAGGTCGGGACCTATATAGCCCAATGTAGACTTGCTCGGTATATCTGAGTTGATGTATATCGTCTGCAATTTCCTTTTATGGCATTCTTTGACAAAATGTTCTGTCTCATTAATAAATATAGGAGCGATGACCACGGCATTGAACTTCCCATTCAATATCTGCGCAGATGCTTTTGCAAAAGTATCCACATCTTCCTGATCATAGAGAAACACCGTCGTTTGGATCCCGAAAGGCTCCAATTCTTTGATCGCTTTATGGATACCATCCAAGCACAATTGCCAATAACCGGTCTCCAAAGATGTTTTTGGTATCAAGACCGCAAAGTTAAGATTGTTCTTGACCGACAGCGATCGTGCATAGATATTGGGTTGATAATTGTATTCTTTGATAATATCTTTGATCTTTTTCCGTGTGGCATCAGACACATCCTTCCTGTTATTCAGCACCCGATCCACCGTAGCAATGGAAACATTTGCTAACCGGGCGATATCTTTGATACCAAAATGTTTTTTTCCCTTATCTTCAGACATTATTGCTTTTCTTAAATGATTGAATGAAATGTACTGATCAAATATAAATAAAAAGGCTTGTTTGACAAATAGGTTTAAGAACACAGGACACGATCGAAACTTCACACAGTGATATTTTTTGCGGAAGGAATATTTTAGACAGTTTTTGATGATTTTTTTTATTTATCTGGCGTAAGTATTTCCTTCGGAGAGCCCCCTGGTCGGTTAGCGAAGAGATACTTGTTACCCTATTAAATGGGTACGTTTTGGAATATATTCGCTAAGTTAACGCAAACTCAGCATAAAAGAAAACCCCTGCCGATTGGTAGGGGTTTTATACAGGAAGTTCACTTTTAAATATAGATACTCGTACTCGTCTAAGCGTGGCCATAACGAGTATGCTATTTTTCATCCTCGTTTCAACTATTCTCGTTCCGGCCTTGAGTGCGGGGCAGAGGGACGCATCAAAACAAGGACGATTTACGATGTTTCCAAAACAAATGTTGTCTTACACTAAAACACTATTTGCTGGCATCGATTGCAGCATTAGCTTCTTTGATAGCCTTCGCTTTTGCCCTTACAGCCTTTCCTTGCTCAGGAGTCAGTATCTTGTAATACTTCTTTGATCTTTCTTTCGTCAACTTTGACCTTTCCTCTTTTGCCTCTTCTTTTGACAAAGATTTATTTGCTTTCACTTCGGCCAGTTTGGCTTTGTACTCAGTTTCCAGCGCCGTCAATGCCGTACGTTGCTCTTCAGTAGCATTGATCTCATCAAACAGCTCTGTAGAATAATATTTGAGAGGTTTTTGCTTTTCTTGCGCAAAACTTTTCGAAGAAAACATAAACAACCCAAAGATCAAGGCTAATGCTAAGATTACTTTTTTTATGATTTTTTTTTAAATTTAGAGTTTATAAAT
>NZ_JAAJTJ010000025.1 GCF_011030405.1 Parapedobacter sp. SGR-10
TTATGATAGGTACGTTGATAGAAAAAGAAAGTATAAGCAATTACAAGATAGTGGCCGCTGAGCGTAACAGAGCAGAAGAGCTCAGCAACAAATTATATGATGCCCAGCGTTTGGGTAATGAATTTAAGGCAAAAGTCTGTATCGTTTTTCAGACAGACGATGGCCCTAAGCGGGTAGAAACGACGGTATGGTCTTTGACGGATAAATATATACAGATTAAGAATGGCGTGTTGATTCCTTTGTCCTCGATTATTTCTGTGGAGTATTAAACTTATAGTTTTTGGAAACCTTAGTAGGCTTTAAGATGCATGTTGCACATTTTTGACAGGGCAATGGTCTAAATTAAATGGAGATTTATTTGATGCGCCTCTATCGCCGGCGCAGGGCGACTTACTTTGGCTTGTCCCAAAGTAAGCAAAAGACAAGACTGTGATTAATTTGTTCCAGCCACCACGCTCCACTCCCGAAGCGCCATACAAGGTCTCCGACACACAACCCTCCGCTCTGGACTGTGTATGGCTTGCATACTGCAAAGTGTAAGGCCGTCAAGACGGGATCTCCACGGGCTTGTTGTCCAAATGAATCAAGGTCGGTGGAGGTTAGTGCTTCTTACTCTGGCTTGCAGACAACGTATTGATGTGCAGGTAAAGTTAACTTTTGTGGATAGCGCCCGCCCATTTCACCAGCATCGGCAGGAATAGCCCTGCAACGGGAGGCTATGCGGCGGGATGCCCCTGGCTCCGTTCAGTTTTGTCGATGGGATTGAGGGCAAAAGCCCTAGGGAGACAAAACCAAGGGCAGCAGTTGCAGGGCTATTGAGCGTTGGAATTGTGGGACAGGATGCCTTGAAATGGGCAAGCACCTTGGGTACTTGGGTGCTTCCAAGTACCTGGCCAGTCTGGCCAAGAAGACGGAGAGGTGGTGCGGTCGCCAAAAGATAGAACTGTATAGGTTATACGTCCATTTCTTCTTGTCAGAAATTAAGAGCCGATTCCTCTAATATTTTACATTGTTTTCATGGTGTTACGGAAGCTTATTCGTAGATTAGCGGCTTAAATATTCTGGTTATTATTACCCCATGAAATTACAACTCAAAAGACCATTGGCTTTTTTCGACCTGGAGACGACAGGTGTGCATGTAGCTGTGGACAATATCGTAGAGATCGCGATCCTGAAAGTGATGCCGGATGGTTCGGAGCAGGTCTATAATAAGAAAGTCAACCCCGGAAGACCTATTCCTCCGGAGTCTTCCATGTTTCATGGGATCTACGACGAGGATATTAAAGACGCCCCGACGTTCAAGGATCTGGCTGAAGAAGTTGCACTCTTTTTAGAAGATGCGGATTTAGCCGGCTACAATTCCAACAAGTTTGATGTACCTATGCTCATGGAAGAATTTCTACGGGCAGGTGTGAACTTTTCGTTGGAGGGACGTTCGTTTATCGACGTGCAGAATATATTCCATCAAATGGAACAACGTACATTGAAGGCAGCTTATCGTTTTTATTGCGACAAAAATCTGGACAATGCGCATCAGGCCGAGGCGGATGTGCGTGCGACCTACGAGGTGCTGAAAGCCCAATTGGTCAAATATGAAGGTGCACCTTTCGAAGACAAACACGGGGAGGTATCTTACCCTGTTGTCAATGATGTACAGGCCTTGCACGATTTTACCAACTTATCCAAGCCCGTAGATTTTGCGGGTAGGCTGGTGTACAATGAGGATGGGCGGGTGGTCATCAATTTTGGTAAACACAAGGGGAGACCTGTCTCCGAAGTGTTCGAAGTAGAGCCCAGTTACTATGCATGGATGCAGAACGGGGATTTTCCGTTGTACACCAAAAAGGTGTTGGAAAATCTGTGGAAGCAGTTTCGGGACGGTAAAAAGGAAAATAAGCCTGTGACAACCGTTCCTGTACAGCGTACGGAAAAGGCACAAAAAAAGGAACCAGCCAAGCCCATTACGGTGGATATGCTGAAAGACTTACAATCTAAATTCGGAAAATAAAAATACGTCACCAAAGAGATATGAATGCAGAACAAGAAATAGAACATTTAAAGTGTTTGATCATAGGGTCTGGTCCAGCAGGCTATACAGCAGCGATTTATGCGGCACGGGCTGATCTCAAGCCTGTTGTTTATACAGGGATCGTTCCCGGAGGTCAATTGACACAAACCACAGAAGTAGATAATTTTCCGGGATACCCGCAAGGCATTACAGGTCCGGTGATGATGGAAGATTTTCGTGCCCAGGCCGAACGTTTCGGTACTGAAGTTCGTTTTGGTTATGCCACTAAAGTAGACTTTTCGAAGGATGGGGGAATACATACGGTCGTGATCGACGGTACGAAGACTGTGACGGCGGATACGGTCATCATCGCGACAGGTGCTACGGCCAAATGGCTTGGCTTGGAATCGGAGGAGAAATACAATGGCTTTGGGGTATCTGCCTGTGCCGTGTGTGATGGCTTCTTTTTCAAAGGGCAGGACGTCGCTATTGTCGGAGCTGGAGACACAGCTGCTGAAGAGGCGACATATCTTGCCAAATTGTGTAATAAGGTGCATATGCTCGTTCGTCGGGATGAATTCCGCGCTTCCAAAGCTATGATACACCGTGTGCTGAACACACCCAATATCGAAATCCATTATAATACCGAAACACAGGAAATCCTAGGTGATGGACAGGTCGTGACCGGTGTACGCGTAAAGAACAACAAGACGCAGGAAGAGAACGTGTTGGATATCACAGGTTTCTTCGTGGCCATAGGTCATACGCCGAATACCGAACTGTTCAAAGGTATATTGGATATGGATGAAACGGGATACCTGATTACAAAGCCGAATGTGACGGCAACGAATATCCCCGGTGTTTTCGCCTGCGGGGATGTGCAGGACAATGTGTATCGCCAGGCAGTCACGGCAGCAGGTACGGGTTGTATGGCCGCATTGGAGGCTGAACGGTATCTGGCCGCCAAAGAAAGTGGAGAATAACTTTTTAAGAGCAAAAAGTCATCGGGTCGTATTCCGGATCCGATGGCTTTTTGAATGCTTTTTAAACTTTTTCCAAAAAATAAGTGTAATTATAACAATTATTCATTTCTGTTTCTTACATTTATCCCAATTATAAACACAGTGTTATTATATGAACAGTTTTCTAACAACAAAAGACTTTATTGTTTTCGGATTGTACTTCATTATTGTTGTCGCTTATGGTTTGTATATCTACTACCGTAAGAAGGCTGCACAGGTCGATTCGAAGGACTATTTTTTGGCGGAAGGATCGTTGACTTGGTGGGCTATCGGGGCTTCGCTGATCGCTTCCAATATTTCGGCCGAGCAGTTTATCGGGATGAGCGGATCGGGCTATCAGATGGGGCTGGCCATAGCGGCCTACGAATGGATGGCAGCGATTACATTGATTATCGTGGCTATCTTCTTTATGCCCGTCTATCTCAAGAACAAGATCTTCACGATGCCGCAGTTTTTGAATCAGCGTTATAACGGGACCGTCGCCATGATCATGGCTATATTTTGGTTGGCGCTGTATATTGTGGTCAATCTAATGTCTATCCTGTACCTGGGTGCGGTGGCCATCAGTGGCATATCGGGGATCAGTATCGGTACATGTATTATCTTGTTGTCTATATTTGCGATTTTCATCACGCTCGGAGGGATGAAGGTAATCGGTTATACGGATGTCATCCAGGTGTTGGTATTGATCATTGGTGGACTTGTGGCAGTGTATATTGCTTTGGATATTATTTCCGAAGGGAATGGACTTTGGGCCGGGTTTAACAATCTGCAGAAAGGAGCGTCGGAACACTTTGATATGATTTTTGAACCCGACAATAAAAATTATATGGATCTTCCGGGGCTGAGCGTATTGATCGGTGGGCTTTGGATCGCCAACCTGAGTTATTGGGGGTGTAATCAATATATCACACAGCGTGCATTGGGGGCATCCCTCCCTACAGCTCGTAATGGTTTATTGTTTGCTGCTTTCCTAAAGCTCTTGATGCCATTGATCGTCGTGATACCGGGTATTGCGGTGTATTACATTATCAAGAATGATATGGGAGCGATCAGTGCCGACAGTCTGTTGACGAGTGCAGGTGTGCAGGATCCAAACAAGGCTTATCCGGCTCTGCTGACCTTATTGCCTACCGGATTGAAAGGTCTGTCATTTGCAGCATTGACAGCGGCTATCGTCGCTTCGCTTGCGGGTAAGGCCAATAGTATCGCTACGATATTTACATTGGATATCTATCAAAAGGCTTTCAATAAGAATGCCAGCGAGACCCGACTGGTCAATGTGGGTAAAGTCACGGTCGTCGTATCCCTGTTGCTGGGGACATTATTGGCGCTGATTGTAGGAGATGCACTGATGGGTGAGGGCAAGCAGGGCTTCCAATACATACAGGAGTACACGGGATTTGTTTCACCGGGTATCTTTGCGATGTTTTTGCTCGGTTTCTTCTGGAAAAAGACGACATCCAATGCCGCTCTTTTTGCGACCGTCGGTGGTTTTATATTTTCTGTCGTGTTGAAATTTTCAGGTCAATTGATGGATCTGGAATTCTTGTCGGCTATCAATTTTGCCGTACCTAATGCGCAGGGTGTGTACGAAATTCCTTTTATAGATCGTATGGCGATTGTTTTCTTGCTGTGTGTCATCGGTATGGTCATCATCAGTAAGATCGACAATGCAAGAGGAGTAGTGCCTAATGGATTGGAAGTCGATTCGAAAATGTTCAAGGCGCATCCGGCATTTATTATTGGGTCAGCGGTCGTTATCATTATCGTGACAGCGCTGTATACCATTTATTGGTAAAAAATAAGATGATTGAAGGAGATGCCCGACAGGATTTGAGAATCCTGTCGGGCCTTCTTTTGTAATCTATCTTCCAAACCTGAAGTATTCGGAAAGCGGGTGTTTTTTGCCTTGTAGCCATTTTGAGACCATTTCCATTCCTGTGACAGAAAAGGTGATGCCGTTGCCCCCAAAGCCACATACGAAATAGGAGTTCTTGAAATCCTTGTGCTCGCCGATATATGGGAGTCCGTCTTTAGTTTCGCCAAAAGTGCCTGCCCAGGCAAAGTCAGCATGGAACTCTTTGTCGGGGAATATCTTGTGAAAAGCTGTTTTTAGTTTTTGTTCTTTTTTGCCGATCATCTCATCCCGTTTTGGAGGGTTTTGAAATTCCTCGTCTTCGCCTCCGATCAAAAAGCGTCCGTCGTCTGTCGTACGCATATAGAGATAAGGTTCTGATGTATTCCAGATCAATATATCTTTGTGTTGTAGGTATAGTTTTTTGTTGATTTCCGAAACGATGGCAAATGAGCTCAATAGATTGACAAATTTTTCCGGGATCATAAGAGCGCTTTCGTAGCCTACACAGTACACGATCTTTTTGGCCTTGATAATGGCTCCTGAGGCAGTTGTACATTGGTTATATCCCTTTTTGTAGGTCACATCTACCAATTCAGTCTTGTCGAATATATGTAAGCCCCTTTTTTTATTGTATCGTAACAGTTCATGGGCCAGGCGAAATGCATCTACACTTCCTCCTTGTGTGGACAGTATGCCGCCATAGGAACCGTGTATGTCGTATTTTGTGAGGATCTCATTTTCCGACAGCCATTTCACATCGTAGCCGATATTTTTCCGTGCCTCAAATTCTTTTTTGAGCCAGGCTATATCTTTTTTTCGGGCGGCATAATACAGCGAATTCTTTTTTGTAAACCCGGCTTCGGATTTTATCTTTTTGGAAATCTTGCCCAGATCATCTATGGCTTTGCTACAGGCATCGTAACTGGCCACTGCCCCTTTTTCACCAATCATCTCTATCAGTTTGTATAGGGGTGTATCTATTTCGTACTGCAACATGGAAGTGGTGGCAGACGAACTCCCGTTGCATACCTCACGCTTGTCTATCAATACTGTCGCATACCCGTCTTTGACGCATTGATGGGCAATGAGACTCCCTGTAATCCCCCCACCCACGACCAGTACTTCGCACGTGAGATCGTCGTGTAGGGAAGGATAGCTGTGCAGCAGTCCATTTTTGACCAGCCAGAATGGCTCATTTGATTTTAAATCCATTATTCAACTCCTCCGGTACAGTCCATACAGGCATTGGCGTATGCATCATACTCGTGATATGCCGCACCTATCTTGCCAAATAACGTAATGATCCTGTCGATTCTTATTTTGATTCCTGTATCTAACACAACAAATACGCCTTTGTTTTTTTCTTCGGCCAATTTTATGGCCATACCGATTGCTTCATCGACCTGATTGTCCTGATTGAAAAAGAATATCTTGCCTTGGGTGCCCTTTTGGATGGCTTCTTCGATGACTTCCCGGTATTCCCAAGCGACAGGAAGATAAGGGGGCTCGGAGATTGTGTTTTTACGGTTCATAGCTTGTTTTTTTGTATAAAGTTACGGATTAATATAGACTTGCTAAGTTTTGGCAATTTTGCAAATCTCCGTCTTATCAAAATCTAAAAAATAATTGCAGACTGCCGTAATTGTATTGCATACGTGTCAAGAGGTGCTTATCCCAATGGTAAGGGACATAATGATAGGCTGCTTCCAATCCGATATAGGTTTTTCCGGAGAGATGGTGCATGGCAGCCAAAGCGACAGTAGTACGCATCGTATTGATGTGATACATCTGTACGGACTCTTCTTCGTAGGGATCCCCATATTCATCCGTGTAATGCGTTGTGGTTAACCGTCCTACTCCTGTTTCTGTCATGTCCCAAAATAGACCTATCTTGGGAGAGACAATAATTTTGTTGTTATCAAAAACCTTGTAGCCTACCGTTCCACCTAGATTAACACTGTACTCAGAGGATGTTACTTCTACTTCGTTGTGCAGCAAATACTCAAATTCATTGTTTTCTTTGTTGTTAAAGCGTATTTTCATTCCTAATTCAACAAGGACAGGATTGGAAAGTCTGGAAGAAAAGAATATGCCAAAGGTAGGACTTGTCTTAAACAGGGGGTACATACTTGTCAATGGCAACTCGGCTCCGGCATAGAAGCTAATACCATTGGAGCTTTTATTCCTATAGGCTGATTTTGGAACTTTTTCGTGCCGGACTTGATAAATCTCATCTACATGATCTGCCAATAAAAGAACAATAGGCCTCTCCAATTCATTAAGTTCGTAATATGGTGAGTTTAATAAGGCCAGAGCCTTGATTTTGGTCAGTGAATCAATGGTATGCCTTAACGGAATGAAGTTAAATACAGTCTTGTGCTCTGTATATATCTGTGCATAGTTTTTGTCCGCTGAACTTTTCCACCGTACCTCCAATGTGTTTTTGTGCCCTTTTAGGATGTAATTTCCAATAATACTATCTGTTGGTTTTTTCTCGATCAATGTACATAGGATACGCAGGCGCTCGGTAAGCTCATTTTCGCCGCAGGTGCTTTGGATCGTATTAAGAACACTTTCCAGGTTTTCAAAATCATTTTTCTGAAAAATAGGGACAAGCTGTTCTAAGGCTGTCTTGGTCACCTGTTCGCAATCTTGTGTATCTTCTACTTTCTGTTGGGCATAGAGAGGAACGCAAGCAAATGGTATGTATAGAAAAAGCAGTAAAATCTTAGCCATGGTTTTGCAAATCTCCTCCAAATTAGGGAAATTTATTTGTTTGTGAAAGTGGAGTAGACATAACCTTGCGAAGTGTTAGAAAACTTCGCAAGGTTATATAGTCCTTATTCATACAGGCTCTCAAAAAATACCGGGCTATCCAGTTTCATCGCAATGCGATAGGCAGCATTGACCAACCCGACATGGCTGTAGGCCTGCGGGAAATTGCCCCATTGGCTGCCATCCTGCTCGTTGACGTCCTCGCTGAAGAGCATGAGGTGGTTGGCAAAGGAGAGCAGTTGCTTGAAGACATCTTGTGCTTCACTCAATCGGCCTACACAGGCCAATGCTTCGACATACCAAAAGGCGCAGACCAAAAAGGTCGCCTTGGGCTTACCGAAATCATCACGGTGGAGATAACGATAAAAGAGTCCATGCTCGCCTTTGAGCTCTTTTTCCAATTGCTCCAGATGTCTTTTTGCCTTTTCGCTGCTAGGATCCAGGTAGTTCATCATAATGAGCTGCAATGTCGAGGCATCGAGATTGTCGCTATCCGTTGCATTGGTGTAGACCTGTCGTTGGGGATCATAGCAGCTTTCGATGTGCTGTATGGCCTTTTGTTGTAGCATTCGGGCCTTTTCCAACATATCATCAAACCCATACTGCCTGGCGATCTTGAGTGCTGCTGTAGCACCAGCCCACTGGAAAAGGTTGGAGTAGCAATGACGGTTTTCAAAATTGCGGAATTCCCATATCCCGGCATCTTTCTCGTCTATGGTATTTTCTATCTTTTGTAGGATATAGGTCGTCCAGGTTTTGGTGACGGACAGGTTTTGATGCCGAAAGCGATGATCGGTAAATAGTGGCAATAAGGCGATAAGTGCCTGTCCATACACATCGTTTTGGATATGCTCGTAGGCTTGGTTGCCGATACGGATCGGTTGGTTGCCGAGATATCCTTGCAGATAGTCTAGGATATCTTCGGTCAATGTGTTCTCTCCCATGATACCGTAGAGGGGTTGGAGCCTTCCGGTGTCGGTCTGCGTGATGTTGGCGATGTAGGAAGCATATTTTTCCATTTCTTCAAAATGACCGATATGGCTCAAGGCTGTCAGTACATAATAACTGTCCCTTAACCAGCAATAGCGGTAATCCCAGTTGCGCCCCGCTCCCGGAGATTCGGGAAGGCTCGTGGTGCTCGCCGCGATGATGGCTCCTGTATCTTCATATTGATGGAGTTTGAGTACCAAAGCCGAACGGATGACTTCTTTTTGATAAAACGAGGGTATAGAGGCATTTTTTACCCATTTTTGCCAATACAGTTTGGTGCGTACGAGAAAATCCTCCGATGTGCGTTCGATAGGCGCTTCAAAAGGGCTGCCGTAGGTGAGCACAAGGTAGATAGGCTTGCTCAGTACATAGGGGATATCATCAAAGAAATGGCTCACCGGCATATTGGTAGCCAAGCGCATTTTGATGTCTCCATGTTCGAATTGTATGTGGTTGCTGCCCCGGTATTTCTCAAAATCCTGCTGTCCGTAGTGGTACTTTGGTGTACATGTGACCCGGATACGGGGATGTCCGCTGACAGGCTCTATCTTTCGGATGAGCATGAGGGGTTTGAAATAGCGTTCGTACTGTTCGAAGCGGGGGGCAAAGTCCGTGACCCGATAGCTGCCTTCCTTGCTTTCAATGACAGTGCATAGAATATTTGTATTTTCCAGATAATACTGTGTGCTGTCCAGAATGTCCGTATGGGGTAAAATAGAAAACTGACCGCCCATCCCTTTGTCAAGCAGTCCGCCGAACACAAAGGAATCCTGAAATGATGGCCAACACAGCCAACTGATGTTCGTATTCTTTTCGACATGTGCGATATAGGCACAGTTTCCTACAATTCCACTGTTGTAGACATGTTTATTCGGTGTTTGCATCTTTTTGATTTTAATGATTAATGGACGTTGTCTCGGTGTTGCCGGGCTGTCTGCTGATACTGGCGATATGTTCGATCAGCAGAAGAGCTTCTTCCTGATCCTCGACGTAATACTGTGCTGCTGATTTTTTGCTGCCCACTTTCACGGTAATGGCTGTGTCGGGGAGTTCTTGAAACATATCTTCGTCGGTCGCATCGTCACCTATGGCAAAAATGAAGTCGGCATGGTAGCTGTTGACGATTTCCATCGCTGCCCTGCCTTTGTTGAGTTCGCTGTTTTTGACTTCGATGACTCTATTGCCCATCAATAGTTGAAGGCCATGATGGGGTATGAGGTAGCGTAAGCTATCCATAAGCTCCTGCGAACGGGACTGGCCAAGTCCGGTCTGTACTTTACGGTAATGCCATGCCAGAGAGTAGTTTTTCTCTTCGACAAAGGCTCCGGCGGTACGGTTGGCAAACTTGTTCATGATATGCTGTACGGGGATTTTCCAACGGGTGGAGATATGGTCTTTGGTATGCCAATGAAAATCGGGATAGTTGGTCCATGCGCCATGTTCGGCCACCAGGTAATAATCCCTGTCTCCAAACCAACGTTGGAGGGTCTCATGTGGACGACCGCTGATGATGACGATTTGATTGGCCGGATCTGCTTGCAGCAGATCGAGGGTATGATACAGGTTTGCCGTAGGTGAGGCCGCTTCGGCATCGTTGTGAAAACCGATCAGCGTGCCATCATAATCAAGGAAAAACAGCCGTTTTTTGGATTCTTTGTAATGTTGTAGAATAGATTCACGGATTTCGGCTCTAACCTGTCGGGCCATTTCCTGCTTTTGTATGCCTTTGATTTCTCGCAGACGGTTGAAAAATATCTTTACCCAATGTCGGATATTGAATTTTTGGACAATATCCAGGCTATCCTTCAAGCGTGTACGCTGTTCCTCTTCGGGCATTTCTATGGCTGTTTTCAATGCTTCCCTGATCTGCTCAATGGAATGGGGATTGACGAGGAGAGGCCCTAACAACTCTTTGGATGCTCCCGCCAATTCGCTGAGGACGAGTACGCCGGCGCTATGCGCCTTGCTGGCGATGTATTCTTTGCTGACCAGGTTCATGCCGTCGCGGAGCGATGTGACCAGACAGATGTCGGCGGCAACATAGAGGGCGGAAAGTTCCTCGACCGGAAAAGAATTGTAGAAATAGGCGATGGGAATCCATGTATTGGTTCCATAGACAGCGTTGATATGTCCGACCATACGATCTATATCGTCGCGCAGCAATTTGTACTGAGGTACAGTATCACGCGAAGGGACGACCAGCATATAGAGCATGACCTGTTCATGCAGGTCCGGATATTCCTGCAATAGACTTTCGTAGGCTTGCAGGCGTTCGATGATACCCTTGCTGTAGTCCAATCGGTCTATGCTCAAGATAAATTTTCGGTTTCGGTAGAATTCCTTGATTTCCCTGGCCCGCGTCTGTACAGCTTCACTCTGGGCCAGATCATTGAATTTGTCAAAGTCTATGCCCATGGGATAGACCTCGACGAACACACTGCGGCCATTGCTGTGCAGGCAGTTGTTTTGTATGGACAGTCCTAAGATGTGTGTACAGGCATTGAGAAAATGTTGGGTGTCGTTGTAGGTATGGAAAGCAATCAGATCGGCTCCCAGAAGGCCTTTGAGCAATTCGTCCCGCCACGGGATGCTTCGAAAGACCTCGTCGGGAGGGAAGGGGATATGCTGAAAATAGCCTATAGCCAGATGGGGATGGGTTTTGCGAACGAGTTGGGGCAACAGCATCAATTGGTAATCGTGTATCCACACCTCATCTTTATCTTCAGGGTGCTGGTTTGAGAGTACGTGTGCAAATTTTTCGTTGACTTTTTGATAGGCTATCCAATTGTCCTTGTCGTAAACGGCATAGGAGGGTTGATAGTGAAAGATGGGCCACAGCACTTCATTGGAAAAACCCTCATAGTACCCTTGGATTTCCTCTTCGGTGAGAAATACAGGGACCAGATTGAGTTCGCTTAGTTTTTGATGGACGAGAGCCTCTTCTTGTTCGTTTTGGGCCACGAAGCCTGGCCAGCCTATCCATATGTTGCCTTCTTGCCGGTAGATGGAACCGAGGCCGGTGGCCAGACCTCCTTCGCTTGGGATAAAATGTAGTTCTTGTTCGTGCCGTTCAATACGGACAGGGAGTCGGTTTGAGATTATTATTGTTCTTTTATTACGCATACAGTTTGAAAATACAAGATAAGTAAACGGTTTAGATAGCTGTTTACTGTATATTTTGCTAGGTATGTATAAAACAAAGAAAGTGGGAAAAGGTTTTGTTTTTGTGGGATTAGGAAGGGGGAACAGTTTTGGTAGAGACACAATGCATTGCGTCTCTACGGATATATCTTATTAAAACAATGTAGGTGCTTTTCCTGAATCGGGTTTCTGCGGAATGTGCAGATTGGTGCCGATAGCTTTGTTCAGCCGCTCGATAAAGTAAGCGGCGAGGAGAGGAGATTCGACTTCTACATTTTGATGGATGAAGAAATACAGTTGTTGCAATCCGGCTTCTTTCCACTCGATAATTGTATCTATCCAATCTTCGAGCCGTGTATAGTCCGAAGGGTGGTTTGCACCGACGTAGCGGATGAAGGCTGTGGGTGTCGTCAACCGCATGTGCATCATATCCCTACGTCCGGCGGTGTCTACGAGTACATTGGTTTTATCGGTGTCTTCTAGTAATTTATAGTACTTTTCAGCAATTTCGATATTGGAAAACCATTCTTCGTTGCGTACCTCTACGGCCAATGGATAACCTTTGGGGAAGGCTGTTAGGAAATTTTCCAGGCGATCAAAATTGTTCGGTTTGAAATTGTCGATCATTTGCAGAAAGGCCATACCCAACTGTTCGTCAAACAAGGAAGTGGCGTCCACGAATTCCTTGACCCGTTCCTCTGTATTCAGCAATCGGCTATAGTGGCTGATGGATTGTGGTATCTTGGGGAAAAACTTGAAATCTGCCGGTGTTTTCGATTTCCATGTTTCTACCTGTTGTTTGGAGGGCGAATTGTAGAATGTGGCATTCAGCTCAATGGCATTGAATTGTCGGGAATAGTAAGCCAATTCGTCCTTGGTACCTCTGGGATAGAAACCTTTGAGATCGGTTTTGTTCCATTTGGCGCAGCCCACATAGACTTCCATAGGTCTGTCGCTCTTGTGCTTGCGCAGCAGAGCTAGCGTTTCCGGTGCGGTCGGCGGTATGCTGAAATCAATCTGCGAAGGATCGTCTACTTTTCCGAATTTCATGGTATTCCGTATAATAAACCTATAAGGTTTTCAAGAACCTTATAGGTTTGAATTGTATTACTTTGTCCTGTACATCTCTTCACGTTGTGCCGTGACAACATCTGAATTGATATACTCGTCGTAGGTCATCAGCTTATCGATGATACCGTTTGGTGTCAATTCAATAATGCGATTGGCAACGGTTTCGGTCAACTCGTGGTCACGCGAGGTAAACAGGATAGAACCGCGGAAATCTTTCATGCCGTTGTTCAAAGCGGTGATGGATTCCAGATCCAAGTGGTTGGTCGGTTCGTCAAAAATCAAGAAGTTGGCTCCTTGCAACATCATTTTTGAAAACATACAACGCATCTTTTCTCCACCGGATAGTACAGATACTTTTTTCATGACTTCTTCACCCGAAAATAACATTTTTCCCAAAAATCCACGAATGAACTGCTCATCTGCTTCCGGTTTGGACGTGTAATTTCTCAACCAGTCCACGAGATTTTCGCTGTTGCCTTCGAAATAAGAAGAGTTGTCGATCGGCATATCGGTTGGCGTGATCGTGATTCCCCACTTGTAGTTGCCCGAATAATCTGTATCACGTCCTGTGATGATATCATAAAAAGCTGTGGTGACCAGGTTATTGGGTGCAAGTACAGCGATCTTATCCCCTTTGTTGATCATAAAGGTAATATCCTTGAAATAAACCTCGCCGTTTACCGTTTTGCCCAGACCTTCTACATGTAAAATCTGATCACCCGGTTCCCGATCCATCTGATTGAACATGATGGCTGGATATTTACGGTTGGATGGTTTGATTTCTTCAATGTTGATCTTGTCGAGGGCTTTCTTTCGAGATGTAGCCTGTTTGGACTTGGAAGCATTGGCCGAGAAGCGGCGGATAAATTCTTGCAACTCCTTGACCTTGTCCTCCATCTTTTTGTTCTGGTCGGTACGTTGTTTCAACGCCAGTTGGGATGACTCATACCAGAAAGTATAGTTTCCGGTGTATATGGTCATCTTACTGAAGTCTATGTCTACGATATGTGTACAGACCGAGTCCAAGAAATGACGGTCGTGGGAGACGACCAATACAATGGCTTCGTAGCTGGCCAGGAAATCTTCCAGCCAGGCAATCGTGTTTATATCCAAATCGTTGGTAGGCTCATCGAGAATAAGGATGTCGGGATTTCCGAAAAGAGCTTGTGCCAAGAGGACACGGACTTTCTCGTTACCGTCCAATTCTTGGACCAATTTGTAATGCAGTTCTTCCTGTATGCCCAGGTTGCTCAATAGGGTGGCGGCATTGCTCTCGGCATTCCATCCATCCATTTCAGCAAAAATACTTTCCAGTTCTCCTGCACGTTCACCATCTGCATCGGAAAAGTCTTCCTTCATATAGATGGCATCTTTTTCTTTCATGACCTTGTACAGATCTTGATTGCCCATCATGACGGTCTCAATGACCGAGAATTCATCAAATTCGTAGTGGTTTTGTTTCAGTACGGACATGCGTTCTCCTGGTGTGAAGGACACCGAACCTGTACTGGGGTCTATTTCTCCCGAAACAATTTTCAAAAATGTAGATTTGCCTGCACCGTTGGCTCCGATGATACCATAACAATTGCCGGGCGTAAATTTCAAATTGACGTCTTCGAACAGTACACGTTTACCGAAACGAAGAGATAGATTGGATACATTAATCATGGCGCAAAGATACGGTTTATTGTCGAGATGTGGAATGCCATGGTTTGTATTGATAAGGGCTGTCTGAGGTTGGGTTTATTTAATTATTTTCTTACTTTGGCCGGATGTTTCGTATCTTTTATATTGTTTTCTCGTCTTCGCTGCTTTTGTGGCCGGGGAGTTCCTTTGGACAGGAGTTTGAGGCTTTGGACAAGGAGCTTGTACAGTCTTCTATCCTCAACAAACATTATTATGGATTCAATCTCTATGATCTGGACAGTAACCGCATGGTCTATGGGCGGAATGCCGATAGATACTTTACTCCGGCATCGAATACAAAGGTCTTTACGTTGTTTACGGCGCTCAAGCATATTGGTGATTCCATTCCGGGAATCGAATATGTGGAAAGGGGAGACTCACTGATCTTTTGGGGAACAGGAGATCCGACATTCCTACACCCCAAGCTGGACAATCGCCGTGTGTATGATTTCTTGAAATATTCGGATAAAACACTCTACTATGTACCACAAGATAATGTGGATGGGAGCTACAGGAATGGTTGGGCGATAGAGGACTACAAGTATGATTATCAGACGGATATCGTTCCTTTTCCAATATATGGTAACCTGGTGTATTTTAGGAGTGATGAAGGTCGCATAAAGGCCATGCCAAGCTATTTCGAACATGCTCTTGCTATGCGGAAGTTTTCAACCCGGCATTTTGCGATCGACAGGCAGATAGGGAGCAATGTATTTGAGCTATCCAATGCCAATATACCCAAAAGTTATAGAACGCGTAAGCCTTTCCTTTGGTCAGATTCACTGTTTGTACAGTTGCTTTCGGACACGTTGGGTAGGGAAGTGGTCCTGTTGCCTTCCTATCTGCGACCCGATGATGTGAAGACCTTATATTCTGTTCCCAAAAATAGGGTCCTTCGGGAGATGATGTTGCCGAGTGATAATTTTTTGGCCGAACATCTGACGATGGTTGCTGCTCACCAACGATTTCATGCGTTTTTGACGGATTCGCTACGCTACGAAATGAATGAGCAGTATTATGCCCAATTTAATGATTCGATCCGTCTCTTTGACGGCAGTGGTCTATCTACTTACAATAAGGTCACCCCAAATAGTATGATCTCGCTATTGCTTACGCTGGAAAAGGAAATTGGGGATGAGTATCTATTGCGGATGTTCTTTCCGGCAGGAGGTGTGGATGGAACGCTCAAACGGACCTATACAGTAGATAAAAGTGGTCCTTATGTATGGGCAAAGACAGGTACACTAAGTTCAGTCTATTGCCAATCGGGATATCTGCTCACCAAGTCGGGACGGCGGTTTGCATTTTCTTTTCTGAACAATAATTTCGTGCTACCTGCTTCGGTGGTACGTCGTGAATTGGCACGTATCGTCACGTATATACATCAGAATTATTAATAAACAAAGAGTCCCGAATTTTCGGGACTCTTTGTTTATTAAATAAACTTGCCTACTGCTTGTGCAAGGTCAATGATTTTGTTGGAATAACCCCATTCGTTGTCATACCAAGAAACCACTTTGGCAAAGTTGTCATTCAATGAGATTCCGGCTTTGGCATCAAAGATAGAAGTGCGCGCGTCGCCTAAGAAATCTGTCGATACGACATCATCCTCTGTATAGCCCAATATACCTTTCAGCTCGCCTTCCGAAGCTTCTTTCATCGCGGCTTTGATGGTTTCGTACGAAGCACTTTTTTCCAAACGTACCGTCAGGTCTACTACAGATACGTCGGCTGTCGGTACACGGAAAGACATACCTGTCAATTTTCCTTTTAGTGCCGGCAATACCAATCCTACAGCTTTGGCTGCTCCTGTAGATGATGGAATGATATTTTGGTAAGCACCGCGTCCACCTCTCCAATCCTTTACGGAAGGGCCATCTACTGTTTTTTGTGTAGCTGTCACAGCGTGTACGGTAGTCATCAGTCCTTCGACGATACCAAATTTATCGTTCAATACTTTAGCTATAGGTGCTAGGCAGTTTGTCGTACATGAAGCGTTGGACACGATATGTTGGTCAGCTTTTAGTTCGTTGTGGTTGACACCGATGACAAAAGTAGGGGTGTCGTCTTTTGCCGGTGCAGACATGATGACTTTTTTTGCACCGGCTTCAATGTGTTTCTGTGCGGTTTCTTGTGTCAAGAAAAGGCCTGTTGATTCGATGATCACCTCAGCACCTACTTCATTCCACTTCAAGTTTGCAGGATCTTTTTCGGCTGTGACACGGATTGTTTTTCCATTGACGACGAGATTGCCGTCTTTTACTTCGACAGTACCGTCAAATTGACCATGTGTAGAGTCATATTTTAACATGTATGCCATATAATCCGGCTCTACCAAGTCGTTGATCCCGACAACTTCGATGTCCTGACGTTTTACTGCTGCTCTAAATGCTAGTCGGCCAATACGACCAAATCCATTAATTCCAATTTTCATTTTACTAATTTTTATTTATATAATATTTTATTAAGTTCTGTATGGGTTCTCGGATGATTGTCTCGATGTGCAGACCATTTTCGCTTCCGATCTCTCTCAAATAATCGGGAAAATTGTGGGCTACCGATCCGGTAAAGTTTATGGTTGAATCGGGGTATTGATCTGCCAAGGGGAGAAGGTACGTGTCTACAAACAGATTAAGCCCTCTCTTGACCAATGCTGCAATGTAAGGGTCGCTTTTGTTGTCGAAAATAAAATCGGCCAGAGAGGTCAAAAAGATATTGGGGTTAGGGCTATTGTACACACGTTCGAGAATGAGTTTTCTATCGATAGGGTGCTTTTCCAGTAGTTTTTCCTTGATGCCGGAGGGCATGGCGTCCGTGAGCAGATCTTTCAGCATCATTCGGGCCAGCCAATTGGTAGAACCCTCGTCGGCCAGGATATAGCCCAATCCGTAATTGTTGTCGACGATCTTTCTGCCTGTGTAATAGGCAGCATTGGATCCAGACCCTATAATACCTATTATGCCTTTCTCATCTCCAAAAGTAGAGAGTGCTGAGGCTACCAGATCGTGGGAAATCTTGACTCTGGCATTTTTGAAAAACGAAGAGAATACCTTGGCTATTTTTTCTTGTCTTTCTTTGGAAGAAGCTCCCGCACCGAAGAAAAAGATACGTTTGATCTTTTCGGCATTGTAGAGCAATTCCGTGTTTTTATTTAATAACTGATTGATGAAATTTTCATCCTGGATATACGAATTGATACCGGCAGTCCTGAAACCGTGCAGTACCCTTCCTTTTTCGGCCAACCGCCAGTCGGCGTATCGAGATCCTGTGAAAATAACTAAAATCATCTGTTACTTGTTCATTATATTGGCAATTTCCAATAATTCTTCATCCAATTTGAATTCCTTGTTGGAGAGCGCTTCTTCCAGTGGAGTAGTTATGATCTCCGTCCCACGGAGACCTACAGTAGAGCGGTTATTGCCTTTTAGCAATTCTTTGACAGCTTTGTAGCCCATTCTGGTCGCAAGTACCCGATCAAAGCTACTGGGGGCGCCTCCGCGCTGCAAATGTCCTAATATACTAACTTTTACGTCAAAATACTCAAATTTTTCTTTCACAGCCTTGGCGACGTTGTATGCACCCCCGTTTTTGTCGCCTTCGGCCACGATGACGATCATCGAGCTTTTCTGTCTCTCTCTGGCCAAAGAAAGTTCTTCGATCAGTCCTTCTATGCCCGAATCTATTTCGGGTAGCAAGATGGATTCGGCTCCACCTCCCACACCGGCATTCAGTGCGATACAACCTGAGTCTCGCCCCATGACCTCGACAAAAAATACCCGGCTGTGAGAAGAAGCTGTATCCCTGATCTTGTCGATGGCTTCGATGACTGTATTGTTGGCTGTATCATATCCCAATGTATAGTCCGATCCATACAGATCATTGTCGATCGTGCCAGGGATACACATGACGGGAACGTCAAACTCTGTGGAGAAAAGATCTGCTCCGGTAAAGGTTCCGTCGCCGCCTATAGCCACTAGGGCATCAATCCCTTGGCGGAGTATATTGTCGTAGGCCTGTTGTCGGCCTTCTTTGGTCCTAAACTCGGGACACCGTGCAGATTTCAATATGGTACCGCCCTTTTGAATGATAGAGCTGACGGATCTACGATTCATCTCAACAAAGTCAGCCTCTATCATGCCTTGGTACCCTCTATAGATACCTGTCACTTGTAAGCCTTCGTATACCGCTGTACGAACGACGGCCCGTATGGCCGCGTTCATTCCAGGAGCGTCTCCTCCTGAAGTAAAAACACCTATTTTCCTTATACTTTTCAAGATTCGTTCAAATTGTGGAATACGAATATAGTGTGTATTTTTTACACTATTAAATTTTTTGATCATTTTTTTTGCTTCTTTTACTAATTTTGCCCATTATTGCTTAGTTTTTACAGAAATAATAACTTTAATACCAAGGTTTTGCTATCGTATTTTACCATTGACTGTGTGATTTTCACCTTTCACGAAGGTCATCTTAAAGTGTTACTTACCGAAAGGAACGAATATCCTTACAAGGATTGGTGGGCGTTGCCAGGTTTTTTTGTGGAGAAGGGCGAAGAAATGGAAGATGCGGTGAAACGTATCACTTACGAAATGACCGGATTGAAAGATATTTATCTGGAGCAATTGGCGGCATTTGCAGGGGTAAAGCGACATCCTGAAGGACGTATCCTCACGGTAGCTTACATGGCATTTGTACGGTATGATGAGGTGAAAAACAAGGTCAAACCCGTGACCAATTATATGAGACAGGCCAAATGGTTTGCAACAAGTGATTTGCCCGAACTGGCTTTTGATCATAATGAGATCCTTCGGCTGGCACTGAAAAAACTGAAAAAAAATCTTTCTTATACATTGACGCCATTTGAACTGCTCTCCGAAAAATTTACATTGACGCAGTTGCAGCAGGTGTACGAGGCTATCTTGGGCGAGCCTTTGGATAAACGGAATTTTAGGAAAAAAATAATCAACTTGGGATATCTGAAGGAACTGGACGAATGCCAGACAGGTGTGTCCTATCGTGCTGCACGTCTTTATAAAGTGGATCGGAAAAAATTTCTAAAGCTGTTTCCGTAATGTTATTTTATTGCTGTTAGGAAAAATGCCCGTATAATCTATACAGTTCTATCTTTTGGCGACCGCACCACCTCTCCGTCTTCTTGGCCAGACGGGCCAGATACTTGGAGGCACCAAAGTATCCAAGGTGCTGGCCCATTTCAAGGCATCTTGTCGCACATCCACAAGCTCAATAGCCCCGCAACTGCTGCCCTTGGTCCGAACATCCCCATAGCTCATCCCACGACGTCGGACTGAACAGAGCCAGGGGCATCCCACCACACAGCCTCCCGTTGCAGGGCTATTCCTGCCGATGCTGGTGAAATGGGCGAGCGCTGTCCACAACGGTTAGCTTTACCTGCACATCAATACGTTATCTGCAAGCCAGAGTAAGAAGCACTATCCTCCACCGACCTTGATTCATTTGGACAGCAAGCCCGTGGAGATCCTGTCTTGACGGCCTTACACTTTGCAGTATGCAAGTTCATACACAGTCCAGCGCGAGGGGATCGTGGGTTAGAGACCTTGTATGACGCTTCGGGAATGGAGCGTGGCGGCTGGAACAAATTAATCACAGTCTTGTCTTTTGCTTACTTTGGGACAAACCAACCTGAGCGAAGCGAAAGCATGTGTGCCTATGAAAAAAAACACGAACACATAACTAAGTCGCCCTGCGCCGGCGATAGAGGCGCATAAAAATGCATAATTTAATCCCCCGTTTATCATCAACTACTTCTCAAAAAAAGCCCCATTTTCTTCCAAAAATCAAAACACCTCAGCCTATTGACAGGTATATGGAATAATTATTACCTTGTAGCATGCTTACATTTGCCAACGCCAAGATCAATTTAGGCCTTTTGGTCACAGAAAAACGTCAGGACGGGTATCATAACATCGAAACCATATTTTACCCTGTAAAACTGTACGATGTGATAGAAGTTAATGTATCGAAAGAATTTCGTTTTCGGACGCAGGGGCTGGACATTCCGTCGGATGGTCAAAATTTGTGTGAGAAGGCATATCGTCTTTTGCAGCAAGACTTTGACCTAAAGCCTGTCACGATCGATCTGCTGAAAAATATTCCTATAGGAGCCGGCTTGGGGGGAGGATCTTCGGATGGTGCGCATGTATTGAAACTGCTGAACGGGATGAACGAATTGGGGCTTTCGAATACGGAGTTGAAAGCATACGCTACACAGCTGGGAGCAGATTGTCCCTTTTTTATTGATAACCAACCCATGTTTGCTTCGGGTATAGGTACTACGTTTGAATCCGTACATGTCGACTTGTCGGCCTATTATATAGTTCTTATCAAACCCGATATCCATATCTCGACGGCAGAAGCTTACCAGTACATCACTCCCCAGACACCAACCGCGGATCTGCGGAGGGCTATCCGGCTACCAATACAGGAATGGAAATATCATCTGGTCAATGATTTTGAGTTGGGTACCTTTGAAAAGTATCCCTTGGTGGAAAAGATCAAACATACGCTTTATAAAAAAGGAGCATTGTATGCGGCGATGTCCGGATCGGGGTCAGCAGTATTTGGTATTTTCGAGGAGGAGATCAATCTGGATGATATGGACGTATTGGGTAAGGTGTATTATCCCGTAGAGGTGTAAGTAACTGGAAAGCTTCAAAAAAAATCCTGAAGCGGGGAGCCTCAGGATTTTTTAACCAAACCAATTATTAACCTAAATATGAATTACTGAAAAAGTAACAAATACGATGCCAATATAGGCTGTTCTGGATTTTTAACATTTTTTTAACGCTTCTTATTTAGACACACGAGCGGACTTGTGTGCCAGTTTTGGCTTAACAGATATTTTCTCCTATTTCAAAACAAAGATAGCTGTATAGACTTATTTCTGTTTCGGTCTGGTTTTCCATATTCAAATGGGATGAGATTCAACTTGTTTTTTTTGCAATGCAACTTGAAATTGTCCCGGATGATTTCAGCTATTTTACCATCGCCTCGCATACGTTCGCCAAAAGTGGAGTTGTTGACCTTTCCGTGGTGGCAGTTTTGGATGCTGTGCCATATTTTTTGTGCTCTATCCGGATAGGAAGCATGAAGCCAATCTTCGAAAACCGCCCCGATTTGTCCATTTAAGCGTACAATGATGTAGTGTGCCCAGATTGCACCATGTTGTTTTGCCGCTTTGAGGACTACCGGAATCTCATGGTCTGTCAGTCCGGGGACGATAGGTGCCATGTTGATTCCTACGGGGATGCCGTGAGCGCTTAGCTCGGCGACGACTTTTAATCGCTGTTGGGCGGTAGCCGTACGGGGTTCCAACTTTAGCCTTGTTTTTTCATTCAATGTGGTCACGGACAGGAATACTTTGACTAGGTTGTCTTTAGCCAAGCCGCTCAAAATATCCATATCCCGTAGGATGAGGCTGTTTTTGGTGATGATGCTGATGGGTTGTTGGTAGTCCAATGCCGTTTGGAGGATCTGTCGGGTCAGTTGAAACTTTCGCTCTGCAGGTTGGTAGCAGTCGGTGTTGCCGGAAAGATGGATAGGGTCAAAGTGCCAGTTCTTTTTGGAAATAAACGCTTTAAATAACTGCACGGCATTGGTCTTGACAATGATCTTTTGTTCGAAATCCAAGCCGGCGCTCATGTCCCAGTACTCGTGCGAATTGCGCGCGTAGCAGTAAATACAGCCGTGTTCGCAACCTTGATAAGGATTGGCGGAGTAGCCCATACCTACATCGGGGCTATCTACTTTGTGTACCAGTGTTTTGGCCAATGAAGGTATGAAAATGGTTTTCTTGTTTTCTTCTTCCCACTCATCGATGCCTTCGACATGGTATTGGCCATACATGTCCTTTTTGAACTTGTTATGTGGGTTGTACTGTGCTCCACGGCCTTTGATGTGTTTCTTTTCTTCCATCGTAAAACAAAAATACTAATATTTTTAGTATTATTATTTATAATTTTAAGGTAATTATATATTTCTTTAACCAAACTTTGTCGTCATTTCGATGAGGAGGTACGACGAAGAGAAATCTATGGCCAGATAGTACATTAATCCAATTCATCCATAGATTTCTCCTCCTTCTTCGTCGAAATGACGGGCTGGTTGCTAAAGTATATAATCGCCAATTTTAATTTGATAAGAATAAAGGGGGCTATATTATTCCTCTAATTACCCTTAACAAATTACTCTACTGGAAAGTCGAAATAAGTGTCGGGAAAAGATTCGTCGATCAAAGTGTAGTGCCACCACTCTTTGTCATAAGGCTGGAAGCCATGTTTTTGCATAATAACCTTGAGGAACTTTCTGTTTTCCTGTTGCTTTTTTGAAATACCTTTGAAGACATGTCCGGATTTTTCTCCAAAAAAATCAAAGGTTCCACCCATATCCATTTCTACTCCTGAAGATAGATCGATGATGGTCAGGTCTATCGTACTTCCCCGGCTATGTCCGGAGCGGGAGGCTATATACCCTTCTTTGAACAAAAGACGTTTGTCTATGGCCGGGTAGAAGACAGGTTTTGCGATCGTATCGTTGATTTGTAATGCCCAGCGTTTGAAGTGATTGACCGCTGTCTGCGGACGATAGCCGTCAAAAACCTTCAGCCCTAATCCCGATCCGTTGAGCTCTTGCTGTACCTTTTGCAGTGCCTCTGTAGCTTTTTCGGTCAATATGAGCTTGGGTTCATGATAGCCATCTACGGGTGCACCCACAAAATTGTGGTGCCCACAATATCGTAGGTCGACTAAGATATTGTCTATTTTGTCTGTGACATAAACAAAACCTTCCGGTAGTTTGGAAGTTCGTGGCTGTCCGAGTATCTTTGTAAAGACAAGACAGGCGAGGAGGATCTGTATAGGTCTCATACGCTTGAAAATTTAGGCTAAAGATATGTTTATAGCAAGGAGATAGCAAACATCCGTGCATTTCTAGAATGTATTTTGTATCTTTGCAGTCTATTTCTTAACGGATATAAAAAACACGACACTTTGGATTATTTAGCAGGATTAAACCCCTCACAGCGTGCAGCGGTAGAGCAGACCGAAGGTCCTGTCATGATAGTAGCCGGTGCAGGATCGGGTAAGACGAGAGTTATTACGTATCGGGTAGCCCACCTTATACGAAAAGGTGTGGATCCTTTCCATATCTTGGTGCTGACCTTTACGAACAAGGCTGCCAAGGAGATGCGGGAGCGTATCATGAAAGTGGTGGGAAGCGAGGCCAAAAATATCTGGATGGGCACTTTCCACTCCGTGTTTGCACGTATACTCCGGGTAGAGGCAGAATTGATTGGTTATCCGCGCAATTTCACAATATACGATACAGATGATAGCAAGAGTTTGCTTCGGTCTATCCTGAAGGAGATGAACCTCGATGACAAGCTCTATAATGTCAATCATGTGTTTGGACGTATATCTTCTGCAAAAAACAACTTGATCTCTCCGCAGGAATACAATAAAAATGAGGCTATTCTGGCAGAGGACAGAGAGAATGGTCGCAGTATGCTCGGACAGATCTATATGACCTATGCCCAACGTTGCTATCGTGCGGGTGCGATGGATTTTGACGATCTGTTGTTCAAGACTAATGTGCTGTTGAATAAATTTCCAGAGACCTTGTACAAATACCAGCATCAGTTCAAATATTTGATGGTGGATGAGTACCAGGATACCAATTTTTCGCAGTACCTGATCGTGAAGCGCTTGGCTGCGGTCAATGAGAATATCTGTGTGGTAGGTGACGATGCACAGAGTATCTATGCTTTCCGTGGTGCAAATATCCAGAATATATTGAACTTCCAAAAGGACTATCCCGATGTGAAGGTCTTTAAGCTGGAACAAAATTACCGCTCGACGAAAACCATCGTGAAGGCTGCCAACAGTATCATTGCCAACAATAAAAACCAGTTGGAAAAAAATGTATTTTCCGATAACGAAGATGGCGATAAGATCAAGGTAGCCCGTGCATTTTCGGACAACGAGGAAGGCAAGATTGTGGCAGAAAACATTGTGCAGGAAAAATCACTAAAAAGTTTACAATACAAGGATTTTGCTATTCTGTACCGTACGAATGCACAGTCCCGTGCGATGGAAGAGGCACTTCGTAAGTTGGGGGTGCCCTACAAGATATATGGAGGTACTTCTTTCTACCAACGCAAGGAAATCAAGGATCTGATTGCTTATTTCCGTCTGACCTATAACCCTAATGACGAAGAGGCACTCAAGAGAGTCATCAATTATCCGCGTCGCGGAATAGGGGACACGACGGTCGAAAAGATCATTGTAGCCGCAGATCAAAACCAGCTTCGCTTGTGGGATGTCGTATCCAATGCCCAGACGTTTTTGGACGGGAGAAGTGCGGCTGCTGTAGGCAATTTTGCCTTGATGATACAGAGTTTTCAAGCCGTAGGCCATAGCCACAATGCTTTCGATACGGCGATGCACATAGCTCAACATTCAGGTATTTTGAAGGACTTATACGAGGATAAGTCGGTAGAAGGATTGAGCCGCTACGAGAATATACAGGAGTTGCTCAATGGGATCAAGGAGTTTTCCGAACGAGAAGACATAGAGGAGCATGGATTGGATATCTTCTTGCAGGACGTAGCCCTATTGACCAACGATGATAATGACAAAAATCCCAATGCGGATACCGTGTCTTTAATGACTATACACTCGTCCAAGGGGTTGGAGTTTCCGCATGTGTATATTGTCGGTCTGGAAGAAAATCTTTTTCCTTCTCAACTTTCGCTGAACTCACGTTCGGAATTGGAAGAGGAGAGGAGGCTGTTTTATGTGGCGGTGACGCGTGCGGAGAAGAAGCTGCACCTGTCCTATGCGACTTCGCGATATAGGTGGGGCACGCTCAACAATTGTGAGCCCAGTCGTTTTTTGGATGAGCTGAACCCTTCATGTCTGGAGCTGGACTTCAAACCGAGGGTACCTATGGCAGAAGATAATATGGGATTCAGCTCAGAAAGGATAGCCTGGCAGCAGAAGGATACTTTTTCCAAACCCAAGCCTAAACTGGTCAAGACGACTTCCATTTTGCCGAAGGCCCATACACCTACTGCGGGATTTGCCCCTTCAGATACCAGTGGCTTGCAGGTGGGGATGGAAGTGGAGCACGAACGCTTCGGCTTTGGTAAGGTCGTAGAGCTGGAGGGCAACAAACCTGACATCAAGGCCACAATTCAGTTCAAAGAATTGGGACAGAAGCAATTGTTGCTTAAATTTGCCAAATTAAGAATCGTGCAGTAAATAAGGTGATGGTAGTGATGAAAGGTTATAATGGTTACGACTTCCATAACCTATTTAACGATCATAATTTTAAAATAAAATAGAAAATAAAACGTTTCAAAACGTAAAAACACAGTAATATGACTTTTGATTACAACAGTACCCGTCCTAAGCTTATTCTAGCGGAGTATGGAAGAAATGTGCAGAATATGGTAGATTATATCTGTACGGTACCTTCTAAGGAGGAGAGAAACCGATTGGCGCAGGTCGTGATCGACATGATGGGTGTCCTGAACCCACATTTGAGGGATGTTTCGGACTTCAAGCACAAGCTATGGGACCATCTTTATATCATTTCGGACTTTAAGATTGATGTAGATTCGCCGTATCCGATACCCAAGAAAGGTGAAATACATCATAAACCCGAACCTATCCCGTATCCACAGAACAGGATACGCTTCAAGCACTATGGACATATCGCCGAGAAAATGATCCAAAAGGCCGTGGCCCAAGCCGATGAGGAATCAAGGGCCAAGATGGCTTTGGCCATAGCGAATTTCATGAAGATGGCTTACCTGACATGGAATAAGGATTCGGTCAATGACCTGCAGATCATCCTTGATCTGGCTGATATGTCTGGAGGTATATTGCGTCTACCAGAAGATACAGTATTGACCAAGCTAGACTTTAAAACACCTCCTCCGGGTAGCCGTGTGAAGAACACACAAAATACACAGAGTAACCAGAAGAGTGCTACGAACAAGAAGCAAAACACCAACAATAATAAAAAGAAGCAGCATCAAAATAACGGTAAAAAAAGCTTTCAGCACAGTAATTACAAAAAATAAGGCTACAGCCGGGTAGGATTTGCATGCCTCAAACTGTTTTTGCAAGTTCCATTTTTTTAAGTTTTTTTTATCAAGAGACACACCATGAATGCATTCGAGATACAAGGCGGTAAGCGCTTGAAAGGGGAAATCATTCCCCAGGGAGCAAAAAATGAATCCTTACAGATCCTGTCTGCTGTACTGCTGACAGCCGAAAAGATGACCATCAGCAATATACCTGATATCAAGGATGTCAACAACTTGATCGACCTGTTACGTTCGTTGGGTGTGACTGTGACGAGGTTGAGCAAAGACACCTATGAATTCGAGGCGAAAAATATCAATATAGATTATTTTACTTCGGACGAGTTCAAGCAAAAAGGTGGGGGCTTGCGGGGATCCATCATGATTGTCGGGCCATTATTGGCACGCTTTGGCAAAGCTGCTATTCCCAAACCGGGAGGAGACAAGATCGGTCGCAGGCGCTTGGATACACATTTCCTGGGCTTTGAAAAGCTTGGTGCTAAGTTTGTCTATGATGCTGAAAAACATTTTTTCAATGTTGACGCACGAGCGTTGAAGGGAACGTATATTCTCTTGGACGAAGCTTCGGTCACGGGTACAGCCAATATCGTTATGGCTGCGGTATTGGCGGAAGGCACAACGACCTTGTACAACGCGGCTTGTGAACCTTATCTACAGCAACTGTGCAAGATGCTGAACCGTATGGGAGCAAAGATATCGGGCATAGGCTCGAATCTGTTGACCATCGAAGGGGTAAAGGAACTGGGAGGAACCACACACCGCATGTTGCCCGATATGATCGAGATCGGATCATTTATCGGATTGGCGGCTATGACCGGATCAGAAATTACGATCAAGGATGTTTGTTATAAGGAATTAGGTATTATTCCTTCGGTATTTGCCCGTTTGGGCATTAAAATGGAGTTAAGGGGGGATGATATTTTTATTCCTGCACAGGATTCGTACGAAATTGATACTTTTATCGATGGTTCTATACTGACTATTGCGGATGCGCCCTGGCCGGGTTTTACTCCGGACTTATTAAGTATTGTATTGGTTACGGCTATACAGGCCAAAGGAAATGTGCTGATCCACCAGAAAATGTTCGAAAGCCGTCTGTTCTTTGTTGACAAGCTGATCGATATGGGGGCACAGATCATCCTGTGTGATCCACACAGAGCAACCGTCATCGGCCTGAACAAACAAACGCAACTGAGAGGAATACAAATGTCTTCTCCGGATATCCGTGCAGGCGTTTCCTTGCTTATTGCAGCATTATCGGCACAGGGAAAGTCTACGATTCTGAATATTGAACAGATCGAGCGGGGATATCAGGATATCGAGGAGCGTTTGAAGGCATTGGGAGCAAACATCAAGCGAGTGGATGCACAACCATCGGGCCATTAGACAAGAATTGTCTGCTGAATGTTAATAAATAAAATGCACCTTTGACTAAAGCAATATTGTTTTATTTTTGTTACGAAATAGAAGTTTAAACACATATTTATTACTAAAAGATCGAAAATGAAAAAAGTTATTTTATTCTCTGCGGCAGCGGCTATGGTATTAGCTTCATGCGTGGGTAATCCGGAAGGAAAAAAAGCAGAAACTTCAGAGGCTGTTGAAGTAGCTGAAGTGCAAGGTTCAACTTACACGGTGGATGCGACACAGTCCCAATTGCAATGGACAGGAAACAAAGTGTCAGGTTCGCATTACGGAACTGTGAACATCAAATCGGGTTCGATTGCTGTAGAAAATGGTACTATCACGGGTGGAGATTTCGTGTTTGATATGACGACCATCGATTCCAAAGACCAAGAAGGCGAATGGAAAGAGAAATTGGATGGACATTTGAAAAGTGAAGATTTCTTTGATGTAGCTAAATTCCCTGAGGCTTCTTTTCATATCACTGAGGTCAAGGCAGGTGCTACTGCCAATGATGTAGTGGTATCGGGTAACTTGACGATCAAAGGAATTTCTAAAAACATCTCTTTTGACACAAAGGTAGAAGAGATCACCGATACGACAGTAAAAGCGTCTGCTGATTTCAATATTGCCAGAGAAGATTGGGGTGTCAATTATGAAGGTAAGCAAGATGACTTGATTTCGAAAGAAATTAATTTTAAAGTTACTTTGGTGGCTAATAAGTAAGCAATAATCATCGCTTTATTTAGTTAGATGATGGGCTGTCTCTTTGAGGCGGCCCTTTTTTATTGCTTACTATCCTTAGTGTTTAGCGTAGCGGACACTAAGGGTAGATAATGAGAGGGAAACAAAAAAGCTGCCCTTTTTAGGGGGCAGCTTGGCATATAAGTGATTGATTAGTTACTAGTGGATGAACAGCAATTCACGCAACTTTGGAAGTGGCCATTTGGCATCGTCGACGATTTTTTCCAGTTTGTTGACGTGGTAGCGGATCTCGTCAAAGTAAGGTTTGACGATTTCATCATAAGCAATAGCTTTCTCCCTTACATCTTCGATTGTATTGGCTTTCTTGCGTGCTTGGCGCATTTCTTCCGACTTCTCTAGGATGGTGTTGGCATGTTTGGAGATACGTTCTACCAGATTGATCTGTGAGGAATATGCCTCTTTGGACAGTCCGAGGTCTTTTAGGCCTTTGACATTTTCGATCAGTTCGTTTTGGTACGTAAAACAAGCCGGGGCAATCTGACTGTTGACGACTTCGCCTATCACACGAGCTTCTATTTGCAGTTTTTTGTAGAAATTTTCCAACAGGATCTCGTGGCGTGCTTCGGACTCGCGTTTTGAATAGATGCCCAGCTTTTCGAACAGATCCAGTGATTCTTCTGTCACATACACATCCAATGCTTTCGGTGTGGACTTGATGTTGGACAAACCTCTGGCTTCTGCTTCCTGTGCCCATTCCTCGCTGTATCCGTTGCCTTCGAAGCGGATGGCTTTCGAATCTTTGATGTATTTACGAATGACGTTCAATATAGCCAGGTCTTTCTTGGTGCCCTTTTTGATCTGTTTGTCTACTTCCGTCTTGAATTCGATCAATTGTGCCGCGACGATCGCGTTCAATATCGTCATCGGTAAAGCCGAGTTCGCGGAAGATCCCACAGCACGGAACTCAAATTTATTGCCCGTGAATGCAAAAGGAGAGGTGCGGTTACGGTCTGTGTTGTCCAATTTCAGTTCCGGAATCTTAGGGATACCATGCCATAGATTGGCTTCGGCTTTTACTTTTTTCGCTACACGTGCAGATTCAACTTCTTCGAGTAACTCGTCCAATTGAGAACCCAAGAAGATGGAAATGATCGCCGGAGGTGCCTCGTTGGCTCCAAGACGGTGGTCATTGCTATGGCTTGCGATAGAGGCACGAAGCAGGTCTGCATGTTCGTAAACTGCTTTGATCGTATTGACAAAGAATGTCAGGAACATCAGGTTGTTTTTCGGTGTTTTCCCTGGCGAAAGCAGGTTTACGCCTGTGTTGGCGATCAACGACCAGTTATTGTGCTTGCCCGATCCGTTGACACCACTGTATGGCTTTTCGTGCAACAATACCTTGAAATTGTGGCGGATAGCCACTTGTTCCATTAGGTTCATCAGCAATTGGTTGTGGTCGATGGCCAAATTGATTTCTTCGTACATCGGTGCACACTCAAATTGAGAAGGAGCGACCTCGTTGTGACGGGTTTTCAAAGGTATGCCTAGTTTTAAGGCTTCGTTTTCCAGATCTACCATAAAGGCTAATACACGCTCTGGAATCGCACCGAAATAATGGTCTTCCAACTGTTGTCCTTTGGCAGACATGTGTCCGAATAAGGTACGTCCGGTCAGTTGTAGATCCGGACGGGCATAGTATAGTGCCAGATCAACCAAGAAATATTCCTGCTCGATACCTAACGACGCATTTACTTTAGTGACTGATTTGTCAAAATATTGTGCGACATCGGTAGCAGCTTTGTCTACTGCATTGATTGCTTTCAACAATGGTGCTTTGTAGTCCAATGATTCACCTGTGTATGAAACGAATACTGTAGGGATACAAAGTGTCTTGCCGGCAGTAGTCTCGTAGATAAACGCCGGAGATGAAGGATCCCAAGCGGTATAACCTCTGGCTTCGAATGTGTTGCGGATACCCCCGTTAGGAAAGGACGATGCATCGGGTTCTTGTTGAACCAAAGCATCGGCCGTGAATTTTTCGATAGCTTCTCCATTATCATCCGGTTCGAAGAAAGCGTCATGTTTTTCGGCCGTAGATCCTGTCAAGGGTTGAAACCAATGGGTATAATGCGATACACCGTTGCTGATAGCCCATGTTTTCATGGCTTGGGAAATAAATTCTGCTACTTCACGTGTAATGGGTTCGCCTTCTTCAATGGCTTTGGTCAACTCTTTGTAGGTTGTCTTCGGGAGATAGTCCTTCATTTTGGCAATGGTAAATACGTTCTTGCCATAAATGTTTAACGCTCTTTTTGTCTCTACTTTTTCTTCTGCAGATACATGTCTTGCTGCGGCTGCATTTACTGATGCAAATCTGATGTTTGACATTTGGGTTATTTTGATAATGTTTGAGTTTTTTTTCTTATTTCGATTCAAAAATAAGTTATGTTTTTGAATTTTTGTAATTTTTTTTGAAAAAATCATATAAAAAATTGAATGTTTTTGTGTTTTTGATGAAAAATATTGATTTGTGTTGGTGATTTCGTTTTAAATTTAGGTTTTTATGGTGTTTTCATGGTGTGTTTTGTTTTGCAAGTATATTTGTTTTGTGTTTATTTCAGTTCTAAATGTGGTTTTTATAGATTGGTGAGTTAGAGATGTGTGTTTGGTAAGATGGTTTGTAATGGTGGGGTTGTTTTGTCAGGAAAAAGGGGAGGAATAAATCAATCATCCTTAATCCTTATAATAATGTTATGAACGTAGCCTTATTTCGCTTTTCCCGTTTTATCCCGATTCACTTCGTTTTTCGGGACTTCACTGTGTTCAGCTTTTTTTATACTTTTGTGGCATGTCTACATCAGCATTGCTTTCTCAAGATACCATTGTGGCTTTGGCTACTTCACCGGGTGCGAATGGCGCCATAGCAGTGATACGGTTGTCGGGTCCTCAAGCTATTTCCATTACGAATAGGGTATTTAAGGGAAAGGATTTGGCTCAACAGGTCTCACATACTATTCATTTTGGTACTATCCGGGATGGAGAAACTATTGTGGATGAAGTGTTGGTCTCTCTTTTTGTTGCCCCGTATTCGTATACGAAGGAAGATGTAGTCGAAATATCTACACACAATTCTAAATATATCATAGAACGCGTCATCCAGTTGCTGATCCGCGAGGGGGCACGTGCGGCCAATCCTGGAGAATTTACCTTACGGGCCTTTCTCAATGGTAGTATGGATTTGGCACAAGCCGAAGCGGTAGCTGACCTGATTGCTGCAGAGAATAGAGCCTCGCATGAAGTGGCCATGAACCAAATGCGTGGTGGGATAAGTAATAAATTGCAGGAAATGCGTGACAAGCTCATTAACTTCACTGCATTATTGGAATTGGAATTGGATTTTTCGGAGGAAGATGTAGAATTTGCAGATCGGGATCAGTTTCTACAATTGGTAGCAGAGCTAAGGACACATATTCGCCGCTTGATGGATTCTTTTGCATACGGCAATGCCATTAAGAACGGTGTACCCGTAGCTATCATTGGGAAGCCCAATGCCGGAAAATCTACTTTGCTCAATACTTTATTGGATGAAGAAAGGGCCATCGTAAGCGATATTGCAGGTACAACCCGTGATACGATTGAAGAGACACTCAATATCGACGGAATCACCTTTCGTTTTATCGATACAGCCGGGCTTCGTGACACGCAGGATACCATCGAAGCTATCGGAGTGATCAAAGCCAAAGAAAAAGTCAGACAAGCCAAAGTCTTGCTATACCTGTATGACGAATATGACAATACGGCGGATGAAGTGATCGATCAGGTCAAATCTTTGTATTTTGATGGTTTGAAAGTTGTACTTGTCCGTAACAAAATTGATCTTAAGGGAGGCTACTTTGAAAACGAAATGGATAAAGCTCTTAAATCTGCGTTATTTACGGCATATACGGATACGATAGTCGCCATCTCGGCCAAAGATCCGCAAAGTGTCCAGCCCTTGAAAAATATTCTGGTCGATGTGATCAAAGATACACAGTTAGCAGGTCAGCAGATCATTACCAATACACGTCATCTGGAAGCCTTGCAGCTGGCGTATGGTGCCCTTGAAGAAGTTGAATTGGGTATAACTTCCGGTATGTCTGGTGATTTGCTTGCCCATCAGGTGCGTACGGCTTTACGTCATATATCGAGTATCACAGGTGATATCGATATAGACAGGGATATTTTGGGTACTATTTTTGGAAAGTTTTGTATCGGGAAGTAGTTGGGAAAAATAGCTGAATTTTCTCGTCTTTGTGGTTTATTATTTATTTACGATGAAGAATAACGAAATAGTGGCCTTGGCGGCCCGTCATGGCCTACATATTACCGATGATATTCATTTCAACGAGATGGGTATAGATTTTAGTGTTGGTTTTGCGACGGATCTCAATGGCGACCAATGGGTGTTGCGTATCCCTCGGCGCCCCGATATGTCTGCGCAGATTCGGGGGGAGCAGAATATACTGCAATTGGCACAAGAATATCTTTCGGTAGCTGTTCCCGATTGGCAGATTGTGAGCGATGAATTTATTGCATATCCACTATTGCCTGATCCGCCGGCGTTGACATTCGATGCCCGGACCTATGCCGTGACCTGGAATATGGATATGCAAGATCCCAGATATGTGACTTCATTGGCCGACACATTGGTCGAACTGCATCGAATCTCTCTTGATGAATTGGCTAAGAAAGGTGTCAAATCTTCGACTATTGCTACAAGCCGTCAAGAGCTTTTGGAACAGATTCAGTTGGTCAAGCGAGAATTGGGAATGGCTCATTCATTGGAAAAGCGTTGGCTTCAATGGGTAGATAACGACTTGTTGTGGCCAGATTTTACGGTTTTTGTGCATGGCGATTTGTATGCGGGACACATATTGGTCAATACCGAAGCTACAGTGACTGGTATAATCGATTGGTCTGAAGGGCAGGGGAATGACCCTTCTATGGATTTTGCAGGACATATTGCTGCATTTGGCGAGGATAGTCTCCGAGAACTTATCACTGTATACGAGCGAAATGGAGGAAGGGTGTGGGATAAACTTTTTGAACAAGCGGTTGAAAGACATTCCGCCTCGGCTTTGCGTTATGCTGTGTTTGCCCTCACTACCCAAGAAGAAGTTCATTTACAGGCCGTGAAAGCACAGTTAGGGGTAGAGTTATAAGCAATAATTATGAAAAATCAACAACAGAAAGAAGACTATTCCTTTTGGACGAGATATAAAAGGTTCGCTAAAAACGAAATCTTGTTATACGTTATTATGATTGTTGGGATTGTGTTAGGTATTGTTTTGTTTTCGTGATTTACTTCTTGATTTTTTAGTTTTTTTAAAAGGAAAATTTTTCACGAAAATATTTTTTGGTATCTGTCCGATGAAAAAAGTAAGGTCTAGAAATGGCCGTGACAACTTTTTCGACTCAAGGTTTGTTTTGGGGAAACGGCGGTGGCCGTTTTGGAAAAACGAAGTTTCTTTTTGTAAAAACAAACCTTGTTTTTCTGGAATTGCCGTAGTCATTTTGAGGCGTTTGGGCACAAAAAAAAGCCGGCATCTTTGGATGCCGGCCTGTCTGTTTGTCCTAGCTTTGATCTTAGGACTCGTTTTTCTGGAAAGTTAAACTGCTTAGGGCGTTTTTAATACGCTTGCCGTTATGGAACAGTACACGTTTGCGGTGGATATTAGCCGCTGTCACTTCTTCTGCGGTGTCGCTGCCGAGACTGCCTGTTCCCAAACGGAACGAACCTAGACCGCCCAAACGGACAATATAGCCATGAGAGAGATTGCGCGGGATTTCGCGTACGAGACTGTAGAGTACTGCCATCACATCAGCCTCGTTGATAGACGAAGCGTGTGAGATGTCCGAGGCGAGATCTTCCAAAGTGATCTCACCACTGCTGATCGGACGGGCATAGAACTTTTTAGGGGCATTCGCATCCTGCGGATTGCCGATTCCTTGAACATTAAATTTAATAGACATGATACTAAAATTTAAAAGTTAAACCATAATGTTTGTTGGTATTGGATTGTTACACCTTGGTGAGCTCTTTCCATTGGTGTTTTCCTTTACCATTTTTGTTCCCTACTTGCCGGCAGGTATCCCTTCTCGCGAGATGTATGAACAAGACAAACGTAAAGACAGGGATCCGATAAAATGAAATTTTGAGACTATTTGAGACGATTTGGTACTATTTGACACAAATTGTCTCATTCCGTCTGCAAAAACGCCTGAACAACGTTCATCTTCGAGGAAACATGGACAGGACAAACATAAGGAGATGCTAAAATACCTTGATCTATTACTTCGCAAACAATAAAAACCAACATTTTCAATTCAATGCCGATGAACAGTTTTTGCCTGTGTATCAGTTGGCGGATGAGAACAATAGGAAAATTACACATCTGGATTTATTTGCCGAAAAGTTTTTGACCAAATGTACTTTGGGCGAAATGGTCAGCAAGTACATGGTACTGGTGGAAAGCGAACAGAAACTGCTCGTCATGCGTCCTTACCAGATATATGCAGTTAAGGCTATTGTAGAATGTATCAACCAGAATCGTGGTAACGGTTATATATGGCATACAACAGGAAGCGGAAAAACATTGACTTCCTTTAAGGCTTCTACATTGCTGAAAGAAAACCCGGATATTGACAAATGCCTGTTTGTCGTGGATAGAAAAGACCTCGACAGGCAAACCAGGGAAGAGTTCAATAAGTTTCAGGAAGGAAGCGTGGAGGAAAATACGAATACCGAAACATTGGTCAGAAGATTGTTGTCTACGGCTTATGCGGACAAGGTAATCGTGACCACTATTCAAAAATTGGGATTGGCATTGGACGATTCAAGCAAAAACAATTACAAAGAACGGTTGCAAGTACTTCAGGATAGCCGGATCGTATTTATCTTTGACGAATGCCATCGTTCGCAGTTCGGAGAAAACCACAAAGCGATAAAAGAGTTCTTCCCGAACGCACAATTGTTTGGTTTTACAGGAACCCCCATTTTTTCGGACAACTCCTCCTATACGATTCGGGAAGGAGAAGAGGCAAGCTATAAAACTACCGAATCTATTTTTGAGAAGCAATTGCATGCCTATACGATTACGCATGCTATTGAAGACAAAAATGTGTTGCGCTTTCATATAGACTATTACAAGGGCAAAGGAGATATAGATCCCAAGCCGGGGGAAGCCATTGCCCAACAGGCTGTAGTGGAAGCCATTTTGGAAAAACATGATTCGGCGACGAATCATCGAAAATTCAATACCATTCTGGCCACAGCTTCTATCAATAATGCGATAGAATACTATCGTTTGTTTAAAGAGACACAGAAATTAAGGAAAAAATCCGATAGGAACTATGTTCCGCTCAATATTGCCTGTGTATTCTCGCCTCCTGCTGAAGGAAATAAAGATATTCAGCAGATACAGGAGGATTTAATGCAGGAGAAAGAAGACAATAAGCAGAATCCGGAAGAAAAGAAGTGGGCGTTGATCGAGATTATCCGTGATTACAATAAGCAATACGGAACCAACCACAGCATCAGTGAGTTTGATGTATATTATCAGGATGTGCAGGCACGTATCAAAGACCAAAAATACAGTAACAAAGATTACCCGCACAATAATAAAATAGATATTACCATTGTCGTGGATATGCTGTTGACAGGTTTTGATTCCAAGTTTTTGAATACGCTGTATGTAGACAAAAACCTAAAATACCATGGATTGATCTAGGCATTTTCCCGTACCAACCGTGTGCTAAACGATACCAAGCCGTATGGAAATATCATGGACTTCCGTTCGCAACAAGAGCAGGTAAATCAGGCTATTGCATTGTTCTCCGGAGAAAGTACCGAAAAGGCATTCAAGATATGGATGGTCGAGCCGGCATCTGTGGTCATTGAGAAGTATAAAGAAGCCGTAGAAACCTTGGGTGACTTTATGAAAGCAAATAACCTGGCGTGCGAACCCGAAGAAGTGCATAACTTAAGGGGAGATAGTGCCAAGATTGCTTTTGTCAAAAACTTCAAAGAAGTACAGCGGCTTAAAACCCAACTCGACCAATACACCGATCTGGACGAAAATCAAAAACGACAAATCGAATATATCCTGCCAGGCGATCGCTTGCAGTCGTTCAGGAGCTCCTATATAGAAACGGCTAAACAATTTAAAGCCATACAGGATAGGGAAGGGGACAATGCCCCTGCTGATATACAACAGTTGGATTTTGAGTTTGTACTGTTTGCTTCTGCGGTGATAGACTACGATTATATCATGAACCTGGTCGCAAATAATCTGCAAATGAAGCCTTCGAAGCAGAAAATGACCAAGGGCGAAATCATCCGTTTGTTGAGTTCTACGGCAAATCTGATGGAAGAGCAGGAGGATCTGACAGATTATATCCATAGCTTGGATTGGCACACTGGACAGGATGTCGATAAGCTCAAACAAGGTTACCAGACCTTTAAAATAGAAAAATATCAAAAAGAGTTGGCCAAAATTGCCCACAGGCATCAATTGCAGACAGCCGATTTGATGAATTTTACGGAAAATATTATTGGTCGATTGATTTTTGATGGTGAGAAGCTTACCGATTTATTGGAGCCGTTGGAACTGAGCTGGAAGGAGCGTAGTATCAAAGAGGAGGAACTGATGACCGACTTGATCCCATTGTTGAAAAAACAAGCCGATGGACGTGAAATCAGTGGATTGAAGGCTTATGAATAAGGAAACGCTTTCATGAGTGTTATGCTCAAGAAGATGCAAAGCCGCTACAGCGCATAGCAGTTTTACCGTGGCGACACTCAAAATAATAGAGTTAGGAAATGAAAGACGAAATAATATTATACAAACCAAACGAACTTGCCGAACACATTGAGGTAAGAATTGACGAAGAAACCGTTTGGTTGACTCAAGTACAAATAGCTGCACTTTTTGGGCAAACTAAGCAAAATATCAGTCTGCACATTAATAACTGTTTTAAAGAAGGCGAGTTGGAAAAAAAGGCAACTGTCAAGGAATCCTTGACGGTTCAAAAAGAAGGAAACAGAAACGTAAAACGTAAGTTAGAATATTACAACCTTGATATCATCATTTCAGTAGGTTATCGTGTAAAGTCCAAACAAGGTACGCAGTTTAGAATATGGGCGACCAATGTTTTAAGAGATTATTTACTCAAAGGATATGCACTTAATCAACGAATGAACCGCATTGAAAACACAGTAGAACATCTTGCGGGTCGAGTGAACGAGATTTCTTTTCAAATCAAATCAGCTGAACTGCCCAACCAAGGCGTGTTTTTTGACGGACAAGTGTTTGATGCTTACGGATTGGCTTCGAAAATTATTCGCTCGGCAAAAAAAAGTATTGTGTTAATCGACAACTATATTGATGAAAATACCCTTACGCATTTAGCCAAGAAAAATAAAAACGTAAAGGTGTTATTGCTCTCTAAAAACACAAGCAAACAATTGACCTTAGACATTGAAAAAGCTAACACACAATACGGCTATTTTGAGCTCAAGACCTTTACCAAAAGTCATGACCGCTTTTTGATTATTGACCACAAAGACGTGTTTCATTTGGGGGCATCGCTCAAAGATTTGGGTAAAAAATGGTTTGCCTTTTCTAAAATAGATAAAAACTCGGTAGAAAACATTTTAAAGGCGGTGGAGAATGAGTAGGCAAAAACTAATACCCGATTTGCGTTTTCCTGAATTTAAGAATGAGGGAGAGTGGGAGGAGAGTGAATTAGGAAATTTTTGTTTTAATATTTCGTCTGGAAAAGACAAAAATTACGAAGGAGGAGAATTTGAGCTTTATGGTTCTACAGGAATTATTGGTAAATCAAAAAACCCAAGTTATAATGGTGACCATATTTTAGTTGCGAGGGTCGGAGCGAAATGTAAGCACAGCGGTTGAAGAAGAAAAGATAGATTTAAAAAAGGTAAACGAAGAACTAGTCGATATCAACAAAAAGATAAAAGAAGCTACGGACAGGCACAATGAATTTTTGAAGGAATTGGGGTTGCCGTCTATATAAGTCTATGATTTTTTTGAAAAAAGTTGTACTTTTAAACGTAGGAGATTAAAAATCTAATCTGAAGCACTTTAATCGTAGTTGAATAAAACTGTAGCCTAAAATACAAATCTTATGAAAGAAAACTTTAATATGTACTGTACCGTAAATGTAAAGCCTATCTTCTTGTTTTTTATAGGTTTATGTTATTTCGTTAACGTAACCGCACAAGCTAATGCGCCTGTTGCATCTACCTATCGCATTGCAGCTGAAGACGGCACCTGGTGTTGGTATGCGGATCCTCGAGCCGTCTATTATAAAGCAAAGCAGGAACGTATCTATTATGGCTACATTAATTCAAAAGGGGATGTGGTCATCAGCGCCCGCGATATGCGTAGCAAGGTGGTAGAAACTTTTGTCTTGCACGAAAAGTTGCAGATAGATGATCACAACGTGCCGTCAATTTTGTTTTTGCCCGATGGTAAGATCTTGACATTTTATACCGAGCACAATGGTAGATTTTTTATGCGTAAAAGCAAAAATTCCGAGGATATAAGTGCTTGGGAGGAAGAAAGGGTACTGACTTTTGGTCTTAAAGACCGAATCTGTTACTCCAATCCGGTGATGCTTTCGGATGAAAACAATCGTATTTATATGTTTTTCAGAAGCCACGAAAAACAGGGAAAAGAGGTAAATTGGAAACAGAATTATGCGTTTAGTGACGATTTGGGAGAAACATGGTCAAATGCGCAAAGCTATTTAAACAGTGGTGGGAGTTATAATAAAATACCATATTTGAAGATTGTCTCGGACAATAAATCAAAAATCCATTTTCTGTTTACTGATGGGCATCCAAAACTGGGTTTGTCATCTGTGTACCACATGTACTATGAAAAAGGAAAGTTTCATCAGACCGGAGGGGAACCTATTGCCGCATTTACCGAGACTCCGTTGGATATAGCTCGTATAAATAAGCTGTATGATTCGGATAAGGGCAAGACCCGATCGTGGATATGGGATATTGCATTGGATAAGAAAGGATATCCTGTTGTGGCATATGCCCGTTATCCTTCGGTGAGTGATCATATCTATCACTATGCCCGTTGGGATGGCAGGCAATGGCAGGATCAGGAATTGTTAAATTCCGGAGGCTACATTACGAAGCCTGAGAAAAGTGGCAAGGTATTGGAAGAACATTATTCCGGTGGGGTAGTGTTGGATCACCATCATCCTCAAAATGTATTTTTGTCCCGTCAGGTGAATGGCGTGTTTGAAATCGAACATTGGCAGCTAAAGGGAAGAAGATGGAATAAAAAAGCGGTTACGGCCAATTCGTCGGCCAATAATATTCGTCCCTATGTGGTGGATGGTTATACGGGAAAACCCATCTTAATGTGGATGAACGGCACATATGAGCACTATGTACGATATAAGACGGATCTATTGATCAATGAGAAGAAATAGGTTAATAGGTAGAGACGCAATGTCTACCTGTCGGATAGACAGGCATTGCGTCTCTACTATCTATTCCAACCCGGCTAGGCTCTCTTTCAAAATCTTGATTTTGGCTTCGGCATCCGCCTTTTTGTTTTGTTCGTTTTGTACGATTTCCGGTTTGGCATTCTGTACGAAACGCTCGTTGGAAAGCTTCTTCTCTACCGATACCAAGAAGCCTTTTAGGTATTCGATTTCTTTGGTGATGCGTTCGCGTTCGGCTTCAATATCGACGTTTTCGTTGTCCAGCCTGACATAGCATTCACTTTTTCCGGCTAGAAAACTTACTGTTCCGGTCACTTTCTCCTGTACAAAAGATAAGTCGGCGATATTGGCCAGTTTGGTGATGCCGTCCCGGAACTTGGTCAAGTCCACGTCTGTAGTGTTGATGGCCAAAGGCAAAGCAACTTTGGGCGATATACCTTTGGAGTTACGGATATTGCGTACTTCGGAAATGATCTGCTGTACGATCTCAAATTCCTTGATGATGGCCTCGTCAAAAGGTCGTATCTCCGGGTAAGTCGCTACGATGACACAGTCTTTGGGCTGGCGCTCGCCAAATAGCTCATCGTGCCATAGTTCCTCGGTCAGGAAAGGCATGAATGGATGTGCCAATGCCAATACTTTCTGGAAGTACAGCTTGACGGTAGCGAGGGTTTCGGATTCGATAGGTGCCTGGTAGGCTGGTTTGACCAGTTCAAGATACCATGCACAGAAATCGTCCCATATCAACTTGTACGTAGCCATTAAAGCATCCGATAAACGGTAGCTTTTGAAATGTTCGTCTATTTCGACGACGGCTTGGTTGAAACGGTTTTCAAACCAATATGCAGCACTTTTTTGTGCGACAGTGGCCGGAGCTTCTATCGTTTCCCATCCTTTGACCAGACGGAAAGCATTCCATATTTTGTTGGCAAAGTTGCGTCCCTGCTCGCAATAGGATATATCAAACATGAGGTCATTGCCGGCAGGGGAGGACAGGAGCATACCTACACGCACCCCATCGGTGCCATATTGCTCCATCAGTTCGATAGGGTCGGGCGAGTTGCCCAAAGATTTGGACATCTTGCGACCCAGTTTGTCACGTACGATCCCTGTCAGGTAAACATTGCGAAACGGAGGTTGCTGTGTATAATCGTGTCCCATGATGATCATACGTGCCACCCAGAAAAACAGGATTTCGGGCGCTGTAACCAGATCATTGGTCGGGTAATAATATTTAAAGTCCTCGTTGTCGGGATTTCGTACTCCGTCAAATACGGACATCGGCCATAGACCGGAAGAAAACCAGGTATCCAATACATCTTCTTCTTGGCGGATGCCTTGAGCGGATTTTCCTTGTTTTTCAAATTCCTGTACGGCCTCTTCTTCCGTCTTGGCCACGACCCATTCATTCTTTTCATTGTACCAAGCCGGTATACGCTGTCCCCACCACAGCTGACGGGAGATACACCAGTCCTTGACATTTTCCATCCAATGCTTGTAGGAGGCAAAGAATTTTTCGGGAATGAGTTTGATGGTGCCGTTTTCTACATATTCCAAAGCCGGTTTGGCCAATTCTTCCATCTTGCAGAACCATTGCATGGACAGTTTGGGCTCGATCGCGGCATCGGTACGCTCGGAGAATCCAACCTGGGACTTATAGTCTTCGATCTTTTCGATCTGCCCAGCTTCTTCCAACAACTTGGCTACTGTCTTGCGGGCTATGAAGCGATCTTCGCCGATCAGGATTTGAGCTTTCTCGTTAAGTGTTCCGTCGTCGTTGAGGATGTCGATCACTTCGAGGTTGTGCTTTTGGCCCAGTTCGTAATCGTTCAAGTCGTGTGCTGGCGTCACTTTCAGACAGCCTGTACCAAATTCCATCTCCACATAGTCATCTTCGATAACCGGGATTTCACGATCAATGAGCGGAACCAATACGGTTTTGCCTTTTAGGTGTGTATAGCGTTCGTCGTTGGGGTTGATACAGATAGCAGTATCGGCCATGATCGTCTCGGGGCGGGTGGTTGCAATCACGATATATTCGTTGCTGTCCTTGATTTTATAGCGAACGTAATAAAGCTTTTGGTTGACTTCTTTACGGATGACTTCTTCGTCGGATAGCGCTGTTTTGCCCTGGGGATCCCAATTGACCATGCGTACACCACGGTAGATGTATCCTTCTTTGTAAAAGCGGATAAAGGTATCGATCACAGCATCCGAAAGGTCAGGATCCATCGTAAATTTGGTGCGCTCCCAATCGCAGGAAGCCCCCAATTTCTCCAATTGTTTCAGAATGATACCACCATATTTTTCTTTCCATTCCCAGGCATGTTTCAGAAAAATGTCACGTGTCAAGGATTTTTTGTCGATACCCTGCTCTTTGAGCATAGCGACGACCTTGGCCTCGGTAGCAATGGAGGCATGGTCCGTACCAGGCACCCAACAGGCATTCTTGCCTTGCATGCGGGCACGACGTATCAGTACATCCTGTATGGTATTGTTCAGCATGTGTCCCATATGCAGGACGCCCGTCACGTTGGGTGGAGGCATCACGATGGTGTACGGTTCACGATGGTCGGGCGTGGAACGAAAAAAACCTTTTTCCATCCAATAGGCATACCATTTGTTTTCAGCTTCTTTGGGATTGTACGTCTTTGCTAAACTCATTATTGACTTGATAAAAATAAGAATGCAAATTTAAGCAAATAAAAGTGTTTTTGACAGGGGAATGAGGGGTAAAGTTTTTATATTATACGATGATTGTTATTCCCGAATCAATTCTTCCATTTGTTGGATAAATTTTGTGGAGGCGTAGTTAGCAAATCCTGTATGATGAAATCTGATTTTCCCTTTTTTATCGAGTACCACTGTGGTGGGTAATGCTCCGGAGTACACCTCTTGCGGAACATTACCAACCGTTGTATATAACGGAACTGAAAAATTCTCTTTATCCAAATAGGCTCGCCCTTTGGGAAGATCGCTGTCCTCATTGATTGTCAGAAAGAACATATCCGAGTTGTCGTTGAATTGGGTGTATAGCTTTTCAATGGACGGAAATTCTGCTCGACAAGGTGGACACCACGAGGCCCAAAAATTAATGAATACCACTTTTCCCCGCAAGGACGAAGTATTTTGAATATTTCCCTTCTCGTCCGTAAAATCAAAATCATTGGCAGACGATGTATCCGCACTTTTTTTGTCCATGCTTGCATTAAAAAGCCCTGTTGCCATTAATTGTCGAAGTACGAATGATTTTGCATCCGGGCTGACGAACATAGTGAGCAGAACAGTACCCATAACTATAGAAAAACTATTTTTCCGAATATACTGCCAAAACTTATTTGCAGACTGTTTTTCTTTTGAGATACTTTTATTGTTTGACATACTCCTTAAAATTACGTGTTAGCTAAGTTAATCACTTTCGGCCAGTTCATGTAAAGCCTTTATCATCTTCGGATCAGCATAGTCCCTGCTACCCTCTATACGGCCTACCATAACCCCATTTTTGTCAAGAATAACCGTAGTCGGAATAGAACTTTCCAAATAATCTTTTGGAATATCGCTGGCTGGCGTGTATACCGGTAGATCAAATTTTCTATTTTTCATAAAAGCTTTGGATTTTTTGATGTTATTGTCCACATCTACCATTAAAAAAACAATGTTGTCATTGCCTTTGAACGTTTTTTTCAACTCGTTGATAGAGGGCATTTCGTGAATACAGGGCGGACACCACGTCGCCCAAAAATTGATGAATACGACCTTGCCTTTTAAGGACTTTAACGATACGGTTTTTCCGTCCTTGTCTTTAAATGCTACATCATTACCGGTCTGTTCCGGTAATGATGTTGTTTCTTCTTCCGCTATTGCGGTTGGTACGGATTGCTCCACGTTTTTATTTTGCTCATTGTTGTTACAGCCCGCAAAACAGAAGCCTCCCATTGTTACTAAAATGTACGTGAGCATTGCTCTTTTATTCAATCTTACTTTCATATCCTTAATGTTTTATTAGTTTAATTATCTTCGATGAGCTCGCTAAAGCTCGGTTTTCCCCTCTTTGATTTCTTCCGATGGTTTCAGAATGATGTTGTCTTCGGGCGAAAGATTTCCAAAGACTTCTGTCAGCGTATCTAAACGAATGCCCTCGTTTACGAGAACCCTTTTTATCTCGTTGTCATTCAATGTGAGTACGAAAGTGCCTGATTGGGTATTTAAGACCGATTTGCTCTGTACCCAATGTGAGGGATTTTTACGCTGTAACTTCAACTTAACCTGTGCATAATCGCCTCCCTGCAATTCGCCTGACGGATTGTCCACGTCAAACTCCAATGTAAGGGAGCGGTCTTGTTGGTCGAGCAAGCCCGATGTACGGGAAAGTACGACATCAAATACCTTGTCGGGCTGTGAGCTTACGGTAAATGTGGCAGGCATTCCCTGTCTTACCGATGCGGCGTGTTTTTCAGGCAGGGATAAAGTTAGGCGGAGCTTATTGCCCTGTGCCATCATAAACAAGGGCGTGTTGCTTCCCGTTCCTGCCAATGCTCCGACCGAAACATTCCTCTGCGTAATCACACCGTCAAACGGTGCTGTGATACGCAAATACTGCTGTAACTGTGAGGAATGTGCCGTACCTGCTTTGGAAGCATCATAAGCCGATTTGGCACTTTCCATTGCACTTTTGGCTCTGTCTAATTCAATATCCGCTACTGCTCCCGTTGTTTTGGAAGCGTCAACCAATCGGTCATACGCCTGTTTTGCGTACAGATAATCGTTATATACCTTTTGTTCCGATGATTTGCTCGAAAGGTACTGCTGTTCCATTTCGGGAGCTTCTAATACTGCCAAAAGCTGTCCTTTGCGAACTCGGTCGCCTCTGTCCACGTACAACCGCTGTACAAATCCGCTGACCTTTGCGTATACCGCTACCTGTTCGTAAGGTTTCAGCTCTGCCGGAACCGATATTTCATATTCGGGATTGATGAACTGTACAGGAGCCGTAGGGTAACTAACCGATTTCGTTTCCTCGTTCTGTGGCTGTTCCTTTTTCTCCTCCTTTTGCGAACAGGCAGAAAGAACCCATACCAACGAGGTTGCCATAGCCAATAATGCTGTTGATTTTCTATTTATTGAAATGCTGTGATACATTGTATTTATTGTTTTAAAGTTTATTATATCGTTTGTTGCTCTGATTGCTCTGCATAATATCTGCTTTCGTCATCGTCAGGGTCTAATGACGGACTGACAATGGAAGTCCTCGACATTAGAGAGGAAAAGAAATGCGGAACCAATAACAGAATGGTAACTGTGGAAGCGATAAGCCCACCGATAACCGCCCTGCCCAATGGTGCAACCTGCTCGGCTCCGTCGCCTATCCCCATTGCCATTGGCAACATACCTGCAAACATTGCTGCGGCGGTCATCAACACGGGTCTTAATCGGGAAGAAGCGGCAAGCCTTGCGGCATTGGCGGGTTTCAATGCTAATTTCTTACGATAATATTCCGCTTGATTGACCAACAGCACGGCATTTGATACCGATACGCCGAGCGACATAATGATACCCATATAGGATTGCAGGTTGAGCGTACTGCCTGTAAGGTAGAGTAGGATCAGACTTCCCGCAATTACGGCAGGTAGTACCGAAAGGATGACCAACGGTACTTTAAACGATTGATAATAGGCTGACAACATTAGGAAAATCACAATAATGGCTACACCCAGACCTGCCAAAAGACTGCCTAACGTATCGTCCAATAGCTGTAATGTTCCCTCAGTCCAAACGGTTGTGCCTCGTGGCGGTTCTCCGGCATCTTTAATGGCTTGCTTGACTGCCCTCGAAGCCGTTCCCAAGTCTTTACCGTACACGTTGGCCACAACGGTAACGTAGCGATTTGGGCCTTTACGGTTCACCTGTGCAGGAGACGTAACCTTGCGTATGGTCGCCACGTCTTCCAGTACAGGACGAAGACTGCCTTTCTTTAATGGAATTGACCGTAGCATTTCTTCCGACTTCATGGTCGCCTCCGGGATCTGCACCTGCGTTTGGAACACCAATCCCGAATTAGGATCGATCCAAAGGTTTTTATCCGTGTACCGTGTAGACGAAGTAGCGGTTACAAGGCTTCGGGTTACGTCCTGCATGGTCAGCCCAAACTGTCCTGCGAGGTCGCGGTCTACGTTGATTTCCAATGTAGGATAAGCAACCGCTTCTGCAATTCGGACATCACGCAGGTAAGGTACTTTCTTCAAATTTTCTTCGATCTTCGATGCGTGTGCAAAAGCGCCGTTGATCTGCCTTGCACCTATTTTTACCTCAATCGGTGTCATTGCGCCCTGTCCCATAATCTTTTCGGTCAATTCCATTGGCTCGAAATTGAAAGCGACATCAGGGTGCTTTTCTTTTAATTTTACCCTTATTTTTTCTTTCAGATCTTCTATGGATCCTGTATAAACTTTTTGATTGACGGAGACCTGCAAAACAGCCTCGTGTGAAGCACTCGTAAAGAGGAAGATAGGGTTTATAGGTGTTCCTGCGGAATGAGTTCCTACAAATGCAGAGGTAAGGTTGATACCGTTTTCGGGAATAATCCCACGGATTTCATCGGTAATTTCACTGACGATTTTCTCGGTCTTTTCGAGCCTGCTCCCCTGCGGAGCCTGAATACGTAACTGAAAATCGCCGTTGTTGGAAACAGGCATGACATCTGTTCCGACCACATTCAGCAACAGTGCGGCAATGCCTCCGGCAACGGCTACATAACCTATGAAGAGTACAAGTGATTTCTTTCCCCATTTTCGCATACGGTAGGAATAATTGACACGGAATTTTTCAAAGAAAGCCCTTTTTCTCGGTGTATTGGCTTCCTTGTTATGCTTGTTCTTCATCATCCAGTTGGCCAAAATCGGCACAAAGGTCTGTGATGCCAAAAATGATGCTATCATAGCGAATGCTACTGCCATTGACAAAGGCATAAACATATCCTTTGGAATACCTGTCATGATAAAGGCTGGTGTCAGTACGGCAAGAATACAGAGCAAAATCAGCAATTTAGGGATAGAGATTTCGAGCAAAGCGTCCAAAATGGCTCGCTGTTTGGGCTTGCCCATTTCAAAATGCTGGTGTATGTTCTCTATCGTTACGGTGGCTTCATCGACGAGAATACCGATGGACAGGGCAAGACCGCTCAACGTCATTATATTGATGGTCTGCCCGAAAAGGTGCAATACCGTAACGGCTGAAAGAATGGCAATCGGAATAGTCAATACCACAATCAATGCTCCCCGTTTATCGCCCAAAAACAATAATATCATCAATCCCGTGAAAACCGCTCCCAATATGCCCTCGTGGATAAGGGTGGAGAGTGCCCTTTCGATATACGTCGATTGGTCAAATTCATAGCGGACGTCCACATCTTCGGGCAGTTGGTTTTTCAGCATCGGAATGGAAGCCTTTAGGTTTTCTACGGCATCCAATGTGGAAGCATCCGCCTTTTTGATAATCGGCAGATAAACGGACCTTTTGCCGTTAACGATGGCATAACCTACGGTCTGGTCTGCTGCGTCCAATACGCTTGCGACATCACGGACATAGACCGTTCTGTTATCGCTTGTTTTGACAGGTGTGTTCAGAAATTCTTCGGGGTTCTTGGCAATCGAGTTGATCGGAGCCATCAGGTTTTCATCGCCTATACGGATATTTCCGGCAGGCGACGGCAGGCTGTTCTTGGTAATAGCGGTCGTTATTTCTTCGGGGCTTAGCCCGTTGGCCTGCATGGCTTCGGGGTTGATATTGACCACGATTGAACGGACGTTACCGCCAAAAGGTGCTGGCGAAGTAATCCCTGAAATTTCAGTAAACATCGGTCTTATCCGTGTAATGGCGAGTGTCTGCAATTCATTGACCGAACGCTGTTCACTCTCGAAAACCAACTGTCCGACAGGTAGCGAACTACCGTCAAACCGGACGACCATAGGCGGAACCGCTCCGGGCGGCAGAAAGCCCATTGCCCGGTTTGTAAAGGTAGATACCTCTCCGGCAGCCTGTGCCATATCCGTGCCCTGGTAAAAGGTCAGCTTCATCAGGGTCAATCCCTGTACACTTTTAAAATCAATGTTCTTTACGCCACTGACGAATAAAAGCACTTTTTGGAACTCGTTCGCCATAAACCCGTCCATATAGGCTGGGGATAATCCCCCGTAGGGCATAGCGATGTATATCGCAGGCAATTCCACTTCGGGGAATATATCTACGTTTATCTTTTTTACGGTGTTATAGGAAAAGAATGCTATCGACAGTACGACAACCATAATCGCAATTGGTTTCCTTAACGCAAATCTTATAATGTTCATATACGATTAATTAAAGGTTGTTAAACAAAAAATCGAAATCGGCAGTAAGCTCTGCCTCGTAAGCGAGCAACAGCCAATAATCACGGGAAGCCTCGATATGGGCGTTTTCCGCCTGTTCGAGCAAAATGCGTATCTGCAACAGTTCGCTCAACGTAATCAGACCGCTCTTGTACCTCGCGAGGTACATATTGTACGCATCCTGCGACTGCTGTACGGCAAGTTTCGTCTTTTGTAACTGCTCGTATTGTTGCAGGATTTTGGTCTGCGAGGCTGACAAATCCGCCTGCATTGCCTGTTCATACTGCGAATGCAATAATTTGGTGCTTTCCGCTTCTTTAAACAGTTGTTCGCCTTTCAGCCGGTTGGTGTGCAGGCTTGTGATATTCCACGTAATGCCGATACCTGCCAAAAAATTATTGGTGGTGTTGCTAAAGCCGTCTTTCCAAGCACCCGATACCGTTCCTTTCGGGCCGATCCCCGTACCACGATGTGCATAGCCCCCCAAAATATCAATGGACGGCAAGGAAGCCCTTTTTTGTGCCTGACCGCTCCGCATATAATAATCGGATTGCTCATCCAGCGCATTTAAAATAGGGTGCGAGGGGCTTAGGATGCTTTCGCTGTCTAAGTCCATTGACGAAGGATTGCCGAACCGCCCGGCAGAAGTCGTATAATCAATGGCTCCATCGCCGTACAGTTCCAGCAACTTGATAAGCGAAGCGTTTTTTAAACCGCTCCATTTATCGTATTCGCCCATCGCCTGAACATACGATGATGATGCGAGCAAGCTGTCTGCCGCAGGTCGTAATCCCGATGCGGACAGGCCCGAGGTTATTTTGCGAATATCGTTCAGGCGTTCGGCATTTTTCTCCGTCCAATCCAGTTTGGCATCGTTATATAAAAGGATAATGTACCGTTCGGACAATAGCTTTTTCAGATTGAGCAGATAGGCATCTTTATCGCTTACCGATTTATTATATAATGCTCTGGCGGCTTCGTTCTGCTTCTGCTGTTTTCCGAAAGAAAAGAGCTCCCATTCCACAAGAGCAGAACCAAAGGTATTGGCAGTTGTGGAACTGCCGCCCAATCCTGCGGTGGAACCGCTCACGTTAAAGAAACCTGCCTGCGGAAAGAATGCTCCGGCACTTCCCTCGTAGGTTCCGTAGGTATTCTGTGCCTGTGCTTTTACCTGTGGCAGCATATTGCTTTTTACAGCTCGTTCATGGAGCTTGGCGGCATCAACGGAAGCCGTTTTCGCACCGATACCCACATAGTTTTCCTCGACTTTAGACCACAGACTGCCCAAAGTATTTTCTTGTTGCTGCTGTGCATATAGTGGAAACACGGCAACAATGGATAACCACCATACCGCGGTTGTCCTAATATGCTTTATCATATTACTGTACAATTTTTGGAAAGGCCGAACAAAGCGACCTTAGATTATTTTAAAATGAAACCGAGCCTCTCACCTAAGGGACTGTTTAAAAACATCATTCAAAGCATTCTTTTGTCATGCTGACGATAGGAAGCATCTGTTAGGATATAGTGTACAGATGTTTCGGCAGGCCTCAACATGACAATTTGCTCAGTTTTGCTAAATCTAAACTGTTTCTAAGGTGAGATGTGGAAACTCTTATGAATTATTAAAAACAATAGGATTGTTGCCTATTGACACCTTGTTTCAATAGGAGAACAAGAGAAGTGGAAAGGATATTAAATGATGAGTTTTCGGTGCCGTAAAAATATGGGTAAAGTACCGGGTATTTTTAAGTTTCCATAAAGGGGATGGGATGATGCCTTATCAGGCACAAAGCTAAGTAGAAAAAGAAAGGCTGCCGTAAAAATAATCACGGGCAATAAATCGTTCGCATTGAGAAAACTCTTTTGAACGATTTGCATATCTGAGAGTGAGCTAACGGTACATTTCTCAACAGTATTTATCGAAAAATTAGGTATGGCTTTAGGTAAACCCTGCTCTGTTTTTGTGGGAATACCTGCAAGACTTTTAAGACTACTTTTGACAGCACAGGACGTGAGCAATACTAAAAACGTCGTAGCGCATACCAAAAAGTACCGTTTACAAATCATAGCTATATTTAATATGATCCTGTTCATCAATATGCTAAATTAGATTTATTTACGTAAGTGAGCAAGTAACAAAATTGTACTTATAACTTTTTAACCCGAAAAACGGCGAATTGAGGTATAATTTGTCGATAAGTGCCAGATTTTTTCTTGTTTGTACAGTGTTAGAAATTCTTTTCCTGCCCACTTTGGCTAACCACAGCTTAAACGGTTCGGCTTTTTTGGGTGGAACAGACTACAAAAGGCGGAAAAGCTGTTCGGTATCGGCTACATAATCGTAATTTAATGCGGAAGTCTCTCCCTTATCAATCCATATACCCAAGTGCCTGCAATGGCACTCAATAATGTCACGGCGACAACGGTAGCGCCAGTGCCGATCTGTGCAAACAACGGACCGGGGCAAGCTCCTGTCATTGCCCACCCAAACCCGAAAATCAGACCACCATAGATCTGTCCTTTGTTGAATGTTTTAGGTGCGATTTTGATGGGTTCGCCGTAGATGGTTTTGATATTGAATTTTTTTATCAGAAAAATGGAAACCATACCTGTAATGACTGCACTTCCGATAATACCGTACATATGGAACGATTGTAGATGGAACATTTCCTGTATGCGAAACCAACTTATTACTTCCGATTTCACGAATACTATACCGAACATGATCCCAATCAACAGGTATTTGAGGTTATGATACCATTTGTGTTCTAAACTGCTTTCGTTCACGCACATGGCATCCAGCTCACGAAGCTCTTTATCAGTGGAAAGTTGAGAATTGAAAGTTGAAAGTTTTTCTTCAATCCCTATATTTTTGTTGTCAATATTTTTCATTTCTATTTTGTGTTAACGGAAAGTTGAAAGTTGAGAATTGAAAGTGCTAAATAACTTTCCATTCTCCACTTTCAATTTTCAACTATAAAGAGAGAATAATCGGTAAAATGAGGTTTGCCATGATGAAGCCTCCGATCATGAAACAGACTGTGGCAATCAGCGAAGGCAACTGTAAATTGGACAATCCCATAATGGCATGTCCGCTTGTACAACCTCCGGCATAACGTGTACCGAAGCCTACCAAAAAACCGCCAATAACCATGAGGATAAAACCTTTTAGCGTAAACAAAGATTGCCAGTTGATGATATCTTCGGGAATTAAATTGTCATAGTTGGTGATACCATATCCCGCTAACTCCTGTGCTAAATTGGGATTGACTTCAATAGGGACCGGGTTTGACAATAGGTTGACGGTGATTGCTCCGCCTAAAAATATGCCGAATACAAAAAATAGATTCCATGCTTCTTTTCTCCAGTCATACTTGAAGAATGGAATATTGGCCGGTATACAAGAGGCACAGATGTGCCGAAGCGATGAACTGATACCGAATGATTTGTTGCCAATGATTAAAAGTAGGGGGACAGTAAGCCCTATTAACGGCCCGGCTACATACCAAGGCCAAGGTTGTTTTAGAAATTCTATCATTTTTATTTAGTTGAAAGTTGAGAATGGAGAGTTGAAAGTTAGTGAAATTCATTTTCCACTTTCAATTTTCCACTCTCCATTATTATAAGTTTTCGTTGATCAATCTTTCCAGTTCATTTGCTGGATATACACCGGATTGCCGCCAGCGTATTTCCCCTTTTTTAAACAGGATGAGTGTAGGTACACCACGTACTTGGTAGGCTGCTGCTGCCTGTGGGTTTTTGTCCACATCGATTTTGATGATGCTTGCATGATCACCTACGCGCTGTTTTAATTCTTCTAAAATCGGTGCCATCATTTTGCATGGACCACACCATTCGGCATAAAAATCGACTAATACCGGTTTATCGCTGCTGATTATTTCCTGAAATGTCATATTTATTTAGTTGAAAGTTGAGAATGGAGAGTTGAAAGTTAGTGAAATTCATTTTCCACTTTCAATTTTCCTCTCTCCACTGTTTTTAAATGTTGAAAATAGAAGTCCGCCCATGACTGCACCATACAGGGTACTGTTAACCGGATTGGAAGTAATGGCACAACCGCCCGTACTGCACCCGATAAATTTCCAATACAAATAGCCTGCCGTTGCTCCAACAAATATACCGATAATTGTGAATAGATATTTCTTAACGAACTTCTTCATACGATATATCTTCTATCTTTTTATTGCTTTTCGGGATGGATGTATTGCATCCCGATACACCGCAACAACCTATATTCATCAACGGCATCAGGGAGAATAAACCACCCAATCCTACGAGCAACCATTCTTTGGCCATAATACCCTGCACAGTAATGAAAATACCCAATGCCAATCGCAATAATCGTATAAAGTTCCAGTTTTTTAAATAATTTTTCATTTTTATTTAGTTGAAAATTGAAAGTGGATAGTTGAAAGTTATGGATTATGTTGTACTTTCCATTTTCAACTTTCCACTTTCCACTGTGCATATCCTCCGGAAAAATTCTTCACGTTTTCAAAACCGTTTTTAGCCAGTATAGAATATGCTATAGTCGAACGGTCGCCTGCCTGACAGTGAATGACGACCTGTTTGTTCCTACTGATTTTATCCAAGTGGTCCTGTATGGTTCCCACAAAAATATGATCAGCACCCTCTACATGCCCAGTTTCATACTCTGATGCTCCCCGAACGTCAACTATCTGTACATTATCTTTACCGATGTAGGTTTTAAACTCGTCCAAGGAAATTACGCTCGCTGTTTGTAACGCGATGCCCAGATCGTTTACATCTGATATGTAGCCGTAAATGTTATCCAAGCCTATACGCATCAGCTTACGGGTCAAATCTTCCATCTGGCTGTCATCGGCTACCAATATGAACTGCTCCTGATAGTTCAATAGCCAACCGCACCATGTAGAAAATGAGTTGTTGCCCTGAATATTCAGTGTTCCGGGAATAAAGCCTTTAGCGAAATCTACCTTATTTCGGGTGTCGATGACCTTGATGCCTTTTTCGTAGGCAGAGAGAAACTGTTCTTTGGATAGCCTTGGATGCTTCGGAACTTCAATCAATAAAGTACGTGGCACTTTGTTGAGGTGCTTCATCATCGCAAAATATTTCGGTGGCTCAGGTTGATCGGCCAACAGGTAATCGGTAAATCCTTTTTCGTCTTCGCCATATTGGAACGCCCAATTTCGGATTTTTTCGTAACCAACGGTAGAACTGTGCACCGCTCCCAAAGCCTTTCCGCAAGCCGAGCCCGCTCCATGTGCAGACCATATTTGGACATATTCGGGAAGGGCAGCAAACTTTTTCAATGACTGAAACATCTGTTTTGCCCCGACTTCTTTTGTCCCAATAAGCCCTGCGGCTTTTTCTAACAGATCGGGACGGCCAATATCACCCACAAAGACAAAATCGCCTGTGAATATCATGACAGGCTTGTCCGTAGCCGAATGGTCGGTCAGTAAGAAGCTGATGCTTTCGGGCGTATGTCCGGGCGTGTGCACAACCTCCAATGTGAGGTTGCCTACTTTAATCACATCGCCGTCTTTCAGCCCTTTGTGCGGGAACTGATACTGCCAGTCTTCGCCACCCTCGTCCGAAAGATACATCGTTGCTCCTGTAACGGCTGCTAATTCTCTCGAGCCGCAAAGAAAGTCTGCGTGTATGTGCGTTTCGGTAATGTGTGTGATACGCAGATTGTTCTGCTTTGCTATGTCGAGATATACATCTATATCACGTTGGGCATCTATCACGATGGCTTCGCCCGTAGCCTGGCAGCCTATTACATAGCTGCCCTGTGCTAAACTCTTGTCATAAACGTGTTGAAAAAACATACTCTTTTATTTTTAGTCGTTAATTATTCTTTTGATATTACAAATTTCAGTTACTTATTTATCCTGTACTGCTACTTTGGTCACATTAGCTGATACTTGGGATCAACCGTATTTCCGTTTTCATCGAATTGGTGACCAAGCACCCCGCTTTTGCTTTTTCAACGATGCGTTGGGCTTTATCTGTATCCTTATCGGGATGGGTTAACGTGATCGTAGGAAACATTTCCGCCTGTGTGATCAGGTATTTTCCGTCCAGCATTTCTAATTTTGCTGTCGTTTTACAGCTAAAATCTTCTATTTCTACTTTAAAGTTATAGGCAATGGCCAGAAATGTTGCCATATAGCAACTGTTGATCGATGCGACAAATAGATGTTCGGGCGACCATATTCCCGCAACACCATGGGGAAATTCGGGTGGTGTAGCACATTCAATGGTTTTTTCTAAAACAGGTGATGATAGCTTTCCGATCCTTCCTGCTTTCCATTGTATGTCTACTTCGTAAAAATGTGTTTGTGACATAATATTTGTTTTTTTTGATTATCGGATAACAGTTTCTTTGAGGACAATATAAATACCCATGACCAATACGAACCACCCGAATGCGGGCTTTAGCTTATCTCCATTGATACGTTTGGAAAGTCCCATTCCGGTGAAAATACCGATAATAGCAAAGACGGTAACTTTTGAAAGAAAAACCCAATCTATAACCGTTTCGCCACTTTCGCCAAAGAAGCCGATCAATGATTTTGCGGCTATGATGACCAATGACGTGCCCACGGCTTCTTTCATGGGTAGCTTGCTCAACAATACCAATGCTGGGATAATCAAAAAACCTCCTCCTGCGCCTACAAGTCCTGTCAGTATGCCGACAAGTATTCCTTCCATAAGAATTAAGGGATAATTGAACTGCTGTTTTTGTGGAGCTTCATCCGTTACGTCTTTCTCTTTTTTGATCATACTGTAAGAAGTGAAGATCATAAGCACAGCAAACAGCAACATCAGTAACATGTTCTTGGTAACGGTGAAATTTCCAATACTGAAAACCTCCTGCGGAATAGCAGGAACAATATATGCCCTTGTGAGAAAGACGGATATAATGGATGGGATACCGAAAACAATTGCGGTTTTGATGTTGATCAATCCTTTTTTGAAAAAAGAAAATGAACCGACAATGCTCGTTGTACCGACGACAAAAAGAGAGTAAGCAGTTGCTAAGACAACATCTAGGTTAAAGAGATAAACCAATACCGGAACGGTAAGGATACTGCCTCCTCCACCGATTAAACCTAATGCTATGCCTATAAAAATGGAAGCTAAATATCCTGCTGTATCCATAGTTGTTTGAATTGATACTGCAAATTTGCATCAATCCAAGATCTTGTACAGCTACTTTAGTCACATAAGAGTTGAGAGTGGAGAGTTGAAAATTGAAAGTGATAAAACAGACCGTTTTCCACTCTCCATTCTCAACTTTCAACTAAATTCTATTAAGTTTTTGTTTAGTGGTTTTTACTATGGAGACCAATATTTTTACAAGCTCTTCAGCATCATTATGTATGGATTGAAATTCGTCTTCAGACAAATAGGCGGTTTCTCTAAGTAAAATAACCCAATACAGTGTTTCATTGGCTTCTTTTAGTGCAATGTTCATCTTGTTAAGGAAATCTGCCTTTGACTGGGCGTGTTCAGCTTCTCTAACCAAAGCTCCAATTGCTGTTCCGCTTCTTAGGAACTGTTTTGATAGCACAAATTCTTTTTTCTGTTCAGACAAATATTGATATAACTTTACTGTTCTTATAGCAAACCTTAGACTTTTATCAGCTATTCCATTTTCCATAAAATGTGTTTTTACGATTTTCCACTTTCAACTCTCCACTTTCAACTCTCCACCAACACGATTTTGTTTCTACCCAGTTTGACCATTCCATTTTCTTCCAACTGCTTCAAGAGACGTGATACGACGGCCCTTGCTGTACCCAGTTCGTTGGCGAGTTGTTCGTGGGTAATATTTAGCGTATTATTGCCTGTGAGTTCCTGTTTTTTGTACAGTAAATCCAATAACCGTTCATCTACTTTCTTGAAGGCTATGGCGTTGACAATTTCCAATAGCTCTTCAAAACGTTTGTGATACAAACGAAAAATATAATCAAGCCACTGCGGATATTCTTTGATGAACAACGTTACTTTATCCATAGGCAGAAAAAGTATTTCGGCATCTTCTTCTACCTCGGCTTTGACTTTGCTGGTTTCATTGTGCATGCCACCCAGAAAAGACATGATGCAGCTTTCTCCAGCTTTGATATAATACAGCAAAATTTCCTTGCCGTCGTCTTCCGTTCGGATCACTTTCAATGTTCCTTTCGTGACAATGGGGATAGAACGGATAGAGGCATTTTCATTCAGGATAATGCTTCCGGCTTTATACTCTTTTCGTATGCTGTACTGTTGTAGTTTTTCGACTAATTCGGGCGAAGATTTAAATTCTGTAATCTGCTCCAGTTGTTCCATATACAAAGAAAATTTAGTAAAGATACTTAGGGACTGTTTAAAATTTATCCAATAATTTCATCATCATTTTTCTTTCCAATGATTGATGGGGGCTCAACGCTTTTAGCGTCTCGTTTTTTATGCTTCCTTGCCTACTTGCAAATTTTGGCTGTGACTTCGTTAAATTTTACTATACAAATTTAAACAGGCTCTAAAAATACCGCCTTACTTTCTTACAGTAGGCATTAAAAGCTTCTCCGTATTGTTCTTGCAAGAAATTTTCTTCTTTTAATACCTGCGTATGAAATCTTAAAGTAGCAACAACAATGTATATCAGCAATATCCAGCTCGGAAAAATTAAGAACTGTCCGATAAGCATAATAGCGAAAGATACATAAATAGGATTTCGGCTAACGGCAAAAGCACCTGTTGTAATCAATCCCTGTTCAGTGTTTTCGACCAAACCGACACGAAAACTTTTACTGAACGAAATCATTGTCCATAGAAAAAACACAAGTGCAATAAAACAGGTCAATGCTCCCATCCAAGAAACCGCTTCTGATGGAAACAATGCCTGTCCTTTGATAGTCGGCAAATGAAAAGCATTGGCTATAAGGATATAAAAATAGAAAAGTGCAAAGGGAAGTATGAAGAAATCCTTTTTGTCTTTTCTGCCAAATTCCATCGCTTCGATACCTTGTTTTTTTAGATTGCGGGTGCGGACAAGTACCAGCACAATAAATAAAACAATGGTTATTATTCCGAAATATACCTGCATCATTTTGATTTCCGAATTGTATTTATTGTCCCGATCGATATATCAATAAAGGTACGATGGAATTATATGCCAACTTTTGAGTGACACTGGATTTGAACATGCCTTCCAGAAACCCGTATTTGCCCGATATACTAATCAACAATTGGGCATTGTTGTCCCTTATACAATCGATTACACTGCTAGCTGTGTCTCTATTGGTGAGAAAATGATAGGAGGGATCCAACTCTTCAAACATATCCAACATGTCTTTCAATGCTGTGTATAAAACAGCTTTAGACATCTTCTCGTTTTCTCTGCCGACATTGACGACCATTAGGTTTGCACCTAGTGTTTTGACGAAAGTTTTGATATTCTCTTCGGGCACACGGATGGGCAGATCGGGTATGATGGGCAATGCAAGCGCTATATTTTCTATCGGTACAAACGGAGACTTGGCGGGCACGACCAATACAGGAATATCGATATTTTGCGAAACTTTAAAGACATTGCTGCCGATCAGTTTTTGGCCAACCTTGTTGCGACCCGTAATCCCCATGATGATCAATGAAACTCCGTGCTGTCTTACCAAAGTGGAGATACCTTCCGTCAAGGTTTCGTGGTTTACTTCACAGATGATTTCGATTGTATCGTTTTGACGAAATTGTTGAGCCATTTCTTCGAGCTCTTTTAAAAGAATGTCATGAACATCATCCTTAGCGGTATGGCTATGATAGAAAACAACCTGGCGGCTATGGAGTAAAGGCAAAAGACCCATGGCATACTGTGTTGCTTCCAAGGCATTTTCAGAAAAATCGATCGGAATGAGCAAAGTGTTCATGTTTCATCAAGATTAGATAATCTATAAAGATAACCAATTCGGTTGAGTCTATGTAACCTTTGGAAAAAAACGTATAAAAAATTTGTGTAGTCGAATGGCTACATTTATATTTGTAGTCAAATGGCTTCATAATGGATTTGAGACGAGATGTTTTTCAGGCTATTGCCGATCCGACGAGAAGGACAATCCTTCTGTTGGTTGCTTCACAAGCTATGACAGCAGGTGCGATTGCGTCAAACTTTGACAGCGCAAGACCGACTGTTTCCAAACATTTGCAAATTCTTACCCAATGTGAGTTGCTCCGGCAGGAACAAAACGGCAGGGAGATCTATTATCATCTCAATGCCAAAAAAATGAAAGAAGTCGCGGACTTTATCGAGCCTTTCCGAGCCATGTGGGAGGAACGGTTTGACAAACTGGAAGTTGTCATGAAAAATTATAAAAACACATAAAATGGAACAGAAAACAAAAGTCCATGCCGAAGATGGCAGACAGGAAATCATCATCACAAGGGAATTTGATTTGCCGCTGGAATTGCTTTTTAAAGCTTATGAAGAGCCCGAGCTGTTCGAACAATGGATGGGCACAAAAGTGCTGAAAATGGAAAACAAAAAGCATGGTTCGTATGCTTTTGAAACATCTCATGATGGGAACGTTGTTTTTCGGGCGAATGGAACCATACATGAATTTGTGTCGAACCAAAGAATCACACGGACATTTGAAATGGAAAACACGCCTTTTCCGGTCCAAATTGAGTATCTGGAGTTTGAACAGTTAACGGAGCAGACCAGCAAACTCACGATGCAGATTGTGTTCAAATCGGTAGCGTTCAGAGATCAGTTGTTGCAAATGCCTTTTGCACAAGGTCTCAATATGGCACATGATAAGTTGGAAGAAGTCATTTGTAAATTAAAATAACAAAATATGAAAAAGCGACACAGCATTATTTATTGGATTACAACCATCTTCCTCTCCATCGGGATGACAGCAGGGGGAGTACAGCAAATGCTCCAAATAGGCGGTTACAATGAAATAGTCAGCAGTCTTGGTTATCCCTTGTATGTTTTGAGTATTCTTGGAGTATGGAAAATCCTAGGGGTCATTGCTATTCTGATCCCAAAATTCCCATTATTGAAGGAATGGGCCTATGCCGGATTTTTCTTTGCTATGTCTGGAGCGGCCATTTCGCATTTGGCTACGGGGCAACAATTTGTAGAAGCTGTCCCTTCGCTGATATTGTTGATCGTCACGGTTTTGTCCTGGTATTTCAGACCTGCGGATAGAAAAATCACGTTAAAGATAAACTAAAACAAGCTTTTATGCCTACACAAGCCGATCACTTTTTTGCAAATGCCAGGCGATGGAAAGACGAATTCCTCTTGTTGCGCGATATCGTCCGTGAAAACAAATCCTTGGAAGAAGATTACAAATGGATGCACCCATGTTATACCTTTAGGAGAAAAAACATCGTACTCGTCCATGGGTTTAAAGAATATTGTGCGCTGTTGTTTCATAAAGGTGCTTTATTGAAAGACCCAAAAGGAATTTTGATACAGCAGACGGAAAATGTGCAGTCTGCCCGGCAGATCCGGTTTACAAATGTCGAACAGATCCTCAAATTACAATCCGTTATAGAGGATTATATCCGAGAAGCGATTGAACTTGAAAAATCGGGCAAGAAAGTAGAAATGAAAAAAGTAGTGGACTATCCTGTGCCGGATGAATTTCAACGAGTATTGGACGGGGATGATGCATTGCGCAAAGCCTTTTATGCTTTGACCCCAGGACGGCAAAAAGGATATTTATTTTACTTTAACCAGGCCAAACAATCCAAAACAAGGGAAGCCCGGATCGAAAAATATTATCAACATATCCTAGATGGGAAAGGGGTGGACGATTGACTTAATTGTTCTTTCGATCATATGGATATTGTCTATTCACCAAAAGTAATGCTTTTTGGTGGATACGTCGTTTTATTGGATACAATGACCAAAATGTGTACCTTTGTCCAACCATAAAATAATAGTAAGCAAAAATGTAACATGTAATTTCTTTCAGCCTTTCAGAAAACAACGAGCCTGGTTAAGGTACGTTGGATGGTTTAATCCCTAAAAGGAAGAAATTATGCTTACTATCCAGAATTTATCATACATACATCCTAACAAGGACCTGCTGTTCAGCAACATCCACCTGACCGTCAATCCAAACGAGAAGATCGCATTGATTGGCAACAATGGCACAGGAAAATCTACTTTATTAAAAATTATTGCCGGCGATTTAGAACCATCGGAAGGCATATTGAGCGTGGCTTCCAAAGCGTATTACATTCCACAGATCTTTGGGCAGTACAATCATCTGACGGTAGGAGAGGCCTTGGGCATCGATATCAAATTGAACGCCCTCCATCAAATTCTGTCCGGAGATGTTTCGGAAGAGCGCTACGATCTGCTCAACGACGATTGGACCATCGAAGAGCGCTGTACGGAAGCCTTGAAGGATTGGCAATTGCATGATTTGGACCTATCACAAAAAATGGAAACGTTGAGCGGAGGCCAAAAGACCAAGGTTTTTTTGGCGGGTATATCCATTCATCAGCCCGAACTGCTGTTGCTGGACGAACCGAGTAATCATCTGGACAGCGTGGGTAGAAGGCTTTTGTATGACTTTATCCAACACAGCAAACAGACCCTCATCATCGTGAGCCACGACAGAAAATTGCTGAACCTCTTGCCTAAAGTTTGCGAATTGACCAGAAATGGCATGACGATTTATGGAGGCAGTTATGATTTCTATGCCGAACAAAAAGAAATAGAACGCCATGCACTTGCCCAGGATATCCATAGCAAGGAAAAAGCGCTGAAAAAAGCCAAGGAAAAAGAGCGGGAGACGATAGAACGGCAACAAAAGTTGGATGCCCGTGCAAAAAAGAATGTAGGGAAAGCAGGTCTTCCGAAGATCGTGGCCAATACCTGGAAAAACAGTGCAGAACGCAGTACCGCCAAAATCGCAGGTGTACATACCGAAAAAATCGGAAACATACATCAGGAGTTACAGGACTTGCGCTCGTCACAATCGGAAACTGATCAGATGAAATTTGGATTTGACCACCCCAAACTGCATAAGGGTAAAAATCTCTTTATCGCAAAAGACATCAACTTTGGTTATGATCCTGAAAAATATCTCTGGGTCGAAAACCTCAACCTGCAAATCGTCAGTGGTGAACGCATAGCCATAAAAGGTGCCAATGGTTCGGGCAAAACGACATTGATCCAATTGATATTGGGCAATCTGGACCCACAAATCGGTACGGTCTATCGGACAGATAGCCAATCGGTTTATATCGATCAGGATTATTCTTTGATAAACAACAGATTAAATATTTACGAGCAAGCAGAATCATTCAATACAATGGCACTACAAGAGCATGAGATCAAAACGAGGCTGAATCGCTTTTTGTTTACCAAAGACGATTGGGACAAGCCCTGCACTGCCTTGAGTGGTGGGGAAAGAATGCGGCTGATGTTGTGCTGTTTAAGCATCGGCAAGCGGTCTCCCGATATCATTGTGCTGGATGAACCAACCAACAATCTCGACATCCAGAATATAGAAATACTGACAGGTGCCATCAACGATTACCAGGGGACACTGCTCGTTGTCTCCCATGATGAAACATTTCTCGCACAGATCGGGATCGAAAGGATAGTAGAGGTTTAAGAAAATAGCGAAAAAACAACAGTTTTTTCGCTATTCAATTTTTTGAGATCACTTATCTATGCACTTTTCAAACTCTTTTCACCCAACCACCAACTTGGTTTCAGACTTTCTTTCGCGCGCATGTTGTAATCTTGTACGAAGTTTTTGATATATTCAACGGCTTCTTCCGAACTGTCCGTAAAAAATACCAAATCCTTGTCTTCGGGAGAAATCGTTTTTTCTTCGACCATCTTGTCCAGATGTTGTAGGATATTCATGTAGTATGGTTTGTCCATGACAACAATTGGGTATTTGATTAGCTTTCCGGTCTGCACAAGTGTATAGGTTTCGAAAAACTCATCCAATGTGCCTATACCTCCGGGCATGATGACAAAAGCAATCGAATATTTGCGTAGCAGCTCCTTGCGGACAAAAAAGGAGTCTATATTCACGAATTTGTCCATATAGGGATTGTGCATCTGCTCATGCGGCAGAATAATGTTGCAGCCGACAGATCTGCCGTTGACGTCTTTGGCGCCGCGGTTTGCGGCTTCCATGACACCCGGGCCACCTCCGGTCATGATGGTGAGGCCGAGCTTGGCAATCTCTGCCGAAATATGACGTGCTTGTTTGTAAAACAGATGATCTTCCTGAAAGCGCGCCGATCCGTATACGGTTACACATGGTCCTACAAAATGTAGGGTACGCAAACCTTTTATAAACTGTTTGACAACTCCCAATACATACAGAAACTCTTGCCAACGATTCTGTACATTATTTAAAAATCCAATCTCTTGCCTAACAAATTGTTCACCCATTTTTCGTCTTTCTTATTTTTTTTGATTTTCTTGAAGCGATAAATATCCAAAAAAATGTCTTATTATCCTAATTTTCTGATGTAGAGGTGTTGAAAACAAAAGAAGCCGCCCTAAACTCAGGAACGGCTTCTCTTTTGGCAACTTACAATTTTAATTGTCCGAAGTTTGGATGCTTGTCGCATTGAGGCTTCGGATGCTCAAAGCTCGCGCTATGGGCTCGTTACTTAGCGTTCCACTCGTGGTATATCCTCTTGCCGAATTATTGTTATACGTACGACACCAGAATCTCCCCGCATTGTCTCCAGCTTGAGAGTACCAAGTACCATTCGTGGTTCTATACCCCGCATTTATGGCAGAGAAACCAGTAATGTTGTCGTCAGCACGACGCACGTCTGGTGTTCCTACAGTTTGCAATGGGTCACTAAACGTCATAAACCCTCTTAGACGGGTATCCGAGCCAATATAACTGATTAAACTATTCCTGTCTAGAGCTGTAGGAACCAACCACCCGGCTGGTGACAAGTTGTCTTCAATATCCTGATCAACAGTGTTCAGACCAGCAGCAGATAAGGAAGTAAAGCCTCCTATAGCTAAATAATTATAATGAAGGCCATACCTCGCCCGGTTAACAATGGCCTCATCGGCCGTCGATGCACCGTTTACATAACCGTAGATAACATAATATTCCGGCACCCTGTCTTGATTGTCTAACCTATTGGTAGTGATTGGACTACCATTTCTATAATACACCGTATTCAGATTCTTGCCCATCCAATACTGCGCACCGATCTTGACGATAGGATATTCATTGTGCTCACTACCACGTACATCAATGATAAGATGTGGCTCTACAGTGGTCGTTTTGCTACCCGGTACTTCTTCAGGCCCCATACCGACATCACCCGGCATATATACTTTTGTCACCGGATTGGCTTCGGTACCTACCACATAACCCGATATTTTATTTTCGGCAATATTGAAGGATACTGTACCTCCGTGCACAGCTCCGGTAGGTGCTTGATAAGTAGATGTAGCATCGGTCAAATCTGTATTTTCCAATACAATCTGTGCCACATAACCCTTATTCAGTGCAACCACATCATTTTCTACCGGATAGACCACGATGGCCTGTGCATTGACCAATCCTACTGATCTCAGGAATTCTTTTGTGATCTGTGCGACTTGTTTGTTGCCGTCCATGACTTTGTATACATTGGATTCGCTGAAATCCGGAATATCAATGATATAAGGAGTCATTCCCCCACGTCCTTGGTAGAGGTTGATGAATGAAGTCACAGTTTCTCCCGAAATCTTTCTTTTGGCCGAAATGGTGATGAGGGCTTCCCGTGCTGAGGTCTGTTCGTTGATCATGACATGTAGATTGATCTTCTCGTTTTCGGTGAAGATGGACAGCCAGCTCTGTGTTCCCTCTTCTGCCGTGACCTGTATATCCGTTAGCTCATCAAAATTGAGGATGTTGATGACCGAAGTGGAGTTGAGGTACCGTACCGGTACATAGGTCTGTGACAGGTTTATTCCTCCTTCGCTGTCTTGATGTACATTGATCTTCTGTGTATAGTTTTTGCTACGGATGACGATGTACGAAGACCTCGCTTCGCCGGATGTGTTGCCATCTACGTACACATAGATCGATGAACGGCCGGGGATGATCTCGTGTGTGAGCCATACATCTTGTGAAGGCGAATAGATATGCCATCCGTTGCTCTTTTCGCTGATTGGAATCTCCAGAAGTTGGGATTGTGCACCGTTATTGAAATTCAGTGAAATATCGTCCAATTGGATTTCATCTGCATTGCTCAGCTCATGCTCTTTCTTACAGGAAAGGACGGTCAGCCCACAAAGAAAAAGGATCATCAATTTTAAAAAATGGGTTTTCATAATTTTTGCTATTTAATGTTTTTATACGTTGTGTTTATTCTTTTTTAATTTTCTTCGGTATTGTAGACATCGCTATAGGTACTGTATCCAAAGTTTTGTTGATCCCGAATAGCTTTGTTGGCTTCGAGTTCATTCAATGGGATAGGATAGATGACCTGTGTGCGGGAACCTGATTTTCCGGCACCAAAAGCGATTGTTCTTTTGTTAGCATTTTCCAAGAGTTCGGGTCTTTGTAATGTTTGTCCTCTGCGGAAGTAATCCCAATACGTATGTCCTTCGAGCATAAGCTCTCTTCGGCGTTCTGTCAAGACCAGGTTTTTGCAGGTCGTGATATCTGTCGAATTGAAACCACTGTCCTTGACACGTGCTTGCCGAATATAATTGTAGTATTTTTCTGCGTTGACCAGATCGACATTATCACTGCTGAGGTAGGCTTCGGCAAGATTTAGATAGATCTCCGGCAATCGTATGATCGGAAGGTTATAGACAAAATGATATGCTTCGCCTACATATTTTCTATATCCTTTGTAATCCTTGTTGACAATGCCTAGGTCACAGACTAGATAACCCCGTACGTCTTCTACACCATTCACGGTATTTTTCAAGAAACTGACTGTGGCAGGAAATAGTCCATAGGCTGCATAACCCAGATTTTGGGATACCTGTCCATCATTAGCAGCACCCGGATTGTTGTGCGTAGGTTTTCTGACCAATGAATTGAGGGAATTGCTGCCCAGATTGTCAGTCAGGTTGTAGACGAGCTCCCAAATGTTTTCGGAATTGTTGGCCTTGTAGTATGTGGTCTTGTAGCTGTCGTACGGAATCAAGCTATATGTGCCTTGTCCGGCCGTCAAGGCCTCTTCACCCATGAAGATCACATCATCCCAGCGGTTCATATAGAGGTACAATCTACTGAGTAGCGCACAGACAGCGGTGTAGTTGATGTGCCCTGCAGGAGAGTTTTTTCCGGAAAGCATCGCTTTAGCTTCTAAAAATTCATCTTCGATGTACGTGTAGGTCTCTTGAGCTGTCTTCCTGCGGATCTCGTACTGTAAGATATTGTTGACCATATCCATATTTTCGATGATAGGCAGACCAAGTGCATATTGTTCGTCGTACTCGGCTCCACCAGGTACAGAAAACCGAGGCGGATAGGCAAATAATCGCATGAGATCAAAGTAGGCCAATGCTCGAAGTGCCCTAGCCTCGCCACTGATGACTGCTTTTTCGTCGGCACTGAGGCCTTGGGTTTTGTCGATATTTTCCAATAGGGTAGTGGAGGTACGGATAGCACCGTATATCGTCATCCACAGTCCCGACGCTTGGCCGGCGGATTGGGTAGATTCGGAATAACGGTTTTCACGTTCAAATGTATTTCCGCTAGATACCCGTACAAAGAAGTCTAAGCCTTTGGCTCCTTCGTAGCCATACATATTGCGGCCATAGTAGGTATCTTTCGAAAAAGCATCGTAGATACCATTGAGCAAGGCTTTGATTCCTTCGGGTTTGGTGAGGATATGCTCATCATAGTCCGTGTAGGATTCCTTGTCCAAGAAATCTTTGCAAGAAGACAGGATGAATACGAAGCATATGGCTAATAGTGTGAATAATTTTTTCATATCTTGATAGCTTCTTAAGTTAAAAATTCATGTTTAGTCCAAAGGTAAATGTGGTCGCCGTAGGGTATTTGGCGGCGCCTATGTTTCCATCAATCTGAAGGTCTGGATCATATCCTTTTAGATCGGTCCATACCCATAGATTTTCGGCCTGTCCAAATAGGGATACACTGTTGATATGCAATTTGCGGAATGTGCTCGGTGCAAAGGTATAGCCCAGTTTGATGTTTTTGAGTTTGAGATAATCTCCGTCATAGAGGTATCTCGTGGATGCTCCGGGAGACAACTGCCCATTGATCCGTATACGGCTGCTGGCATATATATTGTCGGGGGTCCATCTGTCTAGCTGACTGATGTCCAAGTTGTAGTCCAGCGATTGACCGTCTATACCTATTCTGGACGACTTCCTACCATCCATGACCTGATGTCCCCAACCGAAGGTGAAGAGGGTGGAGAGATCCCAACCTTGGTAGCTCCAAGAATTGCTGATTCCCCCTGTCGCGGCAGGTATTCCTTTGCCTACTACACGTCTGGCGGAAGGATTGTCGTCGTCGGCGATAAACTTGTTTCCTGCATTGTCATACGCATAAAACAACAGTTGGCCTGTATGGCTGTTGATTCCTGCAAATTCGTTCAGAAACCAAGAACTGACACTTTCTCCATTTCGCATGATGTGCGTACCGATGATATCCTGTGCCAATCCATAGTATTTGGAATGGAGCGTGGCCATATTGGCCTTGACGTTCCACTTGAACAACTTATCAATGATATTGGCATTCACATCTACTTCAAAACCCTGGTTAAGGATACCTGCCGTTGTATTCATCAGCATGGTATTGTACCCGGAAACTTTT
>NZ_JAAJTJ010000026.1 GCF_011030405.1 Parapedobacter sp. SGR-10
TCTCCCGCTTACCCTTACCGGCAAAGTCCATCTTCTGTCCCATGGGGCATACATAGAAGTCTTCTTTTCCTATGGAGAGTTGCTGTTTGGATTTGCTCCTCATTCGACCAATCTTACCCTGTTGGGCTATGACGAAAATAAGACGCCTATCCGCACACGAGCCAAACAATTGTATAGTCTGGAGATCGTCGAAAAATCAGAAAAGGGCTATTGGATGCGTGTGACGACCAAGACCGAAACATGCTATGCATTTCTACAGCAATCGACATTTGACCAAAGCAAAGGCATCAATATTAAAGACCTGTTTTAAAACAATAAAGAAATAACACTGAGATGAAAAAAATATTTACTGTCGGCATCATAAGCCTCTTGGCGCTATCGTCCTTTCAGGCCTGCACCAAAGAAGAGCTGATCACCATCAACGATCCCTTGGAACTGGATGAAAACTCCGTCCAATTCCAACAATACATGGAAGAACGTGCCGTTCAACTGATCAAAAAATACAGATTTGACCAATTGGGCAACACCATAGACCGTATCAAAGATCCTGTAGTGAGGGAAAGGGTTATTGCCCTGCTGACCGAGTACCGGGATCGGGCATTCAACGAAGCGCTATATTATGCAAAACCCAATGGAGATACTATTTTCTTTTTTCCGCCTAATATAGATAACCGCTTCGAAACCAAAAGGCTACTTATAAGCAATCTGTACCAAAAGGCGGTAGTCAATGAGATAGGCGTACTCCACGGCTTTAAGAATTTTCCTAATGTAGAGACCGTGGATATAGGAAACTCTTTGGCAACAGGTATCAAAGACCTGAATAGCTTACCCGAACTGAAAGCTTTTCACTGGACTTTTGAACCCTACTATTTTGCCCAGTTTTATCCAGAAGTAGAGCTTGCTCCCCGGCCTTTGGAGTTTGATTTCTCTCAAAACGATAAATTGGAAACAGTAAACATACAATATGTAGATTTAGCTAATTTGAAATTCCTTGTAACCAAAATTAAAAATGTTAGTTTAACGGATGCTATTGTCAACAAGTCCCAAGAGATAAATGCTATTACTGCCAATGATATTCGTATTGCTGGTGTTTCAGAAGCAAAAGATCTGGTCTTAACATCACAAGCTACCGATGCGTTGATTCTGAATTTGGCAGGTGTCAGTTCTCTTGATATGAGTGAAGCTAATATAAAGACATTCACAAATGGTTTAGGGGTAGAAAAAATAAAGTTCAATGAAGGGTTGAAAAAACTTAGTCTAAATGCAGCCGGCTTAAAAGAGCAGCCTATATTCCCCATAAGTATAGAGGAGCTTACAGTGTATAATTACCCCTTTGCGGCTAACTATCCCCACCAACTCAAAAAATTGACCTACCGCTATAATAACGGTCATGTGGAGGAAACTGACATTTCACATTTGACGCAGCTGGAGGACTTAAATTGTTTTTTTAACACAAATAATGACTATACTTCAGGTACATGGCTAGAATGGTATGGAAACAAGTTGAAGATGCCCGAGGGGCTAAAACGGTTCGAAACAGGCACAGCCGGTTATTACCTGATAAATGTAGAGGATATGAGATTTCCTTCATCCGTACAGTCTATAAAATTTGGAGGTACTATCAAGAGTGGAACATTGGATCTGTCGGTTCAACCCAATCTTAAAGAGTTGACTATAAATGAGATGCAAAATGGTGTAGTGAAACTACCGGTAGGTATAGAGCGTATTAACATCGGTGCGAGAACACCTGAGCTTGATCTTAGCCATTTGACTAATTTGCAGTATTTAAGTCTTTCATTAGGATCTACAAACAAAGTTTTTTTCCCTGAGCTAACCAATATTCCAGTAACATTGATCCTGCCACCAAATTTACAGGAAAGTGCATTGTCAGGAGTGAATATAGGTCGGAAACCTATTAACCTAACGCCCGGTAGTACCATTGTAAACGAACCGGCTTGGTTTGATAAATATGTAGAATACATCAATTATTGATAAAGATGCACAAAGACATTAATAGTAAGCCATCATAAAAACAAATGAAAATAAAATACATACTATTACTCCTCACAGTTTTTGCTGTGATTGCTTTCAGCTCCTGCTCCAAAGACGATCCTGATACACTCAATAATAACACGGTCAATGCGCCGTCGTCTATCCAGGTGAGTACGGCAAATGACAAAGCCACTATTACAGGTAAGGGAGATGTGGGCAGTGAAGTCACCTTTCAATATGTCGGTACGAATGGACAGGTACTGCGTACCATCAAGCCGGATGCTTCGGGCAATTTCAGCGTGACAGTAGACCAGTTGGTGGAGTACGAGCAGCAGTTGGTTGCTTTTGCGAGCAAAGGAGACAAGACTTCGGAGAAGGTCAAAATGCCTAATATAGCTGCCAAATCGGCTTACAGTGGCGATCTGGTAGCGGCAAAAGTGCTGATACAGGCACACCGTTGGAAGTCCGATCAGACGGTATCGCGTGTCATTATCAAACAAAGCAATCCTACGCCACCATACGATATGTTTGCCACGGTGGCACAGAAATACCTTGACTTCAAGGCCGATGGTGTATTCCATTTTGAGGTAACCAACCCCTTGCAGTTCACCCACACGTCAGGAACCTGGGAGATGGATGAAGATGGCGTGATCACGATCAATACGGTCATCCCTTTGGGGCCTATGCAGATACACAATGCTAAAATTCAATACCTGGATGCCGATCGGTTGACCTTATTGGCCAATATTGCAGATGGATTATTTCTATTGAGTATGACAAAGGAATAAGGTAATTTGAAAATGGTGGAATTTGGAAATTTACGTAGGGGCAATCCCTTGTGGTTGCCCAAAAACAGGTAATTTTTACGTAGGGGCAAAAGATCTTTTGCCCAAATCCAATAAAGAACAAAAGAATATATGAAACATAAAAACCTTTACAGATATTGCATATTACTTTTCATAACCATCCTGTCCTGTACGAAAGACAAGGAAGAAGACGGCCAATCGTTGATTGAAAAGCATGGATTGGCAGGCACGTTTACAGCACAGATTACCCCTGCATTTATGGGCACGAATCCTATGACCAGTGGCGAGCATACCGTATATTTCGAAAACGTGGGTAATGGTCGTTTACGCTTACACTTTGAAAAATTCCAGGCAGAATCCATGCCATTCGAAATGACTGTTGATATCACAATGGCCGTAAAAGCAGGGCCAAATAATACGGTGTTGCTTGAAGGTAACAAAGGTACATTCAAGGCCGAACCACCCAATGGTGAAGAAATCGACCCAGAGGATATACCGGATGGTATCCAATTGCCTGAGGGATCCGAAGGAGGCTTGTCCTCCGACCAGGCTTCGATCAAGGGCAGCTATGCCGAAATCGAAAAAGATGGCCAGACGGCTTGGCGATACGATTTGGACGTGACACCCGGTGTTCCTTTGCCTATACAGATATTGATATATACAAAGAGCAAACAATGATCCTGCTCGTCGATAAAGAAATAAAGATGAATAGATGCGTCGGATCATATTATTAACGAAAATTAACCCATAAATTTATAAAAAAGAAGAGACATGAGTACGATTACAGAGAGAGCAACGGTCTTCGCTCCCAAAGAAGAGATCAGCTATGTGGCGAACAGTGTAGTAAGTCAACAAATTACCAAAAATAAAGCTGGCAACATTACCCTGTTTGCCTTTGCCGAAGGACAGCAATTGAGCGAACATTCGGCTCCCTTTGATGCAGTGATCCAAGTCGTCGACGGTACGGCCGAAATCCATATCGCCGGAGAACCTCATCAGGTACAAGCAGGAGAAATGATCATCCTACCTGCCAATATTCCGCACGCCGTGCATGCAACGACGGCATTCAAGATGTTGCTGACAATGATCAGGGGATAGGGTATCGGCTCTCCAAGGGTTCAACACTCTTGGAGGGCTTGGCAACAACAATATTCACTTATATCGTCAATTCTATCCCAGGTTTCCAGGTACTGTACGGACAATTGCCACCCTGACCGAAGAGGAAGAATCGCATCATTATTTTTTCGGAATAATGGTCAAAAGATTGAATAGTCTTTTGATTAATGGTTTTTAGTGGTTAGCTTTATAGAGTATAATATAAATCTGAATTTTAAGCTTTCACAAAAATCACTGCTTATGTCATCACATCATTATCCCTCAGCCCTATGGAGGAAAATGTGTTTCTGCCTTTTCCTTTTTTCTCTCTCCTTTACCGCTTGCAACAAGACGCAGATACAATCGGAACTTCTCTCCACAGATGAGACGCTGTCTACAGCAGAACTCAAAACCAGTGCTATATTATCAACCCAATCCGGAGATGTCATCTTCGACGAACATGGATGGGCCGAATACAGAGTGGGCGATATCCCTTTGGTGATCAGCGTCCCCCACGGCGGCAACCTGCAAACAAATTTGATTGCCGATAGAACTTGTCCGGGTTCTACTACGGTAACCGATGCCAACACTATTGCTTTGGCTAGGGATATCGAGGCCGAATTCATCAGCAAGTATGGAGTACGTCCCTATATGATTATCAGTCACCTATCACGAAAGGAAGTAGACCACAACCGGGAAAAAGAAGAGGGCACCTGTCAAGATCCAATGGGTATGGTGGCATGGGAATGGTACCATGACCGTATCGATGAGGCGCTTCAAGCAGCAGTAAACCAACACGGCAGAGCAGTACTCATTGATCTGCATGGGCATGGACATACCAACCTCAGATTAGAGCTAGGATATAATTTGACTACGACCAACTTAACAAATATCTACAATAACATCAATCTAAGCACCTTACAGAATAAATCGAGCATATCCAATTTATTTGTCCTGCGTCCTGATTTAAATTTCAAAGACATGATTATGGACGTGCCGGCCTTTGGTACCTTAATGGAAAATGCCGGGGTACATTCCGTACCGAGTCTACAAGACCCTCATCCACAATCGGGAGAATCCTTTTTTTCTGGAGGATATATCACGAGTCATTACACTTCTACTACAGCATATCCCAACGTATATGGATGGCAGATAGAATGCCACAGGGTAGGTCTTAGAGATACAGATGCCAATCGCAAGGCTTTTGCTAAGGTCTTTTCCGAGGATATGATGTACTACATGGATTATACCCAAGACCTGCAGAGTGCCGATGTGTTAAACACGAAACAAATTAAAATAGGAGGGTGGTCATCACTTGGTCCTGAAGGGGATACCTATCATGTTGATCTGGCAGCCATTGAACGCCACAACCCTGCATCTGCGGACAATAATCAAGCGAGTATAGACATGCTCAATCTTTGGTCAGGCTCGGGATTTGTCAATTTTATGACACCATCGAACGGGGCAGTGACGGCCTGGGGAAGCTCTAGCCGTATTGTGAATTGGAATGATCGAAACTCAGGTACATTTGTACGTATAGAATCCCCTAACACGGCTGAGCAAAATAAATTTAATAATTTGGTAAGCAGGAGACTATTGATAGAAGCATACGAGGATGCAGTCGCTACGGTGCCTAATCGACCTGGTTATACCTTAGCTAATCATGGCCCGAGTACTCGTATCAGACACTTGGCTCCTGGAGATATCGTTTACTTCAAATCGAGTGCTCCAGGACGTAACCTGTATGCTGCCATAAAAGTGATCAATATAACTCCGGGGAGTGCTAACGGACGAGAAGTGGTGGAAATATTGGTGAAAAGTAACCTTAAATAGAATGCCGACACGATTAACTTTGGAGGAAGACATGGTGACTATTGGAGAAGTTATAGTAGATCCCATACGTAAATAGGATGGATCCACCCGTTCAAGGGCTCAAAAACATTTGGGATTAGCTATTCACTATCTTCCTAAACGTAAGATTGATACGGGGTGTGGTGACTTTTGACGTAGGTGGTAGTCGGTGTAGCCAGTGCGTTTGCGTCGTGCCTTTCATGACCAGGAGGCTACCATTCTCCAGTACGATGTCAATTTTCTCCTTACGGACTTTATGTTTGAAAGAGAATTTTCGCTCGGCGCCGAGTGTCAACGAAGCTATGGCTCCATTCGGTTGGAGATCCTTCTCGCCATCGCTATGCCAGGCCATTCCTTCCTTTCCGTCGTGGTATAGATTGGCCAGACAGGAATTGTACGTTTCTCCCGAAATTTTTTCGCACAATGTTTTCAGTTCCAATAATGCTGTCGTCCATGGCAAGGCCGTCTTCTGAATACCCGAATAGGTGTAGCTGAATGCCGAGTCCCCATACCAAGCCACTTTTCTTTTGGTCTGTATGTACTTGCCAAAGATGATAGCCTCGTCATTTTTCCAGTCTAATCCCGATAGTAATGCCCTATAATACCGGTCGGGATCGGGGCAGACGACCCCATAGTAGTGGGTTACCCCATCGTAGGGAAGCAGGTTTGTTGTGGGCAGGATCGGGTCAAATAGTTTCATCTTGTATATTGGTTTGTGCTTGTTCCCAACCGATCATAGCGGCTTTTCGTACAGGATTCCACATATATCCCCCAAACGTACCGGAAGATTGAATGACGCGGTGGCAAGGGATGACGAAGGCAATGGGATTGCTGCCTATGGCTGTACCTACGGCTCTACTGGCCTTAGGGTGTGCTATGTCTTGCGCCAATTGGCCGTAGGTACGCAGTTGCCCTTTAGGGATACGGAGCAGGGCTTCCCACACTTTCAATTGGAACGGTGTGCCTCGCAGATGAAGTTTGAGTTGGGGAAGATCCTCGCTTTGCGAAAAAATAGCCAAGGCATCCTGGTGTATCTGTTGTTGCCCCTCGATGTATGTCGCTTTTGGAAAACTTTTTTTCAAAGCCGCGATAGCTTGTTCCTTGTCGTTGGCAAATGATATCCAGCAGATACCTTTGTCCGTTGAACCGATCAGGCAGGTGCCGAAAGGTGTATCATAGAAATAGTAAGCTATCGTAAGGTTTTGTCCACCTTGTTTGTACTCGGCAGGAGTCATACCTTCTATCTCTACAAAGAGATGATGGAGCCTGCTCGTACTGCTGATGCCGAGATCCAAATGGGTATCAAACAGGGTCTTTTGTTTGTCCTTCAATAGTTGTTTTGCGTAGGATACCTGTAGGTACTGCATGAATTTCTTCGGACTTGTACCTGCCCAAGCCGTAAAGAGGCGTTGGAAATGAAAAGGACTGAGGTGCACGTGTTCAGCGATCTCTTCCAGACTGGGGCGTTCTCTGACCCGCTGGAGGATAAAATAGATTGCTTTTTCGATGCGCCGATAATTGATCTCTTGCTGTATATTGTCCATATCCAAATTTCGGAATTGCTAAGCAAATAAAAAATCCGAAACTTGCTGTTTTTTTCAGTGATCAGTAGTCAGAAACTGTCAACTCTCCACTTTCAATTCTCAATTCTTCACTCTACCACCGAATCAGCGCCGATCCCCAGGTAAAGCCGGCGCCAAAGGCAGCCAGACAAATCAGGTCACCATCTTTGATCTTTCCGGCTTCCCACGCTTCGCTCAAGGCAATGGGTACGGAGGCTGCGGTAGTATTTCCATATTTTTGGATATTGTTGAATACTTGATCGTCACGCAGTTTCAGCGTTTTTTGGACAAATTGGGCTATACGTAGGTTGGCTTGATGTGGGATCAGCAGGTCTATATCAGCAGGAGTAAGGCTGTTTTTGGCCAAGGCCTCGACGATAACCTCGGGAAATTTGACTACTGCTTTTTTGAAGACGGCCTGTCCGTCCATATAGGGGAAAGCTGTGCCATCGTCGAGCATCTCTTTGGTCATCAGCATCCCCCCGAGTTCCTGCTCTGGCCAATTGGGTTGGCTGTCGAGCCAGATTCCGCCCGAAGTTCCGGGATAGTACATGGCCAGTTTTTCAGCTTCACTGCCATCCGAATGCAGATGTGTGCTGAGGATGCCTTTGCCTTGCTCTTGCGTAGGCTGTACGACCACAGCTCCTGCTCCATCGCCGAAGATGACACTTACCGCCCGGCCTCGGGTGGAGTAGTCCAGGGCAAATGAATGTTTTTCCGATCCCACGACCAGAATGTTTTTGTACATACCTGTTTTGACAAATTGGTCGGCAATGGATAATGCATATACAAAGCCCGAACATTGGTTGCGAACGTCCAGTGCACCGACTTCGTTCATACCCATTTCCCGTTGTAGCAATACTCCACAACCCGGAAAATAATAATCGGGAGACAAGGTCGCAAAAATGATGAAGTCCACGTCTTGAGGTGTGATTCCTGCTCTGTCAATGGCTATTTTGGCCGCTTGGACACCCATAGTGGTCGTAGTTTCGCCGATGCGATCAGCATAGCGGCGCTCCTGTATACCTGTACGTTCCTGGATCCACTCATCGCTGGTATCCATAAAACGGGTCAAATCATTGTTTGTATAGATGTTTTTGGGTACATAATAACCTACACCTGCAATTCTGGATTGGAACATATCAAATGGTTTATTTAGCAGTAATCAAATTGGTGTAAAATTACGCTTTTTTTGAAAAATACAGTATTTTTGTGACATGAGTGTCGAAACCGCACAGGAAACCTTTACATTGGAAGAGATATTGGCCTCGATCAAAGAAAGCCATAGGCTTATACTCTGGAACGATGATACCAACACATTTGACCATGTCATCTACTGCTTGATACACCATCTTCAATACAGTGAGAAGGAAGCCGAACGTATAGCCTGGACCGTGCACAATGAAGGCAAGTGTGCCGTGTTGGAAGGCAGCTATACGGAAATGGAAGTATATCGCAAGATATTGAAAGCCGAAGGGCTGACGGTTTCTGTAGAGTAGGGGCAAAAGATTTTTTGCCCCTACAGGGTCTCTACGGAGTAGATTTGTTGGGTAGTTTCAGACTACCCTTTCATGATTGATCCGTAGTGCGCTCTGCTCAACACTACGGATAGTAGATTAGCACTATTTTATTATATTTACTATTTCTAACTGTACTAGAAATATGCAGGCACTCGAATCTTTTATACATTTTGCGCTAAACTGGTATTGGGTTCCGTTGTTGATACTCTACATTGGTTTGATCGGGGCTATACTGATCGAGAATAGAAATCCGACCAAAACGATTGCGTGGATACTGGTCATTATCTTTATTCCATTTATTGGGCTGATCCTGTATTATTTTTTTGGACAGAAATTTGTCAAAGTCCAAAAGATCAAAAAGATCAATAGGCAGCAAGCCCTTCGGTTGCAATATCAGTGGAAAAGACTCGAACCGACTATGGAGTCCTTTATTCGTGATATCCATGCCGAGATTGGTGATCTCTCCAGAGTCTTCCGCCTGATGAAAAACGAACGCCTTTCTTCTCCCACCCTGGACAACGGGGTCAGGTTGTTGATAAATGGAGAAGAAAAATTTGAGTATCTGAAAAATGACTTGTCCCATGCCCGCCATTCCATTCACATGGAATACTATATATTCGAAGTGGATAATATCGGGCGAGAGATTCTCGAATTATTGGAGCAGAAAGCCAATGAAGGGGTAGCTGTGCGGTTGATTGTTGATAGTTTTGGTTCTCCCGATCTGGTTAAATACATGCGAAAGAATAAAGATACAAAAATCTTGTTTCAACCTTTTTTGCCGGTCACCTTTACTTCTCTGGCCAATTCAAATTACCGAAACCATCGAAAAGTGACAGTCATCGATGCCTCTATAGGTTATATAGGGGGGATCAATATATCTGATCGGTATATCAACGCGGATGATTCGACGGACAAGGTGTATTGGCGGGATACTTCGGTACGTATAGAAGGGATGTCCATCAACATGTTGCAGATCGGTTTTTGGAATTCGTGGAACCAAACGGACGGAGAACCTTTCCTTTTAGAACAAGGTTATCTCAAGGTCATCCAGGATGAGGAAGAACGAAAAAAAGGCAAAGCCAGTGTAGGGTTTGTAGCCAGTGACCCTGCATCTGTGGGACCATTCAATATGGAAGCCTTGTTGATTGCCATAGGAGAAGCTAATACCAAGATACAGCTTTGTACGCCCTACTATATTCCTGGCGAAGAATTGGAGCGGGCATTGATCATCGCGGCGGCAGCAGGGGTAGAGGTAGAGTTGATGATACCCGAAAAATCCGATTCTAATCTGGTACACTTTGCTTCTTTTTCCTATTTGAAACCTCTGCTGGAGAGAGGAGTGAAGGTTTATCTTTACAAAAAAGGTTTTTTGCATGCCAAGACCGTTAATGTGGACAACAAGCTAGCCTTCATTGGCACAGTGAATTTGGATATTCGGAGTTTTTATATCAATTACGAAATAGCTGCGGTGATATCGGATGCACAATTGTGTGGGCAATTGGGTAATCAGTTTGAAGAGGATAAGCTGTATAGCCATCACTTTACACTCAACGAATGGAAGAAAAGATCACGTTGGAAGAGAGGTTTGGATTCTTTGTGCAGGCTATTGGCACCTTTGCTGTGAGAAAAAATAGAGGATCCAAAAAGTCTGTCATCCTGACGATAGGAAGGATCTAAAACGGTTTTGAATACCTTTGGAAATAGATTCCTCCTATCGTCGGAATGACAAAATAACGGCAGCTACTGCTTTTGAGACAGCCTCATTATGGACATCATCAGATCGCTTCACGATGACGATGATGTTTAGCTTTTAGAAATTATCTATCAGCCAATAGGCTCGAGGTATTGCGCATAGCAGTACCCTTCTTCTCCATCTTTGGTTCGTACCAGCCACCATTGGTCGTTCGCCTTGCTGATGAGGGTGATGATCTCGTCTTTGGCAGCTTTGCCCACAATAGGCTGATCAGTACCTGGTCCCTTACGAATATTAAGATTCGAAGTCTGGGTAATGACACGTGCCTGACTACCTGCCACCGCAGTGGATACATCAACGTTCATAACCACATCGCCAGACAGGAAATTGGGGTCTATCTGGTTGTAGATATCCCAAAGTTTGTTTTTCACATCAGCATTGGGAGCAGTGCCCCTTACGTGGAGTACACCTTCTTGTTCGGCTATTTGCAGGTCTTCTATCCCTGAAGCTCTGGCTGTATCTATCAATACTTTATATTTATCTAGTAGTGCCATGATATTTGATTATGGATGTTAAAGTACACTCAATTATTTAACGGTCAATGCGGACATGTCAACCTTTTTAGGATTCAGGGCATCCAATGATTGTTTCAATACTTGTACACGAGTCTGCTCTACAGAGCCTGTTACGGTGATGATCCCATCTTTCACACTGACAGATACCGTAGGGAAGTCTTTTGTAGCATCGATGACTTTGGCACTGAGATCAGCATCGTCTGTGTTGATCTCTATCGGGGGCTGCACCGTGATATTGTTGACGACAGACTTGATGCCTTTGGTCGTTTTGGCCGAAGCTTCCAAAGCCTGTCTTTCCTCTTCCGTATTGACAATTCCAGATAGCGTGACTACACCATCCTTGACATCTACCGTGACATTCGGGTTACTGCTGACCACCGACTCGACTTGGGCTTTGAGATCAGTATCCGAAACTTTTGACTTGCAGGATACTGCACCGAATGCAATGAAACTTGATACGACAAGTATCGAAAATGCTTGTTTTAGATTCATAGTTGTTATTTTTTTAAATGTATAATACAAGAATACGATATATAGACAATCAAATGGCTACATTGTTTTCGAAATAACTGAAAAAGTAGTGATATGGCTACTTGGTGCTAGATATGCAATGCTAGCGCACGAATCCTTTCGTATGCTCGTTATTTTTGGCACACGAAAGGATTCGTGCGCCAGCGAAGGATAATCGCGCTCCATATAGTTGTTGATTTTTCCTATTTTAATTTTTACTTTTGAGAATAGGCATTTTGTTTAACCCTGTACATTGATGATAAAAAATAAATTCATTCTGTTCCTCGTCCTGTTTTTGAGTGTCCAATCTCTGGCGAAAGCTCAAGATTTACCTGCTATACCTATCAACACCGTTGTCGAACGTGTCCAAAAATTCTTGAGCGTGTATCCTGTAGAGAAAGTGCACCTGCATTTTGACAAACCTTATTATGCAGTGGGAGACACCCTTTGGTTCAAAATGTACCTATACCACAATCAATTGGAATATTTGCCCAGTAAAATAGGCTATGTAGATATTATCAATGGCCGGGATTCGTTGATCCAGACCATTAAGATTCCGCTGGAAAAGGGTGTGGGTAATGGTTATTTTGTGCTGGATCCGCAGATTGTCAAACAGGACAACTACCGTTTTAGAGGATATACGAAGTGGATGATGAACTTTGATCCGGCTTATTTTTATAACAAGATCGTCACCGTAGGGGATGCTATCAACAAAAAATTAGGAACAAATATTGTCTATGTACCCGATGGCAACAAGACCAAAGCTACTGTACAATTTAGGGACGGCAAGGGTGCTCTGCTGGGTAAACGTAAATTGACATGGGAAGCTATCGATGGTTGGGATCCTTTTGATAAGGGGCGGGGCGAAACCGATGATATGGGAAGAGCCAACATTACGTTTTCAACCAAAAATAAGGATCTGCTGAAAAAAGGACGATTGATCGTCAAATTGGAAGGCGAAAGCAGTTTGGTCGGCGACTTTCCGTTGAAGGATGCTATTTGGGAAGCTGATGTACAGTTTTTTCCGGAAGGAGGCGATCTCCTTGCCGGTCTGGAAAAGAAAGTGGCTTTCAAAGCTATAGGACAAGATGGAAAGGGATTGGCCGTGAAAGGAAAGGTTATAGATGGCAAGAAAAATACAGTAGCCGAGTTTACGGATCTGGGATTGGGTATGGGTTATTTCACGTTGCTGCCACAAGCTGGTCAAACATATAAGGCCGTTGTCACATTTCCAAACGGACAAGAAAAAACCGTCGACTTTCCCGAAGTCAAAGCCGAGGGGATCAATTTGGTTCTGGGTCAACAAACAGATGATCATGTGCAATTGTCCATTCTGGCCAATGAGGCCTATTTTTCCAAGGTACAGAATACACCCTTTTATATTTTCGGACAGCTAAATGGGCATTTGATCTACGGTGCACAGGCGACGATGAAAAATGCTTCCGTGACGATCAATGTACCCAAGACCAATATTCCGAATGGTATCATGCAGTTTACGTTGATGAGTGCACAAGGCCAGCCCCTGAGTGAGCGCTTGGTATTCAACTCCTCGGCCGAATACCTGCAATTGGATGTCAAGACCGATAAAGCAAACTACGCCCGCAAGGAGCAGGTAAAGTTGGATATCAGTAATCTGACTGCACAAAAGAATTTCAGTACGTTGTCGGTTTCTGTGATCGATGAAGCAAAGGTCCCCTATGATCCACATCAAGAGAACACGATCATCAGCAGTCTGCTGTTGACTTCCGACCTCAAAGGTTTTGTGGAGAAACCCGCTTATTACTTCGATCCTAAGGTCGAAAATAGGCAGGAAGCATTGGATGCGTTGATGATGACCCAAGGTTTCAGACGTTTTGACTATGCTGATTTGATTGCCGAAAAGCTTCCCAAAGTGAGTTATTTGCCCGAACAGGGCATCAGCTTGTCCGGTACACTGCTATTGAATACGGGCAGACCGTTTCCAAATGGTGGGTTGCTGCTGTCTATTCCTTCGAGAGCGTATCGCAAAGACGTGTACACCGATCAGAATGGAAGGTTTGTGTTTGAAAATCTGGTGTTTCCCGACTCCTCAAAGGTCAATATAAATGCCCGGGGGAATGACAACTACAGAAGCCTGGTCATCAATCTGGATCAAACCTACTTTCCGGCTATTGATGAGCGCAATCCCTATACAGCCAATGAAGTGTTGAACATTGATGAACAGTTGACACCTTATTTGGAAAACAGTAAAAATGAATATAGAAAGTCGATATTGATTGATGAAGTAGTTGTTTCGCGCACGGTACAGACTTCTCGGACAAGTAAGGAGTTTTCTTCGCTGTCAGGGCTGTCCATGGCCGAGCATAGGATAGAAGGAGATCGCTTCTCCGGCTGTAACGTATTGACCATGTGTTTGAGTACTTTATTGACGGGTATCACCTATGACAACAATACGTTGAAATATTATGTGACCCGAAATTACAATCAAGGTTCTCGCGTGCCGGTACAGTTTTTTCTGAATGGTATGCCTATAGACGAAAATATGCTCAATTCTGTCCAACCACATGAAATAGAGGCTGTAGAGATTTTTTTGCGGGATGATCTGGGTACAGTCAGTCGGATGTATCAAAATGACGGAGTGGTATCTATCATTACCAAGAAAGAGAAACCAAAAGGACCACGGATGACGCTGTCACAGATCGAAGCATTGATCCCTAAAACAAATGTGATCGATATCTTCCCGTTGGGGTATATCAAAGAGCGAAAATTTTATCTGCCGAAGTATGATACGTCACAAAGTAAGGCGACCAATGATTACCGTACGACTATCTATTGGAATCCCGATGTACAGTTGGATGAAAATGGAAAAGTAACGCTCGATTATTATAATGCGGACGGCAATGGCAGATATAAGGTTGTCGTGGAGGGAATGGACGATACGGGGCGCTTGGGGCGTAAGGAGTTTTATTACAACGTCAAGTAACATAGTATGCCAGAAGAATCCGTACGCTTATTTTAATGGAGGCAAAACATATACGTTTGAAACTGTAGGTAATTATAGTCAGGTTCAGATCAATGTGGCGGCTTTCTCTGTCTCTGGATCTTTTGACCTCAACTATAAAATCGAACAGGGAGGAAAAGTTATAGCAGATGAATCACTTACAATTTCAGAAGATGGTAATGCATATACTCAACCGTACGTATTAAAGTAACAAGATATACCGTTGATGCCGGGATTACCCGGTATCCTTCCTGATTAGGCAAGTAGAGATGCGATTTATCGCGTCTCTACTATTTTTATAGGAAGTGTTGTTTTAATGAACACTTCGCCCATCCTGCAATCCACTCTATACATAGCGGTAAACTTCGAAATTTTTTCTCATACGATAGGTAACAATTCATCCATACTGTGGATATAAAGATGTTCACCAAAACATCTTTGATTATGAAACAGTACGTTTACCTTATCTGTATCCTTTTTATACTTCCGCTTCCCGGTCTGTTTGGACAAGGGTTGCCTAGCCTAGGAGTAGGAGGAGGATTTCAATTTCCTGCGAAGAAAGAGCATCTTTCGAATGCTTATGGGACACAATTAAATTTCTATTACCCGTTTTTCAAGAAAGGAAATTTTAGTTTGGGCCCGGCTATCGGTGGAGACTATGCCTTTGCCCATGACGGATCTACATCGTCTATAGCAAAGACAGGATTCGCATTACATCCGGAGTTTTCGTCGACGCTGTTCGAACGTAGCAACGGCTCATCCGGACAAAGGAACTATGGATGGCGAGTAGGCCCACAGGTCGATATACTGGCTGGGAGATTCCTGTTTTCAGGTATTTTACAAGCCGGACAGTCCTATTGGAGCCAAGCAGATTATAGTCTGGAGCAGGAGATCGCAAGAGGTGCAGGAGAACCTGTTCGCAAAATGATCTATGCCCGTGAAGAAGTCAAATCATCCTCATGGATGGTTTCTCCCCGTTTGCGCATAGCGTATCCGCTTTCGAATAGGATACACCTCTGGACAGAGGGTAGTCTGATGACCTCCAACATGCAGGTAAAGGAGCTGGCTATCAATTTTCCCGATGGTACCGTCATTGATGGGGAGACTATCGGAACATTTATTGAAGCCAAGTCTGTCGAGCGTGAGGCTAAAGAAAACTGGAATACCTCTGCGGTACAGTTAGGGCTTAGCTTTCAATTGGGCAAAGCAAAACGTTCTAAACCCACAAAAGGGGTATCACCCATGTATACCGGAAGCGCAAAAACAGGGGACAATCCCTTGTTCGGGAAAAAATCGCTATCGGACAAAAAACCAGATGAACAAAGATTTATAAAACCAATATTACCAAAGAATAATACGCGATTTTCCCAGGAAAAACCTGCCAAAGAACTCCGCTGGCAGCTCCTTGGAAGCAAAATTCCTACCCCTAAGTATGTGGTAGAGTTGCAACGTGTGGATGCCAAAGGGCGTCCACAACAGAGCTACCATGCGACCTCCGAAACGTTGTCCATCCCTATCGAACAAATGACCAAAGGTACATTGCCCGACGGAACGTACCGCTGGCAGGTAAAAGAAGTCGGTACCGGTTTGGTATCTACACCCCAGTTCTTTTCGGTGGGGAGTTGCCAGATTCAGTTTGAGATCAAAAATGATACAATTACCTGCCTGGGTTATGAAGGCGAGAATAGAAAATACAGAATATGTTTTGATTCGGAATACCAAAGTTCATCCGGTGATCTGACCTATACACAGCCAGGTTCCGGCCTTAATCTATTTGACCAGAATTATAATCCGTTGAGCTATACCTTGGTGGCTCCCAACACGACTTTGCAGACACAGGTCGGTAGTACATTATCTTCTGTACAGTACTGTGTAGAAGTATTGGTGCCGCCGTCGGTAACAAGTATTGGCCTTGGCCTGCAGGGCGATGATCTGGATCCCAGCCCGATATTGTGCCAGCCTGGTGTGGCTTTGGCGTTGGACAGCCTGCCCGAATGTATCTGTAAAGAATGCGATGAGCTGACTATGGATATGCAAAACATGCAGATATCACCCTATAATGGACAAGGCAATCAATTCCAGTTTGCAGGAGATCTAGTGGCTAATCAACCCTTGTATGCAGTCGAAGTACAGGTACTATCATTCGATTATACGGCGCAACCGACACCTTGTTCGCCAGGTGTATCTGTATTGGAAGAATCGGGTATGATATTGCGCCCCGGTACGACGATCAATTCAAGCTCGGCCTTACAGTTTATGAATAGTACTGCTAATCCAAATGCCAATGGGAATGCAGCTAAGGTCGTCAAGTACCAGGGTAATGGCGCGATGACCGGCAATATTCCATTGAATATCGTCGTAGGGCTACCCGGACCATTGGCCGGATTTGATGCCTCCTGCTGCCGACTGAACTACGAAGTCTGCTTCCGGGTGGTCGTGTACTATGATGAAAACAGCTGTAAGTCCTGTGTATTCACGAAGTGTTTCCAATTTGACAACCAATAAATCTTACGATCATGAAACTTTTGATATCAACTATACGAATCTGTTGCCTATTGGTCTTGGCGCTTCTGACGACCAAGCAAGGTGCCGCACAGTTTGCACCCATACAGGTGAATGAGACCCCTCAGGTGGCTACTTGTCAGTTAGGTAGTGGAGGCACCGTGACGCTGAGTGTTCCTACGGAAGCACTGACCGGCAATAATATACCTTTGCGCATCAATCTACAGGGATCCTCCTCATCAAACTGCTTGACGAAGGTGTTCATTACGGCAAGCTCCAATCTGGAATTTGTCAGCTCGGCATACCCGTTTCAGCATGTAGGTAATAATGTGTACGAGACGGTAAATCCGTTTCCAAGCAATGATAACCCGCTCTTTAATGTGCATTTCAAATTTCCGGGATATGTCACTTGTAATGGTGCCGTGGGTACATTGGATGTGCGGGTAGAAATGGATTGTGACGGACAGGTAACAGTCTGTAATAAACAGGTACAGGTCATTGCCCGGGCAGGCAATTATTGGACAGTAGAGAAAGAGTTTGTCTCCGGCAACCTGACTTGTGGTACATCACTATGGAAGGTGAATCTGTGGCACAACAACCCTAATCCCAGTGGATTGGGTACCTATGCTATACATGGGACAGTGTCTGAGAGTACAGGACTGCCTGTGGTTTCACCAAGCATACATACGGTCAATTATGCGCTGCATTATAATGGATTAAAAGAAAAGGAGTTCATTGTACAAAACTGTGTACCGGAGGGGTCGACTATTACCAATGCGGTAGATTACGATTTGGTACTAGGCAGCGTGACCAATGAGTGTGGCCGTATGCAGGGAACAGTCACGGCACAGTCACCGCCTATGATCAGTCCCAATGCTGATCTTTCCTTTACAAAACAGATGGCCGGAGTCGCCGCAAACCTCGCTCCGGGCTGTCAGGGACAATATAGTATCACGGTTTCTAACAATGGGAATGTTCCCTGGACCAATATTGTCGTCACCGATGTACTTCCTGTACACATACAGCCGGTCAACCCACCGTTATTTTCGCCATCTGGATCATGGACGTGGTCACTGACCGGAAATACGTATACTTTTTCTTTTGGCAATAATGTATTGCTACCCGGACAGAGTACAACGATCAGGATCACATTTACCATTGATCCTCTGGCGACACCGGGATCTACGATCACCAATACGGCTACAGTCCAATACCAGGCTGTCGGTCAGGGTAGTAGTTCTTCGGGTTCGGGAGGCACAGGTACCCCTTGTCCGGGAGTAAACTGTCCTGAGATCGATACATCTATCCACAACAAAACGGATAGTGTATCTTTTGAGGTGGAGCAGCCCCGTGCTATTCCTCATATCAGAAAATGTATTGTCAATCCACCTAACGGTAGCCAACCACCCATTTACCAGGTAGGTGATGTGATACGTTTTCGGATCAAGGTTGGCAATTCCGGTGCAGCTCCGCTGAGCAGTGTTGTCAGTGATGCTTTGAATACGCCGAATCAAAATCTTCAGATTATTCCGTCTTCTGTACAATATGCGTATTATACCAACGTCTCCGTGACAGGTGAGATGACCAACTGTAATCATCAGACCGTTCCGGAGCCGAATGTTCCTTTCCAGGTCATAGCCAATACGTCAGATCTTCAAAATCCGACATTTCACCTCACGAATATGCCAGGCAACTGTCTGTTGCAACGTGCGACGATGTTAGAGATCACTTTTGACGCGCTGGTCTTGCCACAGATGTATGGCAACAATAAGCTCAATACGGCAGTGTTGTCTACACCCGGTCATACGGATCTACAGCATAGTGTGCAGTATAGTATAGACGATAAAGGTTATCTGGAAGTAAACAAGAGAGCGGATCAGGATTATGTAGAAAATGGGCAAACCTTTAATTATATCATCGAAATAAATAACCTAGGCAGTACCGGGTTACACCATATCACACTGACCGATGCATTGCCCGGCTGTGTACAACGTACCGGTGATATTGTGGTCAAAAATCCTTTAGGCAATACCGTTCCTTATACGATCACAGGTAATGTACAGCTCACCTTGTCCCCGACAGAGCAGTTGGCACCGGGTGGTACGATTACCGTCACCATTCCTGTGCAAAAGGTGTCGGGTGCCACATGCTGTAATGTCACGGCATCTGCTACGGCTCGTTCGGTGACGACCGATGAATTTCTCACTTCTTTCTCGGGAACAGAGCTCGAACCTGCAGCCTGTGTGCGTAGTGTAGAATGCTGTGATGTACAAGGTTTTGAAGCACAATTGGTACAGCAGAACGGTAGATATTATTTGCATATCACAGGTGGTGCAGTACCGCTACAGGAAGTAGATGTGACGATGCTCGATTTTCATGTGGAATACAGTTCTCCGGACTGTAAACCCGCCAATATGGGTGTATTTGGTCAGCTTTCGACAACGGCTAATACGCTAGGCGGCCTGTTGTTGAGCAATGGATTCATGCCTGCCGGAAGCCTCTCGTGGGGCTTGGGAACTCCTTCGGTTATCAATGGAAATGCCATTGAACTGGAGATTACCCATCCGGCTATCTTGGATATCCCATGCTGTGAATTTGAGCTGACCTTCTGTATCAAGGTCCGTGTCAAGGACGTGAATTGTAATGTCTGTGAGAAGACCATTTGCTACACGTCCGAACCGACTGAACCACCCTGCGATCTGGCTGGTTTGGAACTCACGAGTCCGGGGCGTATCTGCCCAGGCCAGACGATATCGTTTACCTGGTCAGGAAGCAGCCCTTCGGGTGGGGTGGAGATTTACCTGGTCAATGCGGCCAATCCTAACAATTACCATGTCATCGCGACAGGGGTGAGCAATGGCATCAACAGTTATACTTATACATTGCCTGCTGACTTCCCTTGTGAAGGCAATCAACAGTGGTATATCGTCATCAAAGATCCCAAATCAGATTGTATGATCAGCAGTAAACGGTTTACGATAACATGTTGTGAGCCACGGTGTGACTGCGGCAGGTGGCTAAGCCGAGATGTGAAGATCACGCAGGTCATAGCTGCTGATAATGGCCATATACAGTTCGAAAGAGGGGATAATCTATTGAAGAGAGCTGCCAACATCAATATGGGCATCATCACACGATGCGGTGAAAAGACCACGTTGAACAAGGGTTCCTATGTACTGACCGCACCCAACTTTGGATGTACACCCGAAAGCTGTACGCCAACCTATCGGTGGGAGGTGCAGCGAGTTGGCGATAGCCAGACGACTATAGGTATGGGCAATAGCTTCCCCTACCAATTTGTACAAGACGGTATCTATAATATCAAAATCATTCCAATATGTGGAGGTCGGGAATGTGAACCTTGCCAAATACAGATCCATGTCGGACGAATCATCGGTACAGTCCACCCGGATATCGCAATAGACAGGGATGTGAGGGGATTGTAGGGATAATATGTAGAGATGCGATCAATCGCGTCTCTACACAATTATTATGGAATAGGGTCGTTATGCTTTTTGACGACTTCACGTTTGCCCGTTTCCGTATCGATTTCCATTTCGGTCTGCTTGACCAAGACGGCAAACGAAGCAGGCATAATGCCTTTACCATATTTAATGGCATATTCTTTGGTAAATTCTGCACCGAAATATAAGATAGCTGCTGAGTAGTACACCCAGGCAAGCAGGATGATGATCGATCCGGCTGCTCCATAGGCCGTAGCTGTCGCATTGTTGGAGAGATAGAGCGAAATCCCGTATTTACCAAGCATAAAGAGTAGAGAGGTAAACAGCGATCCACCCAGAATATCCCTAAAACGAACTTTTGCATCCGGCAAAAAGGAAAATATAAAACCAAATAAGGTGGCAATGACGACAAAAGTAATTCCTGTGTTGACCCATCCCCAGAGCTCAATGTTCCAATCACTCAAAAACGATTCTATGCGTTTGGTGAATACCCCGATGAGGCTACTGATGAGTAGGGAGGCCATCAACAGGAAGCTCAGTCCTAATATCATCGAAAATGAAATCAGCCGATTGATAATCAGTTTCAGCCAACCCTTTTTGGGTTTGGCTTTTACTTTCCAGATCGTATTGATAGAATTTTGGATGTCCACAAAGATTGTTGTGGATGTGATGACCAATGTGGATATACCGATGATAAGCCCGATGTTTGATCTGTTTTCAAAAGAGATCTTTTGGATGGCATCTTGCAGCAATTTCGTGGTATCAGGGCCAAATATGCTGTTCAGTTCCTCAAAGACCTGCACTTGGGCATCTTCCGAACCTTCAAGGTGCAGTCCGTAGAAGAAACCCAATGCCCAGATCATAATGATGATCAGTGGGCCAATGGAAAAAACGGTGTAGTAAGCAAGAGATGCGCTGAGTTTCATGCAGTTGTCTTCCATGAATGCATTGCCGGAGTCCAGAAGTAATTTGCCAAACCCCTTTAGCTTATCGATGACGGTCTCTTCTTGTTTCTGTTCTGTGGTACTATTGGTGTTCTGCATATATATCCGTGATTATGTCCGCATACTTTTGAAGGATTACTTTTCTTTTGAGTGACAATTTTGGAGTCAATTCACCATTGTCTATTGTCCATTCTGCGGGTAAGAGCACAAATTTCTTGATTTTTTCCCACTGTCCGAAGTCGGCATTCGCCTTGTCTACTATCTGTTGGTATTTGGCGATGATCTGTTCATTTTTGACGGCTTCCTGCTTGTCGCCGAATGGTATCCCCTTGTGCTTGCACCATTTTTCCAGCTCTTCAAAAGCCGGCACGATCAGTGCCGAAGGAAAGCGTTGGTTTTCGCCCAGTACCATCACCTGACCAATCAGCGTAGATTCCATCAGTTTGTTTTCCAATACCTGAGGAGCCACATATTTTCCTCCCGCAGTCTTGAACATTTCTTTTTTACGGTCTGTAATCCGTAAAAAACCATCTGTTGTCAGTTCGCCGATATCCCCGGTATGTAGATAGCCTTCGCTATCGATGGTTTCTTTGGTAGCTTCCTCATTCTTGTAGTATCCGGGCGTGATGGACGGCCCTTTGACGAGGATTTCGCCATCATTGGCGATCTTGACATTCAGGTTTGCCAACACACGACCTACTGTGCCAAATTTGACATCGGTTTCTGCCCAGGAGTTGACAGCCACGACAGGCGAGGTCTCTGTCAGGCCATAGCCTTCTAGTACCTTGATGTCTGCTGCCCAGAATATCCTCGCAAGACGCTCCTGCAAGGCTGCGCCACCCGAAATAATGAGTTTTATATGGCCTCCCAATGCATCTTTCCATTTGGAGAAGATCAGCTTACGGGCGATGGACAGTTTAAAGTTATACCAGCCACTGTTTAGCGGAGGTTCCTTGAATTGGTGTCCGAGGTTGAGTGCCCAAAAGAACAGGGCTTTTTTGATACCGGTCAATGCCTTTCCTTTTTCGACGATCTTGTCGTACACTTTTTCGAGCACACGCGGTACGGTCGTGAAGACATCCGGTTTCACTTCGTTGATGTCAGCGACGATATTGTCTAGATTTTCGGCATAGTAGATCTGTAGCCCTTCGGAAATGTAGAGGTACACGACCATGCGCTCGAAAATATGGCAGAGCGGAAGAAAACTCAATGCTTTACGGTATTCTTCTGTCAATAGATGGCGGCAAGCATCTACGTTGCTGATGATATTCTTGTGGGTCAGACAGACACCTTTTGGTTTTCCGGTAGTCCCCGAAGTATAGATCAAGGTCAAGAGATCGTCTTCATGTACGGCCTCGTTGTAAGGTTGGAGATCGACAGACTGTTGCTTGCCCGCTTCATACAGTTCCAGGAAATTTTTGTGACCTGCAACCTGATCAAAAGTATAGATATCGATGTTCAGCTCTTTTTCCCGTATGGCTTTTTCCAGTTTTTCGGTCAATTCCTGGTTGCTGACGAATGCTAATCTGATGTCGGCATCGTTCAGGATATAGGCCAGGTCCTGTTCGGACAGGGTAGGATAAAGAGGAACAGTAGCTATGCCAAGCTGATTGCAGGCGAAGTCCGCAAAATTCCACTCCGGTCGGTTGCCCGACATGATGGCTACACGGTCACCTTTGACAAGACCTAGCGATAGAAGCCCTTTGCTGGTATTGTCCACAATATCGAGGATCTCGTCTCGTTGATATTCTTTCCAGTCATTTTCCGACCTATTGGCCAATAAAACTTCTGCCGACGAAGTCTCTTTACCTTTTAATAAGTCAAATAGTCTGCGTGTTGTCCCCATATCTCTGCGATTATATCGTTTATAAATGATGTCAGGCCGTGCGGCTTGAATACATAAAAATACTAAAAAAAGTAATAATACTAATATGATATAGCAATTATCATTCCTATTGCTAGCCGTAGAGACGCAATGCATTGCGTCTCTACAAAGTACAGATGAAATGAATATATTTTTTCCTTTTCCATTATGGAATTCCAAACATTCCTGCATCCCTTGTTCGATAATGATTTTTTTTATACTTTGACAACTTATTGCCTCATCATGAAAAAACTGATTGGATTATTCATTTTTTTGTTTCCTCTAGCCCTCGTAGCCCAAGATCATGCCGACCAAACAAACATCGAACGATGGGAAAAGGTGGAAAGGCTTATTTCCATAAAAAACTACGAACAGACACAGCCTATCCTGGCCGATATCAAAGCCGCTGCCCGTAAAAATGGCAATAAGGCCGAATGGATCCGTGCGGTATTGGCCGAAAGCCGCGTGATGAAGGTCAATAATACGGACGATACGACCTTTGTCAAGACCCGAAGACATTTGGAGGAAGCCATCCGTCAAGGCGATACGTTGCAAAAAGCTGTTCTTCGAAATTTCTACGCACTGTTTCTATGGTCCAATGCCAATCGGTACCTATCCGATAGTTCAGATGATTTCGTTGCAGCAGATGCCAAGACAAAATACCGGGTCGTAGATTCTTTATTCAGCCTGTCTCTCAAAGAAAAGGATCTACTGATCGGGAGTTCTATCAAACATTGGACACCACTGTTGGAGAAAAGATATAACCTCATTCTCACCCCCACAATATACCATTTCCTGGCCTACCAATATATAGGTTTTCTGAAACAGTCTTCCGACAGGCAAGAAGCCATGGACAAAGTCAAAGCATTGGACGGGCATTTGTTGGCCGTCAATAAAAAATACGGCTATCGTAGTGCGACTTCGTATCTGCTCACCCGCGATATTGTATATGGATCAGAAGATTTTATTAAATCCTATGAAGAGGTAATCAAAAACCATAAATCTCATTACAATGCCTACCTGCTTTATCAGATAGCACAATGGTATAACAATTCAAAGGGTGACAAAGCAAAGGCACTGGAATATATCCATCGTGCATTGGACGAATATCCAAAATCGTCGTGGATAGCCAACAGCAAAGGTCTTGAAAAAAAGATCAAGCAGGCAACATTATCATTAGAACACGCCGTATTTGCACCCTCCGAGGAATATACACCGATCAAACTAACTGCTCAAAATGTAGATACCTTGTATATACGTGTGTACAATACGACCAATACCCCTAAAAACTACAAACAATATACTGTCAAATACGACTCGGTTAGTTTCTTGACATCGGTGGATGCCTCCGTCCGATACGAGGAACAAATGGTATTGAAGGCATTTGATGACCACAAAGCGCATCATACCATTTACAAACTGAATCCACTGCCTTATGGCAATTATATCATACTTGCATCCAATAATAAAGAATTCAAAAATGATGGCGAACAAAGAACAGTCGTCAGCTCGACGCTTGTTGTGACGGATATGTTTATTAGTGCTTCAATGGACAAGGAAACGGAAAAGTTTGATTTATACAAAGGGCTTTTGGTCCATCGCAAAACAGGGCGACCCCATGCCCATAAAAAGGTGCAGCTCTACGATACGGAGTCGAAAACCCCTAAGCTGATCCAGTCCTTACAGACAGATCAAAAGGGTGAATTTGTGTACAAAGCGAACGATCGGAAATCCAAACAAGATCTGGACGACTGTGAGTTGTTCCTGCCCGAAGAAAATCAGCTCATTGCCTTAATGGAATTGGACGATATACCCGAACATTACAACGAAAAGAATAATACAGAAGAAGGCAGTACACGTTTTCGGACAATGCTGGATCGTGCTATTTATCGTCCGGGACAGACGGTTTATTTCAAGACCATCGTATACAACAACCATGAGCTGACCGGGAAGGTCATGGACAATACGGAAATAGATGTATTTTTGTATGATGCCAACCGTCAAAAGATCGATTCCTTACAATTGACTACCAATGCTTTTGGTTCGGCAAACGGTACATTCAAGTTGCCCAACAGAACATTGGCAGGGACATTTCGATTAGAGGTCAAAGCCAAAGAAGGAGGCAGCGATACCCATTATCTGCGGGTAGAGGAATACAAACGACCGACGTTCAAAGTGGAGTTTGAGCCCAATAAGGAAACGTATACGCTGAAGGATACAGCTGTATTTGTCGGAAAAGCAGAATCTCTCGCCGGAGCCAAACTGCCGGATGCGACGGTACGGTACACGGTCAAATTTTACGGCGGTAAACAATACAAGTACAGGACCATCAATTATCTTGATACGGTCACGATCACGGATGCAGATGGTAGGTTTAAGATCGTGGTTCCTTTGATGGATACCATATTTCGAGGTTTGACCGATTTCTCACTGTCTTATACCGCTGAGGTCAGCACTCCCTCGGGCGAGATGCAAAGTGCATCGGGGTCATATGCTTTTTCGACCAAGCCCTGGCGGATAGCCGTCCAGTCGGCATACAGTGTCGAAGAGAAGCGGTGGAGCACATTGCACATCCGGACGACCAACCAAAATGGTCAGCCTTTGAAATTTGCCGGAAAGGTCAATATATATAAAATAGGCGAACACCGAAAGCCACTGTCCGATGTCTATGAGCAGTATTTCCAGAATACCGAATACCACTTGCTGGACAATGACGAGTACGAACGTTACTTTCCCCATTATTTTGATGCGCTTACCCTAAAGAAAGGCACCAAAGAATACATGCAGTCCTATACGTTCGATACCCGGGATACATCCCTGGTAGCGTTGGACTCCAATCTATTTACCAAAGGACGATACAGCATTGAAGCATTCACAGTACAAGGAAACGATACGGTCCGGGCTTCGGCGACGACCTATGTCTATGATGCCAAGACCCGCAAAACGAATGAAAACCAGTTTTTCAGTTATGCCTTGGACAAAGACAGCTATACCATAGGAGACAAGGTGACCATACGTTTTTATACCGATGTAGCCGGTGCCGACAATCTTTTCTTGTTCCCGTCCATAGGCAATATCAAAGAAGATACGCAGGTACTTACCTGGCGGGATGGTCAAGCCTCCTACAGTTTTGTGCTACGCGAGGACATGATCTCGCCTACGGTCGAATTTTCGGCACTCTTTGTCCGCAACAATCAGGCTGCACAGGTCAGTATTCGCATTCCGGTTGTACGTACGGACAAGGGGCTGGAGATCAAGACCGTGACGTTTAGGGATAAGATCACACCCGGACAAAAGGAAAAATGGAGCTTTACGGTCAGCCACAAAAACCAAAACGTGGCGGCCGAGCTATTGGCCACGATGTACGACAGCTCATTGGATGTATTTGCTTCCAACAATTTTCCGGGCAGTTTTGCCATCCACACGCCCTATTATAGCAGTCTGAATTTTCGTTATTTATTGAATGAATTCAGACAGAGTACGTCTAGCAACACTTCATTCCGCAAATCCCTGTCTTATAGGAGTAGAGACAACAGGCTTTCTGTTGTGCGTAGCTATGATCTGTGGAAACCGGGAGCTTGGTATTATTTCCGAACAAATTTTGACGGAAATAATGTCTTGGATGAGGTTGTCGTAGTAGGGTATGGGACGCAAAAGAAGATGAGTTTGACGGGAGCCGTGGCGGGTGTCGAAGCCCAATCCGCGAGTGTCATGCTTAGGGGGACATCTTCTGTAGGAGGTACTGCTCCTCTTTATGTGATCGACGGAGAGATCGTCGAAAACTTTGATCAAGCTTCGATAGACCAAAGTCTGATCGACAACATTGAGGTATTGAAAGATGCGGCGGCGACCGCTATCTATGGATCCAGAGGTGCCAATGGCGTTGTAGTGATCACCACCAAGGAAGGAAAGGAAAAGCAGGAACAGCTGGATAATGTCCAGGCGCGCACTAACCTGCGGGAAACCGCTTTCTTCTACCCGACACTGTACACGGATGCCGACGGCAATGTATCTTTTGAATTTGACTCGCCCGAAGCCTTGACCAAGTGGAAACTGTTGCTCTTTACCCATGGCAAAAATCTGGAAGCCGGCTCGGCAACGTTGTTTACGCAGACCCAGAAGCAATTGATGGTACGGCCCAATCTTCCACGCTATTTCCGGGAGGGCGATAGGATCACCCTCAAAGCACAGATCCAGAATCTCAGTAAAGCCATCCAAAAAGGAAGTGCGCGCATCGAGATACTGAATCCCGAAAATAATGAGGTGATTACGGCACATTTTGTGACGGAAAACAGCACCAAAACCTTTGAAGCACAGTCGGCCAACAATACCATTGTCGAATGGCAGCTCACCGTACCCAAGGACTATCCATCGGTGCATATCAAGATTGTAGCAGCTTCCGACGAGTTTTCGGATGGCGAGATGCAAGAAGTGCCTGTCCTTCCAAACCGTATCTTGGTTTCCGACACGGAGAAGATCGTTTTGAAAGCCAAGGAAGCGCAAACTTACCCTATCCATGCCGCGCAAAAGGATAATCTATATGCTAGGATACAGGTGCAGAGCAACCCCATTCTGGAAATCATTTCGGCATTGGACTACTTGAAAAACTATCCTTACGAGTGCAGCGAACAAAGTACGAGCAAATGGTTTGGGTTGAAAATGGTGCAATATATTGCCAAGCACTATCCTGCTATAGCGGACTATTTCAAGTCCCTCCACACGGCCGAAGCAACGGGCAAGCTCGAAGACAATGCCTCGCTGAGCGAGCTTAAGCTGGAAGAGATGCCTTGGCTGCGTGATATCCAAGGCGATGAGGCCAAACTCCATGCGATTGCTGCTCTTTTCAACAGCAATATACAGGATGAAATAAAGGTCATTGAAAGCAAGGTACTGAAAAACCAATTGCCGAGTGGTGGATTCTCCTGGTTTGAGGGGGGAAAAGAAAATACCTACATTTCTTCGCGTATCCTGGAGATACTAGGCAAAGTACTGTATCTGGACAAGACATTGATCACGCCTGATATCCGTAGTGCCGCCGAGAAGCTGACCAAGTACCTGGATAGGGACAGTACGATGTTCGGCCCGAAGGCAGATTATTCGGCCGGACTGGATTACCTGTATGCAAGACAATACTGGAATGCGTACGTCGGCGTGGATACGGCCAAAGTCCATAAATTACAAGATATATTGGCCAGATCCTCCGAGACGACGGCAAAACGTCCGGCCGGCGTTGCTGCAAAAGCATGGATCGTCAGCCAGATTTTTGGACAGGGAAAGACGTCTAGCGAACTCAAGAACCGTATCGTACAAGAGGCCATTTCGGACGAAAACAAAGGGCTGTATTGGGAATCCAATGCGAATTGGTACAATAGTACGAGCCTGCAGTCCTATATGGTCGAAGCCTATAAATTGCATGACCCAAGCAAATTGCAGGCGATCACACAATGGCTTTACTACAGCAAGCAAGCGAACCACTGGCGTACCACTTGGATGACTGTAGATGCCGTTTATGCGCTGCTGTTGGCGAATAATCCACAGGATTTTGCGATGGAAAATACCGTAAAGGTATATGTCAATCAGCAAGAAGCCAAAGCCAATAAGCTGGTGTTGGGCCAATTCACGAAGTCATTCGATAAGGAAGAATTACAGTCCGACAAAGACGTCAGGGTGGAGAATAACAATGACCGTACGGTCTACGGAAATATCGTGCACCAATATTTTCTGCCGTTGGAGAAGGTCGAGCGCTCTACACAGGCGATTTCGGTGCAAAAGCAATATTTTGTCGAACGAAACGGTGCTTGGGTCGCAACTACCGAGGCAAAATTGGGTGAACGCATCAAGGTCAAATTGACCGTGGTCAACGATGCAGAGTTGCAGTATGTGCATCTGAAAGATGCACGGCCATCCGGCGTCGAGCCGGTCTATCGTCCTTCGGGTTACCAATGGTGGCAGGGGTATTATTTTACGATGAAAGATGCTTCTACCAATTACTTCTTTGACCATCTGGGCAAAGGCAAGCGTGAATTTGAATATGAAGTCAAGGCCAACAATGTGGGAGTGTTCAATTCGGGCATCACGACCGTAGCGTGTATGTACGATCCGTCGGTACAAGCCCGTTCGGAAAATGTGGTACTGACGATCAGGGAGTAAACTTGTAGAGGCGCGACTAAATCGTGCTTCTACTTTTAGGTATGGTTTTTGTCTTTATGAAATTGTAGAATTGTATATTTCCTCTAAAAGTAAGCTTTCAATGGCAGAGGAGAACCGAGCTTGCGAGCTCACCGCAGGTAAATCGATAAACCACGAAGTGCTCATGAATACCTTTGGAAACATACAATCATGAATAATTGCTTTTATATGTAATGCAATTATATTGCATATAAAAGACAATTTATCTAAGTTTGCATGGACACTGAAAATATAAAAAACAACTTTGTATGATAAATAACTTACGTTTCTCCATTTTTGCTGTTGTATTCTTCTTTTTTTGCCAACATTCATACGCTCAACTGGATACCCAACATGCTGCTGGCGTGCGCTTTGGTAGTGCTACGGGGATCAGCTATCGGTACACCTTGCATGAAAGCCGTGCATTGGAAGGGATATTGAGCTGGCAAAGCTCGTCCCGCACGAGCCGTTTCCGTATCGTGGGACTATACCAATACCACAAGCCTTTGGCCGATAATTTTTCCTGGTATTACGGTTTTGGAGGGAGTTTCGGGAGTGTCCAATATAAGTCTTATAAAGATTCCGACGGCAATACGATCCCTTCTTCTTCCGGTCTTTTGTTGAGTGTAGATGGCGTGATCGGTATCGCATACGATATCCCCGATACACCACTGGCCTTATCGTTGGATGCAAAACCTTATCTGGACTTTATTCAAGAGTCTTCCATCCGGTTGATCGATCCTATAGGGTTTACGATCCGGTATAAATTTTAATGTATTTCTCATGTTAGCGCACGAATCCTTTCGTGTGCTTGTTTATTCGAGGCACACGAAGGGATTCGTGCGCCAGCGTTTGTATAAATTTTAATGTATTTCATTGTAGAGACGCGATTAACCGAACGTAGCGAGCTCATCGAAGATAATCGCGTCTCTACAACGATAACCATATATCCCCCAATCGCCTTTGTTCGTCAGAGGCTGATTCCATCCTTTGGATCACAAAGGATTTTTTGTTGGCATACTGTAATGTCACGGGGATGTATTCGATAATACCGTCCCTGGCCACGATCATCCGGATCTCGTCTCCAGCCTGCACAGTGGCCAGTACATGGTCTATCGCTTTACCGTTTCCATCGATCCGATAGTCGTTGATAGCGATGAGCTCGTCGTCCACGCTGAGCCCTGCCTGCCATGCCGCTGAATCCCGGTCTATATTTTTGATGATGACACGTGTGTCGTTATTCACGGTCTTGATGCCCAATGACAAGGTTTTGTTCTCTTGGTTGCTGTCGATGAGCTCGTACCCCACTGCATGGAAATAGCGGTTGTAGTCCAACTCGACAAGTTCATGTGCCGCCCGAAAGATGTCCGAAAGATCCGTTCCTACGATTTCTTCGGCCAGCCTCTGAAACTCGGCCTCTTCAAAGCCACGGTTTTCTATGAGGTAGAATTTTTCATACGCCGCCCGGACCACATCGTCCAACCTCCTGTGTCCCTCGGTGTGTGCGATGATCTTGGTGTCCAATGCGGCGGCCAGCATGGCTCCTTTGTTGTAGTAGGATATGGAGGTATTGTGCGAGTTTTCGTCCGGTCGGTACTGTTTGATCCAGGCATCAAAGCTGGCGGCAGCGGCACTTTGCAAGGTATAGCCCGGACGGTTGTAGACCGTATTGAAATCCTGTGCCAACTGTTGCAGGTATTCCTTTTCGTCGTAAAAACCACATCTCCGTATGATCAAATTGTCATAATAGGCCGTAAAACCTTCCATGATCCACAATGCTGTAGTATAGTTTTCCACGTTGTAGTTGAACGGTCCAAGAGCTTTAGGCCGTAGTCTTTTGACATTCCACAAGTGGAAATATTCATGGGCGACCAGACTGAGGTACGCCTTATAGGTCACCGGATTGGCATAGTGGAATCGGGGTGTTGCCAGCACGGTCGAATTCAGGTGCTCTAATCCACCACTGCCACTCTGTGAGTGATGGGTGATGAAGAGGTAATAATCGTTGGGGTTTGATCCCCAGATTTTATTTTCTTCCCGTACGATGGTCGTGATATCTGCTGTCAGTCGATCACGGTCATAATCCGCTTTGCCGACCATACAGCACTCATGCAGGGTGCCGTCTACGTCAAAGAGCCAAGTGTCTTGGTTGCCCGCTTCTATGGGGCTGTCGTAGAGGATATCAAAGTTTTCGGCATAGAAAGTCTGTTCCGCTATTTTGGGAAGTCCCGAAGATATCTTGCTCCAGGCAGGAGGCAGATCGATCATGATGTGGGCAGGATGGGCAAGGTGGCCATCTATGTAGAAAAAAATACCAACGGGACTTAGAAAAGCGTGTTGCGCATCGATAAAACTCGTTCGCACCGATCGCTCAAAGGCGTAGACGCTATAACGTATATGCACATCTTGTCCTTCGGTCCATATCCGCCAGGTATTTTTGTCCGTTTTTTCGTGAAGGACATCTATTCCCTGCTCGTCCTGTACGGAAAATCGTTCTACATTCTTGGCATATTCCCGGATGAGGTAGGACCCGGGAGCCCATACCGGCATTTTGACGTCCAGTTGTTTCTGTGTAGAAAATCCTTGTATATGCATGTCGACGTTCACATAATGTGTCTGACATTCGGGAAAGGAAAGGCGAAATGTAATGCTTGAGTTCATCATCTTATCAATTTTACCGCCAGCCCAATTCCGGCGCTACGTGTTCCAAGATCGCCGAAAGTACATGTACGTTGTAATCTACGCCCAATGTATTGGGAATGGTCAATAGCAAGGTGTCCGCTTCCTGGATAGCTTCGTCCTGCGCCAACTCCTTGATGAGCTTATCAGGTTCGGCAGCATAGCTTCTGCCGAAGATAGCACGTTTATCGGCTTCGATCATACCGATTTTATCTGTACGGTCAGCCTCATGTCCGAAGTAATACCTGTCTTGGTCGTTGACCAATGCAAAGATCGAACGGCTTACCGACACCCGGGGCTCTCTTTGGTGTCCTGCTTTTTTCCACGCTTCCTTGTATAGACGGATCTGTTCGGCTTGTTGGATATGGAAGGGTTGGCCGCTTTCGTCAAATTTCAAGGTAGAACTTTGCAGGTTCATGCCATTTTCTGCGGCCCACACAGCGGTTGCATTGGCGCCGGCACCCCACCAGATGCGGTCACGCAATCCTTCAGAATGCGGTTCCAATCGCAATAGTCCGGGAGGATTGGGAAACATCGGGTTGGGGTTAGGCTGGGCAAATCCAACACCATTTAGTTTTTCCAGAAATTCCAGACCCTTACGGCGTCCCATATCGGCGTCTGTTTCGCCTTGGGCGGGCTCATACCCAAAATAGCGCCATCCGTCGATGACCTGCTCGGGCGAGCCTCTGCTGATACCCAACTGCAAGCGACCACCCGAAATCAGATCCGCCGCTCCGGCATCTTCGATCATGTACAGCGGATTTTCATAGCGCATATCGATCACCCCTGTGCCGATCTCGATCTTGCTGGTCTTCGCTCCGATGGCCGACAATAACGGGAAAGGTGATGCGAGTTGTTGGGCAAAATGATGCACCCGGAAATACGCGCCATCGATACCTATTTCTTCTGCGGCGACCGCCAGATCAATGGATTGAAGGAGGGTGTCGCTCGCTGTCTGCGTATTGTAAGCCGGATGGTCGGCCCAGTGGCCAAATGATAAGAATCCTATTTTCTTCATGATGGCAAGATCGTATCTGTTATTTACCAAACTTAGATAAATTCATTTTGATATGCAATATAATTGCGCCTGCATATAAAATGAATTTATCGATTTACCTGCGGTGAGCTCGCAAGCTCGGTTCTCCTCAGCCATTGAAAGCATTTTATAGAGGAAATCTAGCAAATATTATTTTTCGGACACTACTCTCCATTGTCTTTTTGAAGTCAAATCCTTATTGCGACAGGGGTTATTGAAGTTATTTTGGTTTTACTCCTAATCTACAGATACTGCCGCACGGCCATCTCGGAAAGGGAAGCCAACTTGTCTAATCGATCTACAGCATCTTTCTTTTTGCTTCTTCAAATTCGGCCTGGGTAATGACTCCTTTTTCCATTAATCCGTGCAACCTCTCGATTTCGGAAGCAACATTGCTCTGTTGATGAGGGGGAGTAGGAATATAGTTGTTGATGACCTGATTAGGTATATAGGTGCGATTGTATTTCATGTCAAAGCTTTCCTTACTCATCGTGAGGAAAACAATAAAATCAATAAATGCAATAAAAGCAGGAACTAAAGTCCAGCAAAATATGAGGTATAAGAAACCTAATCCTGTTTGTCCGAGGTAAAACCGATGTACGCCAAATCCACCTAGGAAAAATGCCAATAGCGCAGCTGTTACTTTGTCTTTCATATCTATGATAAATAACTGTTTCTATTAAATATTTATCCAAATTTAACATTCTGCTTTCAAAATACAGTTCAATTTTCCGTACTTTTCGTCATTTGTAAACGAATAAATCTGTCAAGAGGCTGTCTGATACGCCATATATCCGTTAGTCTTTACCGCTTGTAAAAAATATAGTCCGTAACTAAGGGCTCAAGGCCATACCTTCTGAATTCTGTGGCAATCTGTCCCCTATGATATGTCGAATGATTGATGACATGAAATAATATGTCTCGGATACGATTGTCAAATGGCTGTCCTTTGCTTGTCGAATAAGCAATGGTTTCGTTCAGGTCAAACCTGTCCAATATCTGCAAAGTCTGTTCGTAGTTTGTTTGGTCAATGTCTTTTAAGTGTTGTACTGGGTGCAGTTCCCAAATTCCAAAAGCAGCCTGTTTCGGTTCGATTCTGTTGTTCCAGACCTGATGGGCGTTCAACAGGTGGTTAAACACTTTCACTGCTTTTTCAGATGTCTTGTCGGGACTGTTGTAAAAGACATCAGCCAATTTTTGATTAAAATGATGGCTGTATTCAAATAGTTCTCTCAGAAACTGTTCCATTTGCCTATGGCTTTTATTTATTATCGATTTACCTGCCCCGCTCATGGCAAACTACCTCCTGTTCTTATTTTTCAGGATTGCCCTGAGGTATAGATTTTCTACTTTCTCACGTGCCCAAGGTGTTTTCCTTAAAAAAGCCAATGACGATTTGATACTGGGATTGTCATTGAAACATCGGATACGGATTCTTCTTCCCAACTCTTCCCACCCATACAACTCGACAAGGCTTTCGAGGATGGTGTCCAGTCTTTTTCCGTGTAGTGGATTGTTTATCTGTTCTTGCATCACATCATAAAGATAGTTATTTTAATATTGATTTATAATGATCTTCATTTATATACCATTCGTCATCCTGCCAATAGAGTGGATCATCCTGTATATACGATACAATTCTTTCATGTTCCGCTTGATCTCGGATGATGCGATCGTGGTAACGGGACTGCCAGGCAAAATCGGCGTGCATTAGTTTTGCTGATTTGGTAACACCGATTTTGAATCCACGGATAATGGACGCTAGGTTCTTCGACTGTGGTCCGTATATATTGACCACGGGTTTGTACCTTGTGTGATCCGTTTGTAGAGACGCAAAATCTTGCGTCTCTACGTTGCCGTTGTTATCGGTATCCCCTTTATCAATCACCAGAATTCCGTGTATGTGGTTTGGCATCACGACAAATTCATCTAATATGACAAATGGAAAATGCACAGGTATTTCCGACCAACATTGTTGTGCCATTTCTCCAATCTCCGACAACTGCACCATTCCATCTATGACTTTTCCGAAATACGGTATTCTACTTTTAGTACAGATCGTGACGAAGTATGCCGCATCAGCACCATAGTCCCACCATGAGGCTCTGGCAGAGGATATACGGTATGTTTTCTGAAATAGGTTGGCCATATTTGATATCTATTTGTCCTATTTAAAGATAAGGGACAATTCTTGAAATGCAATAAATACTGCCATAAAGAGAGCATCTACGGACTCCACTGTGAGCATAGAATCAGAATATTCATCAAAAATTAACGTACTGTTCATGTATTGGTCACAAAAAATCCTTTACTTTATATGTGCACTAATACATTTGAACGATGAAAACGGTCATTTACTTCTTCCAAAAGATTGTCTTTCGCTTGTTTCTGACACGATTCAGCTCTTTCTATTCTCCGCTTAGATTCCATAAGATCTGATCGGAGGATAGCAAGTGGTCTCTTCAAAAATAAACTATGATCCATGCTTTTAACTAAGGAAGCCTTTGGCGATGATTTCACATGGGGTGTTGCTACCGCGGCCTATCAAATAGAGGGTGCCAGCAGGGACGATGGCAAAGGCCTTTCGATCTGGGATGTTTTTGTACAGAAGAAAAACAAGATCTTCCAAAACCATCACGGCGATACGGCCTGCGATTTCTACCATCGCTATGTCGATGATCTGCATCTGATGGCTAGCCTGCATATTCCCAATTATAGGTTTTCCATTTCATGGAGCCGCATACTCCCCGGAGGTGTCGGGGAGGTCAATCCGCGAGGGATCGATTTCTACAATCGGCTTATCGATCTTTGCCTTGAGCTGGGTATCACCCCTTGGGTGACGCTGTATCATTGGGACCTGCCCCATGCGCTTGAAACGAAAGGAGGGTGGACAAACCGCGATATCAAGGAATGGTTTGGCCAGTATGTATCTATCTGTGTGCGGCATTTTGGGGACCGCGTAAAGAACTGGATCGTTTTGAACGAACCGACCGTATTTACCGCTGCCGGTTATTTTTTCGGTGTGCATGCCCCCGGCAGAAAGGGGCTCGATAATTTTCTGGCCGCTGTCCACCATACGGCACTTTCGCAGGCTCATGGCGCACGGGTGATCAAGTCACTACAGAAAGACAGTCACGTAGGGACAACTTTTTCGTGCTCCCACGTAGAACCTTATACGATGAGGGAGAAAGACGTGGTGGCTGCCAGAAAAGCAGATACACTGCTCAATCGCTTGTTTGTAGAACCTTTATTGGGTATGGGCTATCCCACGGCCGAAATCAAGGTGCTGAATAGAGTGGAGAGATACATGAAGCAACACGATGAGAAAGACTTGATTTTCGACATGGATTTTGTCGGTGTCCAGAATTATACACGCGAGGTGGTCCGGCATGCTACTTTTGTCCCTTTTCTACAGGCAAAGATCGTGAGTGCACGCAAGCGCAACGTGGAGCTGACCTCCATGAATTGGGAGGTCTATCCGGAATCTCTCTATCATATCTTGAAAAAATTTCAGGCGTATGACAACATTCCTCCCCTGATCATTACTGAAAATGGCGCAGCCTTTACCGATCAGGTAGAGTATAATCAAGTAGAAGACCCCAGAAGGCTAAACTATATCCAGCAAGCTATCGAGCAGGTATTTCGGGCGAAGCAGGAAGGCGTAGCAGTCAAAGGGTATTTCGTATGGACATTTCTTGACAACTTCGAATGGGCCGAAGGGTACCATCCCAGATTTGGATTGGTATACGTGGACTTCAAGAGCCAGCAGCGTATCGTAAAATCATCGGGACATTGGTATGCCGATTTTCTTAAATAGATGGGGCTTTATGTAATGATGTTCCGGGTTCATTTTTCTACGTTCGGTCTTTCAAAATAACAGCTATACACGAATATACACAATCAGTCTACACATACATTTCATCCTGTCCCCAATTAATGGGGTTGTCTTGGATGTATGATGTGATACGTTCATGTTCAGCCTGATCACGGATTATCCGATCGTGGTATCGGGGTTGCCAGGAGAAATTGGCGTGTATCACCCTTGCTGATTTGGTTACCCCGATTTTGAATCCACGGATAATGGACGCTAGGTTCTTCGACTGTGGTCCGTATATATTGACCACGGGTTTGTACCTTGTGTGATCCGTTTGTAGAGACGCAAAATCTTGCGTCTCTACGTTGCCGTTGTTATCGGTATTCCCTTTATCAATCACCAGAATTCCGTGTATGTGGTTTGGCATCACGACAAATTCATCTAATATGACAAATGGAAAATGCACAGGTATTTCCGACCAACATTGTTGTGCCATTTCTCCAATCTCCGACAACTGCACCATTCCATCTATGACTTTTCCGAAATATGGCATTCTATCTTTAGTACAGATCGTGACATAGTATGCTGCATCAGTACCATAGTCCCACCATTGTGCTCTTGCGGAGGGGATGCGGTATCTATTCTTATAGAGATCGGTCATGCTAGGTCCTGTTGGTCACACTAAAGTTAGCAAACAGTCCCTTGAAAAACAAATATCTTTCACTGCTTATTTCCGTTATGGGAAATCTCACCACCGTTATCATTGATCATCTTTTTCTTCATTATAAACACAATCCCCGACGTACCTCCCGTACCCGAATATGTATCTGTTCGTTCGAGTGTTTCCACTAGCTCAAATCCATTTTTGACCATATGGTTCAATATAGCTGCGTATGATTTCTCGTTCGTGATCAGAGTGTTTCATTAGGATGATCTTTTTCGTTTACTTCGTTCCATTGGAATTTATCATTTAACTTTTTGATAAATCGTTCTCTATTAAGTGTTTCATCAAATACATAAGTAGGTATTAGGCTAGCTAGCCACAGAAAAAGGGAAGACCAATTGGAGAAGTCAAATACGACACTCACTATACCTGTGATCATAAAAAAGATAAACCCTAGCAATGAATAGTACACAAGTGAGCCTCACCCCAAAACTAAACGTAGCTGCGGCCTATGGCATATCGGCAAAATCACCTACTCTGGCTCAGATCTATCCGACACCGGCATGGCTGGACATCCCGCTCGTAACCGCTACGAGTACCCAATATAGCCCGGTCTACCTGGTGTACACGCACAAGATGCAGACCTCCAACCTCGATCTGAAGCCCATGCGCAACTCACAGGCCGAAATTAACCTAGGCTACAACGAAAAATCATTCAGTGCACGCTTGAATGCCTACTACAAAAATGTACGCGATGGCTTCAATAGCCGAGCAAACTACATGAATATCACCGTACCTGTGTACGACTACTATGCCGATGATGATCTCCAGAAAATCGTCTACCAACAGACAGGAGACTATAAGACTATAAAAGACATCACGTACAACACGATCGAGAATACCGAAAGCTCGTATACATACGGCTTTGACTGGTCAGTATCCATACCTCGCATCCCGTATATCCACACCTCGCTGTCGACCAGCACCTCGTACATCATTTCCAAAGAAAACAATGTCGGCAATTACGATGCACTGTACCTCAAGACACCGGTAAGCTATCAGGGCAACAATATATGGTATGTGTTATACGATCCCCAATTGTATAGCAAGAGGTATATACTCACCAGCAAGCTCAATACCACGACACATATACCTAAGTTGGGATTCGTCATCATGACCAACACGGATATCTTTTGGAAGAACAACTATGGTTCTCTGCATAAGAACGAATATCAGGAAGCTCTAGGTTATCTGGATCAAGACATGCATATGGTATTCATAGAGCGTGGGAATGGTCCCAGTCTGCCTCCGAGGAATATTGAACTAACAAGCGGTGCACAGAAAATAATATATGCCAACTTTTCCTTGTCCGTCGCCAAGGAGATCGGCAAAAAGATCCGTATAGCGATCACGACATATAATACGTTCAACAGCCTATTGAATCGCGCTGACAAGACGGGCAACGGCGTGGAGCAGATCGTCTCCTACAACGCGCCCCTGAGCATAACCGGGGGAATCAGCCTTAAATTGTAACTATCATAAAAATAATCATATATGAAAACAAATCAAATCCTAATCTTAGTGTTGGCGGTATTTTTCACCGTCGCGAGCTGTAAAAAAGACGATGTTAACGAAGCAAGGCCCGTCGATATCGCTGTGCAGCTGACCGTAAATGAAGAAGAAGTCTGGTTTGACGTGCCCTATGAGGATGCCGTGATCAAACTCGTCAACAAAAGCAATGGCCAAACCTATGATGTCAAGGCCGATACAGATGGTAAAATACTATTGCATCAATTGGTGCCCGGTATCTATGACATCAATGTGACCTTGACTATTCCGGCGGAGACGTACGCCGAGCTGACAGGGGTGAATAGGGAAGACGATTTTACGTTAAACTATACGGTGAGCAGTCAAAGCTTTTATCAGAATCAGGAGATCACGGTAAAACTTATTGCCGCCGAGACGGTAGGTGGTTTTGTCATCAAGCAGATCTACTATGTAGGGTCACATACCAAAGATGCTGCCTTGAATCGCGACAATTTTATCGAAATCTATAACAATACAGATGAGACCCTCTACGCGGACAGTCTGTTGATCGTGCTGGCATATGGCAAACCAAACAAGAATAACGATGAATATTCATTGCCCAACAACCAGTTCGACTGGAGCGAATCCATCGGGATGAATGTGTCGGATGATGCCAATGAGGACTATGTCTATGCCAAGGGAATATTCATGATCCCGAGCGACGGCACGGGCAAAAAATACCCGGTATTGCCCGGCAAGAGCTTCGTTCTGGCCGGATCGGCACTGAACCATGCCGGATCCTATGTCAATAACAATGGCGTAACTATCGGTGCACAGAAGCCTGAACTGACTGTGGACCTGACCGGTGCCGACTTTGAAGCGTGGCTCCTGCCGTACGAACAAAAGCTGGACCCGGAAGCAACTCCTTTTGCTAATGATGTGGACAATGTCGATGTGCCAAACGTAGAGGTGTTTTTTAAACTGAGCATGAATGATATGTACTTCCCTCCCCAAGCCCGCGAATCGTTTGTGCTGATGAAGGTGGATCAGAGCTTTGATCTGAACAATATAGCTGCGTTTGCCACACCTATCACCCGGACTATCACGGATAAGACGACAAAGTACCCGCAGTTGCCGGCCAGATATATCATCGATGCGGTAGAGATAGAACAATATGAGGTCAGTGATCGTATTCCGCGCCGGTTGCCTTTGCGGTTTGATGCCGGAGCGACCTCAGTCCCTGGTGGCCCGTATTCCAGCCAGTCCATTATACGCAAGACCCTCAAGACGGTCAATGGACGCCGGATATTGAAGGATACCAACAACTCGACAAACGATTTTGGCTATTTTACCAAGGCCAATCCGTACAAAGGCGATGATTCTTTCATGGACTGATGAATGAGAGCTTTCTTCATGGCTATAGGATTATTGTGCTGTTCTACTTTGGGGCTGTCCCAAGGTAGAACAGATTCACTGTACGTGTTTGAGCAGAATCGAGATTGGATAAGCAGATCTATCCTTTCGCCCATATTTACGACTGGAGCGGAAACAGACAGCTACGGGGTACTACAACTCAACCAGCAGTACGACCGTGGTGGTCTGCGTATGGCCCAACAGGCCTACGACAAGCGTGTGATCGGTTTTACGGCCAAAGGGTTCAATCGGTTGGGGCGGTTCAAGATCGGGGCGATCTTCCAATTCAACAATCAGCAGGAGGATAGCCTGTCCAATAGCCTGCGCAATGACCTGGATCCCTTGACTACCTACTATCCATACGCGTCCAAAAGCGGGCATTACCGTAGGCAGAATTATATCCTGAATGCCTCGGTAGATTATCGGCTGAATAGATACCTGTCTCCGTATATCCATATAGACTACCACAAGCACTGGACTGCGGGTACCGTAGATCCCAGGCTCAAGTCCGACCGCTTTATCGTCAAGGTAAAGCCCGGCATAGCGGTACACGTCGGAAACCACGATGCCGCCGCTTTCATCAATCTGGGTAGGGCCGACGAGACCGTCAAGGTGGACTATATCAACGATAATTTTAAATTTGCATCCTTATATCCCGAGCGGATATATTACCCTAGCTATGGCTATGGATATAGTGGCCCCTCTAGAGACAGTGCTACCAATTATAAGTACGATACATACAAGGGATTCGGTGTGTCCTATCAGGTACGGTTGCACAAACTGATCGTACAGGCCGAATATAGCTATGAGTACTATCACAATACGAATCAGTATTATTCCAAGTCTTCTGCGCAGTATACAGGGCCGAGGGCTATCTTTAACCTATACAATTCTCATGCTGCGGTGAACGTGCTGTTCCGGTCATCTGACCGTGCACAGCATACTTTGTCATTGGCATACGGCAATAGCAATGGCTATGACGGTTCGCTCCCGGTGACGAAGAGCCTCAAGATCGTCAACTATAGAGTAGATGAAAGAAATGCCGGTATGCGCTATAGTGTACAATTGGACAAAGCGAAGACCTTTGCAAAAGAGTTTGGAGCTGCCGTCGGGTATGGAATTATAGACCGAAAGGACCTGCTTTCGGATGTACAGTTGGATGCTGCGACCCTGAGGCTACAGGTATTTGCCAATCTATACTTACGTCAGGGAATCCGCGATACATACAAACTAGGGCTGAGTCCCTATATAGCAAGGCCGGGAGATGTCAACTTCAGGTACAATGCGTTGGCCACGACAGATTTTGTGAGGAATGTCGTCAATACAGACTACCATTACTACCGCTTACAGAAGTCGGGAATCGTATTCGATGCCGAGTACATGACTCGGCTATTTGGAAAAAATAACATCGGGTTTTACGGGGGAGTAGACTACTCCTGGTCCGACAAGAGTGCCTTGGATGACAACTTCTTGCCGGCCTTTGATCCGAGCGGACAGCGGACAGATATTAATTTGGGTGTGCGTATGTATATCAATGCTCGCTAATCCATACCTTTGTCTAGCGATATGGTGTCATAAAGAGAGAGATGAAAAAAATATATGTCATAGCATTATTAGGTTTATTGATGCTTCTTAGTATCTCATTTGGGTCATGGAACCTAATCCGCGATGGGGCCCAGGACTCTTTGCGGGCTGTCTATGCACGCCCGGTAGCCGAGTGGCCTAAGCCCTCCATTGATACAGGAGTGATGTGGGAAGAGTTTGCACCGCTACCCAACTTTGACACCTCCTATTTCCGAATGATGGAGCAGGCGGATGTGATCTTGGGGCGTATGCTTTTCTTCGATCCGAGGCTCTCCGGATCCAATCAGATATCGTGCAGTACCTGTCACAACCCACAGACTTCCTGGGCAGACAAGCTGTCCACCTCGGTCGGTCATGACCACCAGACGGGCAGTAGAAATACGCTGAGCCTGCTCAATGTGCATGCACGTAAGACTTTCTTTTGGGATGGCCGTGCCACAACCTTGGAGGAGCAGGTCAAAAGCCCGATCCAAGCGCACGACGAAATGGCTATGGATCCCACTAAATTGCCCAGAAAACTAAGAAAAATAAAGGGCTATCGTACATTGGTCAAAAATGCATACGGCACAGAAAAGATAACTTTTGACCATATCGCGCAGGCATTAGCAGCCTTTCAGCGGACGATCAGTAGCCGTCAGAGTAGATTTGACCGCTTCCTGAAAGGCGAATACAAGATGTTGACGGATCAGGAGATACAGGGTATGCATCTCTTCCGAACCAAGGCAAGATGCATGAACTGCCATCATGGACAGTATCTCACCGATGAACAATTCCACAATATAGGGCTGACCTACTATAAGCGCAAGTACGAGGACCTCGGAAGGTACAATGTCACCGGTCATCCGGATGATGTCGGCAAGTTCCGTACGCCCTCGCTTCGGGATATCATGAATACAGACCCTTGGATGCACAATGGCCTCTTTGACAATATCACCGGTCTGATGAACATGTACAACAGTGGGATGCAAATGAATACGGCCAAGCCGGAAGTCAAAGCTGCGGACCCACTGGCGCCCGTGACGGATCCCTTGATGAAACCCCTGAAATTGACCAAAGGAGAGATACGGGACGTGATCGCCTTTCTCCAAGCGGTCACGGCGACAGAATATAAGATGAGACGGCCCACAGAATTGCCAAAGTAAGATGTATCTGCTCTTAAAGTATTTTTGGTCTAGATTTTCTTCCATGAGCATTGTATTGTATCAAGAATACAGCGCGTATATCGAGAGCCTGTTCCAAAGACAGAATGGGCCTCCATTGTGCCTGTATACCCGGTGCAGGGGTAAGTAGTACAATTCACTAGCCGATAGTTGTGGTGCATGTCTCCATATTTGCCATCGGCTTGATAACCTTCAATATCATTTCCCTATATTTCCACTTTTTTGTGTAAGTTTGAGGTAATAAAAGTAAGGAACAAATTATGATTCTAGTTGCTGATAGCGGTTCTTCCAGTTCGGAATGGATGTTGAATATGCCTGATAGCAAGCCTCTTCGTTTTAGAACCAAAGGATTAAACCCATTTTTTGTCAACGAAAAAGAAATCGGAAGAGTGATGAAGGATGTGACGGAGATCATTCCCTATATTGATGAGATCCGGGAAGTTTATTTTTTTGGAGCAGGCTGTGTGACACCGGATAGGAGGGAGATCGTATCGAATGCCATGACCACTTTTTTTCCGAACGCTTTTATCGCTGTGGAAAGTGACCTGTTGGGGTGTGCGTATGCGGCATGTGGGCATAAGAAAGGTTTGATCGCTACGATGGGAACAGGATCGGATATCAGTTATTACGATGGTAACGAACTGATGCCCAGTCATCAAGGATTGGGTTATGTATTGGGGGACGAAGGTTCGGGAGCGTGGTTTGGCAAATATCTGATCACACAGTATCTATATGGTAAAATGCCAAGGGATATCGCAAAAATTTTTGGTGAAAAATATCGGCTGACCAAAGATATAGTCATTAAGAATGTTTATCAAAAAGACCGCCCTAATGCTTATCTGGCTTCTTTTGCGATGTTTATGGAGGAAAATAGGCTTCATCCCTATATCGATAAAGTATTGACAGATGGGTTTGATGAATTTGTGCGTACCAACATTATGACGTATCCAAATTATTGGGAACATGAATGCCATTTTGTGGGGAGTATAGCCTATCATTTTGACCTGCATCTGGCCAAAGTCTGCAAACTGCACGGTATCAAGGTAGGCAAGATACTCAAATCCCCGATCGAGAGTTTATTTCATTTTGTCGTTCAGCGTGAAATGAAACAAATGGATATACATGTTTGATGTAATTGAGGTTAAGGGGTTAACTGTTTAAACGATTGAACAGTTAATCATTTTTATAAAGATTTAAATTTTTACAGTTATGGCTACAGTATTATGTATGGTGTTGAGTATGATGATGGCTGCACCATCGGTCTATGATTATTCGTTTACTTCCATCGATGGGAAGAAGATAGAATTGTCCACTTTCAAGGGAAAGAAAATCCTGATCGTCAATACGGCTTCGAAATGTGGATTTACGAAGCAATACAAAGATCTGCAAAAACTCCATGAGCAGTATGGCGACAAGCTTGTTGTCATCGGTTTCCCGGCCAACAACTTTGGCAGTCAGGAGCCCGGTAGCAATGAAGATATACAGGCTTTCTGCGAGAAGAACTATGGTGTGACGTTCTTGCTGTCCGAAAAGGTTAATGTCAAAGACCCCGGAATGGCTCCCTTATTTAAATACCTGACCCGTGCAAACAATCCGGATTTTACAGGAGATATCAAGTGGAACTTTGAGAAATTCCTGATCGATGAAAATGGAAAACTGATCGGCCGATACCGTTCGGCCGTCAATCCGTTGGATGAAAAGATCACGGGGAGGTTGTGATATTAGGGTGTTGGAGATATTCGTGATAAAACGAAGGTATAAATTATACAATTCTTTTGTCGCTCGAGCCGCGACAGGCTTTGACTTTTTGTCTTGACGCAAAAAGTCAACAAAAAAGTCAAGACTCTTCATCCTCTCATCGATCCGGCTCGCTACACTACGGAAGCGATTTTTCACATCTTGTTTGTTTTCAAAGGTGTTCAAGAGCTCGCTTCGCTCGGTTTTGATGTCTCCATTGCTCAATCCCCATCTCAAAGACTTAAAATGCTTGCATCGTTCCAGATGTAAGCTAGCAAGACCGTAGCTCCACGGCCTTGATCTCGATATGCTGAAAGGTCGATTTTGACAGGGTATTACTTCCTATGTTGGGTAGTAGATAGCGTTTTGATGTGCAGGTAAATCAATGCGTTGTAGAATGCGCTCAGTCCAATCACAAGTGGTGGCAGACGACAGCAGATGCCGGGGCTGTGGGATAGGCAAGGCCTAGGGATTATTTCCGAAGCCCCATACTAAAGGCTTCGGAATTCTTCCCAGCCTTGACGGCATTGCTGTCGTGAGCAGGAGGATGTGCGACTGGCCACCTTGATTGGACAAAGGGCCTTGCCGACTTGGGCCCTTCCAAGTTGGATGCCTGGCCGGCATAGAGGCCGGAAGGGTAGTGCGGAAGGAAGTCTATATTAGTTGTTTAAATTATACCTTCAATTACTTTATCCGTTATAGGCAAAAAAATAGAAAACGCCGCATGGAATGCGGCGTTTTTCAAATTTATAATTTAGATGTTAGTAAAGGACTCGCTTATAGCTCCTCGTCATGTTGGGTGGCATCCAGCCCAATGACTTCTTCTTCTTCGCTAACCCGTAACGGAGCGATCAGGTCTGTGATTTTGAGTAATAAGAGTGAGCCGAAAAATGCAAAGGCAGAGGCACCTACCAAGGCGATCAAGTGGGCGAAGAATAGGCTTGTCTCACCAAAAAACAATCCATTGTCTGTGACAGCCTCATTGACGTTGCTGTGTGCAAACACAGCTGTCAAAAGCATACCCACCATACCGCCCACGCCATGACATGGGAATACATCCAGTGTGTCGTCAATTCCTTTTTTCGTTCTCCATACCACGACCATGTTGGAGATCACGGCTGCGACAACGCCTATCACAAGTGAATGGGGAATAGTCACAAATCCGGCTGCTGGTGTGATGGCCACCAAACCGACAACCGCCCCTATACAAGCGCCCATAGCCGAAGGTTTTCTATTTTTGAGTAGATCGAAGAATATCCAGGCTATTGCTGCGGCAGCAGAGGCTGTAGTCGTAGTGGCAAAAGCAGAAGCGGCCAACTCATTGGCTCCGCCTGCTGATCCGGCATTGAATCCGAACCATCCAAACCAAAGCAGGCCTGTGCCCAGAATGACGTAGCTGATGCGGGCAGGTGTATGTGTTTGTTCTTTTCTTTTGCCTAGATATAGAGCAGATGCCAAGGCTGCCCATCCGGCCGACATGTGTACGACCGTTCCCCCGGCAAAATCCAAAACCCCCATGGATGCGAGAATCCCTTCCGGATGCCAGGTGGCATGAGCCAAGGGCGCATAAATAACGATAACAAACAGGGTGATGAATAGTAGATAAGCATTGAACTTGATACGTTCGGCAAAAGCTCCTGTGATCAGGGCAGGTGTGATCACGGCAAATTTGAGCTGGAACATAGCAAACAAGGCTATGGGAATGGTCGGCAATGCGGACCAAGCATTGTTGCCCAATATGCCTTTCATCATGTAGAAAGTAGAAGGATTGCCGATGATGCCACCTATATCTTCTCCGAATGCCAGGCTAAAGCCAAAAACAACCCAGATCAGCGTGATCAATCCTAGGCAGATAAAGCTTTGCAACATAGTGGATATCACATTTTTCTTACGGACCATACCCCCATAGAAGAAGGCTAATCCAGGAGTCATGAGGAGAACAAGAGCCGCGGACATCAGCATCCACGCGGTATCTCCGGTATCTAATGTAACGTCTGTTACGGTGGTCACTTCGGTGGCTGGTACGATCAATGCTAGGATGACTGCGATCGAAAGAATGCCAAATGGTAGTATTTTTTTCATCTTTTCTTGTTTGGTTTAATGGATTAATGCGTGTTTTTTGTCTTTTGTTGTTGTTTTGTATTGCAAATATTGTAATTGATTTTGATTTTTCATATAAAAAAGTGAAAAATTTTATTTTTTTATTGTTTAATATTCATTTTTACATACAATTTTATGAGTTTTTTATAAAATATTTTTGTGTTTTTATATTTTTATACAAAATTTAGTCGTATAATTGTTTTGAAATAACTTAAATATCTGTTTTTAATAAGTTTTATTTGTTGTTTTGTTTTTATTTTAAGTGTTTTTGTCTTTTTGTTTATTTATTACGGATGTTTGTTAGGGTAATTAACTGATTTTTTAACATTATTATTAAAACAAACTGAATTATGAAAAACTGTTTACTGATTTTCTGTTTCCTTATTGGTTTTTTTGGAGGAGTTTATGGACAAGAATCTTCGTCGTTGGAAATAACTGGATATGCAGATGCATATTGGAAGTATGATTTTGCCGAACAACCCAATATCAACACCTATTTTGCGAATGATCAGAACTCCATCTCCCTCGGAATGCTAGCCTTGGGGGTCAAGAAAACGACGGGCAAAGCTACTTTTGTGGGTGAGCTCTCCTTTGGCCCGAGAGGACAATACCTGACTTTGCCCACGGGAGATGATACGGACAATTCGAACTCCTTTCATATCCAAAACCTATATGCTTCGTATGATTTTACGGACAAGTTCAATATGACTGCAGGTTATATGGGAACTTTTATTGGTTATGAAGTGATTTCTCCGGCAGCCAACTTCCATTACTCAACATCTTACCTCTTTGGAGCAGGACCTTTCCAAAATGCGGGTATTAAAGCTACTTATGCTTTTTCGGATAAGATCTCATTGATGGCGGGATTGTTCAATGATTGGAATGTTTACCAGGATCTGAATGGTGTGTCGCACTTTGGTGCCCAGTTGTCCGTAGCTCCTTTGGAAGGTCTGAGTACGTATCTGAACTTTCTGACAGGTACGGCCGCAGGAGGAAAGGACGATTATACGTCCGGAACCTTGATAGATCTGGTCGCAGGATATGATATTTCAGATAAGTTTTCGCTCGGACTGAATGCTGCGGACTATACATTGGCTGCAGACGGTGGGTATAGCGGTGTCGCATTATATCCAAAATACAATGTATCTGAAAATATAGGAGTAGGGGTGAGGGGCGAGTATTTTAAGATAAAGGATGTGGAAGGTGTGACGGGAGAGGCCTATACCACTGCTACGCTATCCGCTAATATCAAACATGGAGGGCTGACGTTGATCCCTGAGGTGCGGTTGGATACCAATGACCAACCGGTATTCTTGAAAAAGGATGGGGCGGCAACCAAAAGTGCTTCACAGTTTTCGATTGCACTGGTGTATGCTTTTTAAAGGCTATTGAGCTGCAAAGAAATGAAAGGGACTGAAAAGTACTAAGTTATTAACTCGTCATGTTGAGCGGAGCGAAGCGAAGTCGAAATATCTCATCTAACTACGAGATTCTTTCACTCCACTTCGTTCCGGTCAGGATGACGTAAACTTTTTGGATACCTTTATTCCACCAGGTTACTTCTTAGCTTTCAGCACTTCCACCTCTTTCTGTAACGCTTCGATCTGTTGCTGTTGCTCTTTTATTGCAGCGACCAGTAGTGGAATCAAGCTTTCGGAATCGACATTGTCATATCGGGCCACTTTGGTGGTGTTCTTGCCGACTGTATAGACTTGTGAAGATTCCTTGGCCACATCAGGTAGCACACTTTTGACATTGCTTGCCAAAAAACCATATTGGTTGCCTTTAGGTAAGTTCAGTTTCGCAAATTTTTGGGTGTCATAGTCAAATGTGATGGGGGTCAGCTGTTTGAGTTGTTCCGTAGAATTACGGATGTCCTGTATGTTTACTTTTAGTTCTTGCTCATTCAATTGTTGGGCATTTATTGTTTCCAGACCAATGAACATGTAGCATGCCACGGCTATAGTGTATATAAGATTTTTCATTTTGTTGTTCTAAATAGTGTAATAGCTTAATTAATAGCGTATCTTTTGTTAAAGAAGGCACACGCAGCACGCGTGCGCCAGATTTGTGCTAGCGCACGCGTGCTGCGTGTGCTTGAATCTGATTTGCATTTGTCGGTAAAGGGCTTCTTGCTCTCAGCAACGGCTGTTGGGAGGCGGTTCGTGCAAAGGAATAGGAAGTGCGTGGGGGATACGGCTATTTTTAGGGAAATACGAAGCTGTATACTGGTCAGCCCATAAAGTCAAAACTCCCTCGCTTGGCAGGATCTGTTCTTCCAGTTGCCGCTTTGTTTCGTTTTCTTCCTGTGTGTCACTATTGACAGGGAGTTCTTCATGGTGCGCTGTTGATGCCATGATAGGCAATACCATTCCTGGCTTATATACAACAAAAGCCAATACGATTGTCATGCAGAATATGAAGAGTTCGCTGCGCATTCTACTGACTAATATATGCAATTATATAGTCATTTGAAAATTGTAGACCAAAAAAAATCATTTAAGCTTTTGATTGTCAAGGTGAATAAAGTCCGGTAAATTTTGTTTACTTTATTATGATATTTTTACTTTTGACTTTTTAAACAAAAAGGTTAGTTTTGAAAAGGTTTAAATAATAAGTAAAAACAATATGAAAAAATTATTACTAACATTGACTGCAGTTGCAGGATTGACATTGGCTTCCAATGCACAGGAATTTGGCTTTGAAAAAGGCAATTTTATCGTAGAAGGTAGCTTTGGCGTTTCTACTCTTAACAACAAAAATGACGACAGTAAAGAGTCTTCTTTTCAGATCACTCCTAAAGCTGGGTATTTCGTGACGGACAAGATTGCTGTAGGTGCGTCGTTGGGTTATGGACAGGACAAAAACACGACAAATCCAGCTGCAGGAAAACATGAGGAGACAGAAAGTGCATTTAGCGCCGGAGTATTCGGTCGCTATTATTTTCTGGATCTAGGTTCACGTTTCAAAACATATACGGAAGCTGGCGTAGGATATGTTAACTCTACGATTGAAGAAACAGATGTCGACAAATTGAAAGCCAACGGATTCGGTGCGGGCTTAGGTTTGGGTGTCAACTATTTCTTGACAGACAAGATCGCTGTAAACTTTGCTCTTGCGGATATCATCAACTATTCTACAGCGAAAGTAGACGTGGACGGAGCAGAGTCGGTATCCTCATTCAATGCAAATGTTAACGTATTTAACAACTTCTTCAGCACTGCTAAATTTGGATTGACTTTTAAATTCTAATCCGGGTAGTAATTTTTTGAAGAAAGAGGTGTCTAAGAGGTCTAAATATGGCTTTTTTAGACACCTCTTTTTTTGACCTGTCTTTAATTTAATTCCACCAGATCATGTTTCTGTTTGTGTTTTTTTATCGGTAGGGAAATGATGAAAGTTGATCCAACATCTGTTTGACTCTCGATCCTGAAGGTACCCCCGTTTTGGATGAGTAATTCTTTGCATAATAGTAGTCCCAGTCCACTTCCGCGTTCGCCATCTGTTCCTGACGCAGGGATCTGTACATTATTGAATAAACTGTTGAGTTTATCTTTTTTATTCCTGTGCCTTTGTCCTTGATTTCAATAGCAGCATATCCCAGCGTTTCTTTTGCTGAAATGAATATGCTTTCTCCAAAAAAACTGTACTTTATGGCATTGCTGATGATGTTGCGTAATACTACGGTGATCTGGTCTCGGTCTACATAGGAAATCAAGGTATTGTCTATGTCTTTTTTAAGCTTGATTTCTTTTTGGTTGATCTGCGGAGCCAACAACTGAAATACTTCCTCTATGATCCCGGCTATAGATACATTTTTTCGGTAGGCATGTAGACCATGAATATTGCGCGATCCCCACTGAAGAAGATTGTCCAGTGCAGCATTCAGGTGAGATAGCTTGTTGTTTATGACAGTTACATTTTCTTTGACATACTGCTCTGTAATGATGTCTTTTTGAAATAAGAATAACATATATTGCACAGAGGCCAGGGGGCTTCTGATATCATGGGCAACAATGGAAAAAATGCTTTCCATTGTACTGTTCATCTCTTTGAGCTTTGCATGTTGTTCTTCTATTTTGTCTTGGTAGCTGAGCTGGATATTCTTAAAGAAGACCACGACCGTGATGATGAACGATACTGCTCCCACGAAGTTAAAGATGATTCGGAAGGAAGGTACTTGTTGTTCCGCAAACAACGGGCTGGGATAAAAGAAGACGATAAACATAGCCGTGAGAATAACAATGCCTGAGCTTATTTGTACCCATTTCTGATCATATACCTGGAGGATCACAATGAGCGTACTCAAGAGAAAATATTCTCCTCCGTTGGAAAAAAAGAATCCTCCCAGAAAGAAAAACAAAAAATTTCCAAAGGTTAAAGTCAATTTTGCACCTGTATAGAGGCGGTAGTGATGAAGGATCAACACAGAAACAGAGGCAATAAAGTTTGATGCATTGATAATGGATAGAAAATATTTGCCGTCATGCCAATTCATCAGGGAGAAGAAAAAGGTAAACGGAACGCAGGTCCATGCTATCAAGTTTAGCATCTTGATCTTTTTACTATCCAGATAAGATATATCAGGGTGTATGCCTATGGATTCGAGACTTTTGAGGTGTGTCCATAGCTTTTTTATCTGGTCTTCCATTTCTATCGTTGCCCAATATGCTATCGAAGTTACGAATAACTTGTCAGTTTTGTGAAAAATGACTTCCGATTTCTGATCTTGCGACATGACTTTTATTCAATTGGTACGAAGAAATGGGATATATGGAAGAAATGCGGCTGTTATGAAATAAAATAAGTAGATTTGCTATCGTTCATTTCACTTTGTATCAGCTATGTTTCGACATACCGGAAGGGGTCGTACCTTTTCCCACAATCTAAGATTAGCTTCCTTATTGTCAGCCGTGGCAGGCATCGTCAATATTGTCGGGTTACTTTCGTTTAGAACATTGACGACTAATGTAACAGGCCACTTTGCTTTTTTTGCTGAAGAATTGTTTTTGAAGAACTATGTTATAGCCCTTGTCTTCCTTTTTTATATTTTGTTTTTTTTGCTGGGCGCTTTTGTGTCAAGTCTTTTGATGGAAAGAGTTTCTGTACGTCACCCACAGTACGCTTATGTATGGCCAATTATCCTGGAAATAGCTGTGCTATTGTCTGTAAGTGTTTTTGGGACAATATCCGGAGGTGGTGGCAATGATATTATCCCGACGATACTATCCTGTGCCTTGCTGTTTGCAATGGGCCTGCAGAATGCTTTAGTGACGCGAGTGTCGGGATCGGTAGTCCGTACGACGCATCTCACGGGACTTTTTACCGATTTGGGAATAGATATTTCGAAGTTTTTTTTTCGGTTGGACAAACAAAGGCGAAAACAGCTCCGTAAAGGAATCTTGCTAAAATTCACGATTATTGGGTGCTTCTTCTTGGGAGGTCTGATCGGTGGTTTTGGGTTTCAGCAGATAGGTATATATATGCTCATGGTAGCCTCTGCGATACTGTTGTTTACGTTATGGTATGACGGGCTTTTGTTTCGTTATTATCATATCGTGCGCAGATTCAGACATCACCAGCACGAAAGGGGTTAGCTTAGAAAAAACAAGGGCTTCTTTTTCAACAAAAGAAGCCCTTGTTTTTAATTGAAATCACTGTTCCTATCACACTTTGATCTCAACTTCGACACCTGAAGGCAATTCAAGTTTCATCAATGCATCAACTGTTTTGGAGTTGGATGAATAGATGTCCAGCAATCTCTTGTAAGAACACAACTGGAACTGCTCACGTGCTTTTTTGTTGACGTGTGGCGAACGCAAAACCGTATAGATTTTTTTCTCGGTAGGCAATGGAATAGGACCACTGACAACTGCACCTGTAGGTTTTACTGTTTTAACGATTTTCTCGGCGGACTTGTCTACCAGGTTGTAATCGTACGATTTCAATTTAATTCTGATTCTTTGGCTCATTTTTTATTTGATTTAATATGGCCTTCAGTTAGAGCTATTCACAACCGTCGGCCGGTTTATCTTTTAGGATTCAGGACAAAGGAGCAAAGAATAAGGACTATATTATTGTCTTTTATCTTTGTTCCTTCATCTTTTATCTCAATTAATCTTCGTCAACAAGATTTTTGACTTTTCCTTTTGATTTTGAAATCACTTCCTCAGCCACATTGCGCGGTGCTTCGGCATAGTGATCAAATTCCATTGTAGAAGTCGCACGTCCTGATGTGATGGTACGCAATTGTGTCACGTAGCCAAACATTTCAGAAAGGGGAACGATAGCTTTGATAACCTGTGCGCCACCTCGTGAATCCAAACCTTGCATTTGGCCACGACGACGGTTCAAGTCACCCATGACATCACCCATATTTTCTTCCGGAGTCAATACTTCCACTTTCATGATAGGCTCCATCAATACAGGTGAACACTTAGGCAAAGCGTTACGGTAAGCTGCACGTCCAGCGATCTCAAATGACAATGAATCCGAGTCGACTGCGTGGAATGAACCATCGATCAAACGAACTTTCATTGCCGACAATGGATAGCCTGCCAAGACACCGTTGGCCATAGAGGATTCAAAACCTTTCTGGACAGAAGGAATATACTCTTTAGGAATAGCACCACCCACGATTTCGTTGACGAATTGTAGAGGGGATTTGTTAAGATCCCAATCTTCGTCCACAGGTGAGATAACAACCTTGATGTCCGCGAACTTACCACGACCACCGGTTTGTTTTTTGTACACTTCACGGTGTTCAGTGGTGCCTGTGATAGACTCTTTGTAAGCTACCTGAGGAGCACCTTGGTTTACTTCTACCTTGAACTCACGTTTCAAACGGTCGATCAGGATATCCAAGTGAAGCTCACCCATACCGGAGATAACGGTCTGACCTGTTTCTTCATCAGTCTTTACAACAAAAGTAGGGTCTTCTTCGGCCAGTTTACCTAGAGCCAGACCCAATTTGTCTACGTCAGCTTGTGTCTTAGGCTCGATCGCCAAACCGATTACCGGCTCAGGGAATACCATAGATTCCAAAACGATAGGGTTTTTCTCATCACAAAGTGTATCGCCTGTTTTGATGTCTTTAAAACCGACTACGGCGCCGATATCACCCGCACCGATTCTTTCGATAGGGTTTTGCTTGTTAGCATGCATCTGGAAGATACGGGAGATACGCTCTTTGTTGCCTGAACGCGTGTTCAATACATAAGAGCCGGCTTCCAATACTCCTGAATATGCACGTATGAAACATAGACGGCCTACGAATGGGTCAGTAGCAATCTTGAAGCCCAATGCAGCGAAAGGTTCTGATTCAGAAGGCTTACGCTCGATAGGTTGTTCGGTACGAGGGTCTGTACCCGCTACAGCTTCGATATCCAATGGCGAAGGCAATAGTTCCATCACCAAGTCAAGCATGGTTTGTACACCTTTGTTTTTGAAGGATGAACCACACACCATCGGTACGATAGCGTTGTCCAATACTGCTTTGCGCAAAGCATCTAAGATCTCACGCTCGGTCAATGAATTTGGATCATCAAAGAATTTCTCCATCAAAGACTCGTCGTAAGAAGCAACAGCTTCCAGCAATTTCTCACGGTATTCAGCTACTTCGTCTACCATGTCGTCGGGAATTGGCACTTCGGTATAGGTCATACCTTTGTCTGCTTCGTTCCATACCATACCACGGTTGTTGATCAAGTCGACTACACCTTTGAAATCGTCTTCTGCTCCGATAGGCAATTGCAATGCCACAGCCTCGGAACCCAACATGTCTTTTACTTGTTTGACGACTTTCAGGAAGTCTGCACCCGAACGGTCCATTTTGTTGACGAAACCGATACGAGGAACTTTGTAGCCATCGGCCAAGCGCCAGTTGGTCTCAGATTGAGGCTCCACACCGTCAACTGCTGAGAACAGGAATACCAATCCGTCCAATACACGAAGGGAGCGGTTTACCTCTACTGTAAAGTCCACGTGTCCCGGAGTATCGATGACGTTTACCTGGTATTTTTTGTTACGGTAGTTCCAGAATACGGTTACAGCTGCGGAAGTGATCGTGATACCACGCTCTTGCTCTTGAGCCATCCAGTCAGTCGTAGCCGAACCTTCGTGTGTCTCTCCCAACTTGTGGTTCACACCCGAATAGAACAGGATACGCTCTGTGGTCGTAGTTTTACCGGCATCGATGTGAGCAGCGATACCAATATTTCTTACTAATTTTAAATCTTTTGCCATTGTTATTTTAAAAAAAGATTACACAGGATTAATAAGATTTCACGGATGGAGCTATAAATACTAGATCTGTGTAATCCTTATAATCTGTGTAATCATATCAATATTAGAATCTGAAGTGTGAGAACGCTTTGTTAGCTTCTGCCATTTTGTGCGTGTCTTCTTTCTTCTTCACGGCTGCACCCTCACCTTTGGATGCCGAAATGATTTCTCCGGCCAATTTTTCGTGCATGGTTTTTTCACCACGTTTACGGGCGTAAGAGATCATCCATTTCATACCCAATGCAATCTTGCGCTCTGGACGTACTTCCATAGGAACTTGGAAGTTGGCTCCGCCGACACGACGGGATTTTACCTCTACCGAAGGCATGACATTGTTCAATGCTTTCTTCCATGTTTCCAGACCGTTTTCCTGTGTTTTTTGCTCGACCAGTTCTACAGCATCGTAGAAGATTGAATAGGCGATAGATTTTTTACCATCTACCATTAGGTTGTTGACAAAACGTGTTACCTGAGTCTCATTAAACTTTGGATCAGGTAAAATGATTCTTTTCTTTGGTTTTGACTTTCTCATTTTCTTTTCCTCCGTTTAATTATTTTTTACCTTTTGCCGGAGCTGCTGCTTGTCCTGGTTTAGGACGCTTAGTTCCGTATTTAGAACGACGTTGGTTACGACCATTGACGCCAGAAGTATCCAATGCGCCACGGATGATGTGGTAACGGACACCTGGTAAGTCTTTCACACGGCCACCGCGGATCAACACGATGGAGTGCTCCTGTAGATTGTGGCCTTCACCTGGGATGTAGGCATTCACCTCTTTACCGTTTGTCAAACGAACACGAGCGACTTTACGCATGGCTGAGTTTGGTTTTTTAGGGGTAGTAGTATATACACGCGTACATACACCTCTTCGCTGTGGACATGAGTCCAACGCTGGAGACTTACTCTTGTCTTCCAGAGCTACTCTACCTTTTCTAACTAATTGTTGAATAGTAGGCATTTACCTGTTTTCTTTTTTAAATTGTTTAAAATTTATTTTTTTAGTCCGCAAAGATATGAATAAGTTTTTGAATTGTAAATAGTTAATAACAAATTGTTTTGTTAGTTTTGCAGACCTCTTTTGATAGTGTTTGCTTTTTGATGGCCACATAGAGGGTTATATAAACTGTAAACAACACAATTAAGCTTTATAAATATGAAAATTAAATCGATTATTTTTTTGTTGGCCATAGTGACATTTGTTTTTTTGGGGTGCTCGAAGGATGAGGGCAATGGCGGGGAGAAAGTTTCAGGTGTCAAGGTTACGGTCACTGTAACCGGTATTAAGGAAGGAGATTCGTTTTATACCAGTTTCTTTGGGATGGATCCTAATGGTAAACGCTTATCATGGAAAGTAAATGGGAAGATGTATGAGGCAAATTCGGATGTAGATTTGTATACCGAAGATTTTCTGGGAAGTACCACGACTTATATTGGTGAAGTTGTAGATATAGCGTCGGCTACAGTTGTCGTAGATGCGTCAGCTGCTGATGGTAATTCTTATACGGTTTCTATTAAAGTAGAACAAGATGGCGAAATAATGCATAATGTGCAAAAAACAGTCACCGGAGATGATGGTATTGATATGAAAAATTATATGGTTGTGGGAGATATTGATATTGGCTTCAACTAAATAGGCGAAAAGCATAAATACAATGCCCCAAAGAGTGTCAGACTTTTTGGGGCATTTTTATGGTATGGTGCACATAGGAGGGGATATTCTCTGTTTTCAATTTTCAATTCACCGTTATTCATTATTTTTATTCCCATATATTCTTTTTATTTTTGCTCTGAATTTTTAAAGTAGGGTAAGGGAAACAGCTATGCCAGTCAAAATACCAGATAATCTTCCAGCGATAGAGCTTTTAAAAAAGGAAAACATATTTGTAATGAGTGACCTGCGGGCCAATTCGCAGGATATCCGTCCGCAACGATTGCTTATCCTTAATCTCATGCCGTTGAAGATTACTGCGGAGACAGATTTCGTGCGCTTGCTTTCCAACAATCCCCTGCAGGTAGAGGTCGAGTTCTTGAGGTTGGAAACCCATACGTCCAAAAATACTTCGGAAGAGCATCTGGAATTGTTTTACAAAGGTTTTTCCGAGATCAAAGAGAATTTTTACGATGGCATGATCATTACCGGGGCACCCGTAGAGATGATGAAGTTTGAAGAAGTAACCTATTGGGATGAGGTCACGACTATCTTTGATTGGGCCCGGAAACATGTCACTTCTACCTTATATATATGCTGGGCCTCTCAGGCTGCACTTTACCATTTCTATGGCGTCGAAAAGGTGCCGTTGGACAAGAAACTGTTCGGGGTCTTCAAGCATACGGCTACAGACAAGCGGGATCTGCTGTTTAGGGGGTTTGACGATGAGTTTTTTATTCCCCATAGCCGACATACCACCTTGCGGAAAGAAGATATGCAGAATAACCCCGAAATAACCATTCTTTCTGAGTCTCCTGAGGCTGGTGTAGCCATTGCTTCCTCGCGGGGAGGACGTGAGTTTTATCTTACAGGGCATTCTGAGTATGCGCCGTTGACGTTGCATGAGGAGTATATGCGTGATGTGGAAAAAGGACTGCCGATAGAGATGCCGCAGAATTATTATAGAGGTCATAATCCAAGCAACCCTCCTTTGGTACGCTGGGCAAGTCACGCCAACCTGCTATTCAACAATTGGCTGAACTACTATGTCTATCAAGAGACTCCTTTTGATCTGAAAGAAGTGGAACAGCTCGGAGAGATCAAGCATCATGGATAGTAGTGATAACTGTCTGTGAGGTTTTTTTGCTTTATTGGAACTTGAGTTTATCCAGTAAATCTGTATAATACTTCGCGTTCCAGATATCGAGTACGCTATCGTCTTTTATGAACCGGATTACATCCTCTTTGGCTCTGTCAAATGATATAGCTTCTATCTTTTCCTTTAACAGCTCTTTTATCTGTTCCGCAGTGATAGTGTCCGTTATCCAGTCTCCGGTATCTATTGCTCGGGACAAAAAATGATCGACACTTAGTGGGATACCTTTCTTGATATACCATTCCAGATCGTACCAATCCCGTCCCTTGATTCTATTTTTCCATTTTCTGAACAGTACAGCGTGTACTTTTCCTGCAAATAGCGAAGGCAGGTCAAAACATTTCACATAAAATGAGAAAGGACGAGTAAGGAGCTTTTCTTCAGTGCCAAACCCTAATGGAGGTTTTCTGTCTACTTCTATCTTGATCTTGATGGGGCGATTGGTACGTATGCCTGTCTGTCCAAGGACATTCTCCAAAATAAGCTCTTGCCACAAGGTGTCTGATTTCAGAAAGGCAGATTCGATGTTTGACACCTCTTTTTTTTCCTTTTCTTTGATGCTCACAGTCATGCCGAGAGCTTTAAATTCTAAAGACATAGCATCAAAATAGGGTTCAATTGAGAACGCGGGATCTGTTCTCAATAAGGAAAAGTCCAGGTCTTCGGAAAAACGGTCCAGACCGTAAAAGATCCGTAAGGCCGTGCCACCGTAGAAGGCTGCCTTTTCGAAAAAATCTGTTCTGGACAATCCTGCCAGGGTTACCTCCTGCATGATCTCTCGCAGAGCAGCGGATGTATCGTCTATATTTTTAGGATTATACTCCTTTATCCACTCTTTTATCATAGCGTTTGCAAGGTCTTGATCAACATTTGCAGGCTAGATTGCTTCGGGGCATCACTGATCCAGGAAGCTATCGCCTCTATATCCAAAGTAAGGAGTGCTTCCTCTTCTATACGTAGGTCCTCTGTCAAAAAATCAAGTGTCTGCCGGACGCTGCGCAGAGACACACCCGCTGTGGTGACGATCTTGTCGCAGAGTGCCTTTTCGGGGGAGGCGACTAATGCGGCTTGATTTTCGGTCAGTAGGACACGTTGTATCCCGAATGTGTAGTAGGGGGCTTCCAAATGCCGATAAGTAAATCTTCCTACTTCGGTTTTGTAGGTTTTTGTGGCCTTTAAGGTCACGGAACTGATTTCATATACCCGCTCGGGTACGAAACCCCAATACGACATCGCCGTCTCCAACGATACGTAACTGGGGCCGTGGAGATGATTGGCGATGAGGAAAAGCCCGGGAATAGGAAGGTCGGTACGTGGTCCGGGTACATACAGGCCACGCTTGACATACTGAAGCTCATCTTCTCGCACTAATGCACTGATCTTGTCGTTGGGTCTCTTGTATTCTTTCAGTAGATGCAGGACCGTTTGGCGGGACAAGGGGGCGTCGGTATACTTCTTGAGCAGGCGTTCAAAATCCATTATTGTAAAATATAAACACAATAATCGGTTTTTTTTCGATTATTTGCAAATTATTTTACAACAATAATGAGATTTATCATTTGACTGAAGATACGATAACCGGCAATCTAAATCTTAAATAGATGTTGCTTTTTTGTATTTTTGTGCCGCAGGACAAATCTTGTGTTGTTCTTGGTATGGCTTTTGCTGAACCGGAAAAGTGTTGGCGGATATCGATGGAACAAATGACCGTTAAAAGTTTTTTGTAGCTACTACCTACTTCGTCATATAGCGCCAAAGGTTATTTAAGATTTAATATGGTGAAGAAAATAGTACAAAATCTGCTTGTCATTTGTTCAGTATGGATGTTGACAGGCTGTTTTGATGTTGTAGAAGAGGTGGATATTAACTCCAACGGATCCGGAAGAATAAAAGCAACGGTAAATCTGAGCAAGAGCAAAACGAAAGTAGCCTCATTGATGAAGCTGGACAAGGTGGACGGTATAAAGATACCCTCCAAAACCGAAATCCAAAAGGAAGCCGATGCCATCGTTCGGCTCTTAAAACAGACCTCAGGTATCAGCGATGTACAGTCATCGCTGGATTTTGACAATTATATTGCGACTTTATCCTGTAGTTTTAACGATGTCAAAGCACTCAATGCTTTCTCTAAGATCCTTTCGGCACATTTTAAGGTTGAGCTTTCTACCTATTCCAGCTATTCTTACGATCCTGCTGCCAGAGTATTTGGCAGAAACTATACCTATAATGCAGAGGTAAAAAAAGAGTTCGCAAAACTAAAAACGGATAATCAAGAATCTTTTAACCAAGCCCATTTTACGAGTATTTATAGATTCCAGGATCATGTAGCTCGTCAGCAACATGCGAATGCCAAAATATCTCCCAACAAAAAAGCCGTGATGCTCAAGGTCCGGGCGACAGATCTGATCAATGGAAAGGTAAATCTATCCAATCGGATCACACTGAGCAAATAATATCATATACCAGCTTAATCATACTATATGTCTCTGAACAAAATCAACCTCCTGTTTATTTTCCTATTCGGTTCGTTTACCTTGAATGCGCAAAATCTCCTGCGCAAAATTCCCCAAGATGCTAAAGTGGTCATTACATTCAACACCAAGGCCGTTTTTGATCATTTGAAAATGGAGGATCTGAACCTGACCTTGATCCGGTTAGGCCTTTTTGATAAGATCAATGATAAAGGAAAGGCTCCCATCCAAAAGATGCAGGATCTGGGAATAGACTGGAACACCAAAGCGTATGCGTATGTGAAGGGAACGGATAGTATACAATATTTTGGAGCGCTGATCCCTTTATCAAACAAGGAACAGTTCGAATCCTTGGTCCCTAAACATAAAAAGATCTATCAAGAAAATGGATTGCCTACGGTCTATTCTACCGACCGCTCTTTACGGATGAGCTGGGATCAGCATACCTTGTATGTCATGGGAGGGATAGCCATAGATCGTTATTTTAAAAAACAAGACGTGAAAGATCGGTATGGCTTGATTTCGGACAATCATGAGTATGACCAATCTGCACCGATCATGGATTCGGTGGCGACCACTTGGGAGGCTTATGCTTTTGATACGGAGGCTAGCGCTATTGTGGATTCTATAGAGGCTGTAGTCGATGCAACCTTATTGCCTCCTCCGGCTGTGGTGACCGACACACTTTATCCACCTGTAGTTGTCGCTGCGCCGCCGGCCGCTGCAATAGAGGTGCCGGATGATTATCGATATGTAGATTCGGTATTGGCACAAGAACAGTATTCGGATGATTATTACAAGCGGTACGACACTATGTATCGTCACAATGACTCCGTAAAAAGAGAGGTGGTCGGACAATGGATAGATGTTGAAATGGGTATGGTGATAACGGGAGGCCATGGCTCTTTTGATACAAGGCAACTCGGTAAGCTGAATTCCAATACCCTGGCACAAATCCATGTGCGTGATATAGCCTCATTCTATAGCCATTTCTACCCCGAAGATATCTGGAGAGATGCCTTTGGTATCCAGCCTAAGCTGGACTATGGCATCGAAGGAGTGGATGCTAGCGTGATCGTACAGGGTAATAAGTTGAAGTTTACGGGAGCCGCTACGCTGGACAAAGACATGACTACGTACTATAAAGCCATCTATAATAAAAAGCTGAACCCCAAATTTTACGCTTATCTGGATAAAGATGCTTTGGGATTTTTCTCGTTCAATCTAAATACAGAAGCCTATATCAAGTATTTTCCAAAGATTTTAAAAAAATATTATGGATCTTTTATGCCTAGATACGAGCATGCTATAAGTCTGGTAGCAATATTGTTCGATGTAGCTTTGGACGAAAAAGCCATCGCAAAAGTATTTAAAGGAGATAACCTGTTTGTGCTCAACGGAGTTACCAAAGTGGAGGTAACATATAAAGACTACGAATACGATGATAATTATAACTATAAGCAGGTCGAAAAAACCAAGACAGAGACTATCCCTCAATTTCTATGGATGTTTTCTTCGGATGATACCCGTATTTTTCATAAACTTGCTGAGGTTGGTATACAGGAGAAAGGTATCATAGACCATGATGGGGTCTACGAATTGAAGGAAAAGAGCAAATCTGGTATCAATGTATTCTTTTTGATCAAAGATGATATGGTCTTTGTCGGTAATGATCTTGAAAAACTTCAGAGTATCCGTTCCAATAGGTTGAGGCCCAAAGGTCATACACCCTATATAGCATTGGCCAAAAGGAATAGATTGAGTCTACTTTTCAATACAAGACAAGTGCCTACGCTATTGGAAGAATTGGATATTCCTGTACAAAAGTCTTTGGATGAAACCATTAAGGGTATGGCACAATATGGAGATTTTTACCTGTTGTCGTCCGGTGTGAAAGGCAATAAATTAAGCGGTGAGGTAGCGATTGATTTTCCAAATACAAAAGGCAATGCGTTGGCATTTTTGTTTGATGTTCTCAGCCGATGGTCTTTAAAAAAATAAGATAGATGAAAATTGCAAAAAGGGTATTTTTTCTTGTCGTTGGGCTTATTGCGGTCATTGCGATAGGCTTTTATCTGTTTTTGCAAATCAGAGAAGTACGTTCGCGGAATGTACTTGTCCACGGTCAGAGCCAGTCTATTGTCAAAATAGCGGTAGACCGAATTTTATGGGACATAGCGAGGAATGCAATCACCCATCCCGGATATTATCGCCAGGAAGGAAAGACTCCTGCGCGGCCGGGAGCTTCCATGAGGCTAGATGAGGCGGTAGTTATTCCTGCAAATCTATATTTTTTTTCTACGGAAAGCGATACATTGACATTTTATGCCATGCTCCAGGTCAGGGACGAACAGGTGCTGAAAGTCTCTTTGCAGTATCACCTTGGGATAGATTCATCGGCTTTTGCCCATGATAAAGGTTACTGGTATGTCAGCTCTGAAAACAAGAGATTTTCTTTTGTAGGCAATGATAAGGAGGTGCTGATGGCTGTCAACTTGGACAGACTGGATAAGATCGAACGGCTTAGAGATATGTGGCACTACCGGTCAAAGATGATGAAACCCATCAAAGAGATGGAAGGTTTTGATTTTGGAAAAGAGAAAGCTGATATCGTCTATTATGATCGATGGAACAAAAATACAGCAACCGCTGATTTTGGACAGGGTAAGATCATCTCTACCGCCGATATAGCGTTGGATTTGATCCATCTAACTGACAAACCGCAGGCGAGGGTACTTCCGGTAGGGAATGTACTGAATTTTTATTGCCATGCAGACTTAAAACCGCTTTTTGAAAAATATAGACATACGCTCAGCAACTATAATATTCCTATCGATACCCTCAAGCAGTATTATGGAGGTTACATGGATATACAGTGGAAACAGGGGGGCGTCTTGCAACAGGATACCGTTGTGGCGTATGATTATGACGACAGCTTTGAATTGATACCAAAAAAAGAAGTTCGGGAAGAAGCCGTGCCGAACCTGATCTTGACACTTAGGATGTCGCCACATCTCAGTGCCTATCTTCCGCAAAAGATATTTTATGTATTTCACCAGGCGCGAAAAGAGGATCTGATTGGACTAAGCACGGCCGCACAGTTTGAAAACAGTTATGCATTTGAAGATACCGGGCAGGCTTTTCATATGGTATACAACCGCGACGCAAGTGTGATGAAATATTTAGGGTGGATCCCTTGCATCGATCGGATACAGTCCTGGAAAACCTGTGGAAAGCGAGCAGCAGAAAAAAGAACAGAGTTCAAAAGCGAACTAACGATGGCTGATCCTCACATCCATGCATTAGCTCAGTTGATCACGGATTGATGCAGGCCTCATGGTAAGACTTTGATATAGTGCCCCGATTTTGAAGCCGACTCACAGGCGTTTTGCTTGTCTTAGATAATAGCTGTTTCCATTAATCGGATATTTTCGCTATACTTGATGCTAGAATATAACTAAAAAATATCAGAATTTCAGGATGCTTTATGTCTAATCTGCATGACCAACCAATGTTTGAAAGGCAAACGGTATGCTATACAGTGTCAAAAACAAACCTGTCACGATCATGTTTTCACAGCCAAAGGCAAAAATGTTTCTGAAATTAAGTCGGGATAAAAAATAATCTACTATATTTGTAGACTTTATTTTTAGACAAGAAAGTTGAAAAAATAAAAACTCGGCACTTATGATTAATACACGCAAAGTCTAATTACGCGTTTCATGGACAGGGGAGATTTGGATATCGTACAGGCCATCAATGATGCCGACCCAATAGCTTTCAAAAAGCTATTTGAGCAGCATTGGAAAAAAATATATCATATAGCTCTTCAGAAGCTGCCCCGAGAAGAAGATGCTAGCGATATTACACAGGAAGTTTTTTATTTGATTTGGAAAAATAGGGGGTATTGGAAGATAAAAACCAATATTGAAGCCTATTTGCAGGGCATGTTGCGACACAAAATATACGATTTCTATGCCCAACGTGACCGTTTGCCCATACTTATCCCCTTGAATGAGCAAGAAGAATATTGGCACTATAGTTTTCAGGAAGCTGAGCGGGAAGACTACAGTTATGAAAACCAATTGGTGAGGAAAGAAATCGAAGCGATGCCCGAAAAGATGCGTGAAATTTTTATACTAGGCCGCTTTGAAAACCTCTCTGCAGCCCAAATTTCCGAAAAACTCGGCATATCCGTCCAAACCGTACGAAACCAGATTTCAGCCGCTCTCAAACGCTTAGGGAAATGTGATCTATCAATTGCTTTAGACAGGCACAATCATTATTTTTACCTTGTCAATACAATATCGAATACTGTTTGATCAGATTGACAAAAAGACCAAACGTAGGATAGAAAAAACAGGGAAGCAGTAGCTTAAAATGAATATCTTACTTATGAAAGCTTAACCCATTGCGGCAAACCATCGTCAAGATTCTCGTTATCATGGGTTGATACTCCGGTTTTTTAATTCTGCAAAAATGATAAAATATTTATGATATA
>NZ_JAAJTJ010000027.1 GCF_011030405.1 Parapedobacter sp. SGR-10
TATCAATTAATTCCAAGCATAAATGGAATATTATAACGAATAAACTTGCAATCTATTGTGTATATGCCGATTAAATTTCTAACTACCCCCAGTCAAAAAGAAAAAAATACAATATACTTTGTTTCAAGATGTCTTTTTTTTTACTTCTTAAAGACCCAAAATTTTTGCAAAACAAAATTAAATCCTAATGAAACAATCAGTTCTACTATCAATTTAGAAAGCAAATAGTGACAGCTCAGAACTTCAACAAGAACATATATACCGGAAGATTTGAGCAAGATACTGCCCAATACGACGATAATAAATTTCCACAACTGACTACCGATAGACTGTCCTGTACGAGCAAACGACCAATATCTGTTTATGGTAAAATTGACAACAGCACCTAGAGCACCGCTGATAGCATTCGAAATGTGTGCTGGAACTCCCAATACGCTATAACAGAAAGAATATATCCCAAAATCTGCTACACCTCCTATAAAAGCAGACACTTGCGCCTTTAGAAATTCTTTCAGCTTGAATGCCATTTATCCTACATTTTGACCTTCTTCTCGCAACTTAGCTTGCTTCTCTTCTTTATCCTTCATATCCCCTAATGTCAATAATTTTTTTGTATCGCCCACATTGATAAAGAACAAAATGATACAAATCCCCAACACACTATAATCGATAGAACCTTTGACCAGAACCTCCAACAGAAGAACCAAGCAGATAATCACCCGTATCTCAGTAGGCCCCAACAGACCGGCATCTATAGTGTATTTGTCGGTAATACGATAACGCAATTGAGAAATAATCATCGCCCATCCATACAAGGATACTAACGCAAAGCCCAAATACTTAAAATCTCCTACCGTATAGAGAATATAGCCCAACCCAATAAACACAGTACTGACCCAATCCATGACAATATCTAGAGCAAATCCATACCATTTACGTGATTTATTGCGATAATAAGCGATACGACCGTCTAGTGAGTCTCCAAACCATTGAATGAAAAAACCAGGAATAGCAAACAGCAACAGATCTCTATTCACATATTCAGCCAACAGAAAACTGCCTAAAATCATCAGGGATCCTAAAAAACCTATCGCTGTCAAGCCATCCGAAGATATCCAGTTTGGTATTTTGGGCACCAAATAAGAAATCAACTTTTGTTCAGGCCGGCTTAAGATATTTGTACGTTTTCTGTCTTGGAATAGTTTCTTGTTAATTTTCTGTTCGATCATCATTCAATCATTTTAGAGCCAATTATTCTCTTTATACCACAATAATGTTTCCCGCAAACCTTTTTCCAGATCATATATAGGATTGAATCCTAACACTTCCTTGGCCTTAGAAATATCACATCCCCAGTTTTCTGCCGTCAATTCCTTCAGGCGCTCCGGATAGAGCACAGGAGTTTTGGAAGAACTTCTATACAGTCTTTGCGAAACATCCGCTACCACCTTTACCATGCCATAAGGCACGTGCATTCTCCACAATTTCTTTTGAAAGACCTCACGGAATATTTCAGCCATTCTATACCTTGAATACACCTGTCCATCCGTAATATTATAAAATTGCAGTCCTTCTTGAGGCAATACACACCCCTGAAGCAATACATCCACAAGATCTTTCACATACACAAAACTCAATTTTTGTGGTTTATTACCAATGTAAAGATCCAAACCGCGACTCATGGTCTCAAATACAAGAAATATATCACGCTCACGGGGACCATACACAGCTGTCGGGCGAAAAACAGAAATAGCCTTCTCTCCAAATTTTTCCTGTATCATCAATTCCGTTGCCGATTTGCTTCTTCCATACACTGTCAATGGACGATATGGCGAAGCCTCATGCATCCACGCAGAGGAGTCATAACCTATAGGCCCCAAAGCAGCCAAACTGCTCACATAGCAAACTCTCTCCAAAGGAAATTGAGCCGTAAAGGCAGCCTTCAGTATGCTTTCGGTATACCCCACATTGACATCCCACATAATCTCTTCGTTCTTGGCTCTTGTCAAAGCCGCAGCATGGATGATGTAATTATATTGTTCCCTGTCAAAAAGATATTTTAACGATTCAGTATCGCCGAGGTCGGGATAGACAAACTTATCAACAAAGGGACGGATATCTTCGATATTACTAGAAGGGCGGACAGCAGCATGCACTTCCAATCCCAGAGCCTTTGCAGCTCTCACAAGATGGTACCCCACAAAACCACTCGCTCCAGTAATAAATATTTTCATCGAACAAATTATTCTTTTCAAAGTGATGAAACATGTCTGCTTACCACAGGCATGAATTATTTTTCACTTCTTATATGTTTTTAGCAGCGTTCAAGAACTCTCCCGATGTAGCCTTCACGAGGCAGTGGGACGTATCAAAGTCGCTTAGCATTAGCTCATGCCTTTTATGTCCGTACGGATCATATTAAGTTTCTTTATGATGATAGAGCTTTTTCAAAAAGCCTGTAACGCTTGTAGAGATCGGCATTAATCTGCTCGATAGCATGGTTCATCAGATAATTATCATCTAGCATCCAAGAGCATTCGGCCTCCAAGATACCCGAAGGCATGGCATTCCGGATGAGATGACCATACAAACAAGCCTCTATTCCTAATTTTCTGTAATTTTCTAGTACACCCAACATCAATACACGCAAAGATTTTATTTTCTTCTTTCCAAACAATAATTTGAAAATACCTGTAGGCAACAGACGTCCTCTTTTTATTTTAATTAGAATCTCATTAATATTAGGAATACCAACCACAAAACCAATGATCTCGTCACCTTTTTCTGCGACTATACAATATTTAGGATCAACGATCATTTTCAAATCCTTAGCCGTATAATCAAATTCTTCGTCCGTCATAGGCACAAAACCCAAATTCTTATTCCAAGCCTTGTTGTATACAGACTTGATCTTTGCAGCTTCGTTCTTAAAATCCTTGAGATTGATTTCCCTCAAAATGATGCCCGAACGTTTCAAGCGCTCTTCCAGCTTATCCAGTAACAGTACTGAACGCTGACTAGCCTGATTTTTGGTCACTAGATACGCGCGGAGATCCGTTTTTTTATCAAAACCAAAACCTGTAATAAGATCTTGGTAATATGGATAATTATAGGGCATCATGGCCATAGGAGGACGGTCAAAGCCTTCTATCAATAAACCGCAAGTATCATTAGTGGTCAGGTTGATTGGACCTACCAGTGTATCACCTCCTTTATTTTTGATCCAATTTAGAGCAGCCCCAAGCAATTTGTCGGCCACTTCCTGGTCATTGATGCAGTCAAAAAAACCAAACTGTCCTTCTTGTGTCTGATTGAACGTATTGTTGTTCACATTCCAGATTGCTGCTATTCGCCCTACAATCTTCTCATCCTTATATGCCAAAAACAACTGTGCTGATGAATGCTTGTAAAAAGGATGCTTTTCTGGATTGAGCAGGTCTTCTTGCCCTAAAAACAACTCCGGAACATAATTGGGATCATTCTCATACAAGTCGTGCGGAAAATCGATAAACTTTGTACGTTGTTTCTTGTTTTCTACAGGTATGATAGTAATCATGTCCTTCACGATTTAGGTTTAACTGGCTACCGTTGCAATCTCCAATGCTTTGAAAACCTTAGCCATCTTTTCGACAGCCTCCTCTATCTGCGCAAAAGAATGCGTAGCCATTAACGAGAAACGTATCAGAGACTCCTCTGCTGGAACCGCTGGAGCCACGACCGGATTGACGAACACACCGTTATCTTGCAGCATTTTTGTAACAATATATGTTTTTTCGTTATTGCGCACAAAAATTGGAAGAATAGGGCTCTCGGTAGCACCAAGGTCAAAGCCATTATTCAACAACAATTTCTTTGCATAATGTGTATTTGCCCACAATCTCTCGATATGCTCTGGCTCTGTACGAATAATCTCAAGTGCCTTCAAAGTCGACGCCACCGAAGCCGGCGTCATACTGGCGCTGAACATCAATGATCGAGCTCGGTGCTTCAGAAACTCTATAGTATCCTTATCTGCTGCCACAAATCCCCCCAATGAAGCCAGAGACTTACTGAAAGTCCCCATAATCAAATCCACTTGATCAGTAAGGCCAAAGTGACTACCTGTGCCCGCTCCTTTCTCGCCGATGACACCTAGACTATGCGCATCATCACACAAGATAGCAGCATCATATTCCTCTGCTACTTTGATCAATTCGGGAAGATTCACAATATCACCTTCCATGGAAAAGATACCATCAGTCGCAATCAACTTCAAGCTGTCCTCAGGTAGCCGAGCCATTTTTGATCGCAGATCTTCCATATCATTGTGTGCATATTTAATGACTCTGGAAAAGGATAAACGACTACCATCAATGATGGATGCATGATCACGTTCATCCAATAGGATGTAGTCATTACGCCCTGTAAGACAAGACAGGGGGCCCAAATTGGATTGAAACCCCGTACTAAATAATATCGCAGCCTCTTTTCCGACATAATCGGCCAACTGTTCTTCTAATTCTACGTGGATATCCAGTGTCCCATTCAAAAATCTTGAACCGGCACAACCCGTTCCGTATTTTGCAAGAGCATTCTGCGAAGCTTCAATAATCCGAGGGTCTGTGGTCAACCCTAAATAAGAATTTGACCCAAACATCAAAACACGCTTGCCGTCAATCTGAACTTCCGTATCCTGCTTGGACTGAATGGGCCTAAAATAGGCGTACAAATCATTCGCCTTGATCGGCTCAAGCTCTCTCGTTAAGAACGCTGAGGTTCTTTCGCTTAATTTTCCCTTGCTCATACAGGTATATCTATTTCTCTTAACAATACTTCTTTTTACTTTTTGACCAAAAAACAATAATCGTCAAAATTATAAAACTATGGCCTATCTGTATATTTTTAGTCATTAAATGACGCTAATATAACATAATATAAGGGCATACAAATCCCTTCGGCCCAAATTCGATACGTTTTAATCGATTAAAAATCGTGCAAACATACAAAACTTCAACTTATTTTATTGTATCTACAAGTATTTAAAATAACATATAAATCTCATAAAGTTAAAGGATTGTTAACAAAACTGCAATAGCAAATATTTTAAGAACATCCAATGCATCCCCATTTACATCTTAAAATGCTTACCTTTGCCTACCAAATAATGTTTTTATATGGCTTTAGCACCTCAGATTAGTATAAAAAATAAAAGAGCATCCTTTGAATACCATCTGCTAGATAGATATACGGCTGGTATCTGCCTGTTGGGAACTGAAATCAAATCGATAAGAGAAGGAAAAGCCAATATCAACGACAGTTTCTGCACATTTTTCGAGGATGGACTATATATCCGCAATATGCACATCGCCGAATATTCCTTTGGCTCATTCTACAATCACGAAGCCAAACGTGACAGGAAACTATTGCTGACGAAAAAAGAACTGAAAAAATTGAAGGAAAAAGGTGAAGAAAAAGGATTCACCATTGTTCCCTTGCGGATATTCATCAGCGAGCGTGGTATCGCCAAGATGGAGATTGCGCTCGCACAAGGTAAAAAGGATTTTGACAAACGGGAAACCATCAAAGAAAGGGAAAGCAAACGCGAACTCAACCGGGCAATGAAACGCTAAGCTAATTACGTCCCGTCACTATCTCTGTCTGTTGGACCAAAGTGGTTTTGTACAACCGGATAGGAGTTTAATATCCATCTAAACCTAACCCTTCCAACACGGCGACTGGTTTTCTATCATCATCCAATGCCACAAAGGTAAATCTTCCTTGAATAGCCAGCTCCCTTCCTTCTTCGTACATGTGCTCCAGGTAAATTTCTACCTTAACCTTCAAGCTGGTACGCCCCACACTTTCCACACGAGCAATAGCCTCAATGATACTACCCGAAGGTATAGCTTTCTCAAAATCAATTTTATCGGTAGATACTGTCACCAACCTCTTTCGGCAAAAACGTGTCGCTGCCATAAAAGAAACCTCATCCATGATGGCCATAGCTTTGCCTCCGAACAAAGTATCGTGATGGTTGGTCAGAAAAGGAAAAACCGTCGTGCAAACTCGTGTTTCGGATAAATCAATTTTTTCTTGAAGTGTCATTCTTCTTGTTGTATTATATTACACCCTCACTCCCCTACCTCTATTCCGATACCTTTCAACAGCATCGAGGCATTGAAAACTGTGCATTTTCCATTCTTCAATTTGTAGTCAAAAAGCATTTCGCCATGCTGAACCTGTATATCAAAATGGTAGTTCTTGATCATCCCCGGATATTCTTCTTCCAAAGTTGACAGTTGCAAATCATGCGTTGCTACCATCCCTTTGCCTTTCATCCCTATCAATTTCTTGATAATAGCCCGTGACCCCAGGTACTTATCTACCGAATTTGTTCCTCTCAACATTTCATCTATCAAGAAAAAACTATCCGATGCCACTTCTACCACCCCTAATATAAATTTCATCCTATCCAATTCAGCCTTGAAAGTGGAAGTACTTTCGTTGAGATCATCTTTGATCCGCATATAAGTCACAAGACGATATATAGGTACACTAAAATAATCAGCACAGACGACTCCGCCTGCATACGCCAATACCGCATTGACACCGATCGTCCGCAGAAAAGTACTCTTTCCCGCCATATTGGACCCTGTGACTAAGGCCACACGATGATCGACCGCACTGTAGTCATTCGCCACAGCTTGTCCAGTCGGAATCAAAGGATGGTTCACCGCGCGGACTTGCAATCGATCTTCCTTTGGGTCATCCAGGATGACCGGATCACACCAAGTCGAATGGTTGTTACGCAAGGTGGCTAAGCTTAGTAACGCTTCAAAGTCTGCGATCACATCAAAGGTGTGCAAGACATTCCCTTCATAACTCCGCTTCCATTTTTGGATAGCTATCACTTGCTTGAAATCCCAAAGAAAAATCATGTTCAGGATGGCTCCTATCAAAATATTGTTGCGGGCATCCAATTTATCAACCAATAACCCTAGGTTTTTAAAGGCCCTTGAAAGTTTTTGGTTATCCGCTGTACGTAGTTCTTCTTGCAGTACCTGACTTAGCCCTGCCGAAAATTGCTCTTCTTCGATCATCTCAATAGCATCGGAATATGCAATCAGCGTAGCTCCAATTTTGTCAATCCGGCTCGAAAAATAACTCACCTTTCCCGCAAGAAATAAAGTCCATAATAAATGCACAATGACCAGCAACAACAAAATATTCCATATCGGCAACACAAATAAAGAAAACAGCACGCCCGCTAACAATAGAAAAGGAGCAACCGGAACATAAAACCGCATAAACGCATTCCCAAAGCGGAAAGCCTCATCTTGCAGATAACGCTGTAGAAAAGTCTTGATATTTACTTTTTGCCCCAAATTGAACAAAAGTTTGGTTTGGAGCATCTGTGTCCAAGCATGCTTACCGGCCAATTCCCGCGATGCTTCCTGCCGACGAAGTATGGCATCTTTGCCACTTGCTGAGGTCAACCAATTTGCCAAGCGTCCAACACCTTCAGGCGTAGCTGCCCTATTGATTTTTTCGAAAAGTGAATGCGGTCCAAAGACATCTAAATCAGATGCATAGGGATGCTTTCCATCTGCATACTCCACACCATCCAGATATATATTAGGCTGACCAGTTGCTACCTGTATCTCGTTCTCATTGACACGTAGAAAAGCTTTGGTCTCATCACTCTTCTTCTCCAATCGGCTCTGCCGTCTGACCAAGGCAGCAAAAACAAAAACAATGGTGAAAACGACGAGGAGCAACAGTCCTATATTATTGGTCTGAAAGACCTTGAACAACACAGCACCTCCTCCGACGATGACGATCAACCGAAAAAGGCTGTTTCTATTGATTTGTTTCTCCAAAAGCGCCAGTTCCTGTTTCGCTTTTTGAATGTTATTTTGATAAAAATCTTGCATCATGTATGTATACTATTACCATGCTTTGTCCCCAACCAACGGAACAAAACGGAAAGTATCGAGTTCAATACGTTCAAAATCATTCTCTCCCACCCGCAATATAGTGACCATTTTTTGCTCTTTCTCGTCTCCTACAGGGATGACCAATATACCGCCCAGCTTGAGTTGCTTGAGCATGACATCCGGCACAAAAGGTGCCCCAGCGGTCACAATAATCTTGTCATAAGGAGCATGTCGAGGTATGCCCTTAGAGCCATCTCCCAGAAAAAAATGTGCTTTATAACCCATATAAGGTAACACTTGAATCGTGCGGTTGTAGAGACTTTCCTGGCGTTCAATCGTGTACACCTCCGCTCCCAACTCCAAAAGAATACAGGTCTGATAACCTGATCCTGTTCCGATTTCCAGAACTTTATCTCCTTGTTTCACATGCAACAATTCAGATTGATAAGCAACAGTATAGGGCTGGGAAATGGTCTGTCCATCTCCTATAGGAAAGGCAATATCCCGATAGGCTTGTTTCCAAAACGTTTCGTCAAAAAAGAAGTGTCGGGGAACTTTACCTATGGCTCGCAAGACATTCTTGTCTTCAATACCCTTCTTCTCCAACTGTTTGACCAGTTGCTTCCTTGCTCCTTGTTCACGATAGTTGTCTACAAACTTATATGCCATTCTTCCCCAAAAATACCATTGTTAACCCATATTTTCATGTTTTAAATGTAAAACATTTGCGTTCAATTGCTTGGTAAGGGAATAAGGATCATAGAGGGGCAAAAACATTTTTCGTCTGTAATCAACAAAAAGGAAAAATTTAGAATTAGGCTTTTTTCAAAAAAAAGCCTAATTTGCCCCTATGAAAAAGATCATTCTATTATTCACAATTATCGTTGTCCTATTTACGACCACCACAGCACAACAAACAAACACAAATATTCTAAAAGTATTGGCCATCGGCAATAGTTTCTCTGAAGATGGTATAGAAAATTATTTGTACGACCTGGCCAAAGCGGCCAATAAACAGATTATCATCGGAAATATGTATATCGGCGGAGCTCCCGTCAAACGACATGTGGACAATGCCCAAAGCAATAAAAAGGCGTATGCCTATCGCAAGATAAATTTAGAAGGACAGAAAAAAAACACGAAAGGAGTCAGCCTTGAAGAGGCCCTAAAGGATGAGGATTGGGATTTTATTAGCCTACAGCAGGCCAGTCCTTTGTCTGGACAATACGATGTCATCATGCAAAGCTTACCTCAACTGGTTGAATACGTCAAAAAACTTGCACCCCAAGCCAAACTGGTTTACCATCAAACCTGGGCCTATCAACAGGATTCAAAGCACAAAGGCTTTGCCAATTACGACAAGAGCCAGACAAAAATGTACAACGGTATTGTAGATGCCACCAAAAAGATAGACAAGTCCAAGGTCTTTACATTTGTTGTTCCCGCAGGGACAGCTATCCAAAATGCACGTACGTCCAGTGTAGGAGACACCTATACGCGGGATGGATATCATTTGGAACTAAACTATGGAAGGTTTACAGCTGCCTGCACATGGTATGAAAAACTGTTCGGTTTGGATGTCCGCAAAAATCCTTGGAAGCCTGAAAAAGTCACAGACGTACAGGCCAAAATTGCCAAGGAAGCCGCGCATAAGGCTGTAAAAAAACCTTTCAAAGTTTCGAAAGTAAAGCTGTGAGTATATTAACCTTAGGAAAATGTAAGGATAGTTTTTACTGAGGGATAGGGATCACGATCTTGCAAACCGAAGTAAAGGGATAATATCTCCTGCGTCGGCAGATCGTATAGCCGAAAGATATGCCGACCTTGTATCACCCTGTGCGACAAGGTCGGCTGCACCCCAGGAAAACACAGGCTTCTTGAATATCTTATCGATAATAATATCTGCTATCAAACGGCTATGTCTTCCATTTCCATTGGGAAAACAATGAATGCTGACGATGCGATGTTTAAATCGTAACGCAATCTCATCCGGTGAATATATCTGGTTTTCTACCCAATAACGAGCATCATCCAACAGATATCTCAACTCCGTGCGGATAAGCCAACTTTTAACGCCGATATTTTTCTCGGTCGTCCTGAAACCACCTGCCCAAGCCCATACATCTCCATACATACGCTTATGTAATTGACAGATAAATTCTTCGGTCAGAATACGCTCTCTTTTGAGCGAATGGGAAAGTACCCATTGCATAGCTTGCTCAATGTTCTGCTGTTCGAACTCGTCGAGTTCCCCTTGTGTCGCAATGGAATCAATGAGCAGCCCATCGATCTCATTTGCATCCAAGGGTGTCTGTCCACTACTATACCGAAAGGCTAATCCCATAGTATCTTTGGCATTTCACGCGCTAAATCGATTGCTCTTTCTTCGATTGCTTTTTCAATACGATAATCGGAATTTTTCTGATTTTCCAGCTTCATCGTATTGGAGGTGCGCAATACAATTTCTTTTGCCAGTTCTTTTGCTTTGCGCTCTATCATAAGCTCCAAGGTACCATCCTTGGGTACGAAGCCATACACCAAATCCATATCCAAAGCTTTCGCAGCTTGGCGCAACGATTTAAGGGTCAAGGAGCCTTGTTGCTCTCTTCTTTCAAGATCTTGAACGCTTTGTTTGGTGATAGCCAATTTATCTCCCAATTGCTGCATGGACATTCCTAATGCTGTACGTATAGCTCGTATCCAGCCATTGGGAGGGACTGCTATATTTTTTATGGGAGCGAGTGCCTGCATTTTATCGCTCAAGTGCTGCACTTGTAATTTTTTCTTTGCCATGAGTCAGATTCTATCCTTACAATACACAACAAATGTATGGTTATATTATGACATTTAAAAATTTTTGTCAACATATATTATGACTTTTTATTAAAATAAGTAAGTTTATAATATGACAAAAATAAATAAAGGGCTTATGACTAGAATATGGGATGGTGATTGATTATGATCTAACTACTAATACGGATCTACGTCAACCTGTACATATACACCGGCGTTTTTTTTATCGAGTTCAAAGGCGGACAATGTATTTCTGATCAATTCTTTGACTTTGCCGATATGTATATGCACGCGTTCTATCTTCAGTATGATAGTCTGGATATAATGATTGCGTACACGGGAAACCAATGGTGGCTCGGGTCCTAGCACTCTATTGCCCAAATGGGTACGTAAGGCTTGAGCGAGTTTATGGGCTGAATCCTGTGCTTTTTCCTGGTCGGTATGTTTCACGTCAAGACGGATCAATCTTACAAAGGGTGGGTAATGAAAGTTCTTTCGCTCGGTCACTTCTCGCATAAACATCCCTTCGTAATCATGTTGTATCACTTGCTCGATAACACGATGTTGGGGAGTATAGGTCTGAATGATGACCTTGCCTTCTTGACTGCGTCGACCTGCCCTACCCGCCACCTGCTCGAACAACGAAAAAGCACGTTCGTAAGCCCGGAAGTCAGGAAAATTAATGATACCGTCTGCATTGATAATACCGATCAGGCTCACACGGCCAAAATCTAATCCCTTGGCCACCATTTGTGTACCGATCAATACATCAAATTCGTGGTTGTCAAAAGCATTGATAATCTTGTCAAAACCATACTTCCCTTTTGTCGAATCCAGATCCAATCGACCAATCCGTAGATGAGGCATGAGTATTTCCAATTCCTCTTCTATACGTTCTGTACCATAACCTTTGCTTTCCAGATGTGGCATACCACATGCAGGACAGATCTGAATGGGGTTTTCGTTGTGTCCACAGTAATGGCAATGCAGCATATCCGAGGTCTTGTGATAGGTCATGCTCACGTCGCAATTGACACATTTGGCGACGTAACCACAGGTACTACATTGGAGAAATGTCGTATGCCCACGTCTGTTCTGAAACAGGATAATCTGTTCTTTCCGCTCCACTGCCTGCGAGATGCTTTCCAATAGAGAAAGACTAAAATAAGCTCGCATCTCATCTTTACGGCTGGCCTCTGCGATATTTACGATCTCAATACTAGGCAATTGGGCGTCTCCATAACGCTTCAGAAGCTGTACCAAGCCATATTTGCCAGCTTTAGCATTGTAATAGCTCTCTATAGAGGGGGTAGCTGAGCCCAACAATACTTTGGCTCCGTGCATTCCGGCCAAATAAATAGCCGTATCTCGTGCATGGTAGCGGGGAGCCGGATCAAACTGCTTGTACGAGGTTTCGTGTTCTTCATCCACAATGACCAGTCCCAGGTTGGTAAAGGGCAGGAATACAGCCGATCTAGCTCCTATGACGACCTTAAATTCGTCGTTGAGTACCTTGTGCCAGACTTCAGCTCTTTCATTGTCATTGAATTTGGAATGATAAACCCCTAGCTGATTGCCAAAATGCAGTTTCAACCGTTCGGTGATCTGTGTGGTCAAGGCGATTTCGGGCAGTAGGTACAAGATATTTTCACCTTTGGCCAACACTTCCTCTATCAGCCGGATATACAACTGTGTCTTGCCCGAAGCGGTCACTCCGTGTAGCAAAACAACTTCCTTTTCAGAAAAAAGCGATTTTATTTGTGAAAGAGCAGTAGATTGCTCTTCGTTGAGCGTAAAATCCTTTTCCACCAAAACATCTACCCCCGCAAAACGGCTAACGACCCTCTCGTGTACTTCCAAAATACCCTTGTCGATCAGACCTGTAATTGCTCCTGCTCCACAGCCCGAAGCCTCCATAATATCCTGACGGCTGATATGGTCATGTTGTTTGCGCAATTGGATGAGGGCAAGCAAAGCATCCTGTTGCTTTGGAGCCCTGTTCAAGCTATCCAAGACTAGACGTAACCCCTCCGAATCCGCATATTCGGATGCTAAGGTCAGAAAGGTTTTGGTTTTGGGTTTATAACGCTCCTTGATTTCCTCGGAAATCAAAATAAATCCTTTTTCAAAGAGTGATCGCAGCAACGGAAATACGGTCTTCTGCCCCAGAATCTTTGCTATATCGCTGATTCGCAGTTCACCGGCTACGTCTAGTGCTTCCAACACCATATAGGCTTTATCGGACAATACCGCCCTATCAAAATCCCCATTGTCGGCTGCGACAATCTTGGTTTCCGAAGCCATCTTCAAGGCTGCCGGCAAAGCAGCCTGCATCACCTCACCCATATGGCACATATAATATACGCTGATCCATTCCCACAGCTCAAACTGCTTGGCTTGGACAATGGCCTGTTCGTCCACGACATCCAGAATATATTTTGCTTCGTATTGTACGGGAGCTTCTGTCGAAATCGATCTTACCAAAGCAGCGTAGATTTTGTTCTTGCCGAATTGTACGATGACACGCCCCCCTACAGATACACGAGAGGACATCTCAAACGGGACACGATACGTGTAGGTCTTTGCAATAGCCAAGGGCAAAATGACCTCTACAAAATAAGTCGTACGCTGTGCAAAAAGTTCGGTCGTGGACATACACAAACTTAGATAAAATTATCGAATTTCAACGACCCACACCCATTGCCTTGAACTTCAGCTCAAGGCAATGGATGATCCCTCAACACCTCAGCTACCACAAAATTGCTCCCGCCAATAAAGATGAGATCGCCTGTCTTGTAATTAGACTTAGCCTTATGCAAAGCATTAGAAACTTCACCGCATATATAACCATGCAGATCATACATTGCAGCCTTCATTTCCAGTTCTTCGGCTTCCATAGCGCGTGGCATATCTGGACTGCAAAAATAGTACATCGCATCTTTGGGTAGGTAAGGCAACATATGATCCAAATCTTTGTCTTTCATTGCACCAATAACAATATGAAGCTGGTTATAAGATATATTTTGCAGGTTTTTAATAACTTCTTTTATGCCGTCTTCATTATGTCCCGTATCACAGATCACCAAGGGATCCGTGGATAAGGTTTGCCAACGACCTTGAAGACCGGTAAGTTTTTGTACGTTAGCCAATGCAGTATATAAGGTTTCGCCTGAAATGTCGAAATCCTTCTTTCGAAGCTCGTCAACGACACTAAGTACTCCCAATATATTCTTCTGCTGATAAGAACCTGTCAAATCCAACGTAAACTCCCGACAATCTCCTTTCTCACACACATCCACAACTTGTGTGCTTGCAGTCTTTTCCTTCAAGGACAACACATACTTTTGATCCGCAAATACAATCGGAGCATTCAACTGTTCGGCGATAGCCCTAAAGACAGGAGCAGTGATCCCATTGGTCTCGGAGATCACTACAGGTATCTCCTTCTTGATGATGCCCGCTTTTTCCTGGGCAATCTCTTCCAAGGTATCGCCGAGGATATTCATATGGTCCATGCCGATATTGGTAATCAAAGACACTTCGGGCTGAATGATATTCGTACTGTCAAGACGACCGCCCAAGCCCACTTCAATCACGGCTACATCGACCTGCTGTTGAGCAAAGTAATCAAAAGCCATTGCCACGGTCACTTCAAAAAAAGAGGGTTGTACTTCTTCTATCAGATCCTTTTGGCTATTGACATAATCTACCACAAACTGTGCGTCAATCCATTCACCATCGACACGGATACGCTCTCTAAAGTCCACTAGATGAGGCGAGGTGTACAAGCCTGTTTTATAACCTGCCGATGCCGAGATAGCGGCGAGCATGTGGGAAGATGATCCCTTGCCGTTTGTACCGGCCACGTGAATGGTCTTATAGGAATTTTGCGGATTGCCAATAGCATCGCATAAAGCGATAGTACGGTCGAGATTTTCCTTATAGGCCGAAGCACCATCACGCGTAAACATTGGTAACCGATTGTATAGGTAATCGATGACCTCTGTGTAGGTTTTCATAAAATGAAAGTTATATTTATTCCGATGTAAAATCCAGTATCACCATCCCCGCTTGAGATACAGGGGCATTAGCTAATGTATTTAATTTCGCTTTTCTTAATGCCTGTTCACATTGTTCTATGCAAGCTCGACTTGTTATTGTACTTCCTTTTAGTGTATAACTTGCAAAAGTTATATTCCCTTTATTATCCACCTTAAACTGTATAGCTATTTTTCCATCCGGAAGCCCTTCACACTTAGGCCATACCGGAGGAACTACAAACCTGCGGTTTTCAATAGACAACATCATATTTCCAAACCCAGAACCCCCTTCACCATAATTACTATCCATAGGGTCTCCCAATGCCGAACCTTGGTTGCCCGGCGTATTACCGGTACCGTCACCTCTTCCTGTTCCGTTATTTGATTTGCTGGATTTAAAAAGCGCTTTTTCATTTACAGTAGGTGCAGCTTTCTTCTCCTCTTTCGTCGTCGTAGTTGCCGGATTGGTGACCGGTTTTTCAGTTTTGGTAACAGCCAGAGCCTCTTCCATATCCTGCGTGGCTACAGCTTTATCGGATACTTGATGGGTAGGGGTCTCCTGCGGTGTAGTAGTTGGATTGATTCTGTCCGGTAACGCATCATTGGCATTTTCAGACATTGAGGGTTCCTCTATACTCATGTAGTCGTCTCCCATACCTTCTTCAGATGTACCATAATTGACAATAATCCCACCCATACCATATTCGGGAAGCTGAGGCTGTCCAAAGACAATGAAGAAACCTATAAGGGCCAAAACAGCCATTACAGCAGTAGAATAACCCAAGGCCTTGGGCATATTATTCTCTTCTTGATATTGATGATAGTACATATACTGACTCCTTAACTGTTTGACCGATAAAATGTTTAATCGTTTAATCGATCTAATTTCTTAAGGGCAAAAAATGTTTTGCCCCTACATACTCAAACCTCTAATCTCTTTTAGGCTCTGTAGCCAACACCAACTTTATTTTGAGACGATTGGCCACATCCATGACCGAAATTACATTTTGGATCGGCACAGTGCTATCTGCATACAACATGATTGTCACTTCCTCACCTGGTGTTATTTCCGACTGCAAACGTTCTTCCAATGCTTCCAATGGAACAACCTGCTTATCTACATGGTACAACAGGTCACCCGTGATGGATACCGTCACGGTCTTCTTGGCCACAGACTGTTCCCCGGCACTCGACTTCGGAAGCAAAAGTTTGACCACCTGCGGGTTGGCCACAGCCGAAGCCAACAGGAAGAACAACATCAAAAAGAACATGATATCGTTGAGTGCAGCGGTATGCACTTCAGCAGTTGGCCTATTTCTTCTATTTCGTAAATTCATTTTAATCAGTTGTCAGTAATCAGTGGACAGTAATCAGCCTCTGATCAAGTTCGCAAATCGCATTACTCAATACGCAATACCAATTAAGCTCCCGGCTCGTCCAATAGATCGATGAACTCTACTGCCTCAGTCTCCATGCGAAGGATCAAGCGCTCGACCATCATATTCAAGACGTGATAACCGATATAAGCCAAGATACCGATGGTCAGACCGGACGCCGAAGAAACCATCTTGACATACAGACCTCCCGATACCGATGCAATATCGATACCTCCGGCAATCTCCACTTCACGGAAAATCTGTATAACGCCAAAGATTGTACCCACGAAACCAAGCATAGGTGCAATACCGGCGATGATACCCAGGATATTGATATTTTTTTCCAGACGGGACACTTCCAGTTTTCCCGCATTCTCAATAGAAGCTTCTATATCTTTGATGGGACGTCCGACACGGGTCAATCCTTTTTGCAGCATACGGGCCAATGCCGAATTGTTCGAACGACAGACAGCTATGGCCGAATCCAGCTTTCCACTCAGCACATTACTTTTTATCTGTGCCATCAATCCGCTATCGGTCTTGGAAGCATTGCGAATGGTAATATACCGCTCAATGAAAATGACCAATCCCAAAAAGAAAAGCAGGATAATGGGTATCATAATCCATCCACCTTTCATCAATAACTGGATAAGGTTCAGGTTCTCCTGCGGAGCTGCCAATTGAATAGCTTGCTGTTGTACTTGATTCAACGTATCTACTGCTACAGCGTCTTGTAATAATGACATAGTATGTTATATTAATATATATTGTTTACTTTATAATATTATCGCAACTTATCCCCCCAAGCATCAGCCTTTATATGCTTTCTCACGTATCGCAAAGCCGAATCCCGCTCTTCTTTCGTGGCGTATGTATCCCAAATGACCCTTTTCAGATTCTTGGCCAGATTAGGTGTAATTACCCGAACGGATTTATGTCCGTCTTTGTTGAATGCTTCAGCCTCCTCATAAGCTTTGGCCAAGGTAGGATGAGTTCCAATGACAACGGTGTACTTGTGTTGCACGGCGGGCGTATCCACCGGCACTTGTACCACCTCATTTGGCAAGCTGTCCAGAGGCTCGACCAAGGTATCTCTTTGTGACAATATATCCGTCGTATCCACTTGTGGAACGGTATCTTGTGCCGGACCGACAGTAGTGGCATCTCGCTTTGGAGCCCCCTGATAATATTGACTGTAATAATAGTACAGACCTGCTATAACCAAAACTGCCACAGCAGCAATCAAGCCATAAATAAAAGACCTATTGTTAGAAACCTCTTCCTCCTCTTCAAAAGCGGTCTCTGCAGCGTCTTCTTCCACCGAGGTCTCCACTATCTCTTCTTCCTTTTGGTTTTCGACGGGAGGTTCTTCCGTCACAGCTTCTTCCTTAGGGTCTTGGTTGCTATCCGCAATAGAAGTTTGTGCCACAGGGGGGGCTTCGACAGCAGCAAAGCCAAAACCACTCAGATCCAAAGGCTTAAAAACATAACTATTGCCATACCCGATCAATTGCCCCAAGTTATCCAACATCACTTGCCCTTGCGTCAATACCTGCCCCTGAATATGCGAAACAGCATCCGCTACTTTTTGCTCCGCCTCAGTCCGTTCACAACCCTCCGTTTGTTGGATATAGGTGATCAGGTCATAGCCATCGGTTGCTTCCGTATCCAATTCGATAAAGGTCACCGGTGGTAGATACACATTTTTATGGGCATCAAAACTAGCTGGAGTATGCACCCGCTTGAACACACCGAGCCCTTTCACATAGACCGATGTGTTCTTCTTCAATAAAACGTGTATTTGTTTTCCTATATTCATCGATATCCCTTAAACGCTAAAGTCCACAAATTTATGATCTTCTATGCTTAAAACGAAAAGTTGACACCTCCAATTAAATTAAAACCTAATCTTGGGTAGTATAAATAACGTTGATATTCTTTGTTGAAGATATTATTTGCCTTGACAAAGATACCCAAATTCGATAAAGCTTTATACTCAGCACCTGCACTCAGATCAAAGAAAGACGGGAGAGTCACGGTATGATAATCGGTTGAATAAATAGGACTTTCCGTCTGATCGTAGGTATATGCTCTGCCGTAGGACGAATCGTGGAATAACGCCTCTGCATCGATATACAATTTTTCAGAGATATTGAAACGTGCATTGGCTGCCAGTCGGATTGCCGGCGTAAACCAGGCTTCTTCCTGTTTAGCCATTGTATAGCCATCCAAATTTAGGCGTCCGCCTAGATTGACCAATTCGGACAACCGGACATTGATCTCTCCTTCGATGCCAAAATAACTTACCTTATCATCTCCGTCACCGTCATAGACGAGATCAAAGCGAAAAGGATTGTCTTTGTTGTTGACAAACAATGGCATACTTTCCAGCGATTTGTACATGACCTTGGCCTTGTAGCCGAATGTAGCTCCCGCATTCCCCTTGATACCGCCGAAGATATTCAATCGCTCGATCATGTTTTGGAATCCCTGTTCAGGGCCCAAATAGGGATTGAGTTGTGAAAAAGCACGGTAAGAAGCTTTATGTACACCACCATTGATTCCTCCAAATAGATGAATATATTCAGGCACAAGCGAAAAATCAATCTCCGCAGATGGGAAGATATTAAACCTACTCGAATCGCCAAATTCAGACACCAGATTCGCACCAAATGTCAAGGTATAGTTCTTTCCCTTGAAAGCAATATAAGGGTTGATACTGGCCAATGAATTATTCAGCTTACCGTCTTTGGCTGTATTGGATGTCCCATCCAAAGCATTCACATCCACAGCTACATTTGCCCCTATATTGAACGTACGTACACGCTTGTTGAGATAGGCCGACAGAGCCAATGAATTTTCCTGCGAAGAGAACTTATCTTTAAATGTATAGGCATCGAGTTTGGCCGAATAAGAAAATGCTTCTTCATTCTGCGGATCGAAATTGCTGCTCAGCTCTCCCGTAAAATAAATGTCGTTGAATCGCTGAGGCTCTTTTTCCGGATTGAGCGAAGTTCCGTCTACAGCTTCCGGAATACCATAAAAACGTGTTGCATACCGATTATATCCCAATACACCGTCCACCGTAAAATTGGACAATACCCTTCTACCAAAGACACCTACTTCCTGGCGGGAAAACTTCTGCTCATCAAGACTCCCTTTTTGATTCAAGTGCTTGACAAAGCCTCCGAAGCGGAGATCCTCGTAATCTTCGATCGCAATATAAGCTTCTCCCAAAATAGTATTAAAATTGCCTATCCCCAATTTGACGTAGTTGCTCGTGATATCTTCATTCCTTGTAAAAGGCAGCTCCTGCACATTCAGCTCCTTTAGTCCCGTGTTGATATCCAACTTCTTGTCCACGATATTGCCATAGCTCAGTTTTGGCATATAGCTACGCTTGTTGGTCATATCGGGACTACGGCGGATCTTGACCGCATCTGCAAGAATAGGTTTATAGTCTCGAACGATATTGAACGAATCGATTGTCACCGGTTTGGTCGGATCCTCCTGCTGCGCCAGTGCCTGATGTCCTAACCCAAGTAACAATGCTACAACAGCACAATGCTTAAAAGCGGTTTTCTGCAACTTCATCTGTATCTTCCTATTTCTTGTTATTTCAATTTACTTAATTGCTCTTTTGCCGTTTTGACAATTCCGTCCTCTTGGTCTTCATAGTTGTCTATGATACTTTCCAATGTAGCCTTGGCCTGGAAGTTATCACCCTTAGCAGCATAAGCATTTGCCATCAAGATAAAACCTTTTGCTACCCAATAGTCATACGATGAAAATGTATTGGAAATATCCATCGCCGATTCGATAGTCTTGTCGTATTGTTTGGCCTTAAACTGTTGTTCAGCTACAAGGTATCTTGCCTCTGCACCGGTCACGGTCTTACTCTTCAAAGCGGCCAGATTCAATTCCTTGGTCGCATCTGCTGCTTTGTTGGTTGCTAAATAAGCTTTTGCAGCATAGAGGTGGGCACGGGCAATATCTTCTTCCGAGGACTTTTCATAGTTCTTGACCAGATTGACATAATTCAATGTCTCTATATAGTCGCCGATATGAAAGTAACTTTCCAACAGGTTATTGATGGCCCAGCCATAGTTTTCCTTGTATTCGGAGGTCAGCTCCAGTTTTTTCAAAACTTGTACGGCCTCGTTATATGCCTTGTTACGCAGGTGTAGCTTAGAGACACTGACCAATGTACGCTCGGTGTACGCACTGGTCCAGTCGTTCATGATAATGTTGTAATCGTGCAACGCTTCCTTATCCTTGCCCAGTGCGGCATAACTTTCTGCTCGGATGAAGCGGGCAAATTTCTCTTGTATAGGTTTTGGAAATTTATCAAAATAAGCATTCACAGCCTCTACCGCACCTTGCCAATTGCCACGTTCGAAAAGATTGCGCGCTACCGAAAAGGTGTAGGCATCCTGCTCCGACGTTGTGAGGTTTCCGATATTGGTTGAGGTAGCGTATCTGATATAGCCTGTAGCATCATTGTTGTCCAAATAGATATTTTCGATGGAACGGATAGCTTGCTTGGCCTCATCCGTGATAGCGTATTCATTGACGACCCGTTGGAAGGTAGCCAATGCCGCATCGTTATTACCTTGATTGTACTGCACCAGACCAATGGTCAGCAAAGCCCGAGGGACATAAGAGCTACGTGGGTACTTCTCGACCATGGCTTGCAGTCCAGAGATCGCCTTGTCATACTCATGTGTCAAGAAATGCGTATAAGGAACCTCAAAGGCTACATCATCGGCATAATTCGAGTTCGGAAACTTTTCGATGACGGCGTTCAATGTAGCGATTTTCGCTGCTGTATTGCCCTGCAGGCCTTGGATAATCCCTCTTTGGAACAAAGCATAATCCTGGCTCTGTGCCTTCGCACTGATCAGCCTGTCGTAATAGGTCAGCGCACGTTCGTAGTTCTTGGCGCCAAAATAAGAATCTGCCAAACGTGCAATAGCATCATTGCGTGTATTCAGATCTATACCATCCGGACCAGCTCCCGACAAAAAGCGTTGGAAATAATTGGCCGCCGTATTGTAATTATCATTCCGAAATGCAGCATAGGCCAAGGCATAGTTTGCATAGTGGTAGACATCCGTATTCTTAGCGGCAGGCAGTTGCAGGAACTTATTGAAATTGGCCACGGATTCTTTGTATTTGCGCACCTCATACATAGCTTCGGCTTTCCAATAGGTAGACAAAGCATAAATCTCTTCATCATAACGATTGCTTTCCGAACGCATAAACATCGAGATGGCATTTTCAAATGCCCGTTCGTTGTAGTATTCCAATCCCCTATAGTAGGTTACTTTTTGGTAGGCAGCCTTGGATTCGCGGGTAGTCAAATCTATAGATTCCAACGCGTCTACTGCCGCACGATAACTTTTTGTGCTCAACAGCACCTCAGCCAACAACGTTTTTGCTTCCTCTTTACGGGATTGAGGGTAGGTAGTGATATATTCCTGTACGGCATCCAAGGCGACTTGATGAAAATCCAACTCGTAGGACAACTTGGCGTAATTGAACAATCCCTCTTCTTTGAGCTGAGGATCAAAATCCAACTTAGAAGCCCTAAAAAATGCATTCCGGGCAGATTGCTTATTGTCGGTTTTCAAAAAAGCATCTCCCAGTGTGATCATGGCACTCTGGTAGTACTCATCGGGTTCGGTCATTTTTTCCAATTCCGTGATGGCTTTCTCGTAGTCACCAAGCTTGTAGGCAATGTAACCGATTTGATAACTGTCCTGATTGTTTTGTGTTTTACCTTGATCTTGGGCTTGGAATTTGTCGTAATATTCCTTTGACTTGGCCAGATCACCCTTGATAAAATAGGTCGCTCCCACAATCCGAAACATCTCTGTCTCGTGTTCCTGCTTTGTGGTCTGCAAGATTGGCAAGGCGTAATTCAATACATCGTCATAACGCTTGTCCAAGAAATACAAAGCTGTAATATAATAAGGGTAGCTGTTCTCAAATGTCTTGGAACCGTTCAACCGCTCAAATTCATTCAGTGCTGTTTTATATTCTGCATCCAGATAGGATAGATATGCATAGTAATAGATAGAAGCCTCTTGATATTGGCTCTTTTCGTCCTTTAGACGCTCAAACAAGGGTTTGGCGGCAGGATAATCATTGGTCATAAAGTAGGAATAGCCCAATTTGAACCTATATTCGGTATTTTCAGCCCCAGCCAGGTTTTTTGAATCGATCTTGGTAAACCATTCAATGGCTTTGGCATAGTCCTTCTTGGCATAATAAGACCGGCCCATCTGAAAAAAGGCCGCTTTGGCATGCGCTCCTACCGGATAGTCCCGGATATACTTCAAAATCTGACTTTCGGAGTCACTTTCCTCCAATTCCAATGCACAAACGGCTTGATAGAAACGTACAGTTTCTTTGATCAGTGACAATTCTTCCGTCTCATCGAGCTGCAACGTAGATTTTGTACGTATCTCTTCTACTTTGTCAAATTGCTTGGCCGCAGAGCTGAATTTTCCCCGTTCGAATAGTTCCAGCCCTGTCTTATAAGCCCTGTTGATATCCTGCCAAGCCGTCTGTTGCCCCAACACCGGCACAGCCAACAAACTAAAAGCAACACCTAATCCGTAAATCTTTTTGCGCACCATGAAATGTAAAATCTTAAATCTTATCTTCTGCCGTATAAACCTTAAAATATCTTCAAAAAGACACTTTATACTTCATTATACGAAATTAATGCATCAATTGCAAGTTTTCCTCAAAAGTTGTTAACATCTGTTAGTAACCCCGAATTATAACGATTTTATTACCCAAAAAACATGCCCGACGAGGTTTCGCCGAGCATGTTTTCACATTTATTAACGTTTCGGAAACTGAACTTTGCCAAAGTTTAGAACTTTGGCAAAGTTTTAAGCTATCCCCCCCTCTGACCTGCCAACAAATAAAGCACCGCCATACGCACTGCTACACCATTTTCGACCTGATCCAATATGATGGAATGCTTGCTGTCGGCTACATCCGAGGTAATTTCCACCCCCCTATTGATGGGACCTGGATGCATGATGACAATCTCTTTGTCCAAGGAATCCAATATCTCTTTATTCAGCCCATAGAGCATCGTGTATTCGCGAAGCGAAGGAAAATAGGCAATATCCTGTCGTTCCAGTTGTATGCGCAGCATATTGGCTACATCACACCAGTTCAAAGCTCTGCGCAGATCATGCTCAACCTTGACACCCAGTGAAGTGATGTATTTCGGGATAAGTGTGGTAGGTCCACACACCATCACCTCCGCTCCTTGCTTTTGCAGGCACAAGATATTAGACAATGCTACACGGGAATGCGTGATATCACCAATAATAGCGACCTTCTTTCCTGCCACATCACCTAACCGATCCCGAATGGAAAAGGAATCCAACAGGGCTTGCGTAGGATGTTCATGGGCACCGTCGCCGGCATTGACGATCTGCGCATCCACATGTTTGCTCAAGAAGACGCCTGCACCCGCATATGGATGGCGCATCACGACCATATCCACTTTCATCGCCAGGATATTGTTGACCGTATCGATCAAGGTTTCGCCCTTACTGACCGAGGAAGAGGAGGCCGCAAAATTGATGATATCGGCCGAAAGCCTTTTTTCTGCCAGTTCGAAGGACAATCTCGTCCGCGTGGAGTTCTCGAAGAAAACATTGGCGATCGTAATATCCCGCAGAGAGGGTACTTTCTTGATAGGGCGATTGAGCACGTCCTTAAAATTCTGTGCCGTATCCAGTATGAGCTGTATATCGTTTGCTGTCAGGTCCTTGATACCCAAAAGATGTCTGGTACTTAGCTGCTCTGTAACTGTTGACATTTTTTCAAAAGTAAAAAGTAAAAAATTATCTAAAGATGAGCTCGCAAGCTCGGTTAAAAGTAAAAACCTACAAAATACCGGCTTTTACTTATTTCTTATCCGTGATTAACTCAATGCTATCTCCCCCGTCTGCCTCTTCCCAGCTCACAATGACCTTTTGCGAATCGATAGAATCTACTTGGATACCGATATAATCGGGCTGTATAGGGATCTGCCGCGAAAACCGTCTATCCACGAGCACCAGCAGTTCGATTTTCAGTGGTCTTCCAAACGCTTGAATAGCATCCATCGCTGAGCGAATGGTACGTCCGGTCCAAAGCACATCATCCACCAAAATCACAGCTTTGTCCTCTACAATAAAATCAATCTGCGTACTATTGGCCAAGATTGGGGAAGTTCCTTTCATCCGAAAATCGTCCCTGTAAAAAGTAATGTCCAAGATACCTGTCGGCACATCAAGCCCCGTCATTTCTTTCAGTTCCCTAGCGATACGCTCCGCCAAAAAAGTACCTCTAGGTTGAATACCTATTAACACCGCATTGGAAAAATCACTATGATTCTCAATAAGTTGCTGGCAAAGCCGTCTAATGGTAATCTGAAACTTGGGACCGTCTAGTAAAATCGATTGTTTCATGATGGGAATATTTAGGCAAACCTACTATTTTTTTGGGAAAAACAGGAGATAAAAGTTTACTTAACCTTCCGATTTAATTCCTATCTTTTTTTATTTTCATAAAAATGCCCCCGGAAAGTGTCCAACTTTCCGGGGGCATCGTAAATGTCTACCCTTTATTCTTTCTTACTTACTGCTGCATCATAAAACTGAATTCATTGACCAGCTTTTCAAGCTCAGGTTTTAATTCCGTATCATTATGCGAATTGACAACCTGTTGCAGTCTGACCAAACCAGACAATCCCATACGGATATTTCGAGTCTCATGGTTGCTCTTTGTCTGTGCGACAGCCATATAGTACCGTAGATTCTCGGCAATAAATTTGATATTCCTTCGGACGACCTCTTGTGCTATACCTTTTTCACCAACCTTGTACATAGCATCGACCAGTGGCGTATAGCTCATCGGTTCGGACATTTGGTAGGTTTTCTTTGGCATATTCTCATACGCATTCAATACGACCTTGCGAGCATCTTCCTTCTTATCTTCACTGAGTAAGGCTTGTGCTGTCTCTCCAAATATCGAGCTCACGTACAGACTGATATATCGGTACGAATCCGGGTCAAGATATTTGGACTGACCGATATTGCCCCATTGGTATTTATTGATGATCGAGCTGTAGATCTCCGCCGTATCCGAAATCGCACCATACTCTTCGGGATTGAGATCTGTCTCAACCGGCATCAACCGCATCGCGAAGCCCTCAGACACAAGATACTTGCCTAGACCTAGATTATTTTCGTCCGGTGTCGTGGTCGTAAAGTAAATCGGCCGCTCCCAATTATTGTTGACCAATATGGCCATCATGGAGAGTTCGGCACGGCTGACGTAGTTCAAGCTGTAATCCCACTGCATAGTGTCCGTAATACTTTCTTCCCAATCCTTTGGCACAACCTTATTGGCCATGACAGCCTCTTTATTGATAGGTAATTGGAACTTCTTTGTCGGAAGCAGATTCACATATTCTCCACTTTGAAGCTGTGCCATATTCTGTTGATTGTCGGACAACATAATATTCAGCAAGTCGCTGATGTTGACATAGCCCGGAATCTGCATATCCTGGTAATAGATCACATCCCGCACGCCGTCCTTGAACTTTTCGGGGTCGATATTGATGGGCAATGCATCGGCATCATTGACCTTTTCCAGCATCTGACGCATATACCAATCCGACGAGAGTAAGCTCAGATTGACCACGCGCACATCCGTACGGAAACCTTCGACCTCCTGCACGTACCACAAAGGATAGGTATCATTGTCCCCATAACTAAACAGTATAGCATTGGGTGCACAGGATTCCAGATAGTTTTTGGCCATATCTCTTGCGAGGAATTTCTCGGACCGATCATGATCATCCCAGTTTTGTGAAGCTAACAGTACTGGTGCGGCCAATAATCCTATACCTGTAGCTGCCAGTCCGGCAACTTTGGCATTCAGTTTCTTAGTGAAGAATTCCCGCAATGCCAATACCCCCAAACCGATCCATATCGAAAAAGCATAAAAAGACCCGGCATAGGCATAATCACGCTCTCTCGGTTGTAAAGGGGTTTGGTTGAGGTACAGCACGATAGCCAGACCTGTAAAGAAAAACAACAAGAATACGACAAGAGCATCCTTTTGGTTTTTCCCAAAATGCCAGTACGCTCCGATAAGCCCCAACAATAATGGCAAGAAGAAATAAGTATTGCGGGAAGGGTTTTCTTTTTCGGAAGTAGGCAGGTCGTACTGCCCTCCTACCAACATATTATCGATGGGTTTGATCCCCGATATCCAGTTTCCTTCGGTCAAGGAACCGTGACCCTGCACATCATTTTGCCTTCCTACAAAATTCCACATGAAATACCGTGCATACATATGCCCTATCTGATATCCAAAAAAGAATTTTAGGTTATCCGCAAAAGTTGGTTTTTCAGTCTCTCCCAATCCCAGATAATCTCTGTAAAAACGAGGATGTCCTCCCTTTTCACTATAGATACGGGGGAAAATCGTTTCTCTATCGTAAGCATATTCCGTTTTCTTCTTGGCCACTACATATTTGTCTTTATCTTTCCGGTAAACTTTGCCCGCATCAAAAAAGTCGGTAGGGCGTGCATCAAAGTATTTGCCCTTGAACAACGGCTCATCGCCGTACTGCTCACGGTTCAGATAGCTCAAGAATGTAAATGCATTGTCCGGATCACTGTTATTCAGTGTAGGATTAGCTTTCGCCCGCACCAAAATCATAACGAAAGAACTGTAGCCGAATATAATAAAACCCAGAGAGATCAGAGCGATATTCAATATGGGTTTGATCTTCTTAATGGAATACCAGACTCCGTATAGTAGCCCCCCTATAACCAGCAGCGCAAAAAATGTCACGCCTGTACCAAATCCCAAACCGAGCGTATTGACAAAAAATAAGTCCGTGTAAGCCGCAAACTTGATCAAGTACTGGATCACTCCCCATAGGATAAAGCCTAATATGACTACACCGATCAACAAAGCTTTGATAGCCCCTTTGGTCGTGACCTGCGCAGACCGCCGAAAGTAGATCAACAGCGCAATGGCCGGAATGACCAACAAATTCAACAAGTGAACTCCTATGGAAAGCCCCATGACGTAGGCGATCAATACCAGCCATTTGTCGGCACCAGCCTCATCTGCTCTCGCTTCCCACTTTAAAATAGCCCAAAAGACCACGGCCGTACATAAGGAAGACATAGCGTACACTTCGGATTCTACGGCTGAGAACCAAAACGTATCCGTAAAGGCGTACGCTAAAGCACCGACCAAACCTGCTCCCATGATAGAGACAACATAATTGTTCGGCACAGCCAATGTGCGATCTGCCTTGCCTACAAACAGTTTCCGGCCCAATGCTGTAATAGACCAAAACAGGAACATAATGGTTAGTCCCGAACATACAGCAGAACCCACGTTCATCCAAAAAGCAATTTGGGTACGATCGCCCATCGCCAGGTTGGAGAAAACATTCTGGATCATCAAAAAGAGTGGAGCCCCAGGTTGGTGTACGATCTGCATTTTATAAGCCGATGCGATAAATTCGCCACAATCCCACCAACTCGTAGTACGTTCTGCCGTAACGACATATACCAAAGTAGCAAGGATCGCACAAAACCAGCCTAATAGATTATTAATCTTATTGTAGTTCATATCAAAGTTTCAAGTTATTCTTCATTATATGACCTGTAGACACATTCATCTCTACAAAAAGCCGCCTCGAAAATAAGGAATACATCGTTAGGAACGAACATTTAATTTACATTTTAACAGTCTTTAGCAAAAACAAAACGCAGTCTCTCGCAAGATTTACTTCGTAGAGCTCATTTCGTTCGGTTAGCGTAGCGTATCTTGTGAGTTTTATAGTAGATCAAGTTTACAAACTTGCCTTATTTTGCTTCCAAGTTATACTTCGTTAAACTTGAAAGAGCATAGAGAGTTAGGGCAGCAAACAATTTATTCCGATGAAAATCAGCACAAACCAAAAAAACAGCTATTTTTTATTTGTATAATCCGAAAACAGCCGTATATTTGCATCGTCAAACAGAATAACGCCTATTTGACGGGTATAATGTCCCATAGTATAAGGGTAGTACAAGTGATTTTGGTTCATTTAGTCTTGGTTCGAATCCAGGTGGGACAACAAAAAAAGAGAGCTTTAAAAGCTCTCTTTTTTTGTTTAGTCCAATGACACTTTCCACACCTTTATCATTTTATCATCTCCCGCCGTTGCTAGCAATCCTAAGCGGGAATTGTATGCCTGTGTGTTGATCGATAGATAATGTGAATCTACACCCTTGTCTCTTGAAACATTTTTTTGAAGTTTAAGATCCTTATTCCAGACTTTGATCGTTTTGTCCCGGCTCACTGTCGAAAACAAGGGAGAATCACCCAGCTCCATAATCCCATATACGGTAAACATATGCGGTATAATATTCGCTTGCATCTCCAGCCCGGGATAAGAAAACCTGTACAGCTGCGCATCCCTTCCTCCGCTCCATAGACTATCCGCCATAAAACACAGGCTGGTCACAGACTTTTCATGCACCTGCTTGGCTGCTACTTGATGGTAATCTTCTGTTTGGACCAAATAAATATGACCGCCCTTGTCCCCAAAAGCCATGCACTTTTCTTGTGCATCTATGGCAATAATACGTACGGTCGTGTCCGATATCTTGAACGTGTACAACAATTCAAAACTATTCAAACTCCAGATATAGGCTCTTCCATCCTCTCCTACGGCAATCAGCTCCTGTTTGGCTTTTAAAGACTTGATACAAAAGACAGCTCCTGCCTCCACCTTCAATTTCACCTTTAATACCTGTTGTACGGTATCGACAACAAAAATATCCCCCGAACGCATCCCGATTGCCAGTAGATCGGTATCCGGTATAGCATACAGGGCATACACCGAGCTGGGTACTGTACAAAGTATCCGCCGAAACTTTAAGGTTTCCCAATCCCACTCCACAACCCCCCTGTCATTTCCAGCAGAATACAAGACACCTGCATCGGCATTGCTTTCCAATGTATAGATAGGATTTTGATGTCCTGTCAGTGTATGTATGAGTTCTAAGTCTACCATATTACAGTGGTCAGTTATCAGTAGTCAGTGTGACCAGTAGTCAGCAATAAACCAAAACTTTAAACCTTAAATCAACTCCCCTGCGGAAATCTACAGACAGATTCGAAACAGAGAGTCCTTACTCCTTGATCCCCTACTGATGCCTTCCTTCCAGATTTTTGGCAATAGTCTCCAACGATATTCCTTTTTCACGTAGCAATACCAATATATGAAAGAACAGATCCGAAGTTTCGTCAATAAATTCCTGCTCAGATTGAGCTAATGCGGCAATAACCGTCTCTACGGCTTCTTCTCCTACTTTCTGGGCAATCTTGTTCAGCCCTCTGTGGTGTAACCTATTTACATAGGATTCGTCCGTAGGAAAGTTATAACGATGTGCTACGATACGTTCCAATTGGAACAGGAAGTTGTGCCTATATCCAGTGCTAAAGCAGCTTCTGGATCCGGTATGACAGGTCGGCCCTTCCGGACGTGCCAGTATCAATATGGTATCTTGATCACAGTCTATATGACAACTTTCCACGTGCAGGAAGTTGCCGCTCTCTTCGCCTTTGGTCCACAACCGGTTCTTACTACGCGAGTAAAAAGTCACTTTGCCTTCCGATTGTGTCTTCTGCCAAGCTGCCTCATTCATATATCCCAACATCAGCACCTCCAGTGTCTGGGCATCCTGAATAATTACCGGAACTAAACCGTCACCTTTGCCAAAATCTATCATTCTTTTAGTATATTAGGGTATTGAGGATTGAGTATTGAGATATGCGTATTGAGATATGCGTATTGAGAATTGAGAATATTGCAATCTTACAAATCCTCAAATTATCTCATTTCCAAATCTCCAAATTATCTCATTTTCAAATTCCCAAATTACCTCATTTTCAAATTATCTAACCACGATCCCATTGCTACGCAAGGTATTTTTCAGATCGGGGATCAAGATCTCTCCATAATGGAAGACCGAAGCGGCCAATGCGGCATCCACATTACTTTGCTGAAATACATCAACAAAATGCTGTACATTGCCTGCTCCACCCGATGCGATCAGCGGAATATGGATCTGCTCATTGATTTTTTTCAACAAACCATTGTCAAATCCATTCTTTGTCCCGTCATGATCCATTGAGGTCAGCAGAATCTCTCCGGCTCCTCTACTTTCGGCCTCCTTAATCCATTCTTCTGTCTGTATCTCTGTCTTGTCCCGTCCTCCTCGAAGATGCACAAAATTCTTACCATTGATCAAACGGGTATCTACCGCTACCACAACAAACTGTGTCCCAAATGCCTTCGCCAAATCATCGATGAGCTTAGGGTTGCGCACTGCCGCCGAATTAATGGAAATCTTGTCTGCCCCACTGTTGAGCAGTACCTCCGCATCAGCCAGTTCATTGATTCCACCACCTATGGTAAACGGAATATTGACCTGGCGGGCTACAGCTTTGACCAGATCAACCGTCGTCTTACGCTTTTCGTGCGTAGCCGTAATATCCAAAAAGACCAATTCATCGGCACCCTGCTCCGAATATTGCCAGGCCAATTCCACCGGATCTCCTGCATCGCGCAGATCCACGAAGTTGACCCCCTTTACGGTACGTCCGTCCTTTACATCCAGACAGGGAATAATACGCTTTGCTAACATCTTATACAAGCTGTAAGCTTTAGACTAAAAGCTGTAAGCCTATTGCTTATAGCCTAAAGCCTATTGCTTAAAATTAAAACTTAATCAAGGCCTTCAGATTCCAATCCTTGATCTCCTCTATCGTGATCTTATTTTCGTAAATAGCTTTTCCAACGACACAGGATTCCATGCGTCCCAAAGCATTCAACGCTTCTATATCTTTCATCGAACTGATCCCTCCCGAACCGATCAACTTGATGATGGGCGAATGATCCAACAATTTTTGGTAAAGCTCTACGCCGGCTCCTCCCAATTTGCCATCCTTGCTGATGTCCGTACACAAGAAACGGAAAAATCCAAGTGAAAGACACTTGTCAATATATTCGATCAGCTTGATGGGTGAACTTTCCAACCAACCTGAGTATTTGATGACCTCATCCAATACATCTATGGCGATCACAATGTGATCCGCATATTTCACACGACCTTCGTTGAGCTTGCTCAACTCTTCCAAAAATGTCGGGTTGGTGATCGCCTGTGTACCGACAATAACCCTGTACACACCCGCATCGATCAGCTCTTTTACCTTGTCTATACTACGTACACCTCCTCCGTATTGTACTTTCATCTCGGTACGACGTACAATATCAAAAAGATACGATTGGTTCGAAAAATCGCCTTTGGCACCATTCAGATCAATGATATGGACCAGCTCGGTACCGTTGGCATGGTATTTTCTTACCTGCTCCTCCAATGAAATATCGTACGTAGTCACATCTTCGTAAGAACCTTCTCTCAGTCGGACTACCTTTTGGTCTAAAACATCAATTGCGGGAATGATATACATAGTTAAATTAAAAAGTTAAAAATCAAAAGTTAAAAATCGCATCAAACACTTTATATAGAATATATAAGGTCAATGATTGCTTAATTATATTTTAGAAAAATTCAACAACAATTGCTCGCCATACTTGCCCGATTTTTCGGGGTGAAACTGTACTCCGAAAAAATTATCCTTCTGTAAGGACGCAGAAAAAGTAAGGCCATACGTACACTTTGCAATAGTATAAGTAGCATCATACTCTATAAAATAAGAATGAACGAAGTAAAAGTACACATTATCTGCTATATCACGGAATAATGGATTATTATTATCGAGTTGAACACTATTCCAACCCATGTGAGGCACTTTGTGGTCGATACGCTGATTAAAGTGTAATGTTTTCAAAGGCACTACCGACAGCATCTCAGCCTCACCCTCCTCCGAAAAAGCGGTCAGCAACTGCATACCTACACATATACCCAAGACAGGCTTCTGCAATGCCAATATCGTATCGACCAAGCCTGTCTCTTTCAGTTTCTGCATAGCTGCACCGGCATGCCCTACACCGGGAATAATCACACGATCGTACAGATCAAAATCCTCCTTTCGATTGATCATCCCATAAGACACCTGCACCCGTTCGAGCGCAGCTGTCAAAGAGAAAATATTTCCCGCACCGTAATTTACTATTCCTACCATTCTTTATTAGATAAAGGATAAAAGAACAAAGATAAAAGACCTTAATCCTTACTCCTTATTCCAACAATCTTTGCTCCTAAAGTACCCCTTTCGTACTGGGCAACTGCATATTGTCTGCATCCCGGCGCACAGCCTTTTTAATGGACTTGGCAAATGCCTTGAAAATTGCTTCTATCTTGTGATGTTCATTGTCCCCTTCGGCCTTGATATTCAGGTTGGACTTGGAAGCGTCTGAAAAAGACTTGAAAAAGTGGAAAAACATCTCCGTAGGCATATCCCCGATCTTCTCACGGCGAAACTCGGCATCCCACACGATCCAATTGCGTCCTCCAAAATCAATCGCCACCTGCGCCAGACAGTCGTCCATCGGCAGGGTGTACGCATAGCGTTCTATTCCCCGCTTGTCGCCCAACACTTTCAAGAAGATCTCCCCCAAGGCTATTCCCGTATCTTCGATCGTATGGTGCTCATCGATATGTAGATCTCCCTTGGCTTTGACCGTAAGGTCTATCGCACCATGACGGGCGATCTGATCCAGCATATGGTCAAAGAATGGCAAACCTGTATCTATATCAGCCTTGCCCGATCCGTCCAGATTAAGCTTAATGTATATATCCGTTTCGTTGGTCTTGCGATGATGCTCACCCGAACGTGTACCCAATTTTAGAAATTCATATATAGACTTCCAATCGGAGGTTTCCAATGCAATCACATCCGTAGAGAACTCCACATTTTCGTGTTTGCCCAACTCATCGTTATTACGTAGCCATATGGCTTTTGCGCCAAGGTTTTGTGCTAGCTTGACATCGTTCACTCGGTCACCTATGACAAATGATTCGGATAGATTATAGGCGTTTTCGGCAAAATACTCACCCAACATTCCTATTCCCGGCTTGCGCGTAGGGGCATTTTCATGTGGAAAGGTACGGTCTATATGCTCCTTGGCAAAAACCACACCTTCTCCCTCAAAAGTATCTCTAATGAAATGGTGTACCGGCCAAAAATTCTCTTCCGGATGGGAGTCCGTCCCCAGACCGTCTTGATTGGACACCAAGATCAATTCAAAATCCAGCTCTTGAGCAATCTTCGGCAAATACTGCAATGCTCCCGGATAAAATTTGAGTTTGGCAAAAGAATCAATCTGCTCGTCCTCCGGTTCCAGAATGAGCGTCCCGTCACGGTCAATAAACAACAGTCTTTTTAACTTATCAGCCATAATGGATTATGTATAAAATTGCTGCATGACAGCCAATAATTTTTTGTTTTCAGTAGGCGTACCTACTGTAATACGTAAACATCCCTCACACAACTCGATTTTAGAGCGGTCACGGACAATAATACCGTTGCCGACCAGAAAATTATACAATTCGCGGGGTTCTTCCAACCGAACCAAAATAAAATTGGCATCGGAAGGAACAATATGATGAACCTGTTCTAGTTTGGTCAATTCCTGATTGAGCCATTCCCGTTCGCGTACGGTTTCCTTGATCCATTCGTTGACAGAGCTGATGTTGTTCAAAGCTTTCAACACCAATTCCTGTGTCGCTTGATTAATGTTGTAAGGAGGTTTGATCTTGTTAAATACCTCAATGATCTCCTTACTCGCAAAAGCCATTCCCAACCGAAGGGCAGCAAGCCCCCATGCCTTGGACAAAGTCTGCAAAACGACCAAATTAGGAAATTCGCCCAGTTCGTAAGTAAAGGATTTATGTTTTGAAAAGTTGATATAAGCCTCATCTACAACGACAATTCCGTCAAAATTTGTCAATATCGTTTCCACATCTTGTCTACGGATGCTATTCCCCGTCGGATTATTGGGCGAACAGATGAAAATCAACTTGGTATGTGGATCGATCGCTTGTGCTATACGATCCAGATCCAGCTGATAGTCGGATGTCAGATTGATCTTTCTGGTCTCCACATCATTGATATTGGCAGAAACCTCATACATCCCATAGGTAGGTGGCACGAGAATGACATTGTCGACACCGGGCCTACAAAAAGCACGGTATAGAATATCGATGGCCTCATCACTTCCATTTCCCAGAAATATATTTTCCACGGGCACACCCTTGATACCTGAAAGCTTAGCTTTGACTTCTTTCTGCAAAGGATCCGGATAGCGGTTGTACGCATGATCCAAGGGAGAGCCAAATGCATTTTCATTAGCATCCAAAAAAACCGATGCTTCGCCCTTGAATTCATCCCGTGCAGATGAATAGGGAACTAAATTTCTGATATTGGCACGTAACAAACGGCTTAAATCAAAAGTTGTGCTCATGAACAAAAAAAATTTTGAGGTGTAAAGATGAGGAAAAATCTACAAAAACACTAAACATTAAACCATTTTCCCTCAATGGAAAGCTCAGCATGTGGAAAAACCGCACGGGCTTCCTCCAAAAGTGGAGACAAATCTTTGTATCGTGCAGAATAATGTCCCAACAAAAGTCTTTTGGCCTGTACAAGATGAGCTACCTGCGCAGCTTCATATGCTGTAGAGTGGAGCGTCTCCTCTGCCCGGTCAAGCATATCATGCATAAATGTGGTTTCGTGATAGAGCAGATCCACATGATCGATATATGTCATATACAGTTCATAAGCTCGGGTATCCGAACAGTAAGCGTAGCTCCGAGGGATAGGTGCAGGCCGTGTCAATTCTGCTGCACGATAGACCGTCCCGTCCATATCCACACAGTCTATACCCCTTTTCAGTTGGGGCAAAAACACCGTTGGGATATTCAACTGTTCGATTTTTTCCCGAATGAGTGGGGCAAGCCGCTGTCCCTCATCAAATCTGAATCCTGTGGTCGGCACACGATGCTGCAAAGGAAACGAGGTGACCGTCAACAAGTTGGTTTTGAGGACTACCTCTGCCCGATCAGCATGGGTCTCATGAAAGATCAGGTTGTACCGAAGTGTCGTGTCCGAGTACTTAAACTGCAGATCCATGATCTCCTTCAATGCTGCAGGGCCATATAGATGCAGATCAGTTTTGCGCCCATTTAGGTTCATGGACGATAGCAACCCAACCAATCCCAAGTAATGGTCTCCATGCAAATGGCTGATGAAAATGTGTGATATTTTATTGGATTTGATGCCATACCGAACCAATTGCATCTGTGTCCCCTCACCACAATCTATCAAAAAGAACTGTTCGTTGAAATTGAGCAATTGAGCCGTAGGGTGCCTATCGTATATCGGCGTCGCCGAGCTGTTGCCTAAGATCAATACCTCAAATTTCATATATCAATTTTTCCCTTCCAAAAGTTCCCGCTGTATCTCGTTTCCAAAAATTGCGTCTTCGGCTTCCACAAGTGATGTGCTGACGATAAAATATGTGTCGAGTTTGGCTACTTTCAACAGATGGGCCACCTGCGGCTGTAGTCCAGTCAAGATAAAAAGTCCGCCTACGGCTTTGCAGAGCCTATGAGCGAGCAACCCTATCCGCATACCAGCTTCGTCGATATCATTGACCTGTGACAAATCCAACACAATATTGCGTTGTCCCGAGGTGTTACGCAACATAAATTCTCCTTTTAAAAATGCAGCTTCCTCTGCATTGATTTTCTCGCAAAGTGGCTCAATGACCACATAACGCTCATGTTTTTCGATCGTATAGCGCATGATGTGTATATTTTTCAGTCCAACAAGGCTTCCAAAGCTTTACTGACATTGGTTTCTACCCGAGCCAGCACGTCATCGCTCGCCGGGTATTGGAATTTTTCTCCCGTTATGTGCTCAAACAGCTCAATGTACCTTTCCGAAATGGATTGGACAATCTCATCTGTCATTTCGGGGACCTGCTGCCCCTCTTTTCCTTGAAAACCATTCTCGATAAGCCATTGACGTACAAATTCTTTGGACAACTGTTTTTGAGCCTTCCCTTTTTGCTGACGCTCAGCATACCCTTCTGCATAGAAATACCGTGAAGAATCCGGTGTGTGTATTTCATCCATCAGATAGATCTGCCCATCACGTTTTCCAAATTCATACTTGGTATCCACCAGAATCAGCCCCCTCTCGCGAGCTATCTCTGTACCACGTTGAAAAAGTGCGTGTGCATATTTTTCCAACTGTTCGTAATCTTCTTGATTGACAATGCCACGGGCAATAATGTCTTCTCTGGAAATATCTTCGTCATGCCCTATCTCCGCTTTTGTCGATGGTGTGATGATCGGCTGAGGCAACTTGTCGTTCTCCCGCAAACCTTCGGGCAGTGTCACGCCGCACAGTTCCCTACCTCCATCTCTATACGTACGCCAAGCATGTCCCGACAGATAGCCACGGATGACCATCTCGACCCGAAAAGGCTCACACATCTTGCCGATGGTTACACTCGGATCGGGCACAGAGATAACCCAATTCGGCAAGATATCTTCAGTAGCTTTAAGGAATTTTGCAGCAATCTGGTTCAGCACCTGTCCTTTATAAGGAATGGCTCTAGGCAACACCACATCGAACGCAGAAATTCGATCCGAAGCCACCATGACCAGATAATTATTGTCTATGGTGTACACGTCCCTTACCTTGCCACGGTAAAAAGCAGTCTGCTTTTTGAAATTAAAATTTGTCTCTCTTATTGCGCTCATCTGTGAAAGTTATGTACAAATGTAAGTTAAAAAATAAAAAATGGCGGAAATAAGTAGGGGCAAAACTACATGTTTGCCCCTACTTATTTTTCCTTATTCAAATCGCCATAAGCTTCCAAGATCCGCTTCACCAACTTGTGACGAACCACATCACTACCGGTTAGGTAGATGATATCGATTCCAGTGATGCCTTCCAATATCTTGACGGCAGTAGAAAGTCCGGATTGCGTTTTCTTCGGCAGGTCTATCTGTGTGAGATCCCCGGTCACGATAAACTTGGCCGTAGGCCCCATACGTGTCAAAAACATTTTCAACTGCATGTCTGTCGCATTCTGTGCCTCGTCCAATATCACAAAACAATTGTCTAAGGTACGTCCACGCATGAAGGCCAATGGTGCAACCTCAATTGTTCTATTCTCCAGATATCCTTTGAGTTTTTCGGTGGGGATCATATCATCCAAGGCATCGTACAAAGGTCTTAGATAAGGATCTACCTTTTCTTTGAGATCTCCCGGCAGGAAACCTAGGTTCTCACCAGCTTCGACAGCAGGACGTGTCAAGATTATCCTTTTGATCTCCTTGTTGCGTAGCGCCCGCACAGCCAGGGCTACAGCAGTATAGGTTTTTCCCGTTCCGGCAGGACCAATGGCAAACAGTATATCATTTTTCAGGATACTATTGACCATCTTCAACTGATTGGGCGTACGGGCACGTACGATCAAGCCATTAGGGCCATATACAATCGGCTCCCCTTTTAGTGTAGGCGCCGTCACCTCCGTTTTCTCTTTTGCCCCAAGGGAAGAGCCGTTCGGCTTCACCTTGCGCAACAGTTCTTCCAGCTCTAAACCAGACAGGGCATTGAACTTGGAAACATGATCCAAAACTTCCGAAAAGAAGCCTTCAAACATTTTCTGTTCATTCTCTTCACCCAGTACTTTTAACTCATTGCCCCGCGCCACCAAACGCAGCTTGGGAAAGCTATCCTTAATGGTTTCAAAATTCTCATTTTGCGCCCCCCACAATGGCACTAAATTGGCCCGATCCAAATTGATGACTAACTCACTCAAATCAACTGTATTTAATGATTATATTTTCGGAATAAATATACTTATGTTTTTCGATTTGTCTCACAGTTTTTCCATTTTATAGTAAAAATCAACCAAAAATACGAACTACCAAATAAGTTATCTAAGATTTCTAAAAAAAATGATTATTTTCCACAGGACATCATTTTTATGAACGGTAGTTTTGCTACTTTTGTACTTTATTTGCTAAAAAATCAACGAACCTATTCGGCACGTATCCAATATATAGGTGTCGAACGCAGAGTTTAATATGGGAGTAATTACATTGACAACAGACCTTGGTTATCGCGACTTCTATCAAGCCGCGCTCAAAGGGAGCATTATCACGCTGCTTCCGAAGGTCCGGTTAGTGGACATTACCCATGAGATACCCTCATTTGATATACAGAATGCTGCTTTCGTCCTACAGAATGCCTATCACTACTTTCCAAAAGGCACTGTGCACATCATCGGGATAGACACCGTGTTTCAGAAAGATTGCCGATATCTGGCCATGAAATACAACAACCATTATTTTGTAGGCGCGGACAACGGGATATTCAGCATTATACTAGGTAGCAACAAAGCAGATCATCTCATCGAAATCGAATTGACCCAAGACCTCCGTTTTCTGCACTTTCCCCTAGCAGATGTATTGGCCAAAGCAGCCTGCCATATCGCCAAAGGAGAGGATATCAGTGCTTTAGGTTCTCCTATAGACAACCCGTTGCAAAAAGTCACCTTACAGCCCATCATCGAAAACAACATCATCAAGGGACATGTGTCCTATATCGACTCTTTCGGCAACGTGATCAGCAATATCAGCAAAGAGTTGTTCAATAAGGTCCAAAAGGGACGGGAGTTCGTACTTCATTTCAAACGTAATGAGACCATAGACAGGATGAGCTGGCATTACAACGAAGTATCTGAAGGCGAAAAACTGTGTCTCTTCGGCATCAGCAACTATCTCGAAATCGCCATCAACAAAGGCAATGCCAGTACCTTGCTCGGCTTGCATCCTGACGAGACCATTATTGTCGAGTTTTTTAACAAATAGCATTCTCAACCGTAATAATACAGTTACGTCCATGATTAATTGATAAATATTATAGATTTTTACGGCTATCGAGCACTTTAATATTATCATGTACGCCAAACTTGTATTTTTCATCCTTATCCTATTTCCTTTTTATTCCTTTTCCCAAAATGGATCGCTAAAAGCTATTATCGTAGACAGCGCCCAAGCCCCAATTGTAGGTGCGAGCGTAGCCTTGCTCAGCTCTAAGACAGGCGCTTACCTGAGAGGAACACAATCCTTGGGCAAAGGACAGGTCAGCATAGACAACATATCGCCGGGAACATATACATTCAAAGTGTCTTATGTGGGCATGTCGGATATCATCCGGGAAAACATCCGCATCGGGGCTGGCAAGACCTTGGATATGGGTACAGTGACACTGATTCCGATAGGAAAGGAACTGGGTGAAGTCGTCGTACAGGGACGGTTGCCGGATCTGCAATTGGACATCGACAAAAAAGTATTTGATGTATCACAGAGTATGGTGAGTATCGGCGGAACAGCTGAAGATGTGTTGGGCAATGTTCCTACGCTACAGGTAGACGCCGACGGATCGGTGAGTCTGCGTGGATCTACCGGAGTCCGTATCCTGATCAACGGCAAAGAATCGGCTATGGCCGGAAGCGATATCAGCAAACTATTGCAGTCCCTACCGGCCGAGGCCGTATCCAAGGTGGAGATCATGACCAACCCATCCGCCAAATACGATGCCGAAGGACAATCCGGTATTGTCAACATCGTACTGAAAAAAAATGTATTGACAGGTTTTAACGGTACGGTAAACGCTTCTATAGGCAATTATGACAACTATACGATCGGGACATCACTCAATTACAGAGACAACAAATTCAATTATTTCGGGACATACAACTTTAACAACCGTAACAGTTTCGGAGAATCTTCGGTGACGAATACCCAACGGATAGACGGTGTCGTGACCGATGCAAGCGAAATCACCCACACCCATTCAGAGACGTTCAGAAAAGGAAGAAATCATTCTTTTCGTATTGGTGCCGATTATTTTGCAACAGAAAAAACAAATTTCAGTCTAGGATCAAATTTCAGTATCCGTGACAACGACAGAGGCGCAGACCTACTTTATCGTTACATCAACTTACCGGAATTGGGTACAGAAAGCCCACGCACCTCCCGACAGTCCGAACAGGATTTTGGATACGACCTCACACTGGATTTTAGGCAGGCCCTACGCAGAAAAGGCGAAGAGATCACGGCAAACATCACCTTTGGGGATGACAGGGAAGACGGAATAAATGACTACCTACAGACTTTTGACAATGGTCGTTTCCGTGAGGAGCGCAAAAACCAAACGAGTGAACGGGGGAAGAATTGGAATTTTCAGTTGGACTATGTATTGCCTTTGGGCGACAACCACAAGTTTGAGGCAGGCTATAGGACGATATTGAGAAATTCGGACGAAAGCCAATATTCGGACACCTTATCCCAGGATGGGAATTTCAAGCCGGATTTTGACGTGAGCAATGATTTTGAGATGCAGAGTGCTGTACATGCCTTGTACGTGAATTACCAAAGAATGCTGACGGAAAGACTGGGTATGCAGGTCGGACTACGCGCTGAGGATGCCTTTTTGCACACGGTCTACGCCAGTTTGGATCCTAATGTATCTACCGAACCCGGCAATCTGGACTATTTTCGGGTATATCCCAGTGCTTTTTTGTCCTATAAGGTCAATAAAGAAGGTGATAAGGTACAGTTGAGCTATACACGCCGTGTACAACGTCCAAGGGGGCGACAGGTCAATCCTTTTGTCAATATGTCCGATGCCACCAACCTAAGGCAAGGAAATCCAGAACTCATGCCTGAAGATATCCATGCAATAGAGCTTGGTTTTGCCAAAACCTACGAGAAATGGAATTTTGTGACCTCGGCTTACTACAGACGTGTGAATGACATGACACAACCTATTCAATATGATATCGATGATCCTATCGTCGAAAAATATCTGGAGGACAAGAATGCAACTTTCAGCCGTTGGCAGAATGTGGGTAATCGCAACAGTACAGGTATAGAAGTGGTGGCCAAAGTCAACCTATTCCGTTGGTGGGACATGACTGCCAATGTCAATATGTTTTACAGCAACTTGATCCCATACACAGAATTTGATATAGCAAGGCCCGAAAATTTTGCATGGAATACCAATGTCACGACAAATGTCCGTTTCAACTCCACCTTGTCCGCCCAAGTGAAAGGAGATTACCGAGCACCAATGAAAACCTTGCAAGGACAAATGAAATCCATGTCCGGCGTGGATTTGGCAGTACGACAGGATGTTCTGAAAGGCAAAGGCAGTGTAGTATTCAATGTAAGAGACGTTTTTGACAACAGAAGGTTTGGCATAGAGACCTTACTGCCGACCCGACATATTGAGAATGACATGCGCTGGTCGAGACGCATGTTCAATCTTTCGTTCTCCTACCGTTTTGGCACGCAAGACAACTCCAAAAATAAAAGAAGAAATAATATGTCCAGCGATGATGCAGGTGTAGAGTATTAGGGAGCAACTGATCGGATATATTGTTTGGTAATGAAACCCCATTGTGCATTATATGCGTTTTTTTATTTGCTTTTAAACGAAATGCCTTAACTTGCATCTAATCGTGAAAACATAGATACATGAAAAACACCTTGTTGTTCAAAATCGTTGTGTTGCTCTTTTGTCTGTCCCCTATGGGTGGGACCATGGCCAATATAAGTCTGGACACAGATACTTCGCTCTTCGAAAACCAACGGAAACGTGTAAATTTTCTGTTGGAAGAACGTAGCAGGAAATTTGGCGAATATGATCAATCTCTTCAGGAGAAGACCGGTATTTTCGGGCTTTTCAAGACAAAGGCCGATATGCAGAAATCTATTGACATCCTTCAGGCGATCGCCATCACCGACAACAATATCTTTCTGGAAACCCGTAAGCTCCTTGATCTGAAAGATACCGAACGTGAACATTTTCAACGCATGGCAAAGGAATTTGACGCACAGGTCACGGCCTACATGAAGACTGTCTCCAAACTACAGGAGGAAAATGACAGCTTGCGTCTCAAGATCAAGGAATTGGAACAGGAGGAACACAGTAGCGGAGTCATATTCTATGTTCTTGGGCTGGTATTTATTGGCTTACTTATCGTCATATACCTGCTCTATAAGAAACTGCATCCCAAAACACCGCAAAACACCTCTTACGTCATCAGCCAATCCGATCCGAATAAGGAGAAGGATGAAGCGTGATCGACATCCCACATAGTGCACACATCTCACATGTGACCAAAAAATTGACTTTACTTTGATATGAAGCCCTATGGATATGTGTACCTTTGCTCGTTGTAGATCAATAGTTGCAGTACATAGATGGCTAGACCAAGATTGAATAGTAGTGATTCGCATTCGGAAGATTTACCGAAGCCTAAGATAAACAAAGTCTTAATCCAAAAAGCTTCCCAAATCTTCTCCTACCTCAAACCTTATAGAGTTAGGTTTGGGATAGGTATGTTGTTTCTGATTTTGTCCAGCTTGACCATGTTGACTTTTCCTGCCTTGTTAGGTGCTATGATAGACGCCGCTCAAGGAAAGAAAACATATCCTTGGCTATCCGATAGCCTGGTATTCATTGGAAGCCTATCCCTCAGCATCCTGTTCTTTCAATCTATCCTCTCTTTTTTCCGAATCCGCATCTTTGTGGAAATAGCCGAAAAAACATTAGCCAATATCCGCAAGGATTCCTATCTCAAACTCATTACCCTGCCTGTGGATTTTTTCTCCAACAGGCGTGTGGGCGAACTCAATAGCCGCCTTTCGGCAGACCTTTCACAGATCCAGGATACCATGACCACCACACTGGCTGAGATCATCCGGCAATCGATCAGCTTATGCTTTGGTGTAGCTTTGCTCATTTTTGTCTCTCCCAAATTGGCCTTGATGAATCTATGCATATTGCCGATCATGATCGTGGTAGCTTTGTTTTTCGGCAGGTTCATCCGAAAGCTGTCCAAACAAACACAGGACCAACTGGCCGATTCCAACAGCATTGTGCAGGAAACATTATTGGGAATCAGTAATGTCAAAGCTTTTGTCAACGAATATTTTGAAGCACAACGCTATAACCATAAGTTGAATACTGCCGTAAAACTCGCCGTACGCGGAGCAACATTCCGCGGTATATTCGCCTCCTTTATTATTTTTTGCATTTTTGGCGCAGTGATTACCGTGATCTGGTATGGTGCGACATTGGTTTCTGCCGGCGAAATTTCGGTTGGGGATCTGACGACATACATACTTTATTCCATGTTTGTGGCAGGTTCTATGGGTAGCTTTCCCGAGCTATATGCCGGTATCCAACGGGCTTTGGGCGCAAGTGAAAGGGTAATCGAGATATTGAACGAAAAGTCGGAAGATATCCAGGTCGCGGAGGAGGACAAAGTCATCGGCAAACGTATACAAGGCAAGCTGACTTTTGAAGATGTAGCTTTTGCCTACCCTACCCGCAGCGACGTACAGACATTAAAAAACATTTCCTTCACAGTAGATGCCGGTCAAAAAGTAGCTATAGTCGGCCCTAGTGGCACAGGGAAGTCTACTATCGCATCACTTATCCTACAATTCTACCGACCACAACAAGGGATTATCTATTATGATGATGAGCCTGCATATTCCTATAGTTTGACCGACATCCGAAATCAAGTCGCTATCGTCCCGCAGGATGTGCTGCTGTTTGGTGGAACGATTCGGGAAAATATCAACTATGGCAAACTTGAAGCCAATGCCGAAAGCGTGGTTGAAGCCGCGAAAAGAGCCAATGCACATGAGTTTATCATGAGCTTTCCGGACGGATACGATACAATCGTCGGCGAAAGAGGGGTAAAACTTTCCGGCGGACAGCGTCAACGTATCGCCATTGCACGCGCACTCCTAAAAGATCCTGCCATCCTTATATTGGACGAGGCGACTTCTTCATTGGACTCCGAATCAGAACGTCTCGTGCAGGAAGCTTTGGAAGAATTGATGAAAGGACGGACCTCCATTATCATTGCACACCGCCTTTCCACGATCAAAAATGCCGACAATATCCTGGTCATCGAAGACGGAAAAGTAGTAGATAGCGGAAACCATATTGACCTCTTGACAAAAGGTAGTGGATTGTACCACTATTTGTACACATTACAGTCGTCCCAAAAATTAGAAAGTTAAATTCTTGTTAATTTAACTTTCCTTAAAACCTTTTGGAATGACAGTTGTTTGCAATGTATAGACTAGGGTAAAACTTTAAAAAATATTTATATCATGAAAAATAAAAACGGATTGGTAGCCTTCGCCTTGTTGGGCTTAGCAGCAGGAGCAGCAGCGTATTACCTGTTAAACACAGAAGATGGCAAGAGACAATTGGACAAGGCAAATTGTGGTATCAAAAACTTGACCAAATCCCTAAAAGAGCTATCTAAAAAAGAAGCCAAAAAGGCAGCAAAATTAGCCAAATCGGCGAAAGAAGACTTGGAAGCATTAAAGTCTCGTGCAAAAGACATGGGAAAAACTGCAGTGGATAAGGTAGCAGACAAAACAAACGATTTGGCACAAAAAGCAGCGAGCACGGCCAACAAGATTGCCAGCAAAACCGAAGAGATTGCTGCAAAAGCAAAATCGGAAATTTCCAATGCTTAATAAGAAATAACATCTATATAATAAAGGCTGTCTCCTATGTTTGTTGTAAGCAAATGTAGGAGACCAGCCCTTTCCCATAAAAGAACCCTGCAAAATCGTATCTTTGCATACGGATGAGTCTGTTGCAGCAAATAAAATCATTGATCGTCAAAGACCTGACTTTGGAATGGCGTTCGAAGTACGCCATCAACGGTGTACTTCTTTATGTGGTATCCACCGTATTTGTATGTTATCAAGCCTTTAAGTCTGTCGACACCGTTATCTGGAATGCCTTATTCTGGATTATTTTGCTTTTTGCCTCCATCAATGCAATCAGCCGATCCTTCGTACAGGAAAGTCCCGCAAGGCAACTGTACTACTACAGTATAGCAAGCCCCAAATCCATCATCCTCTCCAAAATCATATACAACATCCTCCTGATGGTTTTTCTGTCGGCCATAGCCTATTTGGTCTATTCGCTGATCTTCAAAAATCCGGTAGGCGATCCGTTGCTATATCTACTTGCCGTACTGTTGGGCAGTATTAGTTTTGCAACAGTATTCACGATGGTATCCGGCATCAGTTCCAAAACAGGCAACAATAGTACGATCATGGCCATACTCTCTTTTCCGGTGATCATCCCTTTGCTGATCGTCTTGATCAAACTCTCGCATCAAGCATTGGAAGGAGCCGACAGAGCAAGTAGTTATGGCGAAATCGGTGTACTGTTGGCAATAAATATGATTACGATTACCATTTCTTTATTGTTATTTCCTTACCTTTGGAGGGACTAAAAAACAGGATTTGATGAGAAAAATCTGGTGGAAAATATTAGCGGCAAGTTTTGTATGCATTTCTATAGTCGCTGGTTTCATTGGACCGGTACCAGAGCTACCGATCTTGAACGAAACTATCCGCAATGTGTACTTTCACGTACCAATGTGGTTTGCTATGATCACACTATACACCATATCCATGGTCTATAGCGTTAAGTATCTCAGCAGTGGCAAGGTTGAATTTGACACTATCGCGGTAGAAGCCGTGAATACAGGTATCGTTTTTTGCTTCTTAGGGCTTCTGACCGGTATGCAATGGGCCAACATCACCTGGGGCGACCCTTGGCCGAATGATCCCAAGCTCAACGGCTCGGCCATAGCCACCTTGATGTACCTGGCCTATCTGGTCTTGCGCAATGCCCTCGAAGAAGAGCAAAAAAGAGCTAAAATTTCAGCCGTCTATAACATATTTGCCTTTCCGATCATGGTTGTGCTCCTGTACATCCTCCCCAAGCTGACAGATTCCCTACATCCGGGAAGCGGAGGCAATTCGACCTTTGGCGATTTGGATATGGACAACTATATGCGGCCTGTATTTTACACTGCTGTTGCCGGATGGATACTCACCGGTGTATGGATATGTACACTCAGATACCGTATCCGCTTGATTGAAAACAAAAGAACTCAACTGTCCTAACATCATGAAAAAAATATTTTTGAGCACATCTTTTCTATTTCTGTCGTTGCTTTCAGCTTTTGCACAGTCTAATGGAGTGGAAATGGCCACAGGTTTGCGCAGCTCCGGCAAAATATGGGTCGTTGTGCTGGTCGTACTGACATTGTTTATCGGTATTTTTATTTACCTATTCACGATGGACAGACGTATTAAAAAACTCGAAAAAGACAAATAGACGAACAAGGACTTACAAAAAAATGTTTCCATAATGATTATCAGTCAAAGTAGACAATTTACACCTGTTAATATCTTCTTGGTAACCGTTATTGGGGCAATCCTCTGTTTAGGTGCTTTTTTTCATTTGCCCCAGGATCTGACCCCTATCGTTCTTGAACCGGCGGTCAGTAATCTGACAGGTTTGGAAATCGGCAGCAACCTTTCTCCTGCTGCCAATGTGCTCGTCACCTTGGTACTCACACTAGCCCAAGCTTTTCTTCTGAACAGTGTGATCAATCATTTCAATTTTATGGGGAAGCCAAATTTCCTAACGGCACTCCTGTACATGACATTGGTCAGTCTGTTCCTACCTTTTCTGGTTCTCTCCCCGACATTGATATGCAATTTCATCACGATATGGATGGTATCCAAGCTATTCAATATCTATAAGCAGCCCGATGTCAAAGGATTAATGTTTGATTTGGGAATGATCATTGCCCTGGGTAGTTTGATCTACTTCCCGTTCATCGTCATGCTGCTGCTGCTATGGATCGCATTGATTATATTCAGACCATTCATCTGGCGGGAGTGGGTAACCCCAGTGCTGGGATTTACGATTATCTACTTTTTGATCGGTGTCATTTATTACTGGATAGATCGCTTTGATGAGTTTATAGCTATTTTCTCGCCCTTTACAAATTCTTTTCCCACGACGTTGCAAGTGGATATACACGACTATTTTGTAGGAATACCCATTGGTATTGCCATGATCATGTTCTTGTTTGTTCTCCAGGACCAATACTACCGAAGTGTCGTCCAGATACGGAAATCCTTTCAATTGCTGTTCTTTATGCTCCTGCTGATCGTGGCTTCTTTCTATCTGAACGAAAAAATCACCATCAATCACTTTTTGTTGTGCGCCCCCCCCCTGTCCATATACCTTGCATTCTATTTCAGCCACGCCAAAACGAAATGGCTATACGAAACCCTTTATTTTATCATCATCCTGACCATTCTTTATTTTCAGTTTGTGTAGAATGACCGTTAGAGTCTACAAATTCAAGCACACGTGACACGCGTGCACCTTTCTGCGACTGCACATATCAATCCTATAATTTTTCAAAAAAACAGGTAACAATATGTACATAACGTGGATATAATGACAAACGATTTTAAAAACACATTAAATTCTACAGTCATGAAAAAATTATCTACTATCAAATTATTTGTATTGGCAGGATTGATACTGGGAGCAGTCTCCTGCTCAAAGAACAATGGAGAAGACGTTTCACGTTTCGCACAGCCAAATGCCACAAGTTTTAAGGACATCAGGGCCAAAGCTTTGCAAGACCTCGTGCAGACCGAAACATTCAAAGCCGAAGACGGTATTGACTTTACATCGACAAAAGGTGTTAAGTTAAGAATCTGGGGCAATTGTCTGGAAGATCAGGCGGGTAATACTGTTTCGGGAGATGTCACACTGTCATTTGTCGAAATATACGACCGTGGGAACATGGTGGCGACCAACAAACCGCTGATGGGAATCAATGATGAAGGCAAGAAAGAACCCCTGGTGACCGGTGGTCAGTTTAATATCGAAGTAAAACAGGGTAATGAAACCTTATCTTCCGGTTGCTACTTCACGCTGGAGGTACCTGCAACCAACACAGGCGGATTAGATCCCGGTATGACCTTGTGGAAAGGCAAAATCGATGCAAACGGTGACCTGGCATGGGAAGAAGACAAAGGGGGAGAAGGACAGGAACGTCCGCTGAATCCGAATGAAGAGAATACCTCTTACGATATTTTCGGTCAAGAATTCGGTTGGGCAAATGTGGATCGCTTTATGAGTTATAGCGGCCCCAAAACCCAAATCAAGGTTACTGTACCCAACGGATACAATCATACTAATGCAGGCGTATTTTTAGCTTACGAGGATAGTCCTTATACATTAGCTCAGTTGGATACATACGACACCGAAGGCAAGTTTTTCACCGAGCATTACGGTTTTGTTCCCGTCGGTCTGACAGTACACGTGATCTTCACGTCGGAAAGCAATGGACAGATCATCTACGCAATCAAACAGGTCACTGTCGCAGCCGGCTCGACGGTAGCGATCAGCGAAAATGATCTCAATACGACGACCAAAAACAACCTGGTCAGCCTGATCAATGCTTTGAATTAAAAAGGTTCTTTTATATAGTGGTTTATTCTGCCCTGTCCGATTGTCGGACAGGGCCTTTTAATACCCAACTACTTTAAAACAAAGGATTAATTTTCCAAAAACATCCCATAAACAACTAAAAATCAAAACCTTAACCTTTTTTAACAAAATGAACCTACGGAATACTTAAAAAATGGATAGCTTTGTACCGAAAAAAGCAAAAAATCAATACAAATAGATTTATACTTTGCCAACTCAGATAAGTTTACTTTTGGTAGCTGAATTAAGATTATATGCATAAAATATTTACCCTAGAGCCACTTAATATATTATTGGGAGTATGCTTGATTGCCTGGTCAGTACAATCGCATGCTCAGACGACTTCCTCACACTCTCCATATTCACAATTTGGCTTGGGACAAATACGCGAAGATCTAGTACCCCAAAACAGGGCAATGGGTGGTATTTCGACAGGATTGAGGTACCAATCCGGCTTAGCTACCTTTAATCCGGCAAATCCCGCCAGCTATTCGGCATTCAGCCGTACGATATTGGAAGCAGGCCTCTACGGCAACATGACCCAACTGGGTAAAGGCTCTACAACAAACCACATGGCTGATTTTGCCTTTTCACACATCGCTATTGGCATTCCCCTCGGACAAAAAGCAGGTGGGGTAGCCGTAGGCTTGATGCCTTTCTCTGATGTAGGATACAATTCTTCACAAAACATCACACTAGAGAACATCCAATACAAGAAGACTTCCAACGGAGAGGGTGGACTAAACAAGGCTTTTGTCGGGTATGGGCTGAGCCCAATCAAAGGATTCAGCATTGGAGCCAATGCAGGTTTGTTATTTGGCAGTCTGTCCGACATATATGCCGTCTCCTTTCCCTATACACTTGAGGCATACAATATGAGACGCGAAGAATCCAGGCTCATAAGAGGGCTGGTCTTGGACTATGGAGCGCAGTATTCTACGTCCTTGGGTAGCAAAATGAACCTAACGTTAGGCTATTCGGGCACATTGAATAATGTCGTGTCCAACACAAGCACCGTCACTGTATCCCGCACGGAAGGTTCACTGGACCCCGACTTTCAGAATATCGCCTTGGACACCGTATTCTCTCAGACGTATCCCAAACGGGATATCAATCTACCTTTGAAGCACAATGTAGGCTTCACACTATCCAAAGGCTACAGCTGGATGGTAGGAGCTGACTTCAAGTATGCGGATTGGACCTATTTTCAGACGCGGCAGGGAGAACCTAAGCTCGGAAAAAGCTACGGCATAGCCATCGGCGGACAGTTCAAGCCCGACGTCACCTCCTTCCGCTATTGGAATATCGTAGACTATAGACTGGGATTCAGATACAACAATACGCCGATACGTTTCAATAATCGCGACATCAACGATATGGCCATTACGGTCGGATTAGGCCTCCCTCTACCGGAAACAAACTTTGGAAATACATTTTCCAGAATCAATATTTCTGCTGAGTTTGGCCAACAGGGCACATTAAACGACAACCTCATCCGCGAACGGTATATCAATATTAACCTTGGATTTACCATCAACGATCTGTGGTTCCGAAGAAGAAGTTTAGATTAAGGAATATGATCCTCGCACGACATATCACGCATGCAATACCCCTATTAATACCTTTTTTAATAGGGGTATTGTCGCTATGTAGCTGTGAGAATGATATGAAGGACATTGACGATATCGAAAATATCCAAAAAGAAGAAGCTGTCGATATATCGATCGATGTTAAAATCATATACAGTGACTCAGCTGTGGTCAAGGCCGAACTGACCGGCCCCGAATTACGGATATATCATGATAGCACAGGCAATTATGAGTTTCAAAAGGGGTTACAGATTATTTTCTTTGATAACGACGGAAAAGAAACGCAACGGATAAAATCGGACTACGGTGTACAAAGAAGCATAGAAGGGATTACCGAATTTCGAAAAAATGTCGTGATCAATATGGCAGACGGTTCGGTGATCAAGACCGAAGAGCTGTTTTACGATGAAAAGAAAAAGGAGTATTATAATTCTGTACCTATAGAAATGCAATTTACAGATTCCCGAGGCAATATGCAAGCGACTTCCTTTCGTTCAGATGTAGATTTTAAGAACATCCGTGGGGAGAGTATGACAGGCTTCATGATTCCAAGCAGCGGGCAGGTTCCATCGTTTGGGAGGTGATGTTATTTATATCAACAAACGTAAGAAACCGGAGATGAAAAAATTAAGCCTTATAATTTTGAGTGCAATTGTATTTGTCTCATGTACGACACCAAGACAAATAAACGCCTCTAATTCAGAATATGGAGTAACTGCTTATGGATTAAGGGGAATAGATTACGAACCTCCTCTTACAAAATCCTTATTTGAAGACAAAAGTTCTACAATTTCCGAAGAGAATATTCAAACAATATTGGATGGGTAGTATAACCTTTCAAATAATTTAAGAAAAAAGATAGTGACTTGAACGAAAACGAAACTACAAATCGCATAAAAAACCAAGCAATACTGCTGACTATAGAAGAAATTGGAAAACAAATCTCCAATTTTCTGAATAAAGGAAAATAAAACCCAGACTAGCTAACGTACAAACCTATCCGCTGATCCATGCTATCGCACGAACTATGAAGTGCTCTCCGCAGGAAACCGAACGAAGTGAGCTCTACGAAGTAAATCCTTTCGTATGACTTTCTTATTAAGCTCGGCTATATCGCATATAAAAAAAATTACTCCTGATTTTTTTCTACAGGTATTCGTGAATGCGAAGCATTTTATCTAAGTTTGGGTTAGCTTACCATACGGCTAAGAAGCATTTAACCGCAAAAATGGATGAACCAACAATAAACTTTGAATAATTGAGCATTGACAGGGCAACACCGACATATTGACCACTCCATTGCGTTCATTGATACGGAGATTGAACCTAAGAACGGAAAAATCCTTGACATTGGAAGTATCAAGGATAACGGGGCTTCATTCCATAAAACTTCGGTAGCCGAGTTTATACAGTTTCTCAACGGAACGCAATTTATTTGTGGGCACAATATTTTCAATCACGATATAAAATACATTGGCAAAGCACTCAATGACATAGGAATAAACGCTACAAGCATTATTGACACCCTATTTCTTTCGCCATTACTCTTCCCAACTAATCCATATCATTCCTTACTCAAAGACGATAAGCTACAATCGGAAGACACCAATAATCCGCTGAATGATTCTATCAAAGCAAAAGATTTATTTTATGATGAAATTTCGGCTTTCAAACGAACGGATGAAACACTGAAACAAATTTTCTATTTGCTTTTAAACGACCAAAAGGAATTTTCCGCTTTTTTCAGATTCATAGGTTTTACGGGAGTTCATACAAGTCGTGAAAGGTTGATTCACAATAAATTCAACAATAAAATATGTGAAAACATAGACCTTGCAAAAATCATCACAGAACACCCGGTTGAATTAGCCTATTGCCTGTCGCTGATTAACGCTAACGACCGCTACTCCATTACACCGCCTTGGGTGTTGAAAAATTATCCCGGAGTGGAACAAATTATGTTGCGTTTACGCAACAAACCTTGTATAAGCGGCTGTGAATACTGTAATCAGGCATTAGACGCACACAAAGGACTTAAGAGATTTTTTGGTTTCGATTCATACCGAAGCTACGGGGGTGAACCGTTGCAGGAAAAAGCGGTTAAGGCTGCCATTGACAACAAATCAATTCTTGCCGTTTTCCCCACCGGTGGCGGCAAATCCATTACGTTTCAAGTGCCTGCTTTGATGAGCGGAGAAAACGCAAAGGGATTGACAGTCGTTATTTCCCCTTTGCAATCGCTCATGAAAGATCAGGTTGACAATCTCGAAAAAATCGGCATTACGGATGCAGTAACCATAAACGGGTTGCTTGACCCGATTGAAAGAGCAAAATCTTTTGAAAGGGTTGAAGACGGTTCGGCTTCTATGCTCTACATATCGCCCGAATTACTGCGGTCAAAAACCATAGAAAGATTGATTTTAGGACGGAAAATTGTCCGTTTTGTCATTGATGAGGCACACTGTTTTTCATCGTGGGGACAAGATTTTAGAGTTGATTATTTGTACATCGGCGATTTCATCAAATCCATTCAGGAAAAGAAAAATCTGGAAGACGGTATCCCTGTTTCGTGTTTCACGGCAACGGCAAAGCAAAAAGTGATAGAAGACATACGGGATTATTTCAGAGAAAAACTTTCGCTTGACCTTGAACTGTTCACCTCAAAAGCATCAAGAACAAACCTACAATACAACGTTTTTGAAAAAGGCGACGAAGAACAAAAATATCAAGCCGTTCGGGATTTGATCGAAGTAAAAAACTGCCCGACTATTATTTATGTTTCAAGAACACAGAAAGCATACAAACTTGCGGAAAGGCTCAAGGAGGATGGTTTTAGTGCAAAACCGTATCACGGGAAAATGGACAAGCAGGAAAAATCTGAAAATCAGGATTCGTTTATCAACGGAGAAACTCAAATAATGGTAGCTACTTCGGCTTTCGGAATGGGCGTTGACAAAAAAGATGTCGGAATGGTCATTCATTATGAGATTTCCGATTCGCTCGAAAATTACGTTCAAGAAGCAGGCAGGGCAGGACGAGATGAAAAAATTACGGCTGATTGTTTTGTATTATTCAATGAAGAAGATTTAAGCAAGCATTTCATTCTTTTAAATCAAACCAAGCTCTCCATCAAAGAAATTCAGCAGGTTTGGAAAGCGATAAAAGACATCACACGATTTCGTTCGACAGTTTCAAACTCTGCTTTGGAGATTGCGAGAAAAGCAGGCTGGGACGACAATGTTGTTGACATTGAAACAAGAGTAACGACTGCCGTTGCCGCATTGGAGGAGGCAGGATATTTGAAGCGAGGGCAAAATATGCCGAGAGTGTTTGCAAACAGTATTCTTTCCAAAAATGTACAGGAAGCCATTGATAAAATCAATGCTTCGGAAAGGTTTGAAGAAAAACAGAAAGAACAGGGAGTTCGGATTATCAAGAAACTTTTTTCAAGCAAAAGCAGAAAACAATCAAGCGAAGAAACAGCAGAATCAAGAGTTGATTATATCTGCGACCATTTGGGAATTGTAAGAGAAGAAGTGATAAATGTTGTCAATCTTCTTCGTGAAGAGAAGATTTTAGCCGATGCAAAAGATTTGACCGCATTTATCAAAAAAGGAGAAAATAAAAATCGCTCGCTCAATATTGTTGATATATTCAGTAAAATCGAAAATTTTTTGCTTCCATTTTTGGAAGAACAGGAAAAAGTATTTCATATAAAAGAACTGAACGAACAAGCGGAAGAAAGAGGCCTTGGCGAGATAAGCACCAACAAAATTAAAACTATCTTCAATTTTTGGGCAATTAAAAATTGGATAAAACGGCAAAGTTTAGAATCAAAAAACCACGTTGCTGTTCTTTCATTACACCCGAAAGAATTATTGAAAGATAAATTAGAGAAACGACACGTTTTAGCAAAATTCATCGTGGAGTTTCTCTATGAAAAAAGTAATGAAAACACATCGGAAGATGATACAGGAAAAGAAGAAGTTTTGGTTGAATTTTCTGTTCACGAGTTGAAAGATGCTTATGAAGCGAGTGCCGGACTGTTCAAAATGGACATTAGCATTGACGACATCGAAGACACGCTCTTTTACTTGTCAAGAATTGAAGCGATAAAAATTGAGGGTGGTTTTCTTGTTGTGTATAACCGTTTGACCATTGAACGGACAGAACAAGACAACAAAAAAAGATACACAAAAGACGATTATCAAAAACTACATCAGTTTTACGAAAATAAAGTTCAACAAATTCATATTGTTGGCGAATACGCCAAGAAAATGATTGATGACTACAAAAGTGCTTTGCAATTTGTGGAAGATTATTTTCAGCTAAACTATTCTTCATTCCTCAACAAATATTTCAAAGGCAGTCGTCAAAATGAAATAAAGCGAAATATCACACCTACCAAATTCAAACAGCTTTTTGGAGAGCTTTCACCAACGCAATTAAAAATCATCAACGACAACGAGACAAAACACATTGTTGTTGCGGCAGGTCCGGGAAGTGGAAAAACAAGAGTTCTGGTTCACAAATTGGCTTCGTTGCTTCTGATGGAAGATGTGAAACACGAACAGTTGCTGATGATTACATTTTCAAGAGCAGCAGCAACCGAATTTAAAAAACGATTGCTTAAACTGATTGGAAATGCGGCAAACTATATTGAAATAAAAACATTCCACTCTTATTGTTTTGATTTGTTGGGTAAAGTCGGTAGTTTGGAAAAATCAGGCGAAATCCTAAGAAAGACGATTGAAAAAATAAAGAATAACGAAGTCGAAGCAAGCCGAATAACAAAAACCGTTTTGGTCATTGATGAAGCACAAGACATGGACAAAGACGAGTTTGGTCTAATAAGTGCTTTAATGGAACAAAACGAAGAAATGCGCGTAATTGCGGTTGGCGATGACGACCAAAATATTTATGAATTTAGAGGTGCGAGCTCAAAATATTTGGAGCAATTCATTCGGGAAAATAGTGCAGTGAAACACGAATTAATAGAGAATTACCGAAGCAAAAGCAATCTTGTTGACTTCTCCAATCAGTTTGTAAAACGAATTGCTTACCGACTAAAGCAAACACCAATCATTGCAAAGCAAAACGACAATGGACAAATAAAGATTGTACGTTATCAAAGTGGAAACCTCATCAATCCACTTGTACAAGACATGCTGACAACCGGACTTTCGGGAACAACCTGTGTGCTGACAAAGACCAATGAAGAAGCGTTGCAAGTTACGGGATTACTTTTAAAGA
>NZ_JAAJTJ010000028.1 GCF_011030405.1 Parapedobacter sp. SGR-10
TATAAATATAGTGATTCCAAGCCATAGTTAAAAAAAAGACATTCAAACTGCAGAACCTGTATTACAAAAGGAATATTTTAAGAACAGCGTATCCAATAAAAAAAGGTTTTCAAACGGGGAGAATGAAAACCTTTACTAACCAATTATAAACCTAAATTATGATACCACAAAGATAAGTGTAGAAAGTACACTTGTCAAGAGTTTTCTAAAAACTTAACAATTATTTAACACACTTCATTTTTATATCCTTTTGTTGATACTAAAAGCCTTTATTATCATTTTTTAATTAGTCAGAAAAGTATAACAATAATTTGACACGAAAGGATCGTTCGAATTGGTATTTTTGCAACCAAATGAACGTTCAATTGACAGATAAGATCGAGTGTATTTTCAAACACACATTGCTCCTGATCCAAGAGCACGGGTTTCATGGCACGCCCATGAGCCAGATTGCAAAATCTTCGGATGTCGCCATTGGGACCATATATCATTATTTTCCATCCAAAGAAGAACTGATACTGCAGCTATACGACTATTGCAAGCGGGAAATACATCGGTATATTTTTGATGATATGGACAAAAGTTTAAGCTACAAAGAGCAATTTTTCATTGTTTTCAAACGCTTTTGTTCATTCTATCAGCACAATACGGATAAGTTCAGCTTTATGGAGCAATTTTATAATTCTCCGTTTTTTGAGATGGTCAAAGACAAAACCTGTGATGGAGATGGTCCCTATGAAGAAAACAAAGTCATTGCTTTCCTCCTACAAGGTATGGAAAAGAATATCTTGAAAAAACTGGATGTATGTATATTATCATCAGCCTACATCGGGGTAGCCGTATCCTTTTCTAAATCTGTGCTCTATGGAAAAATACAATTCAACGAAAAACACCTGGACGATCTGATCGAAATCATTTGGAACGGCATAAAACAACAACACGAACATGAACTTTAATTTTAAGCGCAAACTAATCCTTCTTTTTTTTGCAGTTTCCGGCTATTCGATAGCTATCGGACAACAAGCGGCATCCCTGAATAATGCGACATTGGATGACTTGATCAATTATGCTTTGAGCAATAAGATCGAGCTCAAACAGGCACAGATCGATCAGGAGATCGGAGAGCGGGAAATTGCTTCTGCCCTATCCGGATGGTTTCCACAGATCAGTGCTACCGGTAGCCTAAGCCATTACATCCAGATGCCGACCACTAACTTTAATGGAAACAACGTTACTATGGGACAGCGCAATAACAGTGCGTTGACTTTTGAAGCTAATCAAGCATTGATCAGCCCCGAGCTCTTCCAGGCTTCAAAAGCGGCAAAATTCGTCCGCCAAACAAACGAACTCAATCTGGAAAATACCAAAATAAACACGGTCGTCAGTGTCAGCAAAGCCTACTATGACATCTTGACCAGCGAAGAGCAGATCAAGATTATTTTGGAAAATATTGCTCGGTTAGAGAGACAACATGCCGAAGCCTCTGCTCGATATGAAGTAGGACTTGTCGACAAGACCGATTACAAAAGAGCACAAATATCCTTGAACAATGCCAAAGCCGAGCTGAAATCAGCCCAGGAATTGCGTAAATATAAATACGATTACCTGAAAATGCTTTTGGCAATCCCTTCCGGACAATCCATTACCCTCTCTTTCGTTGACCAGAATATGGAATCCTCTATACTCTTGGACACGACAGAGTTGCTACAGATCGCTAATCGTGTGGAATTCAAACAGCTCCAAACCCTACAGGAAATCCAAAAACTGAATACACAGTACCAAAAATGGACTTTTATGCCCCGTATAGGTGCTTATGCCAACTATTCGATGAATTATAGAAACAACACATTTGCGGATATATATTCAGACAATTTTCCTGCTTCAACAGTAGGATTGAGTCTCAACCTCCCTATTTTTCAAGGGACAAAACGAATCCAGGAGATCAAAAAGTCTGAACTACAGGAAGAGCGTCTGCAACTCGATCTTCAAAACTTGGAGAATCAGATCAGCACGGAATATTCTTCGGCTATGGCATCATATCGAGCAAACATGAACGATTGGCGAAACGCCAAAGAAAACATCGAATTGTCCGAAGAGGTCTATAATACGATCAAGCTTCAATATGATGCAGGTGTAAAAACCTATTTGGATCTGATGACAGCCGAAACGAACTTAAAAACAGCACAACTCAACTATCTCAATGCATTATATGCCCTACTAGCAAGTAAATTGGACATCCAGAAAGCCTTAGGCACAATATCCACGAACAATTAACCTTAACTGAACACTACGAACACACATAAAGATGAATAAAAATCACATACTTTCAACTTTTCTTATCAGCACCGCATTATTCATACAATCCTGCGGTGGCAACGAGAACAACAAACAACAAGCCGGAAACAATCCTCAAGGCGAAATAGCTGTACCTGTATCCACAGCTATGGTGGACAAAGAAATTGTCTCTGGCGTCAAGAGCTATCCGGCAAATGTCGTGCCTTTGCAAGAAACCGAAATCCGTGCAGAGGTGACCGGATACATTACCAATATATATGTCAATGATGGTGCATACGTCAACAAAGGCCAACGGCTTTACGAAATAGACCGCACACGCTATCAAGCTGCTGTGGACCAGGCCAAAGCTAATCTGGAGATCGCCAAGGCCAATCTCGATCGTGTACAGAAAGATTTACAACGCTACCAAAGCCTCGCAGAGAAAGATGCGATAGCCAAACAAACCCTAGACTATGCTACGACGGACGTCAGCAACCAAAAAGCTCAGGTTCAAGCAGCCGAAGCCGCATTAACGACCGCACAGACCAATCTACAACGTTCGGTTATTGTGGCTCCCTTCTCCGGCAACATAGGTATTTCCCAAGTGCGCAATGGAGCATTGGTCAGTGCAGGCTCTACATTGTTGAACACAATCAGCTCTACCAACCCTATTGCAGTAGAATTCCAAATCAATGAACGGGATATATCCGAATTCAGCAAACTACAAAATGGAAATGCTAACACACAGATATATGTTACCTTGCCCGATGGTAGTCGATTTGAAGAAACCGGGCGGATCAGTACAATAGATCGTGCGGTGGACAGCCAGACCGGAACGATAAAAGTAAGAGCCTCGTTTTCAAACGGTTCAAACATACTACGTGCAGGCATGAATGCCACACTAAACGTAGAAAGCAAATCGAAAGAAGAGCAACTGATCATTCCATACAAGGCAGTCTTTGAGCAATTGGGCACATTCAACGTATACACAGTCAATGATAGCAGTAAAGTAGAACTCAAACAGATTTCCTTAGGACAAAAGATCGACGATAAAATCGTCGTCACATCTGGCCTTGAAGTCGGACAAAAAATCGTGGTAGACGGTACCACCACTTTACGACCAGGCTCTAAAGTCACTGAAAATAATGTGCCGAACCAACAATAATATTTGCAGAACGCTAATTAGACAACAATGATTTCAGAAGTATTTATAAAAAGACCTGTCACAGCCATAGTGATCTCCATTCTGATTACCATTATCGGATTGATCGCCATCACGACGCTGCCGATCAGTCAATACCCATCCATCGCCCCTCCTACTGTTACGGTAACAGCCAACTATACGGGAGCCGATGCACAGACAGTCGAGCAGACCGTGACTACGCCGATAGAGAGCCAGATCAACGGTACACCGGGTATGATCTATATGTCATCCAACAGTACTTCAAATGGGCAGGCACAAATTACGGTTACATTTGAAGTAGGAACGGATATTGATATAGCCACACTGGATGTGCAAAACCGTGTAGGCATTGCGGAGCCCTCTTTACCAGAGACCGTACGTCGATTGGGTGTGACCACGCGCAAAGCCAACACAGATGTACTGATGTTGGTCTCATTGGTTTCACCGAAAGGGACGAGAGATAATAAATTCCTGGCCAACTATGCCAACCTCTACGTAAGGGATGCCTTGATGCGTGTCAAAGGTGTCGGTGATGTCAATTCCTTTGGACAGCCTTTCTCCATGCGTGTGTGGCTAGATGCCAATAAACTGGCCAATCTAAATATGACACCGGCAGACATATCTGCTGCGATCAACGAACAAAACATACGCATTCCGGGTGGTAGTGTAGGCGGTAATCCGCAAGAATCCACGACGGTATTCGAATACCCCGTCATCACCGACTCAGATCTATCCGAAGTCGAAGACTTTGAAAATATCGTCGTAAAAACAAATCAGGATGGATCTATTGTTCTGTTGAAAGATGTGGCGAGAGTCGAACTGGGACAATTCAACTATGGTACATCGACCAAAGTGAACGGAATGACATCTACCGGAATGATGATCAATCAAACGCCGGGAGGAAATGCTGTCGAAACAGCCGAGGGGATTTATGCCGCGTTGGATAAACTCAAAGAATCTTTTCCGGAAGATGTAGACTATGTAGTCGGTTATGAGACCGTCTCTGTCGTCAAAGCATCCATTAATTCCGTGATCACGACCCTAATTGAAGCACTTGTCCTTGTGACATTAGTGGTATTCTTCTTCCTCCAAAGTTGGCGGGCCACCTTGATACCCGTATTGGCAATCCCGGTTTCGATCATTGGTACCTTTATTTTCTTCACGCTATTCGGTTTCTCGATCAACAACCTGACTATGCTGGCTTTTGTACTCGCTATTGGTATCGTCGTGGATGATGCTATTGTCGTGGTGGAGGCCGTACAGCATTATATCGATCACAATAAGCTAAGTGCAAAAGAGGCGACCATACGTGCGATGAAGGACATTACTGCTCCTGTGATTGCCATCGGGTTGATCCTGGCAGCTGTATTTGTTCCCGTAGGATTCATCCCCGGCATGGTAGGTAAATTGTACCAACAGTTTGCCATTACCATTGCAGTATCGGTATTATTGTCAGCCTTCATAGCCTTATCACTCACTCCGGCACTTTGTTCGCTTCTGTTAAAACCAACAGCTGTTACCCAAGAATCCAAAGGGCTAAACAAGCTTTTCTATAAATTCAATCTTTGGTTTGAGAAAGTAACCAACAACTATTCCAGAGGTGTAAAAAAAGCCATCAAAGCCACTCCCCTGGTATTGGTCATCCTGCTTTGTATTTTCATCGGTACGGGCTGGATGTTCAAGACTAAGCCGACAGGTTTTATTCCCACCGAGGACGGCGGAATGTTCTTTGCAGGGGTCACCTTGCCTGAAGGAGCCTCCGCCTCACGTACCAACGAAGTATTGCAAGAGCTGGAGGATGAGGTCCGCCGTGATTTTCCGGAGATAAAATATGTCACGAGCATTTCGGGTATCAATATCCTAAACCGATCGTTCAAACCCAATGGCGCTACCTTATTCGTTTCCTTAAAGCCCTGGAAAGAAAGAAAGCGTACAGCTAGTCAGATTACAGGAGCTATTATGGGCAAATATGCACAATATCCCAAAGCTCGGATACTTGCCGTAACTCCCCCTGCCATTCCGGGATTAGGATCTTCCGGAGGCTTTTCTTTACTTGTACAGGATTTACAAACGATTGATATCAAGCAATTCGAAGCCACGGTAGGCAAATTTTTAGCCGCAGCAAACCAACGTCCCGAAATCGGGATGGCTTATACGCTCTTCAACTCCAATTCGCCAAACTACAAACTGCACGTAAACCGTGAGCAGGCAAAGAGAATGGGAGTTCCGGTATCGAGCATCTACTCTACAATATCCGCTTATCTAGGAAGTAGCTATGTCAATGACTTCACCAAATACGGCCGAAATTTCCGTGTCGTGACGCAAGCGGACATGGGTTACCGGATGAATATAGAAGACATCACCAAACTCTATGTAAACAATGTACAGGGACAGCCTGTGCCGATGGGTACACTGGTCAATTACGAGTTGGTCACGATGCCTTCTATCATCAACCACTACAATATCTTTAGAAGTATTGAAGTATCCGGAAGCTCTGCATCGGGATACAGTTCAGGAGACGCACTGCGGGCGCTGGAAGAAGTCGCCGCAGAAACCTTGCCGGCAGGATTCGATTATCAATTTTCCGGCCTATCCCTACAAGAAAAGCAATCGGGTTCCAAAACCATACAAATATTTGCCTTATGTATTCTGTTTGTATTTCTGCTCTTAGCAGCCTTATACGAGAGTTGGTCGGTTCCATTCTCGATACTACTATCGGTACCACTAGGTGTATTTGGGGCCATTCTGGCCTTGATGTTGCTTCCAAAGCTTGACAACAACATCTATGCACAGATCGGATTGGTCACGATCATTGGGCTTGCTGCAAAAAATGCGATTCTAATCGTGGAGTTTGCGAAGGAGCGTGTCGATATTGGTATGAATTTACTGGAAGCCACCTTGGAAGCTGTCAAGCTCCGTCTGCGTCCGATCATCATGACTTCCCTGGCCTTTATCCTTGGGATCATCCCACTGATGATTTCTACAGGGGCCGGTGCCGTATCGAGGCAGACGATCGGATGGACTGTATTCGGAGGAATGACCGCAGCCACATTCCTGGCAATATTTATTGTACCTGTTCTGTTCGTGATCATTACACGCCTGAGCTATGGTAAGAAAAAATTGGCCGAATTGGAAGCTTCTTTCGATGAGGAAAAGAAAAAACAGCTTAGCTCCCACTAGCCTCGTACTCATCATAATACATACACAAAAGCCAATCTTTTCGATTGGCTTTTGTCATTTTTAAACTTTTTTGATTTAATAATCAGCTACTTTACCAAAACATATAAAATTATTTTTGCATTCACTGCGAGAAGACTTATATTTGCATCGTCAAACAACAAAGCAGCTTGCCCAGCTGGCGGAATTGGTAGACGCGTTGGTCTCAAACACCAATATCTTCGGATGTGCCGGTTCGACTCCGGCGCTGGGTACTAAAACAGGGATTTTTCAATCCCTGTTTTTGTTTTTAGGCAACCCCTATCTACCTGAAATATAAGGACTCTTTTCGATACGCAATACCACAAACTAATCTTCCAGATCAGAGCGTGATTTTAACATACCAATAAATTTCGGATTCAACTTTTCACCTTTTGATTTCAGCGCGTTTAGTATATCTTTTCCAAGCATAGTGTTGGAATGGTTGAATTTTAGCTTTTCATTGATCTTCATGAAATCATAACGGTTTAATAAAGAAGGAGCAAATTCACCCGCGACTTTAGGGGAATAGATCGTACAGTTGGAAAAAACAGTCGCCAATGTGGTATCTAGCTCCAACGCTATTTCTTGTTCAGCGTTCACCTCTGGTAGAATTTTACTTTCCAACAAGTAAATTTCTCCCTTCATCGTTCCAAATTTTTTACTCTTCAACGCCGACAGATTGGAATTGCGGATGATTACCCTTGCAGGAACTCCCGAAATATCTATTTTCACGGGAGGACAGTTTACGATCTCCAATTGTAAGAATAGGGAATTTGCATCTTTTACATCTTCGCTGCCATTTTTCACGAGGAAATGATTATTTTTTTCGTCGGATCCCACTTGCGAAAGATCTTCCAAGGCTACATTATCAACCAATATTTTACTATTAGCCCTCAATTCTATCGCATCATAGCTTCCCTTTGCATCAACGTAATATCCTTTCGGATCGTAGAGTGTCACGATACGGACACCCCTATTTTCACCGTGTACAATGATATTTCTGAATTGGACATCTTTCGGAAATATAATCCTCTCCCCATGTTTCATTTCTGAAAACGGACTGAGGTTCATCAAATAAAGAGATCCCTTAGATTTACTATTGGTGCAGTCTATGACCATATTTTCGATAGCAATAGACCTACCAAATACTATCGGATACTTATAATCAAAATTTGCTGGACTAAAATCCAAAATATGGTTAGCGGCACTTTCTGCCGGAATGAATTTACAATTGGAAATCTTGATATCTCCATCCCACTTAGACCCAAAATCTCTTCTAAAATTTATAAAAGAGCGGTGTTCGCAAGTTGTGTTCTGAATAATGAGATCCCCTCCTCCCGTAATAGAAATACCTCTATAACCGATTTTTGAATTCAATATCGACAAATTCCAGCAATGAAAATGAACGTCTACCCTATTGAGGTGGCAACCGTCTATTTTAAAGTTTTTGTTCATATTGGTACCAAAAACTCCCCAATGTACGGCACTCCCCTCCGCAGTGACATTCTTAAAAGTCGCATTCAGAATCCTTCCACCCGATATACCATACGTACCTGCCGGAACATCGTTTGCGGTTCCTTCCCTATCCTGTTCATATGGGATGAGACGAATATTTTCTAATTTAACTTCGTATACTTTACTGAAATTATAAAAACCGGTTCTTGCATTGGGTGCAATATCCTTCTTGCCTGCTTCCAGCCTAACGACCTGATTACTGATGTACGTCCTTGACCGTAGAATCCCAAAGCCATTTTTGGTGTAGCCTTTTCCGTGGCTATCGCCCGAAAGACAAAAACAACCACCATTAATGGTCAAATAGGTATCATCCACAGGAATGATCTCTATAGTGGAGAAATCTTTGAATGTATAGGCCACTTCTCCCAATACCTTTCCATGCTCTTCTATATATACAAATTCTTGTCTGGACCAAGACTGACCGACAAATCTGGCCCCAGCTCTGAATCCGATTTTGTCATTCGTATCCTCTATATACATCAAATGTCCCGAAAAAGGCGAAAATTCTTCTATCACACTTACACCAGGCTTAAATTTATTCAAAATATTAGCCTTCTCCTGCGCGGAGAACGTGTGTTTTACTTTTTGCTTTTTACTTGCTACAACAAATTTGTAAGCTTTTGGGGTATTGAATTGTTCATCTATATGAAAAATAGAATTGCCCCATTCCACATTATAAAAAATCTGTATCCCATTGGTTTCTTTTAACCAAAATTCCCCTGTATAATTAAATACAGGAAGATCGTGAGCATTGGCGTATTGATGTGCTTTTTTTATCTCAATCCCATCATCATGTACACCATCAGATACTGTCCCAAACATTTTATAATTGACCACAGATACATTGATCAATGTGGCAAACAAACCATTCTGAAGAGCTATACCTGTCTGAGATTGATCCTGTTGATCATTGATCAGATATTCTGCATGACCTCCATCATCGGCTTGATGGTACCCTAATACCTTAACAATATCACCTTTTTTAAGTTTCTTTTCGGAGACCAGTGTATTTACATTGGCAAAAATTCTCATTGTGCCCGCAACGACATTCTCTTTTTCTGCAGCATAGGAGGAATGAGCAAAGCCCCCTGCTGTCAATACCGTGGCTCCAAGTGTTTTCAGTACGTTTCTTCTTGTAAACATAGTTCAAGTTCAGTTGATTATATACATCCCATTCAGTCTTTTCCTTAAATCAAATACATTTATCTGTTGACTTATTCTTTGATGACAAATTTCTTATCTATGCGCTGCCACTCTGGGCCAATGCCTTCACCTTCAAGCAATCGTACCTGCTCTTCAGCCAAAGGAGGAAAACCTATCTGTGCATGGGCTTTGTCAGGATAAATAAAGCTATATTTGTCCTTTTGATATTTTTGGGATATGACGGTAAAGCCTTGTTCTCCCGTCTTTCCCCGCAATAGATTATCTTCAAATCTCACATTTTCGGCTGTTTTTGCAGACACTTCTTCCCAAACAACTACGGGTGTGGTACTGCTGATGTAATTCCTAAAAACACGAGTGTTTAATAACGGTAAAAATGTTTTTTCGTTTTTTCCGGAACCTATGACAAACGGTTCTTCACAATCTATTAAGGTATTATTATAGACTTCTGCATTCTTCACTTGCCAGTATCCCCATAAAGGAGGATTTTCCCATGCATTCATAAAGGTAATTGTTGCATTCAGCCCTTTACCTGTCAAACCATGAAAGTAATTGTTATACACCTTATGGTTTTCACCTATTAACCTGACTCCCCCTGATTTTTTCTTTTGATTGCCTATAAATATATTTCCATAAACTGTCGCATGGTTACCGTGTCTTAAAGTCAACATGCCCGAACATTCGAAAAATAAATTATTCCGAATCGTGTTATGCGTGGATTTATTGGATACGATCTCTATCTCTCCGTCACAATTATCAAAAATATTATTTTCTATGGTCGTATATGAATCCATTAAAGACGTACGGTCTACCCCTGCCCGTATGATCTCTCCTCCATTGCCACCATAGGGCGGCCTGCCATCAAAGTAATTGTGGTCTATCCGATGGTAGTTAGGCTTATCGGCAACGTAGACCCCCACCGTAGTTCCTATATTTGTTTTGCCCTTTACATAGCAATGATCGACCCTGTTCCGCTCACCATATAGCACGATCCAGCTATTTCTCATCTTTTTTTCAGCATTGTCATACGCTGTTATAGACGTATTTGTCAATCGACAATTTTTTGATTGTTCGGAAAATGCAATCACGTTTTTCTTAAAGGCTTCACCATCTCTGAAGACCAAACCGTCTACAACCAAAAATTCTCCATCAATGACCAATGTAGAATGACCACTTATAATGGTTTCACCAGCTTTTTCGGCTTTAAAAATGATAGGCTTATCTGCTGTGCCAATACCTTTAAAAACGAGCGATTGATCTTTCCATACTCCTTTTTTTAGTAGTACCCTATCTCCTGCTACAAGGTTCAATTCATCTATTTCCTTTGCCGAACTTACGGCATAATCTTTAGCGCCCACCCTGTTTACCTGTAATATAAACAGGAACAATGTGGAAAATATAATCGTGGATAACTTCATCTATACTATATTTATTGCTTGATCAGTTTTTATATCCTGTTTAAATTTTAGTCAAACTGCTTTTTTGTCATGTTGAGGCTTGCCGAAACATCTGTAAACGACATAAAAAATGAACAGATGCTTCCTATCGTCAGCATGACAAGAAAAATCCGAATAACATTTTTAGACTTCATATCACTATTTGCCTTTTAAAAAGTCAACGATTGTTTCCATCTGATTATTTATAACTTCCTTATAGGCCGGACCTCCATGTCCGATTCCTTCCAAAATGATCAGTTTCGAATATCTATTGCCCTTTTGTTCCAGAAAACGGTGCAGTGAATGTGCGTATTCGACAGATATCAGATCATCTTTATCACCGTGAAACGTAAGCACGGGAACTTTTGGATTAACAATCTGTTCGTTATTCTCTACACCTCCCCACAGGTTGACTATATTTTTCACGTTTATCTTTGAATACTTGGTGCACAAACCCGTGTACAAGGCCGTCATGGCACCTGCCGAACCACCCGAAATGGTGACATCTTTCGTATCAAACTTATATTTCTTTGCGTTGTCTTTTATCCACTTTAAAGCCAAAACAGCGTCTTCTCCGGCTATCGCTATGGCCCGATGCAATCCTGCATTAAACTTCCCCGATGCGGGTAGCCCTTTGGACATATTTGCTCTACAGCTCGCACCACTTATTTTATTATGCTTGAGATACAACCTGTAGTTGATCGTGATTACGGCAATTCCATGAGACGCCAGTTTCGTACAAAAAACTTTGTGTTGTGCTTTATCGCCTCCCGAAAAACCTCCTCCATGTACATACACATATACCGGCAGTTTAGCTTGCTTGCTATCTTTGGGTAGATAAATATCCAACAACCTGTCTGATGACACATCATTGTTTATAGAATCGGGTTTTGTAGCATACCGAATATCCTGTTCTACAGTGACCAACGAAGAATCATCTACACTTTCTTGCTTACTTTGGCCATAGAGTACAGTCGAAAGAGAGATGTACAGCACAAGAGCTACCAAACTTGTTTTTAACGAGGAGACACCGTTTTTCTTCATGTTATTATCTTTAATTTTGAAACAATGACGAACGCATTAATTTATACAGAGGTATTAAAAAAAGGCTGAATTGAAAAACATATTTTATATTGTAAGTTTTTCAATTCAGCCATCATCAATTTTTTTTTGTGTTATTGATTTTTAGCAGCTTCCTTCAGCTCGTTATATTTTTTGAGTTGATCTGCCGTCAATGTAGCTTCATAGTCTTGTTGTCTCTTTTTGTAAACCTTGGAGATTTTTGACTTTTTTTCGGAATCAGAAAGCTCCGTGTCTTTGCGTATCTTATTGATATCTGCAAATGATTTCTTGGTTAAAGCTGTAATTTTTGTTTGTTGTTCTGGATCCAAACCAATTGCGTCCATAGTTTCTTGCTTGTGTAAGAAAACAGCTTTTTTCTGCTGGGCACTTACCATAGTAATCGAAAGCATAAACAGCAATCCTGCTAAAAAAAATGATCTTTTCATAATCTAATATATTTATAAATAAAAAATTCTATAGGTGGGTTTGATCATAAAATAAGCTTATAAAACCCTACCGTAAACGTACCCGTAAGATACAAACTATTTTATCAAATCCCAAAGATGAAGTAAAAAAAATTCTGAAAGCACCAAAGACCGATGATGCTTTCAGAATTAAAATACCATTCTATTTTTGTGTACTTTGGCCAAAAAGTCTTTTTTCCAACCACTTGTAAGCTAACTCACGGGACTCTTCCGTAAAATCATGGCCATAGCCATGTAGATAGTAGTTTATATCTGCTTTTTTAGCTTTATTGACCTTTTTATAATATTCTGTCAGATCCCTGAAACATTCCAATAATTGTGGGTTGCCTCTATTCAGACTATCAAACAAGGAATATTGATATAATACTGCCCGTGGTGCTGCCAGCCTTAAAAAGAAGTTTGCATCTACATTCAGACCTACTTTATAATTTTCATTGGATAGATAGTTCCGTAGCGCGTTTTGATCTTTCCACAAGGCAGGCTTATAATTCACCATTCCTCCCGAATTTACAACTGCTGCTTTCACTCTTTCATCAAATGCAGTCAGTAATATAGCGTCCCATGCTCCCAGAGAATGTCCTATAATAGCGATGTTGGATGCATCCACAAACTCAATATCCGTCAGAAAATCCAGGGCTTTCTTTAAGTCGTAAACACTTTTACCACTGAGGCCCCAACCCGGATATTTTTTTGATAACTCCTGTTGACAAATGGCCATCTCTTTTTTATAATTGGCATACCCTCCTTCTCTTCTTCTTTCGCCATAGGCAGCTCTGTCGGGTGCAAAAGTTACAAAACCTCTTCTCACCAAATGTAAAGCATATTGCCTGTTTTCTCTTTTTGCTTGCTCTTTAGCATCCTTTGCCGGCTCTTTATGTATCCCCACGACCCTATCCTTTCCAGTATCTGCAGTAGGATGGGGACACAGTACCAGGGGCAGTTTTTCACCTTTCTTCCTATGCAAAGGGAGAAGGATATAGGCATAGGCATATTCATCAGTATCCACGAGATATTTGATATGCCAGCGCTCATGATCAGGCTGTTTTACTTTTTCGATAATCTCCATCACGGGCTTAGGAGTAGCATCTGGCTTAGGCCCCTTGTCCAAATAAACCCTTTCCATTGCCCTTTTCATTTCCTCCCTAGTCACTTCCGTAACGGAGTCTTGAGACACGGCAGGCGACAAAATGTATTCTTCACCAATGTACTTTTCTTTCGAATGGACAGTGCACAGACTGTACAGGAGCATCAGACAGAGTAGAGCATTTTTCTTCGTGATCATTACTCTACGATCTTGGCGATAGCCCAGCTTTCGGATGCTTTAACAGATTGATTCGAACGAAATCGCATCAAATCTTTCCCTTTTATCCATGTCGCACCTTCATGGTTTTCTTTGTTATCAACAATAGTAAAGTCTCCGATAGCCACAGTTTTAGTTTCACCCTTTTGGGTCAACGTCACATTAGATACGCCCCAACCTCTTTGTGAGGGCTTTGCAGAAGCCTGTCCAATATATTTAAAAGCAATATACAGTGGTTTGCCGGCTTTCATTTTTTGAGATAAATCGATGTTTCCTGATCCAACCGGTACTTTATCGGTCGCCAACTTAACCTTTTTCGTGACATCTTCCCAGGTAGCTGCATTGACGGACTCCAGAGAGTAATCTCCGTTAAAATCTGACGAGACTAACACCGAGAGATTATTGGACTGCTTACCGTATTGAACACTTGTATCAAACGATAGCGTCGTCTTGTCTTGTTGGCCGTATACGTGATTACAAATTAAAAATGTGATAATCATCGTCAGTTGTGAAATCTTGCTTAAATAGTTTTTCATGATCTTTATGTATTAATTGTTTTATATTATTCAGTTACTGTTATCTTTAGTTGCTTGACGACTTTAGACTCGCCATATAGATTCGAGTTACTGGCGACAAATGTTACAGTATACTCACCTGCTTCCTCGTAAGTATAGGTATAATTCTCTATTTTAAGATCCCTAAACCCCTTTATGGGAGTACCTTTATCCGGACCTAAGTCTGTTTCTGCTGTACTGATCGGAGGCGAAATGGCCCAAACTTCGACTGCTAACGGATCAAAAGGATTAGGTGATCGCAAAGTAATCTGGGTAGAGGTCACCGCACTGTTCTTATCGGTGTCTGTCTCAAAATTATTGTCATAAACCAAAGTAAATCCAGAGGCGTCAAACAGCGAAAAACTACCCAGATCCGTGACAGCGTTTACAGCAATATTTCTCATAAACCAGTTCCGTTGTGCCTTCCCGGCATCTTTCTTATACCTAAAAGCCAAATACAACGGTTTACCTTCCTCAGCTTCGCTCATAATATCCAAAACGCCCGAAGGGATGAAGTTCGCAGCGGTATTGTTGTCCATCGTCGGAGGAGCCAGTGTGAAATCTTTAGATACATTATCTTTCCAGGTTGCACTATGTACACCTTCGATAGTATAGTCACCACTAAAATCCGATGAGACCCATACGGACAACAGATCTTTCTGCCCATTGGCCAACCCATATCGAATCGCCGTAGAAAAAGATGTATTTAATGCCAAAACCTTATCGACCCGTCCATCTATATAGGCATAATCCTTCATCGTCTCACCCGAATAAAATGTGATCTGATCGGCATCGCCTGTGAACGTAAAGTTCACTGCATCACCAACTTTATAAGTCAGTGTTTCCACCTCGACATCAAAAGTCGGCACAGCCACCTCGACCTTATTGCATCCTATCGCGCCAAAACAGGCGCACAACAGTATGACAGTGTTTTTAATAGTTTTCATAATATTCTTTTGATTAGTTTACCACCCTTTATTTTGTACCAATCCCGAATTCAACCCCATTTCGTAAGAAGGTATAGGCCATACAACATCTCGGGCACTTACATTCTTGTAAGACCAATCAGCATAGTCTAGCGCACTGGACAATGAAGACGTTTCTATATGATCTCTTACGATTTTCATGTTTTCAACCAATTTACCCCATCTCACCAGATCTCCTTTTCGTAGGGACTCCAAACAAAGCTCACGGGAACGCTCGTCCTGAATAAAGGTCAAGAATTTTTCCGGAGAAGCAATGTCAGAGGCCGGTATATCAGAGTCTATATTGGGATCGTTCAAGACAGCTACCGCCTGTGCTCCCGTACCCGCACCGGTTATGGTAACGGTCGGCACACTGGTATAGCCACTTCCCTCAAAAGTAACCGTGATATTTGCTACTCCATTGCTGGCTATTAGCGCAGCAGCGGTAGCATCTTGTCCGCCACCTCCGGAAATGGTGATATTTGTAGTCGCAGCCGTATATGTTCCCGACACTCTCGGCACGGTGACTTCAATAGCTTGCACGTATCTACTCGACAACATTTTACCATAGGCCCTACTCCTGACCATGTTTACGGCATCTATTGCTTCCTGACTAATGGCTCCTGTAGCTTGGGTCTCTGCCTCAGCAAACATCAAAAGTACATCCGAAAAACGCAGAATAGGATAATTTATAGGTGTATATACATTTTCTTTGGGCATGACCTCTTCGTAGAGACGTCTGTATTTACCGCAATCACGTTGATATATACCAGTAGGTGTGAGTTCCCGTGCTGTTTCTCTTGCCGGATTACCGGCCAACGAAAATGAGGCTATTGCCCAATTTCTTCGGATATCGGTAGAATTCGGTCGGGTTTCCTCCGGATACCTTTCCCACAGCACACCTGTGGCATTTAAAAATCCATAAGAAAACCCATGGTTAGGATCTGCATTGGTTCCACCATTATATTGGATACCGTTATAATGTCCGATCTGTCCCGCTTCTCTATACACGGCCTGTGTATTTCCCCAAAATTCTACCTCCCATATACTTTCACCTATATCGTATTTATCAGCAGAATAGTTGATAAACACCTGCCTGTAATCAGGATTCAACTTATGGTTGGCATCCGTATCGTCCATGACCATCTTTGCCCATTTTGCGGCCTCTGCATAACGCGATGCATTCAACAGGGGATAACCAGCCCAGTGGAGATTTACCCTTGCTAGAATACCTCTTACGGCAGATTTACTTACCCTACCACCATGCGCAATCTGCTTGATCGTCCTTACTTTTCCCTCCGCTGCTTCCATATCGGCCACGATTTGCGTATACACCTCTTCTGCCGTATTCCTTGGATAAGATGTATTATCGGTATTAGATTCAGGCGCCAACATCAATGGTACACCACCAAAATTGCTCACTAAGAGAAAATAGTAATACCCCCGTAGAAACAAGGCTTCCCCTTCAATGGCAGCCCGGTTTTCATCAGATATCTTTTCAGGCTTATTGATATTTTCCAACAAGAGATTTGCCCGGTAAATCCCTTCGTAACAAGTTCTCCAGAAAGCCGTAACATGTGGATCCGTTGGATACACATTATAAACAGATACACCGATCTGATCTGTTGACCTATCATAAAACCCCTCGTCTGCATCCATCCCCATCCGCGTAATTCTTCCGCCATATATAGTTCCATCTCCAAGTTTTGAATACACAGCCGCAAGTGCAAAATTCAATTGTTCTTCCGTTTCATAATAATTGGAAACAGTCAATAAATCCTGTGGCCTAGTATCCAAAAACTTATTGCAAGATGTGGCAAATACGATAATGATAAGTACGCTCAAATATTTCTTTATATTATTTTTCATAACTTGTCCTCCTAAAAAATTATAATGTGACCTTCAGACCAAAAACCAGAATTTTAGCCCTCGGATAGGCTGACCAATCAAATCCCGGTGTCAAGACAGTGTGCCGGACAGAAACTTCCGGATCCATCCCAGAATAATTAGTCATTGTAAACAGGTTTTGAGCCGTAGCCGTCATCGTTAAATTTTTCACATAGATCCTGCTGAGATATTTTGCAGGCAAACTGTAAGACAAAGACACTGTTTTCAACCTGATATACGAAGCATCTTCAAGGTATAGGGAAGAATATCTTCCAAGAGGTCCTTGTCCCCCTGCCCTAAACATCGTATTTGAAGGATTTTCCGGTGTCCATCGATCTACATAGGTTGCAAACTGATTACGGGACAATTGTGGCCTTCCTCCTTCAAAATATATTCTGTTGGCATTAAACACCTCATTTCCGTATGACCATTGGAAGAACACATTCAAACTGAATCCTTTATAGCTGAAATTATTGGAAAAACCTCCGATATGTTTAGGAGTAGGATCCCCTATGATCGTTTCATCATGTTCATTGACAGTCAGATCTCCATTCAGATCCTTATACTTGATATCACCTGGCCGGATATCTTCTCTGACATCTCCATTACCTGCTATATGGGCCTTCAACCTATACTGACCGCCCACCAGATCAAAATCTTCATATTGATAGATTCCATCAAATATATAACCCATAAACAAGGCTGCCGGTTGGTCAACCTGAGCTACATACAAATAGGATCCATTATGCAAAGCATCCCAAGTCACAGCGGAAAACATCCTGCTCTCATCAGACGTCAGTGACAGAATTTTGTTCCTATTGAACCCTATGTTCAGGTTCGTACTCCATCTAAAGTTCTTCGTTTTGATATTTTCTGTATTCAAGGTCAATTCCAGTCCTTCATTCTGCAAGGATCCAATATTTTTATAGTTTTTGGTAAAACCAAATATGGAAGGAATATTAGCGTTCAGCAATAGATTTTTAGTTCTTTTTCTATAAATATCGGCCGTTATCTCCACACGCTTTTTAAACATTGACAAATCATAGCCGAGATCGATCTGTTCTGTGGTTTCCCATTTTAACCGTGCATTTCCCAATGAGCTGGGATAAACCCCTTTTGTCGGATCAGCATTTCCAAACGAATAAGACTGCGCGATAGCAGAAGCACTCATCAACGGGTCATACGGAAAATCAGTGACCCTGTTATTTCCCGTCAAGCCATAGCTTATGCGGAGTTTGGCATCCGAAATAAAGTCTATATCCTTCATAAACTTTTCATTTCCCATTCTCCATGCAAAAGCAGCAGATGGGAAATATCCCCACCGATTATTGACAGGAAATTTTGACGAACCGTCTGCCCGGAAAGTTCCGGTCAACAAATATTTTGATTTATAATTATAGTTTACCCTGGTAAACACAGAATTCAACCTATTATTGGATGTAGAGACTGTCATACTCACCGGTACCCCTTCGTCCATGCCCCAAAGACCCAAAGACTCATTGGGTATAAGCTGGCTGCCCATACCATACCTGTTTACCCTTCTTTCCTGAAAATCAACACCCGCCATAGCGTTAAAGCTATGATTGGCTATTTTTTTCCTGAAAGTCAGATAGGAACTGGAATTCCATGTGACCGTTTCGGACAACGATAAAGTAGACTGAACACCTCGTGAATTTGATGGCAAAGTAGCTGACCCTCTGGTTGTACCCGAATTGTAAAAATTATACGCCTCTCCATTTGATTTGATATACCCTGCCGTAGTTTTAAACTGTAAACTTTTATTGATATCGTATGTGAGATAACCATTGGCATTTAAGCTCATGCTCTTTGAACCCCTATCCTCGTTCGTTAAAGATTTCACAGGGTTTATGGCAAACATAGCTGAGGTCAAGGTTTCATCAACCTCTTCATCAATAAAATCTTCATCAATATCTCCTCCTATAATCTCTCCCTCTTCATCATAATAGACCTCTTCCCTACCTGTTACCGGTCTAAATGCCCATGCGCTGTACATTAGGTACGTATAAGCATGCCCTCCTGTACCGGCATTACTGGCCGCTGTCTGTCCAAATGACTTTTTATGGGAGTACGACAGATTAACACCACTTTTAAACTTCTTACTTATAGTATGATCCAATGTTACCCTCGCCGTAGCCCTATCAGAACCGCTGTGTATGATCGCACCTTGTTGATTATATAGGGAACCCGAAACGGAGTACTTGGTCTGGGCATTGCCTCCTCTTACAGACAGATTATGGATCTTGGTCGCTCCGTTTCTGAAGATCAGGTCCTGCCAGTTGATCCCTTTAATATGCTTATAGCTTTCCAAAGTCTTTCCATTAGAGAGATAAATATCTTGCATGGCAGAAGAATTATTGGATCGTTCCAACTGATATTTCACAAATTCATAGGGATTCATCATTTCCATTTGCTTGGTCACATTCTGGAATCCGAAAGAACCGCTATACTGTACAGCAGGAACACCTACTTTGCCTTTTTTTGTTTCAATAACGATGACTCCATTAGCTCCCCTGGCACCATAGATGGCTGTGGCAGAAGCATCTTTCAACACGTTCATTTCTTCAATGTCATCCATATTTAAAGATGATGGATCAAATTCCTCAAATGGAAAACCATCGATTACCCATAGCGGCGCAGTACTTTGCGTCAAAGAACCGGCTCCCCGTATGACGATATTCACACCTTCGGATCCCGGTTGCCCATCCGCCGAAGATACCTGTACCCCTGCAATCCGTCCGGCCAAAGCCTGATCAAAAGACATGACCGGCGCAAGCGCCATCTCTTCTACATTGACCTGTCCGACAGCACCCGTTAAATCTGATTTGGCCACTTCGCCATAACCCACGACAACAACTTCATCCAAAGATTGCATGTCCACAGCTAGAGACGTATTGATTACTTTGTTTTCAGCTACCTGTATTTCTTTGGCATAAAACCCTATATACCTAAATACCAACACATTACTGCTAGCCACCTGTATAGAGTAACGGCCTGACGCATCTGTAAACACCGTCTTGGTCGTTCCCTTTACAGTAATCGATACACCCGATAATGGCTCATTCGTCTCGGCATTGGTCACCACCCCTGTTATTACCCTATTTTGGGAAAAGGCAACTGTCGCAAAGCTTAATATAAAAAGTAAAGCCATCACAAACCTCTTCTCTGATTTCAATATTCTTAATTTTAATGCTATCATAATTTTTAAATGTTTATACATTGTATACTTTGGGAAGACTCATTCAGCAAAAAGCCGTGTACGTACCCGATGTGTCACAAAAAGGTAAGTGAAATATCAACTTTTCTTTTGGGAAAGACTATATCAAGCCAATGTTTTAAAAGGCTTACTCGGTGTCGATCGGTTTTTCTCATAATAGTTTATATAAGATCAAAAAAACAATTATTCTTTAGTTTCCTTACCACATACCCGTTAAAAAACCTTCCCAATGTCATCTGTTAGTAGCCGAACAAGTTGCTGAACCCTGGCGAAACAATTTTTGTATTTTCAAATTCATTCTCCACCACTTTGCGGACTAGTGTGACAACCTTGCACTACAAATGTATTATATATGTTTATATCTTGGTACAGGCTAATATATACTTTTTTTTCCAACGACCAAAATATATTTTTATTTTTTTGATGTATAGCAAAAACAGCTACCCACTAAAATCATTTCTTTAATCTCAACATTGCTTTTGCCATATTTTTCCCATTTTCTCGTTGAGCTTCCGAATTAAAATGCAGTCGGTCTCCTATGTGACCTTGCCGACTTGCTTCAGAAAATCCGGCATTGGGTAGTTCCGCCGCCACTTCTTCCAAAGCTTTATTGACAACCTTGTACTGTGAAGATTTCAAGAAATCCCCTAAGCCACCTATGACTATAGGAAGATTATCATTTCCCAAGTCCTTACGAAAAGCTGTTAATAAGTTGAGTAAGCGTTCTTTATACAAAGGAGCATCTTTTGAATTGGAATCAGACTCTCCCTGTTGCCATATGATACCTTTTAGCGTGCCGTATTTGATCGCTACTTTTGCTTTGCGAATAGCCTCTTCATACAGACCTCTAGAATTGCCCGGTTCCCAATAAGAAATTTTTGTACCTCCTACAGCAGCAGGAATGAGTCCTATCTGTATTTTAGGGTTTACCTCCACCATCGCCTTACCAAAAGCCAACCCTGGACCTGTACCTCGATTAGCTTTATCAAAATGTAGGGGCTCTTTTGCCAAAACAAACGTATCAGAAGCATTTAAAGCGAATACACGATTATGTGTTACAGTGTCTTCGGCTTCTATGATACCACGACCAGCCATATTGGATTGGCCAATCAATAAATATAAATCATATCCTGATTTTAGGTGTACGGCCTCTTTCTTTGAGGAGCATCCGTTGACCAAAAAGAACAAAAGCAAAGGCAATAATGCATACACCTTTTTACCTACTTTTTTCGATAAATTGTCCGTTTTCATAAGTTGATAATTTATTTGATATTGTTTTTGTATCGTAGCATAGCTTCTACGTAATAATAGTCTGCATAAGAAAGTGGAACATCCACTTCTCTATCTTTGGTTAGGTTTCCGACACTATGCTTTAGTATGAAACCTCCATTCTCACCAACAGGTGCTGTGTATACTGCCGAGGAAAGAGACTTAAGCATCGTCTCAGCCGCATGCAGGTATTTCTGTTTTTTTTCTTTATCAGAATATCCTGCAAGCTCTATCAACGCTGAAGCCACCAATGCTCCTGCCGAAGCGTCTCTAGGGATCACTTTATATTTGGAAGCATCGTAAGGGAAGGCCGGCTGAAATCCAGGACGGCCTGCATCAAAATCCCAGTAAGGAATTTTATCTTCCGGCAGATTCCCGTGATCGAGAAAAAAATCAGCCATTCCCTGTGCCGTCTCCAGAAAACGCTTATCTCCCGTTTCACGGTACACCATTGTAAAACCGTAGATTCCCCATCCCTGGCCTCTGGCCCAGGTCGAATTATGGGCAAACCCTTGATAGGTCTCACGACTGTTTACTCCACCCGTTTCAGGATTGTATGCCACGACATGATAAGAGCTGTAATCGGGCCGTACATGATTTCTCATAGTAGTCTGCGCATGTTGAACAGCAATATTCTTAAAATGCTCATCCTCTGTCACTTTGGATGCAAAAAACAAAAGCTCAAGATTCATCATATTGTCTATAATGACCGGGAAATCCCAATATTTACTTCCATCCAAAGATTTTATACGGTTCCATGATTGTATACTGCCGACTTTCGGATTATATCTACTCACCAAGGATCTGGCGGCTTGCACGAGGATGTCTTTATATTCTTCTTTTTTTGCAACACGATAGGCATTGCCAAAACTACAGTACATCATAAAACCTAAGTCATGTGTATTCTTATTATCTTTTTGGCCTTCTAAAAAAACCAATTTACGTTCTGCTTCATGGAGCAGTTCTTTATCGTTGGTGCCCTCATAAAGATAGATGAGCGTACCCGGATAAAAACCACTGGTCCAATTTCTTGCCGTACTTGTTACGGAACCCTTTTCTGTTCCTTCATATGTTTTTGGAAAACGGTCTTCCGGTGTGATAGACTGCAAAAAACTATATTGTTTTGCAGATTGACCAAGGCTTTTCTCTATTATCTTCAATAATTCTTTGTCCTTACGGAAGGGAACTTCCTGTGCATAAGCAGCATTTAGCAAAAAGAAAAGCACTGCTATCGAATTGCTAAGTATGGGGTGTTTTTTCATCTTTTGATTTTTATAAAATTACCTTATTAGTGACGGCCAGATACTGTCTGCCACGCTACATGTTGGAGATGTTTCGCAAATTCCTGTGAAATACCTTCTGGAACGAACTTTAAATGAACAGGAGATTCCTTGAACAAAAAACTATACCAGGTGAGTGCACCTAGATAGCACCCTGCTGTATTGGCATGATTAGCATCCAATTTAAACTTTTTATTCTTAGTCCATGCGTATCCCGTATTCAAAGAGTTCTTTTCATTGGGCAATTCAGGATATACAGGATTTACAAAATTATATTTGTCATCGGGCACAAACCTCCAGGTAGGGTCCGAACTTACTGCCCAAAAAGCATCGCCTGTCGGGATGATCCGCAAACCAAACTTATCCGCCATTTTATGATAAGCCTCACGTGATTTTTCCCACATCTCCTGGGAGCTTTTTGCTCTTTTTTCTTCGGATATCCTACTGAAATATTTGGCGTCCGACCTATAGGCCCATGTTTGGTGCATAACAATTTCAGCATTCGGCTGTAATTCCTTAATAAAACGGTACAGCTGATCAATATAAGGATGATAGCTATCGGCGTATGCAGAATAAGTAGAAGCCTGTTGCATGGTTATAATATCCCATTTGCTCTCTCTTAAAAGCATTCTCAACGACTTACCACTGTAGGGTCTTCCTTTGGGATCCTCCGGATCTGCTTCTGCAACTTCCACAGCATCCCAATGTCTCTTTAATGAGGCTCCACTGATTTCTGCTTTTTGTATGACCAATTTGTGCCTGCCCTCTTCGGCCAACTGGGGAAGGTATAGGGTTGCATTTCTGGAAAAACTATTCCCTATGACCAACAAACGTAATTCTTTTTCCTTCTTATTGGCCACTTGTGCTTGTACGATATCTCCTATGCATAGAAAACCGACAATAAAGCACAGAAGCCCAACTAGTTGATTTTTTCTATTTTTCATATTCATTTTCGGGTTCAATAACTTTTCTCTACCTGTTTGAAGTTTAAATCAATTTTCCTTTTTCAAAACAATTTTTTTGGGAAATCCATGTATTAAATTAAAATCTGCCTCAAAAAAAATACCCTTGTTTCCTACAGCAATGTCAGACCTGTTTTCTATTACTTTCCACTTGCCAGACAATCGTAGCTTTACGGTGTTTTCGGTAGACACCCAATAAGATTCTGCATTTGGCTGTGCATGCAAATCGGGGCTCGCCATTGTCACTTCAATACGATCGCCTACATCCTTTATACCTAAAAGACAGGCTCCTGACACACTTTGCACATACCCTATATTCGTGTTCTCCTGTGGCTCGAAGAAAACATAAGAAATTAAATTATCGGGTATATACCTGACGACATGAGCAGTTTCAGTCTGCTCCAATATTTCGTAAATGCTATTGTTATCAAATCGAGCAGCCAGATCTTTCATTTCTTTCACAGTGGTCTGTGGCACAACCGTAAAATGGTATTTGATACCACTGTCTTCCTTACCATGATTGATCCAGGCTTTACTTGCCCAGGCCTTATTTGTTTTCTTGCCATCATTGGAGGTATAATCGGGCGTTACCTGCTCTCCTCTTATGACCTCTATCTCATTATTTCCTTTGGGGATATAATATCCGGTATGTACACTGTTTATCAACCATGTACTTTCGTTATCAACAGATATTGAACCGGCATAGGTTTCTTCAGATATTTTTTTGTTTGATTGGTAAATGGAGGGTCTATCCTCCTTAAAAACATTCTGAAACAAATTTGTAGCCAAATGCCCTACATCTGTTTCTGCACTTATATTACTACCTAGGCACACCAAAATCCGGTCAAATGCAAAGACAGATTTACGGAAGGTAAGCTTTTGGTTTACATACCTGCTTTTTGACCTTTGTGCGAAGTCAAGTCCAAAAACACCATTTTTACCTAATGACAAGGCTCCTGCAAAACTTTTATCTTGAAATTCTGTAGCTGTAGCACCCACAGCTTTTAATCTATCCCACGGCAGATGTACAGTTGTCGTTCCCGGCATCACATTCCAATCCCACCCTTTGCCATACTGGATATATCCTGTTTCGGGGGCTTTTCCATTGTACAAGACTTCTAAGCTGCCATAGCTCTGATAGCGTCCAAATCTGTTTTGCTTATCATATATCTCTGCACCAAACATCCTATCCGTAAAACCACGCATAGCTGCTATCCAGTTGTCTTTCCTCAGAATGCCCAACTGCGCATAATTAAACTGATAAAAACCATCCATATCGGCCTGTTGTACCGAATACTTATTTTCTTTGTAGAGATAATTATAAAATGCCTTCATTTCGTCATCATGAAGATTTAAATCATCTCCTATTTTTATCAATTTTTCAACATGTGTGGATTTGACAGGTACACCAGCGGTGAATGGCTTTCTCCCGGATAGTGCATGTGGCATGAGCGTACCTTTAGAGGTTTCGAGCAACAGGGATCGTACGGCTAGCCGCATATTTTCATACGCGGGTTTACTGATGCGGAAAGATGTTCCTTTAAAAGAATAAGCATGATCTATCCACGCAGAAAAGGCTGACATATAGCTCATGTGGGCAGAATGGTGATGAAAACCTATTCCATCGGGTTTGATGCCGTCATTGCCCCCTTGTGATATGGCAGCAGATTGCTCAAAAAACCTACTTATGTATTTTAAATCCCTTGCGGTTTCTTCTTCTTTCGGATTTAGCAAAGCCAACCGAATGAGTGTCTGTAATTTCAAAAGGACAAAATCTGTATTTATGCCGGGTTTGAAATGATCATTGTATATCCTATTGTACTCGTGAGACCATTTCAACATAGCCAATATCTGTGCCCGCATGTCGGCAGGATATACACCCAATGCTTCCATGAAGCCCAAAGGAAAATTTCTGGCATTGTAGTAAGAATTTGTAGGCAGTACATTTCTTCCTCCCTCAGCAAGACCTTGGTCGATCAAATATTCTGTAAAAAGTAGGAGGGCGTCCTTAGCTTCTTTGTTTTTATCCAACAAAAAAGAGCGTGCTAAAACACCACAATATCCCGATATTTTGACCAATGTATCAGGCTTAGCTATAGCCAATATACCTCTGCCTTTGATAGAATTATCTTGATTTCGCTCAATATTAGCATACTTCACATACGCCATGGCCTCCTGCAACTGCTTCTTATCTACAGGCTGTAATGGTTTCAGATATATTTCCTTTAATTTCTGTATATCTTTTGCTTCGCCGTCGGTGACCTTGCGCAAGCCTTCAGTAGGTTTATTCAACCAACTTCCCAAAGGATCACCTCCGGCCAAACCTATGGGCTTAAAATCCTGTCGATCTATTTCTGTGTGTGGTGCCGGTTGCCTCCTGAGATCTTTATCTCCCGTAAATTTTACCGCATCAAAATAAATGGTCTTTTCTGCGGCCGTTTTTTCGGATTTATAAATGATACGGCATTTATCCAATCGAAAAGGCTCTTGATCGATTCCATTGTTGTAGTCAAATTGCCAGCTTCTGTGGTATGCTCTCCATCCTTTGTAATTCAACAACATACGTCCTTCTCTTTTTAATTGATCCTTGTTGTCAAAAAACTGGAAAATAAGCGTATCTAAGCCGGGTACTTTGCTGTACACAAATATTTCTGCCGCTAAATGTCCTATTGTTGCCTTTTCGGAAATAGATAATGGTGCTACAGTAAGGACATCATTATCTTTTGCCTCCCACTTCAATGACTGTCCTCCGTCTTTGTAGTGATCGGAGCTTAAGGTCAGCTGCGTTTTAGAGGTTGTAGACCATTTGTCTGGAAGCCCTTTGTTAAAATCTTCATATTTATACTGACCGTATGCAGCCATACTACACATCGCGCTAAATAGGAAAACCGTAATGTATTTCATGTTAGAATTTGATTAAACTACTTTGTGGATACAACAGCTCCATCGCCCACAACGAACTAAGAGCTGCATACTTTGCTACGGTCAAAGATTCTCCATGCACAGGTTTCGGAAAAACTTCTGCCAGGTATCGCATCGAGTTGGTGGAGCTTTCTGATCCAAAACTCCATATATATTTCAAGAGAACAGCCCTTACATCCGGATTGTCTTCAATAAACCGCTGATAATACAGCAGAGGCAAAGCTTTCAGTGTAGATCTTGCACCAAGTTCATACATATCATTTTCTTTACCTTTATACAATGGTTTTAAAAATGTCTCTGCTAAATTCTCTCGGATTGTTTTCTTTAGCTCTTCATCCTGTGTATTTAAATATATCCAAAACAAGGCTTCTGCTTGGTAATACCCTACCGCATTAAATTTTTTATTTACATAAAAAATCGAATTCCTTTCTGCTATACTTTCGAATTTAGCTTTGGTCGTATCAGAGGCTAAATGGGATAAAGCTATCTGTGAAGCGATAATATCGGCCAACACCCAGGACGGGCCCGTTCTTCTTTTTGTAGTCCGAGTTTGCCCCAATCCATAAAATCCGGGCTGGGCGTCTCCTTTTTTATACTCCTTAGGATGGCTTGTTTTTAACTGTTGGGAGAGTACTGAATCTATGTAAAAACCTTCTGCCCAATTTCCAAACTTTATGACCGAATTTAAATACTGCTCTTTTTTTACAGGATCTCCTATATATCTCAGAGATTGTGCCATCGATAGACCTATTTGTCCCCCATCTGCAACATTGTACCCTTGGGTATGTTCAGAATACCCCATCGGATAAGCACCATCTGCAGTCTGCCGTTGAGCCAACATATCATAAAACCACGTTGCACTCTTCTTGATATCATCCTTACTGATAGCACGCCATATATCTTTATTTTCATTTAGTCTCTCGGGGTTTTTATCCAGATAATCCAGGTAGGCAAACATCGCACGCACACCATACGCATCCCCAAAATAATGATTGCTGTACCGACCGTCCGGATAGGACTTCTGGGCTTGTACCAAATACCTGAAAGCAATCAGCATTGCACGTTCGACATCGACGACATCACTGATCCGGTCCTCTCCTTTATCGGTCACAAGATTTACTTGCCAGTCAAAATGATGAAAAGAAAAACCCTGAGGTACCACAGGCAATTCTACATTGTACACTTTGGACGAGTGTGCAGGCAGGATGATTTCTGTTTCCTTCTGCAGGGTAGTATTGACATTGATCCTAATTTTAGCCTTTACACTTTCCCGTCCCGGATTATAAACATCAACTTTCAGCAAGGGACGGATAGGCTTACCTTCTTCCTTGACCGTCGTGTTTATATGCACAGTCGTGATTCTGGGTTTAGAGACAATAAGATTGGAGACAGCAAGCAAACAATCGGCAAATCCCTGATCATTGACAACTTCGCTCGGGTTGAAGCCAAATATCGCCACACTGGCGTCCTTATACTTCTTGCCTCCATATTGTACAAATGTTGCCACAACATGCCCTGAGCCGGAATCCTCCATTATTTTAATCGTTCTGGCCAAACGATTATCCTTATTATCATAGACTTTCTTGGTATCTGTACCCATTGCTGTACCTGGATGTTGCGCAATGACCGATGGTATATACCAAGCTTTATCTATATTTTTGTGCAAGGTCGCAGACGAAAAATAGGTTCCCGAATTTTTAACCTGAATATGCTGAACAGGAGTTGCTCTAAAAAACGGATCATATATCCATTGTGGAGATGCAATGCCTATTTCTTTGAATGGCAAAGAAAGTGTTTGCAACAAAGATGTAGGCGTATACACACCTGTACTCTCTGCCAACATGAGGTCGGAAATTGAAAAATCCATGGCCTTCTCTTTCCATACGGTCATGGTGTTGGTACCCATAGCAATCGAATCTATCTGTTCAGGATTTAATAAAGGATAAGGTTTATTTTCATCCGACCATCCCTCCGGAATAAAATCCGCAAAAGAAACCTGGTATTCTTTCCACTCTTTTTCCAAAGGAGCAAAACTGTACCATTTTTTTCCTTGTACATCCGTCACTTCCAAAGCCATCAAATCCATAAAATGGCTCCCCTTTGCTTTAAAGCGGACAACATTCCTCTTGTTTGATGCTTTTCCTTTCAATGGCACACGTAGCATGACATCCCGCATACCTCTTTTTTTTGTGATAAATTGCAGACCTTTTCTCCCATCTAACAATATATTCTTTATCTCAGGCTTGTCCACGGATCCCGGGGCAACTTTTCTTTTTGGCCATATAATATCATAATCGTCACCAAAGGTAACAACCGAAATAGCGTTGATCGTTTTGGGTGTATAATCAAATGCGTGTGGTCCAACGGCGACAAGGTTTCCTCCCGCATTTAAAAAGTTATGGATAGGCACCCGATACGACGAGGGCAAAGCTTCTTGTGTCAATAACAGTATTATTTTTGCATCGTTAATATCGATAATATCGGTTTTTGAAACATCTACATAATGGACTTCAAAAGCTTTGCTAAGATTATTTTGGAGCATACTAGGGGTAGAAGGCGTAGATCCTACAATCAAAATTTTTTCTTTCAATGCCATACCATACCCTGCTATACTTAGACAGGAAAGGAGACACAACAGCTTTATTTTTATCAGCATGCTCATAAAATTTTAGGTTCGAAATATGTAAACAACAACGTAGCGGTTACGTACACAAATCTACATAACTGCATTTAATAATCAAACTAATATCTCGAATTAAATTTGTTTATCTCTACATTATATGAATAGCACTTAATTCTATGTTTTCCCAATTGTTTCCAAAATTGGTCACGTCCTTAGTATATACAAAGCAAGCGTAAACGCATATGGGCTTAGTGGATGATTTTTCTTGTAACACAATCTAATGGAACTATATACTGACATAGCAATACCTATTTCATGGCCGGACATGACAGCTTTGGGAGATGAAAAATGGATGACTGTCCTCAAAAAAATCAAGGTGGTCAAAAACCTTAACTTTAAAATAGGACACGCTGCTATCCTGCTTGTCGAACGTTCCTCCGGCACGGTTTCCTATTTTGATTTCGGCAGATACCTGTCTCCACGAGGTTATGGAAGAGCCCGATCCGCAGATTTTGATCAACGGCTGACTATTCGGACCAAAGCTATATGCGACAGTAAGGGTATTGCAAATCTGAAAGAAATCCTAGAAGAGCTCAGCGCCAAAGAACAGGCCACACATGGCGGAGGGAGACTACTTTTTTCTATAGCCCGTGAAATTTGTTACAAGAAAGGCATGGCGTATGCGAATGAAATCGTCAAAAAAGGTCCCATACTATACGGGGCTTTGGCCAGAAATAACAACAGCTGTTCGCGCTATGTAGCACAGATACTAGCCAAATCCATGCGCCATAAAGATAATCGAATACGAAATATATTGTATCCCGAATGTCTTAAAGCTAGTCCTACCAGCAATGTCGTCAATGCATCGTCCAATAAAAAAATATACTGTTACGATAAAAACAAACTTCAGGAATGGAAACTGAACCGATGGGAGTCGTTGAAATTCCAAATTAGTTTATTGAAGGAAAATTTCTGTACAAAAGATGCTACAAAGTTGAAAGATGATAGTTTACCTGGACTCATGCAAGAGCCTCTCCCTCCTGCTTCGGTCCCCACATCTGCACAGTGGATGGGTGGCATAGGCGAAGGTGCTTGGTTTAATATTCGTCATAGCCATGATCAAGTTCATGAGATATTTAAATTTGACATAACAGGAAAAATCGAATATATCGTACAAACAAAATGTGTACAACATTTCGACATCAAAAGTCCTTATTTATTCACGTATGATTTTGGCCATCATTTTTACAATATCTTGCAAAATGACCATATTTATTTGTTCAAATCGCTCGCTCTATGGACTATCGAAGACACACTAACAGAAAAAATATATCGCAAAATAATATAGAGCACAATAGTATCAGCTATGTGCTAATGGCATCGAGCAGACTTCTGGTAAATGCATAAATTTTGAAATATAAAATTTACTCTCCTTGATCGCTTTCGGAAGGTTGTTCGTTAGCTTCCGTAGAAGGAGTTTTCCTTTCGACTGTGATCTTACATTCCGTAAGCAATGCAGCAACCGCACCTACAGCAGCGATAACCGGGGCAAAAATAGCTCCAATAACTCCGATAGTCACAGGGAAACTGATGATTTCATTTCCGTTTTTATCCGCTATACTGATTTTGGTTACATTGCCTTCAGCAATTAACTCTTTGATCTTTCTAAGGAGGTTTTCACCTGTAACCGTGAATGTTTCTTTAAATGACATGGCCTTTTATTTTTATTTGTTTCTACTTATTTGACAGCTAAAATAAGATAAACCTTATTCGACTATATATTTTTTAGGCGGATGCCTTGTAATCCTCGGCAAAAGCCATGCCTACTTCGGTGATTCCTCATCGGAAAAACCAAAGAGGTTCCCATCGCTGGCGCGAGAGTCCTCTCTCGTGCCTGATAACATAACAGGCACACGACAGGAGTCGTGCGCCCAATGTCATTAAGTTAAGGATATAACCTGTTTTATATTGTCATTCTGAGGCTTGCCGAAGAATCTGTTAGCCGGCTAATTTACAGATCCCTCCTATCGTCGGGATGACAAAAAACGCTTAACTTAATACCATTGGTCGTGCGCCAGCCACGGGAAATCTTATAGGTTTTTGTCAACGTTTTGATTTCATAGCAGACACCTTTTTTATACCATTGTCTTTTATCAATTTTTCATACTCCTCCGATCCACTATCGATCAGTCTTACTCTACCTTCTTTGTCATGATAAATACCCCAACCGTACGTCTTGGCCAAAGGCGACGTCCGCAAACAAGGCTGACCTTTAGCATAGAACTGCAAACGTTCCTGCCCATAATCCTGTTCCAAAATATCGTTACGAATCGCGTAGACCTCAAACAGAATATCATCCGAAGTATACGTCAACGGATTTTGCTGAATAAGATCATACTGATAGTTGGCTACAGTTAATTTTTCCGGCCTGACAGGAGGAACCGTCCCCTGATCCATTTTACAGTCTTCGGCCACGGTAATCAAGGTGTTGTAATAGTTTGTGGTATGCTGTTTCATCTCAAAAGAATATTATGAAATCTGTATTCTTGTATACTTACTACTCAGAAAATCTATGGTGTCTTTCATGAGTGCTATCAATGTTTTCTGGTCAATATCTTTCAGTCTTTTCACGTATATACACCCCTTGCTGACTTTTGATTTTCCAAGCTTTTCCAGCAGATGCTGCTGGGTTTCACTGCCTGTGTGTACATAGAGTGATATAGCCGCTTTTCTCGGCGAAAAACCGATCAAAGGCGCGTCTCCTTCGTGACCGCTGTCATACCTGTAATGGTATTGTCCAAAGCCAACGATAGAAGGTCCAAACATTTTTGCTTTTTCACCGGCCACCTGCTCCATCAATCGAATGAGATCATAGCTATCCTGTCGTTTTTGGTCGTCTTCAACCTGTTCGATGAAGGTGACGACATTTTCATCTGTATACGCAGTCTTATTTTTTACCATTATTTTTTGTATTTATCGTATAATCCCTTTCCTCCAAGAATCAACGGAATGGCCTTATCCAGTCTGCTCTGTTTTGTTTTTTCTTGTTTGGGTTCTTCGATATAGGTTATATACTCCCTTTGCCTCCCAGAGGTCAACTTTTCAAAAGCTTCCTTAAAAGCCTTGTCCTTATTCAGCGCCTCTTTTAATAAGCCTGTCGGGTTTTGCAGAGTGGCTCTTTCCGCTTTTATCTCTTTCCCATCCTTAACCACTTGTATGCTTTCCTTGATATATGCGAGTATCTTCTTTTCATCCATTTCCTTCACATCAGAAAAACGCCATTGACGCATTCCTTTAGTTTTTCCTTCAGAAGCAGTCACAAGGACTTTATCCCTATCTTCCAAAAAGACACCATTGTAAAACCAGATGGAGAAAAAATGCTTAAACCCTCCCCAACTGACCACATTTTTTTCCCGATAAGTGTATACGGAGGTTCCCCATTTGAAGGCTTTCGACAATTCAGTCTTAGCCACGATCTGCTCCATAAGCTCATAACAATCGGTCCAATTCGAACGATAGGCGTCCCATTTTGGGTTATTTTGATCCTTCATGCGCTCCGCATTGAAATGCACAATATCCCGGATAAGCTCTTCGGGCAACGGCTTGTCCAAGGGCAATTGAATGGCTCCTTTCGATGTTTTGAAAGAAGTTAACCGATCAGAAAAAGCTTCAATAGCAGCTGAGCCTGGGTATAAACCCAGATGGTTTTTATTCATGGCAAAATGAATCAGATTACCATTGTACCGATACGTTGGCATCTGATAACTAATAGTTTCCGTGGCCTCCTTGGGTACACACTTATCAAGGATACTTTTCAGTTGCTTGAGCGAACCCTGCGCAACATTATCAAAGCCGGATATATATTCCTCTATCGTCGAATATTTATTGCTCATTTTTATTATCTTAAGCTTCTAATTATTCAATTTTTTCTTACTATCTTTCGTGTTCAGCGTACCTTGTCCCGATTTATCGCATTGGCGTCAAGTTCAGGAGGTAACTGTTCTTTTTGTCATGCTGAGCTTGTCGACTGCGTAGCAGGCATCAAGGTCGTGTTGGTGGCAGCGGGGCTGATGCAACATTGCATCTATTTAACCGTAAATTTTTAGATCCCTCCTATTCCCGAATGCTGTCGGGACAAGCTGTCGGGATGACAAAAAAAACGTTAACTTAATGACACTGACTCTACGGACAGTAAGCGCATTTCACCCCTGCGCAATCTCCTTCCGTATACGGCTTAGCGAACTATCGGTCACCCCCAGGTAAGACGCGATATGTTTCAACGGTGCCTGCTGAATGATCTGTGGTTTGTCTTCGATAAGCCGTAAATAGCGTTTTGTAGCCGGTTCTGTGATCATTTCAGCTGCCCGCATCTTACTTCTATACAATTCAAATGCCATCCATGCCCTACCCCATTCCCGAAAAGCAGGAATTTGATGAAATAGTTCCTGAAAGGTATCAAAGTCTATTTTCCACAGTACACAGTCCGTTAGGCATTGCATATATTCTTGCGTAGGAACACGCTGGAAGATAGAAGCCACTTCGATGACCACCTCCACATTTCCGATAAACCCTGTCGTAATATCATTGCCTTCAAAATCATAGAGATAAGTGCGAACAAGGCCGCTATCCATAATATAATATTCATTGGCAATCTGGCCTTTTTGTAACAAAAAACTTCCTTTCGGCAGCTCGATCCGTGTATGTGCCGCACATATCGATTCCAAATCGGCACTTTGAAACGAGGGGTGTTGATAGGCAAATCTTAAAATATCCATATTGGACTGAAATTTATAACCAAAGTAAGAAAATGTCGGCACTGCTGCAAATATGATGGTTAATCGTTTAAGGTTTGATCGCTTAACTGCTTAATTGTGTACCATTGTCCCCTGGTCCCTGTCACTAATCCACTAAAACGGGTCTGCTATTTCAAATACAATCCCTTTTTTTGTCCGGGGATGGACAAATTTGATAAAGCCCGCATGCAAATGGAGTCTATCAGCCCTTTTGCCATACAAATCATCACCTACGATAGGTGTATTGAGCCCTCTATAGTGTGCCGAATGCACACGGAGCTGATGGGTACGCCCCGTAAGTGGAAAATAATGTATACGTGTACGACCACCTTCTATAGCGATGACCTGAAAACGAGTCCGTGCAGGTTTGCCGTACACTTCACAAACAACCTGTCGAGGCCTATCCTCCAGATCTACCCGAAGAGGCATCTCGATGAGTCCCTCTTTCTGCTGTACTATCCCATCCAATAATGCCGTGTACCGCTTTTCGACCGTATGGCGAATAAATTGGTCTTGGATAAACTGATGGGCATATTTGTTTTTGGCCAACACCATAATACCCGAAGTAGACATATCCAACCGATGGATAATAAGCGGGCCCGTAATCTCGGGGTACTGTGCCAAAACACGTATCTGTACACTATCCTGCACGTGGATCCCCGGTACCGAGAGAAATTCAGCCGGCTTATCTACTACGATAATATCCTCATCCTCAAAAAGAATCTTCAATATCTTGTTGCTTCCTGTACTTTCCTGCATAGGATTGTCATCCACATCCAAGCCCTGCAACATATGCCCCAGTATAGGTTCACATTTGCCACGGCATGAGGGATAGTAATACAGATGTTTACGCACTTCAGAAGAAGGTGAAGCTCCCCACCAAAATTCTGCCATACAGATAGGCTTCAACTCATGCTGATACGCATATTGTAGCAATTTTGGTGCAGCACATTCCCCGGCCCCGGCAGGAGGAAGCATGCCCAGGGTTTCTTCAAAAATAGAAAGCAGGGATCTGACCTCACCACGTGCATTCAAAAATTGATATTGGTCAAAGAGTCGGCTCTGCAATTGCGCCGAACGTTGTTTGCGTATTTCCTTTTTCTGCGTGATCACAGCGAGGACACTGTCCAATGCTTGCTGCCTCTCTTTTACTTCTTGTTGACAAGATTGTTTCTGCACATCATACTCATGTTGGTCCCGATAACTCTGTTTGACAAGATCCTGCTCCAGCAGCTCGTATTCCTCTTTGGAAAGTTTATCTCGATTTGTCTGCCGAATGTGTTTTCTCTCCGCCTTATTGGCTTTGTGTAGCGCACGCAAGGAGGCCATTTTTTCGGTACTACGCACTTTTGCCTTTTCCAGCTCAGCTCTGAGACTTTCGATACGTGGATCACATGTTAGTTGTTCTATCTCGCGGTTCAATTTATTGATGATTTCCTCTTCCTTTAGAAAAAAACCATTTTCATCCAGCATATCAAAGATGGGAGGTACAAGATAACGATGACGATTGCTTCCTGCCAGCTTTCCCGAACATCCTGCCAAATAGCCCAGACGTCCTTGCTTATCCTCGACCACCAATACCCCAAACATCTTGCCTATAGGCATTCCCGATCGGGTATCATTCAACCCAAAATTATGTTCAAAATCCTTTTGTTCACAAAGATATCCCTGCAATTCCTCACTCGCTAGGATACTCAATAGGTGTGGCTCATAGCAAAAGGGGAACGTAAATCTCTTCGGTCTGTCCAGAGAAGAGACATCACGCCTGAAAAGATGGAAAAAGGGCGGAGTACTGTTCATTTTAAACTACGTAGAGACGCAAAATTTTGCGTCTCTATATATTGTACATCTGCGGTTGTGTCTTGGACCAACCGCCACGAATTATGGTCAGTGATCCGACAATAGTCGGACAAGCGTTACCAACCACAGGTATTTTATCTCTATTTCAAATTATCCCTGTAGACCTTTGCTTTCTTGATTTCCGTCTGTATATCCTTACGTGCTGCATCACGGGACAATACTTTTTCGTAATCAGCAATAGCCTTATTGTAAGCATCGGTAGCTACATCTTTGCTGTGTACCGCTTTTCCCGGTGTACCTTTCAAGATGCCCAGGTCACGGTAGGCAATAGCCCTGTTTTGGTATAGCTTCATGTCATTCGCATTGATCAAGATCGCTTTCGAATAATCTGCTATGGACAACTGCAACAGCTGCTCACGTTGTGCATCATTCAATTTCTCCTCGCCCGAAACAGCCAAGAGATTGTTGGCTTTGGCTTTATAATAAAAAGCATTTGAATTCTTGGCATCCAAGGCCACTACTTTATCAAACGAACTAGCTGACTTCTTGAAATCTCCCGACTGAAATTGTGAATATCCCAACAAATAAAGTACATCCGGGTCATTAGCCTCTGCTGGCAGAGCTTTTTGCAAATGTGTCACAGCTCCTTTAAAATCTCCCGACAGCAAAGCCTTCTGCCCCAAGCGGACATTCGGGTTGCGATGTTCTTCCTGCTGCGCCTGAGCCGATAAGGTCGTCATCGCCAAAGCAACAGCTACCAACCCAAGTTTCATGCTTTTCAATCGATTGTATACAAATCTTAAATTCATATCATTATTTTTATTTTATTTATAAGTCATCTAAGTTATGATGGTGAAGGAAGTTATGGAAGCGACATATATCACAAACCTCTATAACCATCATCACCTCCATCACGTTATTTTATAGTGTTCAATTTTTCTATGTTAGAGTAAAGGTGCGGCAATAAGTTTAACACATCAACAAATATTTATGAACATTTCCACATCTCAATTTTATCATTATTTCTAATTCGTTTATTCCTACCTTTGTTCAAAATCATAATATGACAGATTGTTTCCAACAACCATGACGATTTAGCAGTCACGACAGTATGCTAGCATAAATAATACCAATTTTTTATTTTGGCATTTTGCTTGCATTATTAGCTACCACAATTTATCAATAGAATTTACATTAAAAATCTGACATCTTGTCTGATTTGACAACAATATTATATGAGCAACTTTGACACATTCGACTTCAATCAGATGATACCGGTAATTAGCGAAGACACAGAATTCTTTCCTTTATTGAGCCAACAAGATGAAGACGAAATGCAGAACGCAGATATTCCAGAAATACTATCTATTCTGCCCTTGCGCAATACAGTCCTCTTCCCCGGGGTCGTGATTCCTATTACCGTAGGCAGGGACAAGTCCATAAAGCTGGTCAAAGAAGCCTACAAAGGTGACAGAACCATAGGAGTGGTGGCGCAGAAGGATATGAATGTAGAAGATCCGAATTTCAATCAACTCAACAAAATAGGAACAGTCGCCAACATCATCAAGGTACTGCAAATGCCAGACGGCAATACAACGGTCATTATCCAAGGCAAACAACGTTTCAAGCTGAGCGAACTGATACAGGCCGAGCCGTATATCAAAGCGAAAGTCGAACGTTTTCCAGAGGCTAAGCCCAAGACCAGCAGCAGAGAATTCAAAGCCCTTATCTCGTCCATCAAAGAACTAGCCTTACAGATTATCCAGCTCTCCCCTCACCTACCCAGTGAGGCAGGCATTGCCATAAAAAATATCGAAAGCCCAACCTTTTTGGTCAATTTCATTTCGTCCAACCTATCCTTGGAACTGAATCCCAAGCAAGAGCTATTGGAAATGAAGGATTTTGTCAAACGTGCCCAATTGCTGTTGGAACACCTGACGACCGAAATCCAAATGCTGGAACTGAAAAACCAGATCCAAAACAAAGTACGGGTAGACCTCGATAAACAACAGCGGGATTATTTCCTCAACCAACAACTCAAAACCATCCAGGAAGAGCTTGGCGGAAACACACCTGACCTCGAAATGGAGGATCTGAAAAAAAGGGCAAAGTCAAAAAAATGGTCTAAAGAGGTCGGAGAGCATTTCAACAAAGAAATCGAAAAACTTGCGCGTATCAACCCAGCCGCTGCGGACTATTCCGTACAGCTCAATTATCTTGAACTTCTGTTGGATCTGCCTTGGGGAGAATACACGAAAGACAACTTTGACTTGAATAGGGCCATAAAAGTGTTGGACAAAGACCACTATGGCTTGGAGAAGGTCAAACAGCGTATCATCGAATATTTGGCTGTCCTCAAATTAAAAAATGACATGAAAGCCCCAATCCTATGCTTGGTAGGCCCCCCGGGGGTAGGAAAAACCTCACTCGGCAAGTCTATCGCCAAGGCCCTGGGACGCAAATATACCCGTATGGCATTGGGCGGTATACGGGACGAAGCCGAAATACGTGGTCACCGCAAGACCTATATCGGTGCCATGCCCGGACGTATCATCCAATCGCTGAAAAAAGCAGGAACATCCAACCCCGTTTTCGTACTGGACGAAATCGATAAGATCGGTGCTGACTTCAAAGGAGACCCTTCGTCTGCCCTTTTGGAAGTACTCGACCCGGAACAGAACACGAATTTTTATGATCACTACGTAGAAATGGAGTATGATCTTTCCAAAGTCATGTTTATCGCTACAGCCAATTCGTTGAATACAGTTCAGCCTGCCCTGCTGGACCGTATGGAAATCATCGAAGTCAATGGCTATACGATAGAAGAAAAGATAGAGATCGCAAAAAGACACCTGCTGCCAAAGCAGCGTGAGATGCACGGACTGAAGAGCAAAGATATATCTCTGGGCAATAAGGTCATTGAAAAGATAATTGAAGAATATACCCGGGAATCGGGTGTGCGCGGCCTGGAGAAAAAAATAGGTTCTATCGTACGCGGCATCGCCACCAAGATCGTCATGGAGAAACCTTATACATCAAATGTCACCGCAAAAATGGCCGAAGAAATTCTCGGCGCCCCTATTTTTGACAAAGACATGTACGAAAATAATGAGGTGGCCGGTGTAGTTACAGGATTAGCCTGGACATCCGTAGGAGGAGATATCCTGTTTATCGAGTCCAGCCTCAGCCCTGGAAAAGGAAAGTTGAGCCTGACCGGAAATCTGGGCGATGTCATGAAAGAATCTGCCGCTATTGCAATGGCCTACCTACGTTCACATGCTGAAGACTTTGGCATAGATCACGAGGTATTTGACCTTTGGGATGTCAATATACACGTTCCTGCCGGCGCTACCCCCAAAGATGGCCCTTCGGCAGGTATCACCATGTTGACTGCGCTCACATCCTTGTTTACGCAACGTAAGGTCAAGGAAAAATTGGCCATGACCGGCGAAATCACCCTTCGGGGGAAAGTATTGCCCGTCGGCGGGATCAAGGAAAAGATTTTGGCTGCAAAACGTGCCAATATCAAAGAGATCATCCTGTGCAAATCGAATCAAAAGGACATTTTAGAAATCAAAGAGGACTATATCAAAGACATGACATTCCACTACGTGAGCGAAATGTCCGAAGTCATTGATCTAGCTTTGCTGAAAACCAAGGTTAAAAATGCTAAAAAACTGAATAGGTAATTTTTTTTCCGTAAATACACAACGTCCAATTCAAAGCACACGCGGCACGCATACGCTCGTACAAATATACCACACGCGTGCCGCGTGTGTCTTACCTATCGTAAGTTTACCAAAGAGTAAATAACTTATTTTATCCTTAAACCATAATACACGACGGCTTTATCTTGTATAATTAAATGGTTTGTATAATCATTTTTCATAAATAAGCGAACAGATGGCTGTGTTTCATCATTCAGCTTTCTATACCATTCTCTTTCCCTATTTTACAAAATCATTGTATTTTTCTGTTTTAATAACTAATTTTAAAGCCACCGTTAGGCTTTAACCATGTAAACGATATGAAAAGCAGTCCATAAGATGATCCTTTCCAAAATTTTGCATATATTATTCTTGGGTTGCCTTGTCGTAATGGGGCTGAACTCTGTCGCCCAAAATTATCCCTTAAAGTTTAACCATATATCCTATAAGGAAGGGCTGTCACAAAGTCCAATAGGTGCAATTTTTCAGGACAAAAAAGGTTTTATATGGATTGGAAATCGAGAGGGGCTTACACGATATGATGGGTACGAGTTTGTCAGCTATAGTCATAAAGAAGGGGATCATAATAGTCTCAGCCATAATCTTATTCGATCCATTACGCAGGACTCCACCGGAATGCTTTGGGTTGGAACATCTAATGGGTTAAATGTCTTTGATCCTGTTACAGAAAAATTTACTTATATAGATATTTCGCAGAGCAAAACTGTTTCGGCAGTGTTAATTGATAAGCAACAGTATGCTTGGGTAGCCTCTTACGATGGCTTAAAGCGCGTCAGACGCAAGTCTTCAGGCAAATTGGAGGTATTACATATAGAAAATGACGATCTCAGAAATGGGTTAGCGAGGGCATTGATGCAGGATCAAGAGGGAAGAATATGGATAGGCTTTACTAATGGAATAAGGTGTCTCGATCCGTCTACACTAAAGATTGTTCCCCTGCCTGATGCCATCAGAAAAGAACAGGATGATCGTGCGCTTACCATATCATCTATCAGAGAAGATAAACGAGGAGATATTTGGTTCTCTACAGAAGGAGATGGTTTTTTCTGGTATAAGAAACGACAAGGTACCTTTCATAATTTCCGGAATGTAGTTAATCTGGATACGGGTCTGCCATCAAATGTTATTAAGGATATTTTGGTATATGATAACGAAGACATTTGGTTTGGGACACGTATGGGGCTGAGTATATTTCACAAACGTACAGAGACGTTTACGAATTATCAACATGATAGCAGCGACCTGACGAGTTTAAGCCAAAATTCTATCTGGAACTTTTTGCGGGATCGGTCGGGTAATATATGGATGGGAACTTATGCGGGCGGCCTTAACATTTACTATCCAAGGTTCAGTAATTTTGAAAACATTGGAGAAAGAATAGGTAATAAAGTAGGACTAAGTCAATCTATTGTGAATAGTGTGCTCGAAGAAAATAACGGGGCGCTATGGGTTGCTACAGATGGAGGGGGTCTGAACTACATTGACCGAAAAAAAGGAATCAGCAGGTGTTTTTTTCCAATAGATAAAAATGGTAGACAGATCAGCCATATTATGACAATGGCCAAGGGAAGTAAGGGGGAGCTATATCTGGGTACGTTGGAAGGATTGGGTATATTTGACGATACCGATGGAACAATTGATTATTTACCTATAGGGACTTCCGGTGACAGCAGAACAATTAATGCCTTGTTGGCAGAAGAAAATGGTAACCTTTGGGTTGGTACACATAAGTTTGGTGTATGGATGATCGATGCAGACGGGAAGATAGAAACTTTGGGAAGTACGGCGGGTATAAGTATTCAGTCTTTGTATGCCACCGATGAACATATCTGGATGGGTACAGATGGGAGTCTATACTGTTATGATAAAAAAAATAAAAAGTTGCTTCGGTACCGCGAATTTGATAACTATACGGTTTTATCACTGTTCATCGATTCTAAAAAACGATTTTGGGTAGGTACACATAAGGGGGTCGCTTTGTTTAACCCTCGAAATAATGAAAAGCATTTTATCACACAAGAGACCGGCTTGGTCGACAATATGGTAGAAGCGATTGTAGAAGATGATTCGGGAAATATATGGGTAAGTACCCAAAACGGATTGTCTAAAATTAGCTATACCGGACAGCATGGGCACTTTTCCGATCAAAATCTAAGTGTTGACAATTATACCTCTAATAATGGTTTGTCCAGTAACCGGTTTATGCGAGGGGCTGTACTGAAATCAGAACGAGGGGAGTTGATGTTTGGTGGGGTGAATGGTCTGACTACGTTTTATCCTGAAAAAATCGTCAGAAACGCCTATCTTCCTCCGGTTGTCGTTACCGATTTCTTAATCGACAATAAATCCGTTCGGGTAGGTGTCGAAAACAGTCCTTTGGCATCTCCTATTGACGAGACAAAACAACTGACCTTAAAATACGATCAGAATGCGATCACGTTTAAGGTGGCGGCGCTAAACTACATCAATTCTTCCAATAATCAATATGCCTATAAATTAGTAGGTTTTGATAAGGAAGATGAGTGGTATTATGCCGGGAATCAGCGTACCATCAGTTATACCAACTTGCCGGAAGGAAGCTATATCCTTAAAATAAAGGTGGCTAACAACGACGGCGTTTGGAATGAGCAAGAAAAAAGTATAGCGATTAAAGTGTTGCCACCATTTTGGAAAACGTGGTGGGCATATACTATCTATATATCGGTATTCTTGGGGCTGTTATATCTTTTCTATAGCTACTCTATTAAAACCGAAAAGCTTAGACATTAGCTCGAACTTGAAAGTATCAACCACAGAATGGACCAGCAACTGGCCCAAAAGAAAATGTCCTTTTTCACCAATATATCCCATGAGATAAAAACACCATTGACCATGATTCTTGCACCAATTGAGCGTCTTCTGGATATGAGTGAAGGCAATCATGGGATCAATAATCAATTGCGGTTGATGTACCGCAATGGGGAAAGGCTATTAAAACTGATCAATCAATTACTGGATTTTAGAAGATTTGACTCTGGAAATGATCAGCTTAACACTTCAGAGGGAGATATTGTTCCATTTTTAAAAGAGCTTTTTTTAGCATTTAAAGGACTGGCAGATAGTAAGGGAATTACCTTGAAATTTCATTCGGAGTTGCCGGAATTATATTTGTGGTTTGATCAGGACAAGTTGGAAAAAGTTTTTTATAATCTGTTGTCTAATTGCATGAAATTCACACCTTATGAGGGGTCTGTATTTATTCGAATCGATAAGGTTTTGCGTGACGGCAGAGATTATGCGTCTATAACCGTAGAAGACAATGGGTGTGGCATAGCAGCTGAGCATATCGATAAAATATTTGAACAGTTCAGGTATTATAATCAAAAAGGCCTGAATGCAGAAGGCACGGGTTTAGGACTGGCATTTTCAAAAGAATTAGTGGATTTGCATCATGGCAAAATTGAAGTTAAAAGTACCGAGGCAACGGGTGAAACTCCGGGGTACACTGTTTTTACCGTACTCTTGCCGTTGGGAAAAGAACACTTGTCGGAAGCTGAGACTCGTGATTTGTTTTTAGATGAAGATAATATCTCTACATATCAGGAAGATGCTTTACTTGCAAAGCATCCCGTGGAGCGGCGTAAGCAGGAAATACGGAAACGAATGGAGAAGGAAAGACCTTTGATGCTTATTGTAGAGGATAATCCGGATGTTCGGGGGCTTATTTTTTCCAGTTTTGAAGAAGAATTTGACATTATTACCGCAGTGAACGGAGAACAGGGATTGGTAGAAGCACAGCGGGCTATTCCCGATATCATCATCAGTGATGTGATGATGCCTGTCATGGATGGTATCAGTTTATGCAGTCAGTTAAAGACAGATGTCAATACCAGCCATATTCCGGTGGTGTTGCTAACAGCAAGGAGTTCAACGGTTTTTAAGATGGAAGGATTTGAAACCGGAGCGGACGATTATATCACCAAGCCATTCTCTATCAATATGCTCAGTATAAGAGTTTGGAACCTGTTGGATTCTCGGCAGAAGCTTAGGGATGTATTCCAGAGGGAGGTGCGATTACAGCCACAGAATATAACCATAACATCAACGGATGATAAATTTCTGCATAACCTTATGCAGTTTATAGAAGAGAATATTGATAATCCCGAACTCACTGTTGAGGATCTGGGTAAGAGCGTCTCCATGTCAAGGGGTACCTTATATAAAAAGATCAAAGCCTTGACTGGACAGACAGTCAATGACTTTGTACGTACCGTTCGATTAAAACGAGCAGCCCAACTACTTGAACAAGCCAGATATAATGTTAATGAAATAGCTTATATGGCGGGGTTTTCGGATGTGAATTATTTTAGAAAATGTTTTAAAGACCAGTTTGGCTATACACCTAAGGAATATGGTAAACAATCGGGACGAGAGTCCTGAATCCCCAAAAGTAATCTCGTATACGCTCCTTTTTCTATTGTTTTGTACGGCATTCATGTATTTTCTGAACGCTAATCATGTTTTTTGTTTTCGTAGTGCATCTATCTTAGCACCAGTGAAACGGAGTGAGTATAGAAGTATGAAAATAAAACGAACATCTGTGCTCGTTTTGATAATTATGATGATGCTCTATTTACTTATTTTGACATTATAAACGTGAGGTCTACTTTAGACTACTAAATTATTGAGAAACTAAACTTAAATACAATGACGAATATCATTACCTATTTCAGGCTGAGGCCTATGTCTCGGACATTTAGGTTGTCTTTACTATTGATTGGTATCAATATATTCTTTTTGGGTGAATTAGCCTATGCTCAGTCCAGACAGGCAACAGGGCAGGTAAAAGACCAAAAGGGCGAAAATAGAGAACTTGCTCTGAAAGTCTCGCCTCAGTGGCAGGAGGATACAGGTGATTCACTGTGCCAAAATACCTGAAGTCCACGCGTTCTAAAAATATCCTGTGTTAATAAACGTCACCTTGAGCGGAGTCGAAGGGTCTCTTAATAATCAGTATGCTACTGAAATGAGATATTTATTTTCGATGAGCTCCCTGCGGTCGGTTCGACTTCGCTCAACATGGCGGCTTTTGAGATTCTTCATTATTTGCATTTGGTAGAAATGCCCGGAACATCCAGAAAAACTAAATTGATTAATAATCCGGTGCCATTTTAATTTTACACAAAAAACGGAGCAAAATCGTATATTCGTTTCAGGAACGCAGATAAAGTATCTATACTTAATTCTAATCCCACAGGCAGCCGTGTCCCTTTTTGTGCTTTCGAAGGAACAGCTAAAAATGTGGTCATCATGGGAAATAACTTAAGCAATATTAAAGATATTTATATCAAGACTCCCGAAATAAACGATAGCGATATAAAAACACAAAACAATGTTCAATAATCCGTTAAAAGCAAGGGGCAATATGACGAAAAAGATTATAATGGCACTAGCTTTGAGTTTCATAGCATTTGCTTTTAAAAAAGACGACACAAATATCGTAAAAGATAATTTTGAATTTGCCGCCAAGCAATTGACGTATGCCCTGGAAGAAATAACCCTCGCCATTGCCAATGAATCTGATTCCAGTATTCACGCCAGATCAGAAAAAGGTTGGAGCGAATTGGTCAGTCCCCGTTCTTTGGAACCAGATGGGAGTTTGATCATGGTACCTTCAAAAGATTGGTGCAGCGGCTTTTTTCCTGGAGAATTGTGGTATATGTATGAATATACCAGAAGCGAGCAATGGAAAAACCTTGCACACAGGCGGACCATAGCCTTGGAGCGTGAAAAGTATAACGCCACGACACACGACATGGGGTTCAAAATGTACTGTAGCTATGGAAATGCTTATCGCCTCACAGGAGATACCGTATACAGAGACGTGCTGCTCAAATCAGCAAAGACATTGATCAAACGATTCAACCCGGTAGTCGGTAGTATTCGTTCATGGGATTTTGGCAACAGATACAATTGGAAATTTCCAGTCATTATAGACAATATGTTGAATCTGGAATTGCTCTTCTGGGCAACTAAAGAGACGGGAGACTCCACATTTTCCAATATAGCCATCACCCATGCAAATACTACGCTGAAGAATCATTTTCGACCAGACTACAGTTCCTATCATGTAGTTGATTACGATCCTAAAACCGGAGAAGTACGCAATAAATATACGCATCAGGGCTACAGCAAAGAATCAGCTTGGGCTCGCGGACAAGCTTGGGGACTGTATGGATATATGCTTTGTTATCGTGAAACCGGAAAACAAGAATACTTGGTACAGGCACAGAAGATCGCGACATATATTTTTTCACATGCCAATCTGCCGAACGACCTTATCCCCTACTGGGATTATGATGCACCTGAAATTCCAAATGAGCCCAAAGATGTATCTGCAGCTACATGCACAGCTTCTGCTTTATATAGCTTGTGTGATTTGGATAAGGAAAATGCACAGAAATACAAAAAATGGGCCGATACCATTCTGGAAAACTTGACCAGATCATACAGAGCACCATTGCACAGCAACAAAGGTTTTTTGCTGTTGCACAGTACCGGGGCCAAACCTTTCAACTCCGAAGTGGATCAACCATTGGTGTATGCCGATTATTATTTTCTGGAGGCGCTATTGAAAAAAGATAAATTGGAAAAGGGGGTTAATTTTTAACACCACATAACAGTATAAAAATTAGGAGTTGATAACGTAATGATATGAATAAGTTAAGTTTAGTAATAATAATAGCTTTTGCTGTACTGTTTCGGACGGTTCAGGCAGCAGACATTTCCACAGTAAGTCCAAAAGAACAAAGGAAATACATGGTTGAGACCTTAACCAAAATTGCCCATCCCGTACTCTATCATTTAAGTAGGAATGAATTAAAAAAAATGATGCCTGTGGAACATAAATCAGCACTTAAAGCAAAAACCAGTTATTTAGAAGCCTTTGGCCGCACATTATCCGGTATTGCTCCATGGCTTGCATTGGGGGTAGATGATACCGAAGAAGGAAAACAACGAAGGGTATATATAGATTTAGCTATAAAAAGCATACAAAACGCTACGGATATTAATTCTCCAGACTATCTTGATTTCGGAACCAATCCCCAGACTTTGGTAGACGCAGCATTTTTTTCGGCAGGATTACTTAGAGCTCCTAAACAGTTATGGGAACCTTTGGACGATAAGACAAAAAGCAATGTATTGACCGCATTAAAGGCAACCCGTGCTATAAAACCACCGTACAACAATTGGCTATTGTTTAGTGCGATGGTGGAAGCAGCTTTATTGAAATTTGAAGGGCAATGTGATGAAATGAGGTTAGATTATGCCATTAAACAGCATTTTTTATGGTATAAAGGGGATGGTGTGTATGGAGATGGCCCTGATTTCCATTTTGACTACTACAACAGCTATGTCATCCATCCTATGCTCTTGGATGTTTTAAAAACAATGGGAGAAGCAGGAATAAAACAACAAACGGATCTCTTCAAGATAGCCTTAGCCAGAGCACAAAGATATGCCGCTATACAGGAAATGTTAATTTCTCCAGAAGCAACCTATCCGGCTGTCGGGAGGTCTATCACCTATCGTTTTGGCGCATTCCACCTCTTATCTCAAATCGCTCTCATGCAAGCCCTTCCACAAAAAGTATCACCCGAACAAGTAAGATATGCCTTATACAATGTGGTAAAGAGGCAAGTAGAAATGCCTAACACCTTTGACGAAAATTCATGGTTAAAAATTGGTTTTTCGGGCTATCAGCCTCAATTGGGAGAAGGTTACATTTCTACAGGTAGCTTATACTTATGTCTTAATGCTTTTTTGATCCTAGGTCTGCCGCCTGATAATCAGCTGTGGCAAGGCAATAATATAGATTGGTCATCACGTAAAATATGGCATGGCGAACAGGTTATGTTAGATAAGGCTTACAAGGAAAAAAAATAATATTCCATTTGGACCACAGGCTGTCCAATATGAAAATCCATCATTGACCAATAGCCTTGAAAGTCCTGCATCAATGGCAGGAAGAAACAGGTGATACTGTACCAAAATACCTAAAGCCCAACCGTTCTAAAAAGAATGTGGACTATCTGCATTTGGTAGAAATGCCTGGGGAATCTAAAAATACAAAAATGATCAATAAATCGGGCCCTTTTTAGTCAACATAGGGTTATCAACAAAAAGGCCACGATTAGAAACTATATTAGTAGACAATTAATACAAAATTACCATTATGAAAAAAAGCAATATCATCCTCATATTACTGTTGAGCTTTCCGGTTTTTATTTTTGCCCAAAAAAACCGCTACGGCATGAAAATAAAGCAAATGGAAGATAGTTGTACATTAGAACGCTACCGAGAACTATCCAAGCTTGTTGACTTGTCCGCACTTCCCGATCTGTGCATACGCTATAAATATGTGCCTAATAAGATCAAATCACAGGATTATGAAGCCTGTACTACCGAAAGCTATGTTTTTAAAGATTACGGAACCCGTCAGCTGAAAATGGAAGTCGATATTCCCAAAGAAGGAAAAGGTCCCTTCCCATTTATTATTTACGTACATGGAGGTGGATGGGCAGGAGGCAATCTATCGGGTTATATCAACCAGTCTAAGTACCTGGCCACAAGAGGTATCGCCGGAGTGAGGATTTCATACACCTTAAGAAATCAGGGAGGGCATTTCGATCAAGGGATGCAGGAGCTGAACGAAGCTCTTGAGTTTGTCAAACAACATGCAAAGGAATGGAACCTGGATCTGACGCGCATCGGATATGCAGGAGGTTCGGCAGGTGCTCCTCTAGCATCACTCGCGGCCATGAAAAATGGTGCCAAGCTATTTATAGGCATCAACGGGATATACGATTTTACGGATGAGAATAGAGGGAGCTTTCCGGGCAAAAGCAATTCTTATTTAAGAGACCATACCACGAAAGAAAAATTGCAGGAAATATCCGCATACTATAATATCCCCAAGAAAAATATTCCGGCAGTCATTACATTTCATGGTACAGCAGATCCTACCATACCCTATCAACAATCAGTAAACTTGGTCGAAGCCGTAAAAAAAGCAGGTGGCATAGCCGAAGCAAAGATATATCCCAACTACACACATTCCTTTTCTGCTAAATCCAGTTCCGACAAATTTGAGGAAGTAGTGATAGCAATATACGAATTTGCAAGCAACGTCTTTCAGAAAAAGTAATATATACACGAAATTATGATGTTATATAAAAAGGCAATTATGATTGCCATCGTCGCTGTCACACCCATCCTTGTCCAAGCACAGACAAGCAGCAAATCAAATGCAGAAAAACCACGTTTTGTACACCCTGGTATCATCGGAAATACCTCGATGCTGGATGCCATACAAAAAGAAGTGGATGCCGGAAAGACAGACCGCATAAAAGCTTACCAACAAGTTCTCGATTTTATAGAAAATAATCCGATACAAAGAGAATTTCCCGAAATCGTAATGGCCAAAGGCTCTGGCAGTACCCCCACAGAGGCACATATCCGAAGGGATGCCATCCTCGCCTATGCTTATGCCTTAAAGTGGGCGAGAACTGGCAAAACCGAAGACGCGGCAAAGGCTATAGAAATCTTGAACGGCTGGGCTTCCAATTTTCAAAAATATGAACCGGTGGAAGGCACATCAAAACAACAGAGCCAACTGGAAGCAGCTTGGGTAGCCCCTAGTTTTGTTGCGGCGGCCGAAATTATAAGGCATTACAAAGTGAATGGAAAATCAGCGGATTGGTTATCTGCCGACAGGGCTGTTTTTAACAAATTTGTACAAAACCTAAAAGACAATTACATCAATGCTATGGTTAAATCTATAAATAATAACCGTAGACGCAATAACTGGGGAGTATCTGCCGGATATGCGAAGATGGCCATCGGAGTTTATCTCGGAAGCAAAAATGTCTATGAAGATGGAAAAAGAATCATCCTTGAGCTATTGCCACATATTATCCAGCCGGATGGAGAAATACTAGAGTTCTGTTCAAGGGACTGCCATCACCCCCAATACTCCATGTGCGGATTGACATTGGCCGCAGAAATAGCAAAAAACCAAGGCGACAGTTCTATTTACGAAGCCATATCCGCAAGATTAAAAACAGGATGGGAATGGATGGGCACCGCTTACAACGGACAGGCTGATTGTAGAAATTGTGCCAAAGCAAGACTGTTTTCAGCAATCGAAGTAGCCAACAGCCACTATAAATCTGATATTATACAAAATCTGATAGCAAAGAAAAGTCCGTTTAGCGTGAACAAAAGCCATACTTTTCTAGACTTTTTCACTTATACACACCATTCTATTCCTAAATAAAGAAAATATTATTGATTAAACATTGCCATTTGCGATCCTCACAGATAAACGTATTTTTGTTTCGATGATAGAACTTTATACAGACGGAGCTTCCAGTGGCAATCCCGGTCCGGGAGGTTACGGCACCATTCTCCGTACCATATATCAAGGTAGTAATCCCGAATTCAAAGGCAAGCTAATCGAAAAAGAGTTTTCAGGTGGGTACCGCAAGACGACAAATAACCGTATGGAGCTGATGGCCGTCATTGTTGGGCTTGAAGCCCTCAAAAACAGCAAACAGCGAGTTACTGTCTACTCAGATTCAAAGTATATTATCGACGCCATTGACAAAAAATGGGTGTACGGATGGATGCAGAAGGGGTTTAAAGGAAAAAAGAACAAAGACCTTTGGCTCCGACTCATGCAGTCCTACAAACTGCACGACATCAGACTAGTATGGGTCAAAGGACATGCCGGACATCCACTGAACGAACGCTGTGACCAGCTAGCTGTAGCTGCTTCCAAAGACAAAGCCAATTGGAAAATCGATAGTGTATTTGAGATGGAAGAGCAACAGGGATTAAACATTTAACAAGGCTATAGATCATGCTAAAGCAATCCTTTTCCCCTATTCTTCCACAAAGCCCCTGTATACTCATTCTAGGATCACTTCCGGGCGATCTTTCCATTGCTGCGCACCAATACTATGCGCATCCCCAAAACAGGTTTTGGAAAATCCTTTTCCATCTGTTTGACGAACCTTTCTCCATCGATTACCAAAACAGGAAAGATCTGCTTCTCAAAAACCATATCGCCCTGTGGGATGTCTGTGGCAGTGCAACCCGAAAAGGTAGCATGGATGTAGATATCAAAGAAGTGTCTCCCAACGGTATTCTTCAACTGTTGGTCGAATATCCAACTATACAACGTGTATTTTTCAACGGTCAAAAAGCCGCCCATCTGTTTGACAGACATTTCGAAAGAACTCCGGAGATCCTATTCCAAACCCTGCCCAGCACTAGCCCAGCCAATGCACAATATAGCTTTGAAAGGTTATTGGAAGAATGGAAAGTAGTGGTATATTAGAATTTTTGTATATTTCCTCTATAAAAAGAGCCTTCAAAGGCAGAGGAGAATTACATAAATCCATTTTATATACGGTCGCAATTATATTGCATATAAAAATGAATTTATGTAAGTTTGAGTAACGAAATAAAAACGTTATGGATATTCAATCAAGAAAAATAGAATTTGTACAAGAGTTTTTAAAACTTCAAAATGAGGAACTATTAACTCGTTTGGAAAAGCTATTACATTCTGGCAAGTCACAAAAAAACAGCTTCCAACCCATGACTATTGCAGAATTCAATGAACGAATCGACAAGTCCATGGAAGATTCAAAAAACGAAAGATTAATAACCTCAAGTGACTTGATTGCAGAAATTGAAAAATGGGATTAATAATATATTGGACTGATTTTGCAAAAAAAGAACTAAAAAACATCTTTGATTATCACAAAGAAAAAGTAAGTCTGAAAATAGCGAAACAGATTGCCAAACAAGTTGTAGAAAAAGCAAATTGTCTAAGCAGTTTTCCTGAAATCGGGCCGATCGAACAACTGTTAAAAGAAAGACCTCAGAATTTCAGACATATTGTAAGTACAAATTACAAAATTGTTTACTGGATAAACAACGATAAAAATAGGGTTGAAATCGTCGATATTTTTGACACACGGCAAAACCCAGAGAAAATAACGAGAAAAAAATAACAGTACTATTCCATAATATCTAACAGCTTTTGAAATCTTTCAGGACTTTAGCAATAAGCAACCTATCTATAATAGCTGCCAAAACTTTCCTCAAAACAATGTAGAAATATATTCCGTATGACGGAACAAAAAGCTACGGATCCGAGAAAAAACTTTCGCTATAATCATTCGGTTTGATTATTTTTGTGGCAAGATGTCAGACTTGAAATACAACCAAAGAGGTGTCTCCGCTGGGAAAGAGGATGTACACAACGCCATAAAGAATATTGACAAGGGCTTATATCCCAAAGCTTTCTGCAAGATCATCCCCGATATTTTGGGTGGCGATGAGGCTTGGTGCAATATCATGCATGCCGATGGAGCCGGCACCAAATCCTCTCTGGCCTATATATATTGGAAAGAGACAGGTGACATCTCTGTATGGAAAGGCATAGCACAGGACGCCATCATCATGAACATCGATGACCTGCTCTGTGTAGGAGCCATAGACAACATCCTGCTGTCCTCTACCATCGGACGTAACAAAAATCTCATCCCTGGCGAAGTCATTGCCGAAATCATCAATGGCACCGAAAAAATTCTGGCTGAGCTCCGCGAACTGGGCATCGGCATCTATTCCACCGGAGGGGAGACAGCAGACGTAGGTGACCTTGTACGAACGATCATCGTAGATAGTACCGTGACCTGTCGTATGAAACGTAAAGAAGTCATTTCCAACCACCACATCAAGCCCGGAAACGTCATTGTCGGGCTGGCATCTTACGGACAAGCTACCTACGAAAAAGAATATAACGGTGGCATGGGTTCCAATGGATTGACATCTGCACGCCACGATGTATTCAGCAAATACATAGCCGAAAAATATCCCGAAAGCTATGATCCCGCAGTACCTTACGAGCTGGTATTTGCAGGAGGCAAAGCCCTAACGGACAAAATCAAAGTCGAAACAGGAGAAGAAATAACCGCAGGCAAACTGGTATTGTCCCCTACCCGCACCTATGCTCCGGTTATCAAACAAATATTGGACAAATACCGCACACAGATAGATGGTATGGTACACTGTTCGGGTGGCGCACAAACCAAGGTACTCCACTTCATCGACAATGTACATGTGGTCAAAGACAATTTGTTTCCTGTCCCTCCCCTATTTGAACTGATCCAACGGGAATCCAATACAGATTGGCAAGAAATGTACAAGGTATTCAACATGGGGCATCGTATGGAACTGTATGTTTCTCCCGAAATAGCTGAAGATATCATGGCTATCTCCAAGTCATTTGGTATCCCGGCCCAAATCATCGGGCATGTGGAAGCCAGTGACAGAAAACAGGTGACCATTCAATCGCCATACGGCACTTTTATTTACGAATAAAGAATCAATGAACAACAAGCCTATTATTGGTCGGACGGAAGTAGTGGATTTGCCTGAATTGGGCATGTACAATATTACCGCCAAGACCGATACAGGTGCTGACACTTCCGTACTGCATTGCGAAGACTTCGAAGTTTTTGAAAAAGATGGACATCACTTTATATCCTGCCATATCTGCCCTCACTTAGAAGATGCCGAAATGATGACACTTACTTTTCCCATCCATCGGGAACGTGTGGTAAAAAGTTCCTTTGGACAAACAGAAACCCGATACATCTTCATCACCAAAATCCGACTGTTTGACAGGCTATATGATATTAAGCTTTCACTGCGTGACCGCTCATCCATGTCCTACCCCATGCTTTTGGGGAGGAATTTTATCAACGGTAAATTTTTGGTGGATGTATCACAAAAAAATCTAGGTAAGAATACCTTATAAACAAACTATTCACTCTCATTCATTGTTATCAAAGATAATTAAATCAAATTTTTGTGAAAATTGCCGTTTTATCCACGAATAAGCGCCTCTATTCGACCCGTAGACTAGTAGATGCAGCTGTACAGCGAGGGCACGAATGTGTGGTCATCGATCACAGCAAATGTTATGTAGGCATCCAACAGGGAAAACCCAGCATACATTACAAGGGAGAGGACATCGCTGACATTGACGCCATCATTCCACGGATTGGGGCTTCGGTCACATTCTACGGCTCAGCAATCGTTCGCCAATTTGAGGTCATGGATGTCATATCTGCCAATCCCAGCCAGGCTATCACCCGCTCTCGCGACAAACTACGCTGTATGCAGATTCTCTCTGGAGCAGGATTAGGGCTACCGATTACCGGTTTCGCACGTACGGCATCGGATGTGGACGACCTGATCAATATGGTCGGTGGAGCACCGCTCGTCATCAAACTGCTGGAAGGAACACAGGGAATAGGCGTGGTATTGGCCGAAACCAAAAAGGCAGCGTCCTCCGTCATAGAAGCATTTTATGGCTTAGGTAATAATATCCTCATCCAGGAATACATCAAAGAGGCCAAAGGCACAGATATCCGGGCTTTTGTCGTGGACGGCAAAGTCGTCGGAGCGATGAAAAGAACAGCCAAAGAAGGTGAGTTCCGCTCAAACCTACATCGCGGAGGTACAGCCGAAATCGTCAAATTGACCCGTAAAGAAAAAGAAACCGCTATAGCAGCTGCCCGCGCAATGGGACTGACCGTAGCGGGTGTGGATATGCTTCCTTCTGCACGTGGGCCTTTGATTCTGGAAGTGAATTCCTCTCCAGGACTGGAAGGAATCGAACTCGCGACAAACAAGGATATCGCAGGAGAGATCATCAAGTATCTTGAGCGCCAATACGAAACCAAACAACAGACAAAGCCCGCGGTTAAGAAGCGTAACATAAAGAAAGAGAGCAAGCTGTAGGCACTCACAAAGTAGAGATGAGATCAATCGCGTCTCTACTCCTCCATATTACCCTTTTCTATCCAATCACGCGACATATTTCCATCTTCTTTATATGCGTACGGCACGGTAAACGTTCCCTTGACACGTTCAGATCGGTACAGGTATGTACCCCAAATACCGCCAAAAATCAACGATTGAACAATACCTCCCCATGCCTCCTCTCTATCGACATATTCTCCCAGAACATAATGAGCTACCATGTTGTCCAGCACATTGAAAACAGTCATTCCTATAAGCAGGACAAATAACGTATGTGGGAAAACATCCTCCATTATGTTAATTTTATTAAAATTTAATGTTAAAAAATATTTAATTAAATTAATTTTTATTGAAAATTGAATAAAAAATATTATTTTTGATTTACTACCATAACCTTAGTTATTGTAAAAAAAGATTTAATATGAAATGTCCATGATTGCCAAAGCACAAACACGAATTAAAATAACCGAGCGTAGCGAGCTCATGAAATAATTATTTACATATGAAAAGA
>NZ_JAAJTJ010000029.1 GCF_011030405.1 Parapedobacter sp. SGR-10
TGTTATAGTATCATCCTAGCCATACTATATCCCTACTATATCTATGCTATATACCTGCTTTATCTCTGCTTTGTCACTTCAAAAATATGATCTTTCTGGAAGCGTTTTGATGCCCTAAATCCCATAAAGCTAAAATGCAAACGACAAAAGTGGACATTTCGGACATTTTGGGACATTTTGGACATGCTGTAGTAAGTTTTGTTTTACATTTACGCTCTAGACATATCATTATACTATGGCTTATCAAGACACTATATTCAAGTTAAGAGGAAGCATCGGTGATCTTTCTTTTTACAAAGACAAGCGTACGGGCTATCAGGTCCGACGAAAAGGAGGCCCTTCGAGAGAACAGGTATTGAATACTCCCGAACTGCGCCGCACGAGAGAAAATGCACAAGAGTTCGGACGAGCAGCTCAAGCATCTAAGCGTGTGCGGAGTATATTGAAGAGAAAATTGTCGTGTCCAAGGGATTCAAAATTTTGCCAGCGGATGAATAGCCGTATGGTTAAGATAATCAAAGCCGATCAAATCCACGGCCGTGGAGAGAGACAGGTGATGGCTGAAAATATGGAGATGCTGTTGGGCTTCGATTGTAATGAGCAAGCGCGGTTGTCAGATGTTTTGTTTTTAAAGATTCCTGTTCAATATGATCGGTTTACGGGAAAAGGGACGTTGATATTTCCGCAGTTTAGACCGTCTGACAAAATTTTGCCTGTTGCAAACGCAACACATGTACAATTGCGGGTGTTGGCAACGGAGTTTGGAATGGACGATGACGATACGGATAGGATCTCCATGGTATCTTCGGAATATCTGGACATACGAAGAGCTACTGAAACGGTATCACCCTCTCTATCCTTTGATCTGTACCCTCGAATGACAAGTGTCGTATTGATCTGGGTAGGGGTGGCTTACTATTCTTTTGTCAATGACGGTTATCATCCGTTGTCCGACTTACAGCACGATACATTGGCTATTGTTCATGTGGATATACCTTGATTTTAGGTATACCTAAATCAAGCCTTTTTGTGTTAAAAATGTATAATCAAAAATCACTGATACCCCAATAATTTCATGACCTGCTTGGAGTTCTGTTCCTCCCCAAAGACTTCATAATTGAATGTCTCATCCCTATTGCGACGGATCAGCACATGCTTGGGCGAAGGCAACAGACAGTGGTGTATGCCACCGTAGCCGCTCAATACATCCTGATACGCCCCAGTGTGGAAAAATCCGATATATTGCACTTTACGGGTTTTGGGCATGAAGACGGAGTTCATATGTGCTTCCTGGTTATAGTAATCCTGCCCGTCACAGGTGATGCCGCCAATGTTGACTCTTTCGTATTCCGAATCCCAGTTATTGATCGGCAGGAGGATGTATTTTTGGTTCAGCGCCCATACATCGGGTAGGTTGGTGATAAACGAACCATCGATCATAAACCATTTTTCGCGATCATTCTGCTGCTTGCGGCCCAATACCTTGTACAGTATACCCGATGCTTCGGCTACGGTATATTTGCCAAATTCGGTAATAATATCCGGCTCGATAACCTCGTGGTGTGCGCATATCTGTTTGATGCGGTTGACGATCTCATTGACCATGTACTCATAATCGAAGTCGTGCACCAGCGAATCTTTGAACGGCATACCTCCGCCAATATCCAATGTGTCCAGATCGGGGTTGACCTTTTTGAACTTGCAGTAGAGCGTTACATATTTCTCCAGCTCGTTCCAATAATACGGGGTGTCCGATATACCGGAATTGATAAAGAAATGCAATAGCTTGACCTTAAAGTTTGGATTGCTCGCTATTTTGTTGTTATAGAAATCAATGACATCCTCCGAACGGACACCCAGACGCGAAGTATAGAACTGCGAATCGGGTTGTTCTTCGGCCGCGATACGGATTCCCAAAGAGCAGGGTTCATCGAGTTCAATTTCGTCGTCGTATAGGTTGAACTCTTCCTTGTTGTCCAGTACCGGAATGATATTTTTGAAGCCATCATGGATCATGTCGATGATGTATTGCTTGTACTGGTAAGTTTTGAAGCCATTGCAGATGACGGTAATATCCTTGGTCACCGTGCCTGCACGTTCCAGTGAATCGATCATTGGCATGTCAAAAGCAGACGAAGTCTCCAAGTGGATGTCATTTTTCAATGCCTCCTCTACGATGTGCTTGAAGTGTGACGACTTTGTACAATAACAATATTTGTAAGACCCCCGATAATCGTGCTTGAGGATAGCTGTCTGGAAAAGAATCTTCGCCTGTTGGATCTTTTTACTGACCATAGGCAAATAGGTGAAACGTAAGGGCGTGCCATATGTTTCTATCATTTCCATCAGATTCAAATCCTGAAAGTATAACTCATCGTCTATAATCTCGAATCCGTCCTGTGGAAAACCGACACTTAAGTCAAGAAATTCCTGATAGCTCTGCATTTTTTATTATTTTTGGCAAAGATATACTTTCGTAATGAATACCTAAATACTTGGGGTGATAATTTTCTCATTCATTATCAGAAAGATATAGATTATTACGTAATATTTACATGGCAATTTCTATTCAACAAACACTTATCGAACAAACGGTTGTGGCTGTACGTTCACTTTACGATGCCGAATTGGCGGAAGAACAGGTTACTTTGCAGGAAACCCGCAAGGAATTTGATGGACAGATCACGATTGTAACTTTTCCGGTCACTCGCTTTTCAAAGAAATCTCCAGAACAGACAGGAACAGAAATAGGGGAGTATCTCCAACAGCATATCGAAGCCATCTCTGCTTTTAATGTTATCAAAGGTTTTTTGAATATAAGCCTGTCCGATGCGTATTGGGTTAGCCTATTGAACGAGACTATCGTACGATCTGATTTTGGACAGTTCCCAAAAAATGGAAAAGCGATTATGGTTGAATACGCCTCGCCAAATACCAACAAACCTTTGCATTTAGGGCATGTACGCAATGTACTTTTAGGTTATTCGGTAGCCGAAATTTTAAAGGCTTCGGGCAAAAAAGTGTATAAAACGCAGGTCATCAACGACCGGGGTATCCATATCTGTAAGTCTATGCTGGCCTGGCAGAAATTTGGCAATGGTCAAACACCTGAATCTACCGGGCTAAAAGGTGATAAGCTTGTCGGAAATTTTTATGTGGAATTTGATAAAGCCTATAAAAGAGAGATCGACGAGCTCAAAACGCAGGGAATGTCTGAGGACGAAGCAAAAAAACAAGCGCCATTGATGCTCGAAGCCCAGGAAATGCTCCGCAAATGGGAAGCCGGCGATGAGGGGGTGGTCAATCTTTGGACGACGATGAACGGTTGGGTGTACGACGGCTTTGAGGTGACGTACAAAGATCTCGGTGTTGATTTTGACTTCAATTATTACGAAAGCCAAACCTATTTGTTGGGGAAAGATGAAGTGGAAAAAGGGTTGGAAAAAGGCGTATTCTATAAAAAAGAAGATGGTTCGGTCTGGATTGATCTGACGGATGAAGGTCTGGACGAAAAACTGGTCTTGCGTTCGGACGGAACTTCGGTTTACATTACGCAGGACATTGGAACGGCCATTCAGCGGGTAAAAGATTTTCCGGATGTAGGTGGGATGGTATATACCGTTGGCAATGAGCAGGATTACCATTTTAAAGTACTGTTTTTGATTCTAAAGAAATTAGGCTTTGACTGGGCAGATGGGCTTTTCCATTTGTCTTATGGCATGGTCGATCTGCCGTCCGGAAAGATGAAATCCCGTGAAGGTACGGTAGTCGACGCGGATGATCTGATGGGAGAGATGAAAAAAACGGCTAAGGAAAGAACCGAAGAACTGGGCAAAACAGATGATTTTGAAGAAGACCAAAAAGCGGAATTGTACGATACCATTGGTATGGGCGCTTTGAAATACTTCCTGTTGAAAGTCGATCCTAAGAAACGGTTATTGTTTGACCCGAATGAATCGGTCGATTTTCAGGGGCACACAGGGCCTTTTATCCAATACACGCATGCCCGTATCAAATCGGTCTTGCGCAAAGCAAGGTTCAATGGAACGGAGGGAATAATTACGCCCGAAAGCATCTCTCCTTATGAGCGGGATTTGATACAGGTGCTGGCCAATTTCCCGACCGTTATCGAAGCCGCTGCTCAGGAATTCAGCCCGGCACAGATAGCCAATTACGTGTATGAAGTAGCCAAGCTGTATAACAAATTCTATCATGAAGAAAGCATCCTGAAAGCCGAGCAGGAAGATATAAAGATATTCCGCCTGCATTTGTCTGCTGCTGCTGCAAAGATTATTGCTGAGAGTATGCGCTTATTGGGTATTCAAGTGCCGGAGCGGATGTAAAAGTATTGAGAATGCAAAAAAAATATAAAGTAGGACTGATCGGGTTTTCCATAGGAGGTCATGTATTTCATGCACCGTTTATTGTGGAAAATGACCGTCTGGAATTATATAAAGTGACGGCACGGAAGCCTGAGCAACAGCGCATGTTAGCTGAACGATATCCTACTGCCATCAATGTACTGTCAGCGGACGATATTATTGGGGATCCGGAAGTGAACCTGGTCGTCATAGCCACTTCCAATGATGTACATTACAGCTTGGCAAAGGCTGCTCTGGAAGCCGGAAAGCATGTGATCGTCGAAAAACCTTTTACAAATACCTCCGCCAAAGCGGATGAGTTGATCGTATTGGCAAAGGATAAGAATTTGCTATTGTCTGTCCATCACAATGCCCGTTTTCATTCAGATTTTAAAACCGTGCGTAAGATGATTGCTTCGGGAAGATTGGGACGTGTAGTCAATTATGAGGCGCGATTTGACCGTTTCCGCAATTTTTTGAGACCGGGTGCGTGGCGGGAGGAAAATTTGCCCGGATCGGGTATTCATTACGATCTGGGAGCGCATCTGATCGATCAGGCTTTACAATTGTTTGGGCATCCCGAATGGGTGTTTGCCGATCTGCGTGTACAGCGTGACGGGGCAAAAGCAGTTGATGATTTTGAAATTATTCTTTCGTATCCCCGATTGAAAGTTTCGCTCAAGGGACAGATGCTGGCCAAAGAGCCTACACCACGCTTTGCAGTGTATGGAACCAATGGCTCTTTTGTGAAATGGGGGGTAGATCCACAGGAAAACCTTTTGCGTGCTGGTGCTAGGCCTGGGGATGTGCAGGACTGGGGGAAGGAAAACGAAGATACATATGGTACATTGTCCATTGTGGAGGATGGACAGGATATCGTTGAGCGTATTCCGAGTGAAATAGGTTCGGGGGAAGATTTTTATCGAAATGTAGTTGCTGTATTGGATGGCGAGGAAGCATTGATTGTGAAGCCCGAACAAGCAAGGGATGTGATCCGTATTCTGGAACTGGCAGAGCAATCGTGGCGGGAGCAGAGGGTTGTGAAATTTGAAAATGAGATAATTTGAAGATTTGAAAATGGCTGAGAACTGAACACTGATTACTGACAACTGACAACTGAATACTTTGAAAAACTACGAGGCCATAATAATAGGAGGTGGAGCATGCGGGCTGATGTGTGCGGTTCAGGCAGGATTGTTGGGCAAAAAGACCCTGGTTCTGGAGCGCAACGACAAGCCCGGTGCCAAGATATTGATTTCGGGTGGAGGAAGGTGCAATTACACCAATCTGCATACATCAATAGAAAATTTTGTTTCGGAAAATCCCTCCTTTCTACATACTGTCTTTGCACAATGGACGGTGGAGGATACGATTGCTTTCTTTGAAAATTTCGGCCATATAAAAGGAGTAGAAAAAACATTGGGACAGTTGTTTCCTGCTACGAATAAAGCGAAGGATATTGTGTCTGTTTTTACCAAACTAATGTACGAAACAGGGCAGGATATTTGGTTAGATACCTTGGTGAAATCTGTAGAATCTGTAACGGAGGGCTACAGGATAATTATAGCGCGTGCCGGAAAAGAAGAGGTGCTGACGAGCAAAAAAGTTGTATTTGCTTCTGGAGGATTGCCGGTGGCTAAGTTGGGAGCTTCGGATCTGGCATTGAAGACTGCCTACAAATTGGGATTGGAGGTTGTGCAGACTGCACCTGCTCTCGTCCCTTTGACGATCACGGGCAAGGATGCGGATTGGTATGCTTCCCTGTCGGGGAATTCGGTTTTTGCACGTGTCTACAACGATAAAATCTCATTTGAGGAAAATATACTGTTTACGCACTGGGGATTGAGTGGGCCGGCCATTTTGCAGATTTCATCTTATTGGCGGGCAGGTGAGGTCTTCAAGATAGATTTGCTCCCGAAGTTTAGATTGGATAATCTGATCCGACAGGAACGCAATGCTGGGGGGAAACGTACGATAGGACAGATGTTGAATGATTATTTCACAAAAAAGATGGTAGATGCTTTGGGTAAATTTTTGCCGATAACTATCAAAATTGCATCACTCAGTAAGGCCGATGCGGCACTCGTTTCGGATACTATACACCATTTTAAAGTTAAACCGGCAGGAGACAAAGGTTATGATAAGGCGGAAGTGATGCGTGGCGGTGTGTCTACGGCCGAACTGCATCCCAAAACCTTGGAATCAAAGAAATATCCCGGATTGTATTTTGGTGGTGAGGCTGTGGACATTACGGGTTGGCTTGGAGGGTACAATTTTCAGTGGGCCTGGGCGGCAGGCTATGTGATTGCGCAGGATTTGTAGGGCATTGTGTGAAATAAACATAATGCCCTGGGAGGATAATTCCTATGCTATTTATCACCATCCATTTCTCTCAGCAAGACCTCATATTCTCCAAATCTATGTTCTCGGATCGGGCGTACAAATGGTTCTGTTTTGAAATATAAGAGCAGTGCAGGACTGATATGGTTGTAACGCTCTACAAACTCATATCGGATCAACTCTCCGTTTTTTATCCGTTGCTTTATTTTGTTGTGGTAGGGATACATGTTTTGTAGATTAGGAAAAAAAGCCCTGCAAAAGAAAATTTGCAAGGCTTTTAATTTGAATGTAGAAAGACCTCGGAAAAGATGTTATGCCAAAGGTTCAGGAGCTTCTTCTTCAAACAAAGGAAGTTCCTTGATGATATTGTACCAAGAGATGATCTTCTTGATGTCGGAAGTATACACCCGGTCTTCATCGTGCCCCGGAGCTACTTCGTTGAAAAAAGCCCTTAACGTATTGTTGTCGGCTTTTGTGTCAGGAGTCTCACCTCCTTTGGCCTTGATGTTTTCGAAGATATCGATCAAGCGGATCTCTTCTTCCTCGCCGTAAATCGTGATGTCTTCGAGCGTGGCCATCTTTGTCGTGTTAAGATTGACGACCGATTTCACTTTGGCACTGTCCAAAGTTTCTAGGACAAAGCCTCCTTTATTTTGTCCGATCAGCTTAAATAAGCCCGGTTTTCCGGTGACGGATACTAATGCTCTTAAATTCATAAACCTGTGTGCTTAATTCTCAATAACTTCTACAGATAAGATTCGGTCTCCCTGACGGATGTCATCTACGACATCTACATTTTCAACTACTTTGCCAAAGCAGGTGTGATTGCGATCCAAATGAGCCGTGTTGTTGCGGCTATGGCAGATAAAAAACTGTGAACCACCTGTATTGCGGCCAGCATGCGCCATAGACAATACACCTCTATCGTGGTATTGGTTTTCGCCTGTCAATTCACAATCGATTTTGTAGCCAGGGCCGCCTGTGCCCGGTATACCGGCTGCACCTTCACGGGAATTGGGACATCCACCTTGGATCACAAAATCAGGGATGACACGGTGAAAGGCCAGGCCGTCGTAATAACCGGACTTTGCTAGTTTGATAAAGTTGGCAACTGTATTCGGAGCGTCTTGATCGTAGAACTCTACGGTCATATCACCCTTTTCGGTTTTGATTATAGCTTTGCTCATTTCTAAAAAAATTGTGAAGTGCAAAGATACATTTTTTTGGCAAAAGTGAAATGGGGCGTAAGAACCGATGAAGCAAAGGTTTGGATAGTGTTTTATAATTTGCCTAAGGTTGTTATCTTTATAGGGGTAATGAAGGTGGGATTATGTGGATAGTGAAAGCAAGGAGAGCCATGGTAGGATTGAGAGACTCCATAGGAGTTAAATGTTCATAAGAAAGATTTTGCACAATGATAAAATGGGGAATGATTGGGGCAGGGGATGTGACCGAAGTCAAAAGCGGGCCTGCCTTCAGGAAAGTGGAAGACTCGGATCTGATCGCTGTGATGCGCCGGGACGAAGAAAAGGTAAAAGATTATGCTGCCCGACATGGGATCGCCAATTGGTACACAGATGTAGAAGCGATGCTGGCCAATTCTGATGTCAACGCTGTATATATTGCCACACCACCGCATGTGCACCTCCATTATGTAGAAAAGGCCTTGCAGGCTGGAAAAATGGTGTATGTAGAAAAGCCTTTGGCCTTGGATGCCCACGAGGCCAGGCAGATGAAGGATTTGTTGAAAAGGTATAGCGGAAAATTGGTCGTGGCACATTATCGTCGTGCGAACCCTTATTTTTTGAAGGTAAAGGAAATTGTGGAGAGCGGCCTTATCGGACAAGCTTCCCTTGTCCATCTCAACATGTACAAAAAAGCCCAATCTGCCGAAGAACTATCCATATCCAAGAACAAATGGCGTATAGATCCTGCCATATCGGGTGGAGGGCTTTTCCATGATCTGGCACCCCATCAGTTGGATCTGATGGTGGCTATTTTTGGAAGTCCATTGCATTATTGCGGTTTGTCAGACGTAAAGGGAACGGAAAAGCCTGCGACACGTGTATCAGGTCAGGTGTTGTTTGATCGTGGTGTTTTGTTTCATGGGATATGGGATTTTGATCGGACGGAAGAGGAGGATCTGTGTGTGATTCTGGGTTCTGAAGGCAAATTGAGATTTTCTTTTTTTGAAGGAAAACCTATTGTCTTAGAAAGGGGAGAGGATATCGACGAGTTTGCTTTTGAACCGTTACAGCATGTGCAGCAACCGATGATCGAGCAGACAGTCCGGTATTTTAAAGGTGAAGTGGACAATCCCTGTACAATAGAGGATGGTATCCTCTGTATGGAGATCATAGATGCGTTTACGAAGTAGGGGCAAAAGATTTTTTGCCCCTACTTCTAAAAAATAATTGCACAATTCAACTATATATTCTATCTTTGCGGTTCATTAAAATAATTATAAAAAATTAAATAACAATGTACGCAATAGTAAATATAGCAGGACAGCAATTTAAGGTTGCAAAAGACCAATCTCTTTTTGTACACCGTTTACAGGGAGAAGAGGGCGCTAGTATTGAATTTGACAATGTATTGTTAGCAGAAGACGGTGGTAAATTTACTGTTGGTACACCAAGTATCTCAGGTGCTAAGGTTTCAGCTACGATTTTGTCTCATTTGAAAGGTGATAAGGTCATCGTTTTCAAGAAAAAACGCCGTAAAGGTTACAAAAAGAAAAACGGACACCGTCAACAGTTTACAAAGATCCAGATCACTGGAATCAGTTTATAATTGAATTTTTTAATCTGACTTTATAGTCATAAATTAGGATAAAGAAATGGCACATAAAAAAGGTGCGGGTAGTTCGAAGAACGGCCGTGAGTCACACAGTAAGAGATTAGGGGTAAAAATATTTGGTGGTCAGAAAGCTATCGCTGGCAACATCATCGTTCGTCAGCGCGGTACAAAACACAATCCTGACAAAAACGTTGGTATTGGTAGAGACCACACTTTGTTTGCTTTGGTAGACGGTACCGTTGTGTTCCGCAAAAAAGCCAACAACAAATCTTATGTTTCGGTAGTTCCTGCTGAGGCTAACTAAGTTTTGTACATACCTCATTCAAAAATTCAAAGCCGCTAAGTGTCTCTTGGCGGCTTTTTCCTATAAGAAGGACTGTCCGTAAAGTCAAACATCACCGTCATTGCTTCGCCATTCTTCTTCGCAACGACGCGTTTTTTTACTTGATAACTTTTCAGAAAGCCCCTTACACATAAAGTAATTTTTTCGATTTGAAAACTTTTAAAGAACTGAAAGTAGCCGCTCCGATCCTTGGAGCCTTAGAAAATCTCGGCTACGAATATCCAACCCCTATACAGGAGCAGGCTATCCCCGAGGTATTGAATGGCCGGGATCTTCTGGGCTGTGCCCAGACAGGCACGGGCAAGACCGCTGCATTTGCAATCCCTATTTTGCAGTTGCTTGATCAATACAAACCACAGGGGCATAAAAAGGGAACTATCCGTGCCTTGATCCTGACACCTACACGTGAATTGGCCATTCAGATCAGCGAATCGTTCCAGGACTATGGAGCAAACTTGAAGTTGCGCCATACCGTCATCTTTGGCGGTGTCAACCAATTCTCGCAGGTCAACGAATTACGGCAAGGGGTAGACATATTGGTGGCTACACCGGGTAGGTTATTGGATTTGATGAATCAGCGTATTCTCTCTGTGAGCCAGATTGAGATTTTCGTATTGGATGAAGCGGATCGTATGTTGGATATGGGATTCATCCACGATGTCAAGCGTGTACTGAAGGTTATTCCCGAACGTCGGCAGACTTTGTTCTTTTCAGCGACTATGCCCAAAGCTATACAAGCCTTGGCAGATAGCATGTTGAGCCGTCCTGTTAAAGTGGAAGTGACACCCGAATCGACCACGGCCGAGACTATACAGCAGACCTTGTACTACATTGAAAAGGCCAACAAGAACAAAGCTTTGTTACATTTATTGAAAAATGATCTGGATGACAATGTATTGGTGTTTACGCGGACCAAACATGGAGCGGACAGATTGGTGAAGTTTCTCCATAAGAATGAGATTTCTGCGGCGGCTATACACGGCAATAAATCACAGAATGCACGTCAAGGCGCTTTGGAGAACTTCAAGAACAAGAAGATCAGGGTATTGGTAGCGACGGATATTGCCGCACGTGGTATTGATATCGACCTGTTGAAATATGTGGTCAATTACGAAATCCCCAATATCCCCGAGGCGTATGTACACCGCATAGGCCGATCGGGTAGGGCAGGAGCACAGGGGTTTGCCATTTCGCTATGTGATGTCGAAGAGATACCCTATATCCGCGATATTCAGTTTACGATCGGACTAGAACTACCTGTCAAGGAAATGGAAGAGTTGAGCATGTCTCCACAGTTTTTGGCCCAATCATCTTCGGCAGCGCCACAAGGCAAAAATGCAAAAAAGGCTTCCAAAGCGCAACCCGCCGGTGCAAAGCCTGATTATAGGCATCGTAAGAAAAAGAAACCCGCTCATTCCGGTGGCAATAACCGTAGGTGGTAGATAAGGCGGTGTTGTATCATTTGTAGACCTGACAGGTTCCAAAATCTGACGGGTCTTTTTTTATCCAAAACAAATACGCAACATAGTTGCTTTTGTTTCGTATTTATTTTATATTTGCAATATTGTTGCTTTTATTTTATGCTAAAGTTGTGAGAATAACCGATAACATATTGACTACATCTACAGTTTTGGTCGAAGCTATGGGCGACTTCCATGTGATGACTTCTGCGGATATGTCACTGCATCCCGATGCTTTTGATTGGTCGGATGAGGAGAAAATTGAACGCATTGCATTTTTGTTCCGATAAAATAACGAGTTTATGTCTACTCCAAGTGATATTCTTAAAGAACATGGTGTTAGGCCGACGAGGTTAAGGATCAAAGTATTGAACGTTTTGATGAATACGCGCAAATCGTTCTCCTTTCAGGAAATGTACGCTTATTTTGATAGGGGAGAGGATCGGGTGACGATGTACAGGATTCTCAATGATCTCTATCATGGAGGTGTAATAGAATGGGTAGTTGATATTGATGGGATCAATCGTTTTGTCTATTATCCGGAGAGTTTCGGTATACGCCCCTCATTCAGGTGTAGGCACTGCGGTTCGGTTTCCTGCTTGACACCCTTGCCCGAATATTATATAGATGAGCTAAAGAATTATTGGATAGACGATGCAATGTTGCTTTTTTCGGGAATATGTGATCAATGTTTAAAGGATAATGGCAAAAAGGTTTAAAAAAGAGGAGTTGTAGACTATTTCTGGATTCAATCGTGCACTAGAGATCCACGGTTTTGAGATGGAGGAGGTGTGTCACGGCACTGACGGACAGGGTGATCTGATGGGTACAGTTGGAGAAATTTATAAGATTTGAATTTGAAGTATAAAGTACGATGCTATGCCGAGTAATGATATACGTCCGGTCACGATATTGACAGGCTTTTTAGGAGCCGGCAAAACTACGTTTTTGAATGCACTGCTACGGGCTAACCCGCAAAAGCGTTATGCTATTATCGAGAATGAAATCGGGCAGACCAATATAGACGGTATGCTAGTTGTTGATAAGGGCAATCAATTTGTCGAATTACAGGATGGTTGTTTATGTTGTACCTTGAACGATGACCTGTATCGTTCATTAGAAGCATTGTATCATCAGAAAGACAATTTTGATGAGTTGCTTATTGAATGTACGGGGTTGGCATTGCCGGAAGCGATTATAGAACCGTTTACAGTACATCCGGTATTCAAAAAATATTTTCCTTTGCTGCGGACAGTTTGTATGGTTGATGCCGAGCTGATTGAAGACCAATTGGCCGAAAGAACTGAGCCCTTGAAGCAACTTATGGCCGCTGATGCTTTAATACTGAACAAAACAGACCTTGTACGTGCAGGATATGTTAATGACCTTCAAGAATATTTAGCTTCGCTTAATCCATTTGCCAAAGTATTCCGATCTTTAGAACCTGCTGCTTTCCCTTTGGATGAGGTGGATCAAGTCAGGTATACTCCTCATTCTACATTTTTTTCTTTGGCAAGAGAGAAAGAGTCTACGGATACCTTTATCCCTAGAAGTAAGGAATCAAGACAAACACATCATCAGGATATCGCAGTCCGTGCTTATATGATAGACGCTGAGTTTAATCTTGGGCAGCTGTACATTGGGTTGAGCATCTTGATTGGAAAGTATAGGGATAGGATATACCGGATGAAGGGAGTGGTATTCAAAAAAGATGAGGATAAAAAAGTTATTATACAGTCTGTAGGGGCAAGGCTGTATATGGATTATGGTGGCCATTGGGAAAATGATCACACCAAACAAAATCAATTTGTATTTATTGGAAAAGAATTGGATGGCCTTCATATAGAAAGATATCTACATGAATGGATAGCTATCCCTGATCTTGGTGCAAACTAAAAGCAATGAACATATGAAGAGAGATTCAATAGTTTTTTTGGCATTTTTACTGTTTCTTTTGTACGGTTGTAGTGAACCGGTACCTCCGATTGCGTGGGTGAAGGTCGGCGATAATCAGGATGATGATCGGTTTTATGTGGGGCAAACTCTGTTGTTGAAAGGAATCGTACGGGATACCACAGGCTTGGACGTGCTGTGGTGGCATATCCGACCGGTTTCGGGCGAGGGGTGGACGTATGTAGACACCATAGATCTTCGGACTTTTGATAAAGGCGATAAGTTTGAATGGCAGCAAGGAGTGGCTATTCCGGATTCTATTGCACTCGAGGAGTATCAGATAAGCCTGTCCGCCAGGCAACGTGACGGAAAAGTCGTTCAAAGCGCAAAAAATATGATGCTTGTTGTGGATAGTACTTTTCCGGTCATATCCGAATTGGAAGTAGGGCTCAATTCTGCCGGAAATGATCTGCATCTGGCGACTGAGATTGTCGCAGCAAAACGTATAGCCCATGTCGTAGTGGAGATTTCGGGTACAGCATGGCAACAGGAATATACTTTTGCAGGCAAAAAACTACAGGGCGAGTTGACAGCTCATTTTCATGAGCATATCAAGGTTGCAGAATTGCCATCTGGGGAATATAAGGTCAAGGTCTATGTGCACGACCAGAATGACCGTACTGCTATCGCAGAAGGTGGATTTTCCAAATAGAAGTGAGCCGGACAACCTTTGTTTAAAAAAAAGATATAAGGTTTTGCTTATGGAAAATCAATTGATGGATAACATAAAGGATATTTTTTTATATACATAGAGAAAAGCAGTTTGCGGAATCTGTCTTGCTGTCAGACAGATTGTGCCCGTCGAGCTGTAAGATAGCTACCGCACACCCTTTCTTTTTGAATGCAGAAAAATTATATTCGCAACATTGTTGCTTTTGTTTCATGTTTATTTTATATTTGCAACAATATTGCTTTTACAAAGATTGTATGATCTAAGAGCAATAGCGAATAGGATAATGAAAATAGTAGGATTGTTTTTCTTGTTAGGTCTTTGGAGTATTGCTGTGCAGTCTCAAACTTTCCGAATTTCCGGAACGGTGAAAGGAGATGATGGGGAGGAGGTGTCCAGAGCCCGGGTAGAACTTTTTCCTACGGAATTAAAATCTTTTTCGGACAAAAAAGGAGAATTTTCATTTCAGCATGTATCAAAAGGAAAGTATGTACTATCAGTTCATATGGTCGGCTATGCACCCTACCGTTCGGAAGTCAACCTGACAGACGAAGATGTTTCACTGACGGTCTACCTTACTCCCGGCATACACATGCTCAAAGAAGTTGTCGTACACGACAAAACGTCCTTAAAAAAAGACGAATATCCATTGAATACAGATATTGTTAGTTCGCAGTTTGTCCATAGGTATCTCGGTGGGAGCCTCATGCAGACCCTCGGTCGCCTACCAGGTGTCAGCATGATCGGGATAGGTTCCGGACAGTCAAAGCCACTTATACGTGGAATGGGTTTCAACCGTGTGGTCACTGTCGAAAAAGGAATAAAACATGAAGGACAGCAGTGGGGTGCCGATCATGGCCTGGAAATCGATCAATTTGCTACGGGAGATATAGAAGTGATACGCGGTGGAGCATCTTTTATGTACGGTTCGGATGCGATCGGCGGGGTGATCGATATCAAACCCAAAGCCTATCCGGATGACCATACGAGCGGTGGGACGGTGGACCTGATCGGCAAGACCAACAACATGCTTGGGGGTGTCAGTGTCCACCTTTACCAGAGGAAGACCAATTGGTTTTATGAGGGAAGGGCGACCTACCAAGATTACAGTGACTACCGGGTGCCTACGGATACCGTATATGTGTACAGCTACGCTGTGCATCTGGATCAGCGGCATCTTCGGAATACAGCAGGCAGAGAGTTAAATTTTCATCTCAACAGTGGCTATGTAGACGATCGGTTCAGTTCGATGTTCTATTTCAGCAACACTTTCAATAAGAGTGGTTTTTTTGCCAATGCACACGGTTTGGAACCCCGAAGGGTAGATATCGATCTGCATGATGCGTCTTCGAGAGATATCCCGATGCCAAGCCAGAAAGTTAACCATTTGAAGCTGATAAATAGAAGCGGATACGTATGGAATGATCACGAAATCGAATTGGATTTGGGTTTTCAACATAACTTTAGGCAGGAGTACAGTCATTACGTCAGCCATGGCTACATGCCTCCGCTATATCCGGAGAATTTGGATATTCCACAGGACCTGGAGCGTGAATTTGACAAAAAAGTATATTCAGCTAATCTCCGTGATAAAATGACCTACGGTTCACACGTAGTGACCATAGGAGCTTCGGGTGAGTATCAGCACAACGATATAAATGGGTGGACTTTTTTGGTGCCGGCATTTCGCCAGGCAGCGGTAGGTGTGTTTGTATATGACAAGTTCTCGCTTAATGAACAGGTATCCCTGCACGGTGCTATCCGCTATGACCACAGCACTATCCGTACGATGTCCTATACGGATTGGTTTCCTTCTCTAATAGAGATTGATGGAGAAGAGCAGTGGCAGAACCTAACCCGCGCTGAGGCGTCAGAAAAAGAGTTCAACAGTTTTGTTTGGTCTTTCGGGATGGACTATAGGCTGGGCCACTTTTCTTTGCAGGCAAATGCCGGAAAGAGCTTTCGGGTGCCTATTGCGAAGGAACTGGCGGCAAATGGGGTGAATTACCATTACTTCAGCTATGAGCTCGGTAATCCGACGCTGTCACCGGAGCAGTCCTATCAGGGGGATTTGGTTTTGCGTTGGCAGGATAGCCGATGGGCTATACAGCTAAGCCCGTATTACAATTATTTTCCGAACTATATCTATCTGAACCCTACGCCTGGTTTTGACCATTATTATGGCGCCGGCAATCAGATATTTGTCTATACACAGAGCAAAGTGTTACGCTATGGCGCAGAGGTGCAGGCAAGGTACAACATCATGAAAAGCCTATCTACAGAGATTTCGGGCGAGTACTTGTATGCCCGACAATTGTCGGGACAGAAAAAGGGATATACATTGCCCTTTTCGCCTCCGGCGTCCATAATGATGAACTTGACCTGGTCGCCTTTGGAGTGGAGCAAAGGGCAGGGTACGTATTTCGGTCTGGATTATAAACGGGTGGCGGCACAAAACCGTATCGTTCCGCCCGAGAAGAAAACAGCTGGCTATGGCATATGGCATGTGCAAGCAGGTACACAGTTTGCATTGGCGGGTCAACAAGTGCTGCTTAACCTGCAAGTGCAGAATGTGTTGGATACAAAATATATGGATCACACGAGTTTTTATCGCTTGATCGAATTGCCCGAAGCAGGCCGGAATATCATCCTGTCTCTGAGGATGCCTTTCCAGTCAGCAAAAAACGAAAATTCAGAGCGTAGTAAATCATAAATAACAGATAAGTAAAACAAATAACGATGAAGACGACAAGACAGATCATTTTTCTTTTTCTGGCAGTTGCGGGACTATTCGTAGCCTGTGAAAAAGACAGTAATAACGAGATCGATCAGGATCCCCCTCAGATACATATTGACTTTGCAGGTGCTTTTCCGGTGCAATGCAGCGAGATCGAAAGAGGTCAAAAATTCACATTCAAAGCCAGATTGTCGGATAATGTAGCTTTGGGCAATGTCAGCGTGGATATCCATCACAATTTTGACCATCACAGCCACAGTACAGAGATAGACGAGTGTGATCTGGCTCCCAAGAAAAGTCCGATCAAGCCGCTTGTTTTCATCAAATCCTATACGATCGCTCAGGGACTAAAAGAGTACGAAACCAATGTAGAGATAGATGTTCCGGCAGATATTGATCCGGGAGATTATCATTTTATGATTATCGTGACGGATCAGGAGGGGTGGAGTGATACCAAGGGGTTGAGTATAAAGATTAAATAACTAAAATTCAAACAACTAAAATTAAATATTATGAGAACACTTAAACACAACAAATTCATTGTCGCCTTAACGTTGCTGGCAGCGACGTTATTCTCCCTGTCATCCTGTGAAAAGGATAAAGATCCTGTCTTAAAAGCTCCAGTGATTGATTTATCCGAAGTAGGCAGCGGAAACAGTAAACAGGCCACCATCGGTGGAGATCTGCATCTGGAGGGTACGATCACGGCAGAGGCTTTGATCCAACGCATAGATATCGAGATCCATCAGGAAGGTGGCGGAAGCTTTGAGATCGAAAAATCGTACACCGAAGGCAAATATATCGGGGTAAGACAGGTCGAATTCCACGAGCACCTGGATATCCCGGCTAATGCCCCTGCCGGCGAGTACCACCTGCATTTTACGGTCACCGACAAAAACGGACAGACCACGACTGTAGAGTCTGAGCTGGAGCTTGTCATCGGGTCACCGAGTGCTGCATTGGTCTTCACGTTGATCACTGGCGAAAGTGTAGAAGGACACGGTGACCACTTCCATGGATTGGACGGTGCCGTGGAAGGTGCCTCGACGACGGTTACATTTGACGCTAATGGCAATGCACTCAGTGGCGGTCATTTGCACCTTGATCCCGAAGCGATCTATAAAATCAGCCTAAAAACGTACGATGCTCAAGGAAACGAGACGCAAGATCAACGGTTCATCGCGAATGAAGCTACAGCAAGTCTTTATAAGGCGTTCTTAATCGGAGGAGGTTTTATATTGAATCCCGATTCTCCCGAAGGTGAGGGAGCCCTTTTCCAGACACGTGAGACGCAATATGCCGACGGGACTGCGGTTTCGGGAGCGACCAATACCACAGGTGTCACTACCTATTTTACCGTAGGCCACGATAACGAAGGCGAAAAAGACGTAACTTTTGTGATGCGTAAGCTTAACGCAGGCGTAAAAGCAAATATCACCCGTACTGACTGGAACCGTACGGATTATACGACTGCATTTGCAGGAAGCAATGAGCTGGAACTCAAATTTGAGATCCATGCAGAGCACGATCATTAATAGCTGGCCGTAAAAAACATAAGGCAACATGGCGTTGCCTTATGTTTTTTAAGAAATAGAGGGTTTTATCTTTCCGTTGCCGATGCCCCTTCTATCCATATTTCCGTCCGCTTTTTGTCCATCGCATTGAGTACGACTTTTCCTGTTATCAGAATCGGCTTATTGCCGATTTTTTGTTTTTTATCGTGGGCCAGCGTTACTTCTACCATTGCGGGTATTCCATTTTGCCCGCAAAACATACATTGGTCTATTGGTAGGACGGACAGCAGAAACCTGTTGTGACGAAAGCCTGCTTTTATGGGAATGGCATAACCTTGTAAGGAAACTGTCTTACCATGCAATCGACGTAGCAAAGGAGGGAAGTATGGGATATAGACCTTTTTCCCATTTTTGTTCTCCACTTTGTACATCAGCAGGTCAAATGTTTGCCATACCTCGTTCATGAGGGGTTTGTGTTCGGTAAGATGTTCTCTTGAGGTCGGTTGTGCCTCGGATGAACTGGCCAAGAATAACCATACTGCCGAACATATTATTTTAATATAATGTTTCATAATGTGTTTTTTATTGTACTCTTTAACTTTTGAACAAAGTTAACACAATTATTTTAATGCAACATTGTTGCTTTAATGATTTTTGTGTTGTATCTTTGAGATCGGATATTTAAAGTCTTAAAACATATGATACCTCAAGATTTTGAAAGCTGGAAATATTGCATCGAGCAGAAGTGTGGCATCCCGCTGACATTACCGTTTGTACAAGGTCGTTTGGCGGTTTATGAAAATGAAGAGCTTCCCGAGACAAAACGGTTTATCAGCAAGTACGGTGAACAACATTATTGGCGTGTCAGGGAATGGTTTGCACGGGTGGCTATGGACCTGGCTATAGCAGAAAGGGATATTTAACGATAATAGCGAACATATATGAACGAAAAGAGAGAGAAAAGCAGGAAACTGCCCGTCACTGTGCTCAGTGGTTTTTTGGGTGCAGGAAAGACCACATTGCTCAACCATGTACTGCACAATAAAGAAGGACTTAAGGTAGCCGTGATTGTCAACGATATGAGTGAGGTCAACATCGACGCCCAATTGGTGGAGCGGGAGAATGTGTTGTCGCGAACCGAAGAAAAACTGGTCGAGATGAGCAATGGATGTATTTGTTGTACGTTGCGTGAAGACCTGATGGTCGAAGTAGAACGTCTGGCCAAAGAAGATAGATTTGACTACCTGCTTATTGAAAGTACGGGTATTTCCGAGCCTATTCCCGTCGCGCAGACATTTAGTTATGTAGACGACAACAATGGCATTGATCTGTCTTCGTTCAGTTATATCGATACGATGGTGACAGTGGTCGATTGTTACAATTTTTTTAAGGACTTCGGGAGTGCCGAGACCTTGCAGGATAGGGAATTGACAGACGATGATTATGATACGCGTACCGTGGTCAATCTGTTGACAGATCAGATCGAATTTGCCAATGTTATCTTACTCAATAAAACAGATTTGGTATCCGACGAGACGGCAGGAGTATTGGAAGCTGCCATCCACAAGCTAAACCCCGGAGCCAAGATCGTGCGTACACATTTCGGTAAAGTGGAACCGAAGGAGATCATCGGAACCGGCTTATTTGATTTTGAAACAGCATCTTCGTCCGCAGGATGGATCAAGGAATTGGAAAACGAACATACACCTGAGACCGAGGAATATGGTATATCTTCATTCGTATTCCATTCGCAAAAGCCTTTTCAGCCACAACGATGGTATAAATTCCTAAACGAGGATTATCCAAATAATATCATACGTGCCAAAGGTCTTTTTTGGATGGCATCACGCCCGGATATAGCTATCAGCTTCAGTCAGGCCGGGGGAAGCCTGCGTTTGGACAATGCAGGTTCATGGTGGTGTACCATGCCGGAAGAAATGCGTTACCGGTATCCCGAATACGCGGAAATCCGGCCGTCGCTTCTGGCGCGCTGGCATCCCGAATGGGAAGACCGTAAGACCGAATTGGTATTTATCGGTCAGAATCTAAATAAGGAACAGTATCTGGCAGAACTTGAGCAATGTCTACTGACCGAAGACGAAGCAGACGATTGGCGCCATATCTGGTTTAAGGATCCTTTTCCCAAAAATATTTAATATATCCTTCTATGCATTTACCCAGACGAGATTTTATAAAATATGGCACGGTTGCTGTAGCATCAGCTTTTAAGGGTACAGCTTCTACAAAATATCGCATTATGGAAGAAAGAATAGATTTTGACGTCATTATTGTGGGCGGAAGTTATGCGGGACTTTCCGCAGCGATGGCTTTGGGGCGCTCGCTGCGACATGTACTGATTATTGACAGTGGGTATCCATGCAACCGGCAGACACCGCATTCGCACAATTTCATCTCCCATGATGGTGAAAAACCATCTGTAATAGCGGAAAAAGCGAGGTCTCAGGTCATGGCTTACCCGACTGTCCGGTTTTATGACGGTTTGGCGGTATATGGCAAGAGGACCGATACAGGCTATGAAATAGGCACGCAAGGTGGACAGACCTTCGGCGCAAAGAAGTTGCTTTTTGCTACCGGAATCAAAGATATCATGCCGGATATAACAGGCTTTCAAGAATGTTGGGGAATCTCTGTTATCCATTGTCCGTATTGCCATGGATATGAATATCGGGGTAAAAAGACCGCGATCATGGCCAATGGTGAGCGGGCATTCCACATCGCGTCGCTTGTCCATAACCTGACGGATAATGTGACGATCCTGACAAGGGGTAAGGCAGATTTTAATACAGATCAAATCGATAGGCTGGAAAAACATAACATACAGATCATCGAAACGGATGTGGTAAAAATAGCACATGAGCAAGGGTATGTCAACCAAGTCGTCTTCCGTGGAGGAAGTAACATTCACTTTGACGCTGTATATGCGGCACTGCCTTTTGAACAGCATTCGGATATTCCTGCCAAACTAGGCTGTGAATTGACAGATTTGGGACATATCAAGGTAGATATGTCCCAAAAGACTTCTATAGAAGGCATCTTTGCCTGCGGAGATAGCTCCAGTATGATGCGATCTGTAGCCTATGCTGTCGCCACCGGGAATATTGCCGGAGCCATGATCAATCATCAGTTGACGGAAGAGATGTTTTGATATATTGAATTCCATTTTCCAAAATGGACAGATAAAAAAAGAGGTAATTTTCTGAAAATTACCTCTTTAGTTTTTTTGTTCTTGTGGAGCATATCGGATTCGAACCGATCACCTCTACGCTGCCAGCGTAGCGCTCTAGCCAAATGAGCTAATGCCCCTGCTGAAAATGTTCGCTAAGATAGTAATTTCTTTAATTACTTACCAAAGGAATATTAAATTTTCCCCTGTCCAACGCGGATACTTCACGCATAAAGTCAAAGAACTTGTCATAGTCCTCTGGGGGATATGTGCCGTCATGGACCTCTAAGATACGTGAAAAGTTTATTTTATCGCCTTCCGGTATGATTTTTAGCTCAAATCGCCCCATGGGACATGTCAGTGTTTTGTCAATAGGATCCACCTCGCCCTGTATAGGATTGGGTAAGGTAAATTCAAATTTATCTGTGTCGGTATAGCCTCTGTTGATATAGACTTTGTTGGTGCGGTTTCTGGTTTCGGGAATGCTGGCCGTACGATTAAAAATGTTGGGCTGAATGATCATATGATCTCCATTTCGGACGATGTAATTTTTGATCCGAAGATCCATATCTTCCGTGATTTTTAGGTCTGCATTATTGTCATGCATTTGGTAGGCAACATGTTCGAACAGGATGTTGTCGACATTATAATCTTCTTTTAATGCCTTGTTGAGTTCATTGGGAGGAAGTGAGGTATGGGGAAAGCGATCACCGAATTGGGCTCCTGAAAATGTCGTTGTCAACCTGCCTGATACGGAACCGGATGCATCAATGACAAATTTTCCCTGTCGTACCTGTAGGTTGTTTTGTGCATCGTATTGAGGAGTATGGAGTAGTTTTCCTCCTTCCGGCGTACAGGCCAGCACGAGCCTATCGTCTGTGAAGTTGCCCAAAAAACCGAATGGGATTTTATTGTTTGTACATTCTAACCACACCGTGTCGCCAGCCAGAGGTATGCAAAGAATGATATGGTTGCCATCTACGATATTGGCAAAATCTCTATCCAGATCTATCTTGGTATTTCCGGCTTCGACAATGCAGTAGTGGGAAGGTATGCCGACGGCATCCAGTAGGGCATACATGTAGTTGACCAAAGCTTTGCAATCCCCATAGCCCAACCGCTCTACATAAGAAGCGGGGAAAGGTTCTATACCACCTATACCTACTTGAATGCTGATGTAGCGTGTCTTCTGCTGCATATAGGCATAGAGTGCTTGTGCTTTCTCCTTGTCGGTCGCATATTTGGAAGCGATCTCTTTTGCTTTTTCCACTGTCGCTTGGGGCAAATCATTTTTGTCCTTTAGTAATTCCTCGTAGACCCATTTTCCGAGATCTTCCCAATCGTTTATTTCTCCTTTTTTCTTGAAGTAGTAGAATTTTTTTGGGACGATCTTGACGTAGATTTCGTCCGGCGAGTGTATAGGGGAGTAGGGTTCCTGTTTTCGTGCAGGTAGATTATCGGCTTTCCATGTATATGTTTTTGACTTTTCGGTCTGTTCGGTGATGACCGCAGAGGGAATATTTTCTTCCTTGATGCGCAACTCCTGCTCGGGTTTACAAGTGAATTGGTACGTACTGTTTTCTACGGCAATGTTGGGTATGGAGTTGGGGTTCCAGTATGGAATGTGCAGACTTTGGCTATGTTTGATCTCATAGGTATAGACGATGGTGTACGGATAGGCATGTACAGAAGGCGTATAGTGTTTGACGCGTACATCATCATACAAGCTTGCTTGGCTACTGGCACTGTAATCAGAAAAATCCTTGGTCCCGAATTTACCGATGGGTTTGCCAAATTCATCGTAGATCACCCCCTCAATTTTTCGGATTGATTTTCCTTTATTGTAATATAAGCCGATATTGCTGTATTCTTCACCGGATTTGTTCATAATGGTGATAGCCCGGCTCACTTTTTCCGTGATATGGGCATCATTCTTCATGTCGATCAGCACATGCTCATGCCTTACAATAGCGGCGGCTCTGCTTTTGAGGGCAAAGGGTATCCGTTCTACGGCATAGTCTTGGGCAGATGCACGGAATATCCATCCGCTCAGTAAAATAAAAAGAATAAAGATCCTTATCATGGGGTGTATGTAAAGAGATGATCTACTTTAAGTTGTTGGATAATGCGTGAGAACAGTTCTTTCAAATGGAAATATTCATCTGTATTGTAGATGGCCTTGTTCAAGGCAAGCTGTTGGTCTACGGTAAGTACATGATTCTCAAAACTGCTCTTATAGATATATTGCGCTGCTTTGTCAGGCAGTACCAAGCTGATGCTTTTGGGAGCCGATTTTAGGTTGATATCTTCGGGAAAACGGATAGAGATATGGTGGTTTTCTGCTTTTCTTGAACCAATATCGACAGGATATGTCCTGTCGTCCAGGTTGAAGGGATTGCGAGTGGTCCGGTTGACAAAGATGGGGTTGATTGTAAAACTTCCCGAAGTAATGGAGTCGCCAACGGTTATTTCTACCACCGAAGTTTCTATCAACGGAAAGGTATTGTCTTCCACATTGGAGAGATCGAGTTTTTTGATTCGGATATTCGTCAGCCTTTCATCCAATTTTTCCTCGTACTCCTCCTTAGAGGCGTATTTGAGAATGGACTGTCTCTTTTGGAAGGCATCGTAACCCAAAGAAGTGACTGTGAGCTGTCCCACGATTTTGCCGGATTTCAGGTATTCGCCAGAGAAAGAATAGGAAGTTTCTGCGGGTAAGGGATTGACCAACGGAATCCATTCGGACGATTTTCGCGAATAGATGATCCGTCCACGGTCATTGATGGCTCTAAGGGGAAGTTCTCCAAAAGAGAGCAGAGGCTCGGAAGCATCGGCCAATAGGATTTTTCCATCGATTTTTACTCCACAGACGAGATAGTTGAATTCGGAAATCACAGGATATAAGGTGTTGGGCACGATATTGTCCCGCGTGGAGACCAATACAGGGTAGGCTTCCAATCCGCCAGCTTGAAGTGCAACAGTCAGTGCCAGGTTGATATCGGCTATATTTCCCGATCTGTTTTCAAAACTGTTTTTTACACCGTTTTGGCTGTACTTACCGTAATATTTGTTCCATCGGATATGTTTTTGGATGAAATGGTAGATTTCGCTGGCTTTTTTGTAGGGATCCGTAATGGACAATATTTCTGATGGAAATACTTTTTTGAAAAAATTGGCTTCTTTCAGTTGACCTCCAAAACTTTTGTCCGACATCAGTTCTCTGTCTACATCTGCCCACTCTTGTGTGTACTTTTTGACAGCACCTCTGGGGTCTGTGGACTCCTCCAGCTCAAAGTGTATGGCCGATAGATAGTTTTTGGGAGCCAACATATACTCCTCTTCGATAAAGGCCGGAATGTCTTCCATAATATACGTGATATCCGAACAATCCATCTTTGCACCGTTGAAGTTAAGGCATTCCCGGTATATCTTGGATTTGGTGTCCTTGACTTTTAAGGTACCCCGTAAGGTTACATTGTACTTGAACATGGCCGGAATAACGGCATTGTACTCACTGCTTATTTTTGGGATATCAGCTTGGAAAGCCCATGTTCTGAACTTGAAGATATCGGGGGAAACGACCGTGTATTCGACATCGATCACTGATGCGGTACGTATGTCGGGCAGCGTAAATTTCGTGACTTTAAGGTATTCGCTGACTTTTTCGGTAAAGATATCCTTGATTTTGAGAGAGGTAGTGCTGATAGAACCATCAGGAGCAAGATTATAGGTCCTCGCTTTGATATCAATGATATACTCCGATGTCGAACCATATGTGTACAGCGGAATGCGGTAATCGGCATGTTTGTATCCTTCCTGATTCACTATCTTGGTACGCGCACCATAGCGATGGAAAACCATCAGAGCCATGTCTGCATCACTTTTTTGGATCATGGTGCTCCCTCTTTCCAAGAGGATCACGGCATTGGCAGTCGTGTCGATTGCAAAGGTTTGAGTAAGCAGTTCGTTCTTGCTGATGTCTGGTAAGTGAATGACCTGACTATATGCAAGTGTCTGCAATAATAGGAAGGAAAACACAAAAAGAGCCTTCATATAGCTATAGGGTTGGTAATCTACCGTGAATATACAAAATTAATGTGAGTTGAGGTAGGGGCAAAACATGTTTTGCCTTGATTTTGCAAATCTGATTGTTACTCTACAGCTTGGAGCAGTTGGCTTTCGTAGAGATTGGCATATTCTCCATTTTGTGCCATGAGTTGGTCATGTGTGCCTTGTTCTATGATTTTGCCATGGTCCAATACGATGATATGGTCGGCATTTTTGATGGTCGATACCCGGTGTGCAATGAAGATCGATGTCCTATCCTTCATGATGCGGGAGAGATTGTGGAGGATTTGTTCTTCGGTCTTGGTGTCTACAGCCGATAGGCAGTCATCAAATATCAATATTTTGGGGTCTTTGATCAGTGCCCGGGCAATGGATACCCGTTGTTTTTGTCCTCCGGACAGTGTGATACCTCTTTCCCCTATATGGGTTTGAAAGCCTTTTTCAAAAGCCATGATGTTGTCATACACCACTGCATCTTTTGCGGCTTGTTCGATCCGCTCGTCGTCGGCCTCGTCCAAGCCAAAAGCAATATTATTGGCAATGGTATCCGAAAACAAAAAGACCTGCTGAGGAACAAAACCTATTTGGTGCCGTATGGATCTAAAGTCATAATCCTTTAGAGGTATATCATCTATACGGATACTACCTTGGTCAGCATCGTACATACGCAACAACAGATTTGCCAGCGTGGTCTTGCCAGAACCTGTTCGGCCGATAATGGCCAATGTACTGCCGCGAGGGATATGTACATTGATATCGTCCAATGCTTTGATGCCTGTTTCGGGATAGGTAAAGGAAACATGTGAAAGCCGTATGTCCCCTTCTATGCTTCGTTCGACAGTACCATTGACGATCTGAGGTTGGGTCTTCAAGAACTCGTTGATCCGCTTTTGAGAGGCTGCTGCACGTTGTATCAATGAAGTGACCCAAGCCAATGCCATTGCGGGAAAGGTAAGCTGATTGACGTAGATGATGAATTCGGCGATATTACCGGCTGTAATCGTACCTTTATTGACCTCTATACCACCTATGTAGACGGTGATAATGGTACTGAAACCTATCAAGAAAATAATCAATGGAAAAAAGACAGCCTGTACACGTACCAAATCAAGCGACCTGTTCCGGTAGGCATTGCTCTCATTGGCAAATTCGGCCATTTTTTCCGGTTCTTTAGTATAGGTTTTGACGACCCGGATACCCGAAAATGTTTCCTGTACAAAAGAGGACAGTTTGGAGAGCTGTGCCTGTATCTGTGTACTACGCCTGTTGATGATCTTATTGATAAAAAGGATGATGATAGCGATGATGGGGATAGGAATCAATGAATAGGTAGCCAATGTAGGGTTTACGTCGTACATGGCATAGATGACCATGAGCGATAGCGTGACGGTATTGATGGCGTACATGATGGCAGGTCCCAGGTAGTTGCGTACTTGATTGACATCTTCTGTCGCCCTGTTCATGAGATCACCTGTATTGTTTTTTCGGAAAAAAGAGAAGTCCAACTCTTGATAATGGTTGTAGATCTCATTTTTGAGATCGTATTCGATATATCTTGAAATCAGTATGATCGACTGTCTCATCAAGAAAAGAAATAGACCTCGTATCAGCGCAAGCAGGAGAACGATTGCCCCAAAGAGCAAAAGACTGCTCCCAAAGATTTGATAGATGAGCTCCTGGCGTTCGAAACCGTCGTACAGTCGGTAAAGATCAATATTCTCCTTGACCAGATCGAAGGCTTCGCGGATGACCTTTGCCGGAAGAATAGCGAAATAGTTGGACAAGACCACAAAGATCACCCCCGGAATGAGCCGCCATTTATACTTATAAAAGTACTTGTTGAGATACGCCAGTTCTTTCATATATCCAGACAAAGGTACTGCTTTCTGCTGAAATATTTGTTTATATGATTTGTATATCTCTAGATTGAGACGTGTATCGGAGGGGCTTCATTGAACGTCGTGAATTTACACCTCATTATGATAATGTGGAGCTACATCGGGAGATCACGTATACGATGCCTGATGGCAGAAAGACGACCACACTGTTTACCTCACAAGATGGTAAGACCAATATACAAACCACATTCGATGCTGAAACAGAAAATGACCCTGAATTTCAGAAACAAGGTTGGCAGGCTATATTGGACAGTTTTGTACGCTATGTTGAATCAAATTAATTTATAAACCACTAATCGTTACGAAAATGAAGAAACGTAAAATAATCTTTTGGGTGGCTACGATCCTCATCATCCTTTGGGAAGGTGTCATGCCACTTAGCACCCTGCTGTTTGCACCGGAACAGGCAACCGTAGGGACAAGACCCTTGGGCTATCCCGATTACTTTGCCTGTGCGCTGATCATCTGTAAGGTACTGGGCGTTTTTGCAATTTCTTATCCTGGCATACCCGTCAAACTAAAGGAATGGGCCTATGCGGGGCTTACCTTCAACCTGATCTTCGCATTCATCAGTCACGCCTGTGTAGACAAAAATATAGGCTTTATGCTGTTGCCGTTGGTGGTGTTGGTTATCCTCGCTATTTCTTACGTATATAATCCTAAACTGCGGACAAATGGCTAAGACAGATTATCAAAGTATCGATGCGTATCACCAGGCTTTTAGCGGTGATACGTTAGCACGGATGCAAACCATCCGCAAAATCATCAATGAACTCGTATCCGATGCGGTGGAAGGGATCAGTTATCAAATACCGTGCTTTAAGTACCATGGTTATTTGATCTACTATTGTGCATTTCCCAAACATATTTCTTTGTCACATCCGTATAGTGCAAAATTTTGGGAACACTTCAAAGCAGATCTGAAGGGGTATAAAACCAGTAAGTCTGTTATCCAGATTCCAAATGAAAAACCGCTGTCCGAAGCATCGATCAGGAAAATCATTGCATTCCAAAAAAAGGAGAATGAGGAAAAAGCGAAGCATAACAAGAAATAATTAATAACAAATTAAATTTTATGATCATGGAAAGTAATTCAATATCATTACATCGGGTAATCAAGGCAAGTCCGGAAAAAGTGTTCCGCGCATTTGCCGACCCTTTAGCCCATGCAACTTGGCTGCCTCCTTATGGCTTTGTATGTACCGTTCAGGAGATGAACTTTAAGGTCGGGGGGAAGTACCACATGACGTTTGTTAATTTCAGCACCGGGCATGGACATTCTTTTGGTGGAACGTACGTTGAGATAAAACCCAATACATTTATTAAATACACGGATGAGTTTGATAACCCCGGTTTACCGGGAAAAATGACAACGTCCGTCTGGCTGAAAGCTGTTTCGTACGGTACGGAACTTAAGGTGGTGCAGGAGGGAATTCCTTCGGCCATACCGGCAGAGATGTGTTATTTGGGCTGGCAGGAATCGCTGGAGAAATTAATGAAGCTCGTAGAGCCTGAAATTCCTGATGCATAACCTGATATGGCTGTCTTTAATCATGGTAAATTTGTGAGTGCGGTCTTCATTACATTTTCTGGTAATTGTAGGAGAGCACTCACCTATTACCAAACCTGCTTTGAAGGTACCTTACAATTTGAAACTTTTGAAAAGGAATTGGAAGGTTATACAGACATGCCTGTCGTGAGTGGATCGCTGGTTTCTGATAGCATTATCATTCATGGTTCGGATCTGGTGCACAATGAAGGAAGGATACTTGGCAACTATATGTCTATTTTTATGCATTGTAAAAATATGGACGATAGACAAATGCTGATTGAAAAACTGGAACGTCATCAAGAGAGTCTTCTCGTCAGACATAATATTGACCAAAAGCTAGTTGAAGTAATCGATGCTTTTGATGTGAGGTGGATATTGAGTGTCTGAAAATGCTTTGGCGATAATCGTGAAGTGGGTATAAATAGTTTTGTTTTACGCTATCAGGATACTTGATTTCCTGGTATTTGAGGTTCCACATGGAGGATTTATACAATCTGTTTTGCCGTGTACATGGCAAAATAATAAAAAGCAAATTATATTCGAATATGTTGTTGTGAATAGGGCAGTAGTGTGAAATTATAATTTACTGATAGTCAGATGTTGATAGGTGGGTATGGATACTTTGTATATATCGATGGAACCCCGGCGAAGATAACAGAGCAGGCGGGATATATGGTCAATAAGAAAGCCGTGGACGGCAAGATGGAGATCTATTTTACGGATAAGAAATAGTATAAACTCGTTGTGCATTATATTGCTAAATTATTTTCTTTGCCGGGCCTTTTGATGGATAGGAGCCCATTACATACGCAGTGAAAACTCGGCTTCCTTTACCTCTTTGGAATCGGTGCCGATAGATAGTTTAAAGTCACCGGGCTCTGCAACGAACTCCAAGTCATTATTATAAAACTTCAGATCTTCCACACTGATTTCAAATGTAATATTCCGACTTTCTCCTTTCTTTAGGAATATCTTTTGGAACCCTTTAAGCTCTTTGACAGGACGCGTGATTGAACCGACAAGATCGCATATATAAAGCTGTACCACTTCTTCGCCGTCATAATTGCCAGTATTGGTTATAGAGACAGTCGCTGTGATCTTATCATTTACACCCAAGGTATTTTTATCCAGTTGGATATCACCATAAGAAAATGTGGTATAGCTTAGCCCATACCCAAAAGGGTAGAGGGGTTCGTTGGTGATGTCGAGATAGTTGGAGCGAAATTTTTCGAACCATGCTCCCGAAGCTAGAGGACGTCCGGTGTTTTTAGTGCTGTAATACAATGGGATCTGTCCGACATTCTGAGGAAAGGTCACGGGAAGTTTACCCGACGGGTTCACGTCTCCAAAGAGAACATCTGCCACCGCTTTACCGGTTTCCGTTCCGCCAAACCAAACGTTCAATATAGCAGGTACATGTTCGTTTTCCCAGATTAATGTTAACGGACGACCCGCGAATAACACCAATACAACGGGTTTACCCGTTTTCAGCAAAGCTTCCAATAATCTTTTTTGTGTGTCGGGAATATCCAGCTCTGTACGGCTGGAACTTTCGCCGCTCATTTCGGAGGATTCTCCCAATGCTGCAACGATGACATCTGCCGATTCTGCAACTCGTAGTGCTTCGGCAATAATTTCTGTTTCGGGACGTTCGTCTCTGGGTATCGTACGTCCAAACATCGTGGCACGCTCTTGGTATGCTGCATCCGACATCAAGTTAGCACCCAAATGCTGTACTATGTTTACCTTATCGCCCAAAGCGTCTTGCATACCTTCCAATAGGCTAGGTGTATTCTGCAGGTCAGCACTTACACTCCACGTTCCGGGTATATTGGATCGGGTGTTTGATAACGGGCCTATAAGAGCGACCGTACCTTTTTTTTGTAAGGGCAGGGTATTGTTTTCATTTTTTAGAAGCACAAAAGACTTACCGGCTATTTCACGTGCTTTGGCCAAATGGGCTGTGGTCAGGATATGGTTCTTTGCACGTTCTTCATCGCAGTATCGGAATGGATCCTCAAAAAGTCCCAATTTGTATTTTGTTTCCAGTATAAGCCTGCAAGCCTCATCGATCTCGGCCTGTGTCACTTTCCCTTCATCCAATGATTTTTTTAGTGTGCTCAAAAAACCTTCACCGACCATATCCATGTGTACTCCTGCCTTTAGCGCCAATGCAGACACGGTCTGCAGATCACCCAGACCATGATCCATCAGCTCATTGATAGCGGTATAGTCGGTCACGACCATCCCTTTGAATCCCCATTGATTGCGCAGTATATCCGTCATCAACCATCTGTTTGCTGTGGCAGGCACACCATTGATATCGTTGAAGGAGGTCATGACCGTTCCTGCGCCGGCATCTATAGCGGCTTTATAAGGGGGCAAGTATTCGTTGTACATGCGATGAAGACTCATATCGGTGGTATGATAGTCTCTCCCCGCTTCTGCGGCTCCATAGAGCGCAAAATGCTTGACACACGCCATGAGGGTATTGTGCGCCTTGAGGTCGTCACCTTGATATCCTTTGACCATTTCGGCCGCTATTCGCGAACTGAGATAGGTGTCTTCGCCATTTCCCTCTGATATCCGCCCCCAACGTGGATCCCTGGAAATATCGACCATAGGTGAAAATGTCCAATTTAAGCCGTCGGCACTGGCCTCTACTGCGGCGATACGTGCGGATTCCCGAATAAGCCCCATGTCCCAGGTCGCTGCAAGGCCGAGTGGGATAGGAAACATTGTTTTATATCCATGGATAACGTCCATACCAAAAATAAGGGGGATACCCAAACGCGAATGCTTCACTGCCAACTCTTGTGCGGTTCGGATTTTGGCCGGTGAAGACATACTGAAAATTCCGCCGATCTTGCCGGCTTTAATCTTGGCTTCAACACCTGTGGATACTACGGATCCGGTGACAGCCTCTCCACCCGTAACCAGATTCAATTGCCCAATCTTTTCCTCTACCGTCATTTTGCTCATGAGCTCCAAAATGAATCGGTCCATTTGGGAATTTGTTTGGGCTGTCGTGCTGACTGTCCAGATTGTAACGATACCGAGCATCCATATTGCAAGTTTGTTTATCATTTCATTTTCGTTTTTGAAGAGGTACGATTTCAATGTGCATCATTAGAAGGCTTGTTTCACTTTTCTATTTCAGATATGTACTCGAAAAGCCCAGTTTACGTAAACCTTTCTGTACATCGGGTGCTCCCATAAAGAGGTCCCAGATAAAGGCATCTTTGTAATTCTGGATCATCACCACCATCGGTCCCTGATCGATAGCTAAGTAGCGTTGTGGAAACCAATCCGCTGTTTCGCTGTACGCATCATAGAAGCCGTATTTGCCCCATACCTTGTCACCGATACTGTCTTTCAGATAACGCATAAAGCTGATGCTTTCCTTGGGTGTATAGGGTATGGACGAAATGGCCGCTGCAGGGGAGATGACGCCCGTCGGATCGTTGTCCGGATGGTGGGCATTATATCCATTTGTGGAATAACTGGCTGTCCATCCCCAACCTTTATCTGCACCATAGCCTTTAAATTGTTTGGGATTATGTTCAGCATAAGCGATGTTAATTTTCGTGTGGTTAGTGACTAAGTCCTGATAGTTGGCATACTGATCCGATAGGCCCATTGGATTCAGCCCTAAAAAGGAATAATGCGACCAGAACAAGGGGCCTACTTCTCCTTCCTTGGCATTGTGCTTCAATACGGTAGGGATTTCGTATTTAGTCATTGACGTGCGAATGGCACCGTCGCGTGCCCAACCCTTATGATAAGTGTCTGCCGGGATGGGATGGGTAGGGGATGAAGCACCTAGGATATAGGCGATCATACACTCGTCAAACCCTTGGATGGCATGATTCATACCCCATTCGTGTTTTGGGCTCCAATGCCAGTAAAGCACATTCTTTCCATTGCGATAAAAATCCCAGTCGATACCTTGCCAAAGTTTATCTGCTTTTGCTGCTATTTTTTTCTCTGCATCGTTGCCATTTTTATAGTATTCGCGTATGCAGATCAAGGCTTCTGCCATAAACGCCGTCTCGACAATGTCTCCACCATCGTCGCTTTCGCTGAAAGCCTTTGGTTTGCCGGTATCACCAAAATACCAGTGTGACCAAGCACCTTGAAAGCGTTCGATATTTCCCAAAAAGGTGAGGGCTTTTTCTATGCGAGCCAAACCTTCTTCTTTAGTAATAAATTCATTGTGTATGCCTACCAGTACAGCCATTAGGCCGAAACCGCTTCCGCCAATGGTGATGACATTTTCATCGTTTTCGGGATATTTTCCGTCGATATGTACACGTTCGCGTGCCAATCCGGAATTCGGTTCGGCACCATCCCAGAAATAATGGAATGTCTGTTTCTGGACAAGCGTAATCAACGAGTCATCGGATAATGTATCGCTCAAATCCTCTATACCTGTGTTGGCGTTGTTTTCTGTTTTGGGTGCAGAACAATTTAGGAGTAGTATGCTCAGTATGGTCGTGAATGTCAAATATATAAACTTCATTGTTCAAGATAGTGAGATGTAAAATCAACTATCGGATCCATTGGGAATCCGATAGTTGGTTAAAGAGTCATCAAATATTAATTTGATGGTTGGATGCGCATGGCATTAATATAAAAGAACTTGTTTACATGTGTATTGTTAGCACCTGCGGTTACTGTTATCGTAATCTCTCCATTACTGTTCGGTGTAATAGCATTAGGGCTACAGACTACCGGTGGATGGGCAGGCGGCGTGGTAGAAGTAAGCACAGATACAGTACTTGTGTTTGCTCCTTCTGCGATAAAGGCTGTTTCCCTAACGTTTACATCGCCTCCCTCTCTAGATGCATAGTAGCAGAGTTCATAGGATTTTTCAGGATCTAGTCCGTAAAGCTTAAAGACGCCTTTTTCATAGGCTGGCGTCGTTCCCCAATCCAAAGCATGCCCAAAGAAAGATCTTCTTGCTACCGATTCAGGGATAGAAAACGGAGTTGAGCCGACAAATGGGACACCATTTGTATTGACACCATTAAACTTCTCAAGCATCGTATAGGATATACCGGTAAATTCACCGTTTTCATCCCTCAGGTTGGATATACTGAAACCAACATTGTTGTCTGACACAGTAATTCCATTCCATCCGTCTGTAGCTACATTTTGTCCAAAATCGAGATAGATGGGATCGACAAATTCAAAGCTGCCACCCCAATCTTTGTAATCTACCATGTCGGTCACTGACGAAGGTTGGGCCATAGCCATATGTGCAGCCTGTTGGGCAATTTCGGCTTCATAGGCAGACATACCCGCAGGTACATAGGTGTTGCCCAGTACGCTCTGGCCTGTCAATACTTCAAACCATACGCACGCGGCTGTGTAACGGCCGATACCGGCGTTCAGATGGTATCCATCACTGGTTACATTATCGCCGATGATGCTTGTCCGTACGTTTTGTATGGCTGTGCCCGCCGGAACGATTGCATCGATGGCTACAAGATCTTTGGCTCTGTTGACAGCATCAACAATGGCCGAATACATCGTCATTTGATTGTTACTGTAGTTGGCAAATCCCGAGTGGGTAGATGTCTGTGCATAAGCCCAGGTCTGATGGAGAAGAAACTTAACTGTCGGATTCTTTGCTCTTGGTGCGACATACTCGTATACAAATGGCAATGACGCTGCCCAGGTTTCATACTGCCCGGAGTTTTGGCTGACTTGCTGAAAACTAACATGTGTCCAGTTTTCATCCGCTAATGCGCGGTGTATACTGAAGCCACCCGTAGTGGTTTTCTCCCCATTACGGTCGATTTTTCGGTAACTGTATGTGTTGGCATTCTGCTGTACATTGTTTCTGTGCAATTCTAGTGATGCGCCATCGATGTGTAAGTTTCCGATAGTCATCGGAATACCTGCGGCCTGTGCTAGTCCCGATAGATGTGTTTCTAAGGCATCTGTCGAAAAGCTGTTGCCGATGGCCAGTACACGGATACTTCCGTCATCCTCAGGATCGGGAATTATTTCGCCCATCGCGGGACGATCCATCTTTTGGCAGGAACTGAATGTTAGTGTTCCGGCCAAGATGCCAAATAGCAGTAATAAACGGGTATATATATGTTTTTTCATGTTATATATGCTTAATGTGAATTCCTAATTAAGAATTGCGAATGAGATAATTAGGAATTTTGTATATTAATAATCGAATTGTAATTCATCATTATCAATTATAAATAATCCGGATTTTGAACCAATACACCACCCGAACGGTCGATCTCCACTTGTGGGATCGGGTAGAAGCGATGTTTTGCCTGATAAGTTGTGTGACCTGCGGCCTGCATCGTTTGTACATCGATTCCCCAACGGATCAGGTCGTAGAAGCGTTCATTTTCCATACCGAGCTCTACCTGACGTTCGTGGCGTATAGCCTGACGCAATTGTTCCTGATCCTGTGTGGTTACCTCCGGTAGGATAGCATTATTATTTCCTCTGGCTCTGGCCCTGACCATTTCCAGATATTCGAGTGCCAAATCCGTATTAGCCTCACCGCCTACTTCATTGGCCGCTTCTGCTGCCAATAGCACGATATCGGCATAACGGATAATCCTTACATTAAACCATTGTCCCATTCGGCTTCCATACTTTGTCCGCAGAGCAGGGTTGGTGTACACTTTTTTGTTGTAGTAAGGGCGTGGCAAACCGCTGGGGAGTACTTCGCCATAGGGCGTATTGAGCTGTCCGCTAAATAGAACGGTGGCTTCGCGACGCGGATCACCTGGTTCAAAAGCATTGAGCAATCGCTCATTCGGTACATTAAAGCCCCAGCCGAGATCCCACTGTCCGGAACCGCGTACTCCCTGACGTGAGGCATATGTCACCCCAAAATTCTGTACACCGTCATAGTAAGCCTGTATCTCAAAAATAGATTCTTTGCTGTTTTCGCTCTCTTCTCTGAAGATCATGTCGTAGGGAACACTCAGGTCATATACTCCTGAACTCATGACGGCCTGTGCCGATATCAATGCTTCTGCATAGCGATGACGTGCCATGAGGGTTTTGGTCCGGAGTGCCAGTGCAGCTCCGCGGGTAAGACGGCCGGCAAACCCTACCCATGTATCGGGCAGATTAGTGACGGCATCCTGCAGATCGGAATCGATCAGTTCGTAAATCTTCGGAATAGTAGACTTAGGTCTGTTGGCTGAAGCCTGATCCGTGATACGAAAGTCGATGATCGGTACCTCTCCAAAGGTACGGACCAGATTAAAGTAAGCCCATGCCCGAAGAAATTTTGCTTCGGCGATATTGGTCAGGGTTCCTGCTGTAAGATTGTCCAATGAATCTGCGGCGGACAAGACATTGTTGGCCCTGTTGATCAAACCATAATGTCCTGTCCAATAGTCGGGTGCATACCAATGTGTCAGTGAATAGTTGAAATTATCATAGATAGGACCCCCTACAGCGTAGTCATTGTCATTACTGCCCAAATTGGCATCATCCGAACGGATATTGTGCAGGCCTACATACTGCAATCCGCTCGTCCCTTCGCTACGCAATGCGGCATAGGCTGCAAAAACATGCTCTTCCAAAGAACCTGTAGGCAGGTCATCTTCGGTAAAACGTCCCAAAGGCTTAATATCCAACCAGTCCGTGCCACAACTTGTCATGAACAGTACTGCCACCATAGATAGGAAAAGCATCCTGCTGTTGTTATTTAGTGCTTTCATTATTATCGTCATTTTACGGTTTAAAAATTCATGTTTATACCAAAGGTGTATATGGCCGGAACAGGGTAGGTCCCATTGTCCACACCAAATGAGATAGCGCTACCTCCGATTTCGGGGGTAAATCCTGTATTTCGGGAGAGTGTAAACATATTCTGTGCGTTCATGAACAGCCTCAGGTTCTTTAGTTTTATTCGGGATAAGCTCTCCTGAGGGAACCGGTATGCTAATGTGACATCTCTCAGACGGAAAAAGCTACCATCTTCAATGAAATATGAAGAAATCTCCCTATTGGCTGCACGTCCATCATCGAGTATCGGCTCCCAGTTGCTGGTGCCCGGGCCTGTCCAGCGTGCTATTCTATCCTGTAAAAAGTTGCCGGTGGCCGATTGTCTATTCCATGTACGCATGATCTCGTTGCCATAGACACCCTGAAACTCGATGTTTAGATCAAAGTTTTTGTAGGATGCAGAGGTGGATAGACCGTAATAGAAGTCTGGTGTAGGGTTACCGATCATCGTACGGTCATTGGCATCGATACGTTCGGGACCTCCTTCCGTATTGGTCGTCACATTACGGAAACGAATATCTCCTGGACGAAAAACGCCACTTCCGATACCATTTTGAACATTGTACTGGTCAATCTCAGCCTGCGTCTGGAATATACCATCATGGACGTAGCCATAAAAATAAGCGATCGGGTATCCGGCAATAGTCCGTGAAGGTGGATTTGCTATCTGGTACCCATCGGTGGAGAGTTTCTTGACCATGTTCTTTACTGTAGTGATATTTCCTCCGAAAGATAGTGACCAATCATCATTTAGGCGTTGATTCCATCGGGCGGAGGCTTCGATCCCTTTATTCTCGATATTTCCGATGTTGCTCAATCCCGGGATAGTTCCAAACATACCCGGCACCCTGACCATCACACCATCTGTATTTTTGTAATAATAGACAGCTTCTACATTCAATCTGTTTTGGAGGGCAGTCAGCTCAAAGCCCGCTTCCCAGCTTTTTACGATCTCCCAGTGCAGATTCGGATCAGGGATATATTCCGGACCGTAAGCCGGGACAAGCTCATCACCAAAGACAGCAGAACTTCCGGCCTGTAGTACAGGATACATCGGGTAGGAAAGACCGACATTCTGATTGCCTAAGCCACCCACCGAACCCCGTATCTTCAGGTTGTTGATGATATCCTGATCTTGCATAAAGTCTTCACGGCTTACGACCCAGGCACCACCGACGGCTATGAAATTCTGCCAAGGCTTCCTATTCTTGGCAAAAGCGGAACTACCGTCACGACGGAAAGAAGCATTGAGCAGATATTTGCTGTCGTAGTTGTACAATACCCGTGCTAAGTAGGATACCGTACGGGCCTCAGAGGCAGTTCCGTTACCGGTCTGTCTGGCGGCATCGCCGATCCCTACGAACCAATAGTCCGGATTATTGGGGATCGGTATACTATTCTCTCCTTGTGTTCTGCTTGCACTGACCGACTGCATTCCCTGTGTATAAGTCGTGAAACCGAGCATTCCGGTAAAATGGTGCAAGCCAAAGCTATTCTTATAGTTGAGCAACCAGTCTGTCTGGTACTTATAATGTTTATTTTGAGATTGGTTCACAGAAGTATATTGGTTTCCGACCCAATGGGTTTTGTCATCTTCCGCAATTTCCGGGTTGTACTGGGCAAGCACTGCCATGTAACTCCTAGATGGATTGAACCCATAATCAGCGGACAGGTTGACACGGAAATTGAAATGGGATAGAAAGTCGATCTCTGCGTAGCTGTTGGCTACCACACGGTAGTTTAGGCTGATATTGGAATCTTTCCTTTCTTCGATAGCCAGCAAGGGGTTGTTTACCTGCGCACGCTGAAAGTCGGGCATCGTATGATATAGCCCATATTCTTCGTTGTAGACGGGGGCAATAGGCGCTGCCTGTATCGCTCCGAACACGTCGCGATTTACCGGCAGGTGCGCACGGTACCCATTCAGCACAATCCCGGTCCGGAAATTGTCGGTAAGCCGGAGTTCATCCGAAATATTGAACGTAAACTGTTTGTGTCTTTCGTGGCTGATAATTCCCTGATCAAGCGAATAGCCTACCCCCATCCGAAAGGTGTTGCGCTCGGTGGCACCGCTTACGCTGAGGTTGTTGTAGTTGATGATACCGTTCTTGAATATTTCGTCTTGCCAATCCGTATCTCCTGTCCAATGGGTATAATCGTAAGTATCATTCCCCTGATTGAAACGTAGCTCATCGTACAGCTCTTTAAACTGCTCCGCATTGGTCATTTTCATCCGGTGATTGACATCTTTGATACCAAGACGGGAGCTAAACTCAAAATCTAATTGCCCTGTTTTGGCTCTTTTTGTGGTGATGGCAATGACACCATTGGCACCGCGTACCCCAAAGATGGCGAGTGACGAAGGATCTTTCAATACATCGATGCTTTCGATATCGGCAGGATTGAGAAAGTTGATGTTATCATTGAGCAATCCGTCCACGACATACAGCGGTTTGACCGAATTGATGGAGTTCGTTCCCCGGATACGGATATCCGGTTCTTGTCCGGGGCGACCGGAGTTCGTGACCTGTAAACCCGCCACTTTACCTTGCAGGCTGGCTACGGGGTTGGTACCGGGTCTGTCCACGATGTCGTCACCCTTTATCTGCGTGATAGATCCCGTCAAATCTCGTTTGCTGGCTGTACCATACCCGATGACGACGACCTCTTCCAGAGCCTGGTCTTCGCTGACCAATAAAACTTCCAACGTTTCCCGGTCACCAACGGTCATTGTTTGTGACGTATAACCGATAAAGCGAAAAGTGAGTACTTCGGAGGGACGTGCCTCTAGGGTAAACCGGCCCGTTCCATCCGTCTGAACGCCCGTTCCGTCAGGTTTAGCAATACTGACCCCCGGTATACCTTCTAAGGATTGGCTGTCTTTTACCGTCCCGGTGATCGTTTTTACCTGTGTATATCCATAGGATAGGACAGCGGTCAAAAACAAAAAAAGTAAAAATAACTTCCTCATAAAAATAGTTTGTTAATTGTTTATAATTGTGGCACAATAATAGGTTATCGTAACACAGCGTTTATAATATCAACAAAGATGTGATGTATAGATTGTATGACAAAATAATAGCATTTCACATTACTACATCATGTATAAATACCTGCTACATTAGAAAGTTTTTATTTTGCTAACTTGTTGTTTGTTAGTGTGTTAATTATTTGTTGGGCTTGCTCAATTATTTTTTGTTAGTGTAGTTTTGACACTGTATGTTTGTAGTACTATTGATGTAGTATATTTAGTGTTCTAATAGAAACTCTGTTAAGTTTTTGTCTGTAGGAAGGCTGAATTTCTTGCGTAAACGGTAGCGTCGTATCTCTACACCGCGTGTTGTGATGTTGAGTAGTGAGGCAATATCCTTGCTGGACATATTAAGTCGCAAGTAAGCGCATAGCTTGAGATCGTTCGGTGATAAAGATGGATAATCTGCTTTCAATTTTTTGAAGAAGTTTTCATGTGACTCGTTGAAGCTTTTTTCAAATATATCCCAATCACGTTCATCACTGCGTGCATTATCCATGAGTTTATTTACTTTCTGCAATTGGTCAGCAGACAATTTATTGCCATTTTTATCTTTCAGATTGAAGAGTTCATCCTGCAGATTGTTCAACAGTTCATTTTTGTAAACAATGTTGGCAGCTACATTGGCAAGCTCTCGATTTTTGAGTTCTAATTCCTGTTCCAATTGCTCAGTCTTTAGCTTCATGAGCTTTTTCTCGTTTTGTTCCGCTTCTCGACGCAATAATTCTTCCTGGCGTCGGCGTAGCTTTTCACGCAGTTGAAGCTTATCTTGTTTTATCTTTTGGATTATACGACGCCGTATATAGGTGAATGTCAGTACAAAAATGACCAGATATAGAAGAAGGGCAGGCCATTGCAGGAAAAATGGAGGCTTGATGGTGAATGTAACCTGACTGATCTCTGAAATCTGTCCATTCGCGGCTATCGCTCTTACTTTAAATGTATAGGTTCCCCACGAAAGATTTGTAAAATCGATATAGGGTATTTCGGAAGGGCTGGACCATTTATTATGATACCCTTCTAATTGATATTGGTATTTTATGGCTGTGCTGGAATACCATGGAGAGGAGAATACTACACGTATATTATTGTGTCGGTAAGGGATAGGTTTTTCAAGAGCCAGATAGTGTGTCGAGTCACCATTCATCATGGAAATATCCTGTAAGCCTTTTATGATGGGGCTTTCAATAGGTATGCTATGTTTAAAATACGGATTATAGGCTACAAAACCATTGTCTAGGGCAAAAAGGAACCGATCTGCTGCAAACTCTACGTTTTCATATTTTTTCATGACGGTATTTTCCAGCACATTAAAGGAGGTGGAATCGATACGGATAGTATTGTCGTTTCTCCATTCTATTAAAGCAAAGCGTCCTTCGTTGATAAAGATATACGTTGTATCATCCCGTTCCTTTATTTTGCTCGCATTCGCGAAAGAGCCGAGGGATTCATTTAGATCATTGTAAGGTCCAAATTTGTCCAATACCTTGTCGTAGATAAAAATACCCTTATCGGTCGCAAAAACAGTATTGCCCCGTATACCAGCCGGCGTGATTCGCTGAATATTGGGAAAATCTTCTTTGAAAGAGAATGTTTTGAGCGTTTTTATCTTAGGTTGGGCTATTGAAAGTTCTAGCAACTTTATACTATTATTAAATACAGCCCAAAAAGTCATATCTCCCCAAGGATAAAGTTTGAATACGGCCTGTTTGGGGTCGTCAAACTTACGGCTCAGCTGCCAGTTTTGTCGATCTTCGAATAAGGCTATTCCCGTGTAGTTCCCTTGGACGAAAAAGGGGGCGTTGGGTATAAGCTGGATGTTTTGCCAACCGCCCGTCCAACTTGATATACGTTGTATATGGTTGTCCTTGACTAAAAAAGTACCATTATTGTGTCCACAGATCAGTTGGTTGTTGAGTATATCCAAGGACCAAACCTGTCCTTGCGAATTGGGAATGAATTGAAATTGAAGTTGTTGTGCGTAATTGTCTGTAGTCCAGTGGCTATAAAATAAACCTTGGTTTGTTCCCAAGTATATCTTGTCTTGAAAGACCTTCATGGCGTAAACAGTTCCCAGTTCGCCGAAAATATCGTTGTAATAATAAAAGGGGGAGTTGATCTCAATACGGTCTATACCATTGTCCAATCCTGCCCAGATATTGCCCTGTTTGTCCAATAGCATGCTGAGTACGGTGTTGTTCTGTAGGCCGTTCCGTTTGTGGATATGTTGGAGTATTTGCCCCGACTGATCGATGATGAAAATACCGTTTTTAATTGTTCCGAATGCGAATGTGCGATCATCTATTTTGATACCGTTGTCTATCTGTGCTTCTTTAAGGAGTTGGTTTAATTGTGGGTTGACGTTCCACGGCAAAGCTTTCCCGTTTTCATGCAAGATAAAAAGCCCCTCTTTGGCAGTTCCGACCAACATTTCTTTAGCACTGAAAGGAAGAACGACCAATACATTTGTCAATCGTGTTTCCAAGGGGATAAACCCCGCCGGACTCCACGTGCTTAACCCGGTAGGGATTTTTTCGACCCATATTTTCTTTCCTACCTGATGTGCAAAGAGAAAAGGTTCTCCATTACCGTAGAGTGTTGCGATTTTATCTTGATGTAAGAGATAAAATTTAGAGAACGACTGAAAGATAACCGAATCGCCAGTGAAGAATATTTTCCATATCTCATCATTCTCGATAATATCGGGTTTTATCAAATGTGTTAAGGAATGGTACTGAAGCTTACCCTTCTTCTTTTCGAAATAACCAAATTCTTCCTTGCCACCTGCATATATACGTCCATCTTCTGCCACACGTACACTCCGTGCACCAACTTTGTTTTTCAAAGGGTAGATTTCCCAATAGGACCCGTCGAATGCTATTATACCATCAGCATTGGCCGTATAGATCACGCCATCCGGTGCCTGATCAATACTCCAGTTTTGGTTTCCTGCTTTGTATTTCGATTTGGTGTAATTCTGTACATAGGGACTCCCAATAGATGAAATGGATTGTCCAGGGCAATAAATACCGGACAATAAACAAAATAACAAGCCTATGGTACGAATCATCATAAAGTGCCTTTGCGAATAGTGCAAGTTACGAACTCGGACGCTTTTAAGCAAAAGCTTCGTAACACATACCATATTATGGTGTTAGAGAAAATTTTGTATGGTTTTGTTTATGCTTTTGACTGAAAAAGGGAAACAAGCCAACTCAAAAGAGCACATGAGATCGGAGATAGATAACGAATCGTGGCTCATCACTTGTTTGCTGTTTTTGCTGTATATTGAGAGGGGTTACCTCGCTTTGCTCGGTGATCCCTAAGGGGAGGGTTCCAAAGCAAGAGCAAGCAATGTGCTTCGCACAGTTTTGTCGTTTAATACATTTTCGCTCAAGTAAACTTGGCCTATTGTATTAAACGACAAAACCCGACTAATGTCGGGCTTGCTCTTGCTTTGGCGGAAAGGGAGGGATTCGAACCCTCGATACAGTCATCCCGTATACAGTCTTTCCAGGACTGCTCATTCGACCACTCTGACACCTTTCCGAATGCGAGTGCAAATATACAATATTTATCTTCTAAAAATAATTTTTCTTGGAATTTACTAAACATTATTTTTATCGGTCCGGACGGTCTGAAGGGGATTATCTACTGTTTTTTCTCCATTGCAGTATGCACGAAATAGCATAGTGGTCCGAGAGAGGTACACCGTTGCTATTGGTGAAATATTGCTTTTCTACCTTGTACACCGAAGGAAAAAATTCTAACTGCGCACTATTTCGAAAAAGGATCTTATCAATACTTTCGCAGCTATCTGTCAGGGTCAATTTTTCTTTTGGAACAAAGTCAGTATGTGCGAAGGGGCATACCCCGCCTTTTTGGAGTATCGTCCATACATCCTCTAGCCCTGTTTTTTGTGCAAACCAACCCATATTGTCCCAAGTGGCTTCAAAATGGGCATTAAAATCCCCCATGACAATAATAGCCTTTCCAACGGACTGGGTGCCGATATATTGGGCCAATTGCTGTAAGTTTTTCTTTCGGGCGATGGTCGCATATTTATCATCCTGTGCAGTTGCATGCACGTTGTAGACATCTACGCTGATTCCTTTTGCAACTTCGATACGGGCAAAGGAAAACCCCTTGGCGGCAAGACAATCCGAGCCACTACAGTGTTGCCATGGGATACGCCTTGATTCCCGGATGGGATATTTGGACAAGGTGTTGAGGCCATCGCCGTAGGGTACCGCTATCTTGTGGACAGTGCGGAAGCGATGTTCATTTCGATCTCCGTAGAGTTCCCGATGATAATGGAAGTCTTCCTGCACATTGACAATATCAAAACGGTTGATTTTCTCCGCAATTTCTTTCATGCTCTTTGCTCGGGAACAACTGGCCGAAGACAGGAAATCGGGGAGGCCGGCGACATTATAGGTCAACAGTGACAGCTCTCCTGCATCCTTATATTCCAGGGCGTACCCGTTTACTTCGGTATGAAATGAGGAATAAGTGCTGGAATGGGTCGTTTTGATCAAGTAGCCAAATACAATTGGAAAGGTTAAAACGGACAGTACTACATTTCGCCAGTGCCTCTTTTTATGCCAAACCATATCGAAGACCATAGGTATTTATCGTTATATGCTTCAAATCTAGATCAGAATTGTTACGTAGGTGTAAAGCCCAGATTATACTTTCGTATAGAAATTGTTTCCAATGGATAAACAAGCTCCTGAAATTTCATAAAGGATTAATATTCAGTTTCTATTAGGGCAATATGAAGGACTTATTTTAGTGGAAACAAATAATAAGGTTATATGATAAAAATTGCCTTTTTTGCAGAGATACTGATCGAGGAATGTGATGGCGCTTCCCGCACCATGTTTCAAATTATCAATAGAATAGATTCTACGCAATTTTCTTTCTTGTTTATATATGGCAAAGGTCCTGAACAAATAGACAAACATGCTTCCATACGTATTCCAACGCTCAATACCGGCCTAAATGCGGATTACAGTTTTAGTTTGCCTGCTTTGGTGAGTGTACAGGTCAAACAACAGCTGGATACTTTCCAACCCGATGTCATTCATATTGCGACACCGTCGCTGCTGGGCTTTTTCGCACTGCGTTATGCCAAGTCACGGAATATTCCGGTCATCAGCCTTTATCACACCAATTTTCTGTCTTATATACCGTATTATTTCCGAAAAATTCCTGTGCTCATCAAGCCTGTAAAACAGTGGATGACGGCAGCTATGCAGCGATTTTATAATCGGTGTGATGTGGTATATGTTCCTTCACGGGCCATGCAGGTACAACTGGAAGGCCTGGGCGTAGAAAGGGATAAAATGGTTTTGTGGCAACGTGGCATCGATCTGAATCTCTTCAATCCCCAAAAAAGGGACGTAGCCTATGTTCAAGGTATCACGGGGAATGATAGGCCCAATATATTATTCGCAAGTAGATTGGTGTGGGAAAAAAACGTACAGATATTGATAGAAATATATAATCGGCTTCAAGATATGCATCTTTCCTACAATTTTATCGTTGCTGGTGATGGAGCGGCAAAAGAGGAGATGCAACGACAAATGCCAGAAGCTATTTTTATGGGCAACCTGCCCCACGCCGAATTGGCAAAGCTGTATGCGTCTTGCGATACTTTTGTTTTCCCTTCGGTTTCTGAAACCTATGGAAATGTAGTTGTAGAAGCTATGGCATCCGGTTTGCCCTGCGTCATTGCGGATGGTGGAGGAAGTGCCGATTTGGTGCGTCATGGACAGACAGGATATAAATGTGCTGCCGAATCAGCAGAGGACTACATTATCTATATTCGACTGTTGCTCAACGACCCGGTATTGCATGGATTCATTACACGTACAGGACTCAGCTATGTACAAGGATTTGATTGGAAAAAACTGACTGACCGTTACTTTGACGAAGTTACACAGTTGGGTATGCAATCCAATAAAGATCTGGTATGGGCGGCATGTTGACCAAGAAAAAGGTATGGCGATTTATCATTCTTGCATGTATTATCGTTCCGATCGCCGTATTCATTACAAAAGTCGATTTTGTAGTGGTTTTTCAAGAACTTCAGAAAATCGGCCCAAGATTTCTCGTTATTCTGCTGATTACTTTTATAGCCTATCTACTTGGTACGGTTGGCTGGTGGGTATGTTTGGGGAAGGAAAGGAGGTGTGTTTCCTTATTGCAACTTTTTGGAATCCGTCAGGTAGGCGAAACGGTAGGTCTTTACAATCCGTCCAGTATCGTGGGGGGAGATGTGTTGAAGAATGAACTATTGAAGCCTTATCGGATTACGGGAAGTGTAGCATCCGAATCTATTGTTGTATCGCGTGTGACGGCGGTATTATCCCAATTATTACTGTTGATTATTTCCTTGCTCTGGTTGTCCCTTACAGCGAGCAATGTGCTGCCGCTATTGTGGCGTTACGGTTTGTTTGTACTCATTGCATTGCTTCTAGCCATAAAAGGTGTGTTTTTCTATTTTCTTTATCAACAGCGAGGAATCGGTAGGACTGTGCCTCAAAATATGTCTAATTTATGGTGGCGCATGCGGAAGACTGTTCGTGATCTGGCTCTACAGGCACAATGTTTTTGCCGTGACAACAATACGCTGTTTTGGTGGTCTTATTTCCTCTTTTTTTTACATTGGTTGGTGGGTAGTATGGAGTTTTATGTTATCCTGTATTTTCTTGGTTACGATATTTTATGGATACAGGGTGTACTTTTGGATATGGGTGTCATCCTGATCAAAAGTGTCGGGGCGTTTATACCCGGGCAGCTGGGAATAGAAGAGCTGGGCAATAAGGTGGTATTGGCCAGTATAGGAATTCAGGGGGTGGCAGTCTGGGTTACGGTATCCATATTGCGACGGGCACGGCAGGTATGTTGGATATTGATCGGGATAGTCTGTTATATTTTTATCCGAAAATCGGATACTACCAACGTTTTAAAATATGGAAGTCCTGTTCGTTAGTCACAAATATCCGCCTGCTACCGGCGGAATGGAAAAGCAGAGCTATGAATTGATTGAGGGAATGCATGCCCATGTGGTTGTCCGGAAAATTGTTTATACGGGCAAAGAAAGCTATTTTCATTTTTTTCGCAAACTCAATGGTCGCATCCTGGCGATGGTACACCGGTACCCCAATATCCGTGTGGTACATTTTAATGATGGATTGATTGCGGCCCTTAGCCTTTGGCACGTCGGTTATGACCATCTCCGTAGGGTGGTCACGCTTCATGGATTGGATGTTGTTTTTCCTCTTGGTCTTTATCAACGTTTTATCTTGCCACGTTTCAATCGTTACGATCGTGTCGTAGCTGTTAGTCAGGCTACAGCTGTAGCCGCTATTAGACGGGGAATAGACGAAAAAAAGGTTTCCGTTATCTCCAACGGAATTGATCATCGGCTAGCCCCAAAAACAGATGTCACAGAATGGGGAAAGTTCCAACGGAAATATCATCTGCCTCATGGAAGTAAAATTCTGGTTATGTTGGGACGCCCCGTCAAGCGTAAAGGGTTCTCCTGGTTTGTCCGTGAGGTGTTGCCCTTGCTTCCCGAAGAATATTACCTGGTGATGGCCGGGCCGTTTTCTAGGGAAGTATCAAAAACGGAGGAACGATTACGGTGGTTGCCCGGACGTTGGCGCCAGCTTTATATGTTGTTTATGGGCTATCCTTCGGATCAGATGGAATTGCGCAGCTTATTAAACGATTCGGCATACGTTGATAGGATCAAGCATGTGGGGAAATTGCCGAGAGAAGAGCTGGATGTTCTTTTAAGTCATGGAGAAGCTTTCTTAATGCCTAATATTAGCGTAGAGGGGGATATGGAAGGATTCGGTTTGGTATGTCTGGAAGCGAGTGCCTGTGGAGCAATGGTACTGGCATCGGCTATCGATGGGATTGTGGATGCTATACAACATCGAAAAAATGGGATACATGTAGAACCAGAAAATGCGCAAGCCTGGTCCAGTGCGATACAGGGATTGGTATATGACGGAAAGGGAGAGCAGCGACATGCTTATCGTACATATACTTTGGCGCATTTTGGATGGGACAAAATGGTCCATGGATATGCAGCCCTATTTAAAGAATTGTCTGTGACATAAAAAAAGAGGATGTCGCAAAACATCCTCTTCTAATCTTATCGTAGCAAACACGTTTAAACGTTCTCTTGGTTTAATTGTTGTTTGTAGATTGCTTTCTTAATCTGGGTACGACGAGTGACTGATCTTTTCTCGTATGCTTGACGAGAGCGCAGTTCGCGTAATACACCTGTCTTTTCAAATTTCTTCTTGAAACGTTTCAACGCTCTGTCTAAGGATTCTCCTTCTTTTACATTTACGATAATCATGCTGTTATATACCTCCTTTCGTGCCCTTTTAATTTTTTTTGTGTGTGCAAAGATAGCTTAAAAAAGTAAAAACTAAAAGGTAAAAATTAAAAAAAATGTTGTCCCAATTTTATCCTGTATTTATAACTTCAAATCCGCTACAATCTTTTCTAACGGATACTCTGCCGTGCACAATGCGGTATGGAAACCCATGTCTTTTGCCGTTTCCAAATGTTGTGGGCTATCGTCTATAAACAATGTCTCGTCGGGGACAATACCTGTTTCTTGGACCACTCGCTCAAAGATTGCCGGATCGGGCTTGCGTAGACCTATAGCGTGCGAATAATAGGTTTTTTCAAAGAAGACCGAATTGTCCGGCACATCATATCGATCCTGAATATGCTGCATGCAATATGCGTAATGGATCTCATTGTTATTGCTTAACAAAAATGTACGGTATTTTGTTTTGAGGTATTCCAATATTTCGTGCTTGCCGTGAGGTACACCGATGAGGAGGGCATTCCACGCATGATCTATTTGCTCGTCCGTCAGGTCGGGACGGTTGGCACGTTCGCGGATCCCGGTTCTGAATTCAGCAGCACTGATTTCTCCTCGGTCAAAAGCATCAAATAAAGGGTCTTGTGCCCTATGGCCGAAGAAATCATCTACATTTGTGATACCCAACGACATAAAAGCCTCTTTTACTCGGACGAAGTCTATCATGAAAATCACATTACCGTAATCGAGGATAATATTTTTAATTTTTTGCATAGAAAATTTTGTTTTCTCGCCGCAAATATCGATAATTGCATCGTCAAAAAGGAACAATATTGACTTTTTAGAGACAACTGTGTATATCAGAGGTGAATATAAAATAGCGCGCCTATAGCTCAGTTGGTTAGAGTAGAAGACTCATAATCTTTTGGTCCCTGGTTCGAGCCCAGGTGGGCGCACAAATCGAAAAAGTCGTTTTTCCGCAAGGGAAAACGACTTTTTTCGTTTCTTAGGGCACTTTAGGGACATCTGTCCTACGCCGAATCGGATACTCCGAAACGACGTGACTTGCATAGATTTTTGTTGAACTTCACGTAAAAGTGTTACAAATGTGTTACAGCCCTTTTACGTGCCAATTTCGAAAGAACTATGGCAACCGTTAGTGCAAAGGTGTTCGAGCATCACAAAAAAGCCGATGGCACCTACAATGTGAAAATTTGTGTGCAACACAAAAGATTAAGAAAGTATCTTGACACAACTCATTTCGTTGTCAGGAAACAATTAACCAAAGACTTTAAAGTCAAAGACCCGTTTATCGCCGACAAGGTCGAGAAGCAGCTTAGGGATTATCGAAAGATGATTAGCGAACTTGACGAACGACTGGATTATTTTACCGCTGAATCCCTGCGCGATTACCTGCGTGACAAAGATGAGGATATCGACTTCATCAAGTTTTGCGACCAACACATTGAACGTCTCAGAAAAGAAAAGCATACGGGAACGGCGAACAATCACAGGAAAATCCGTAACAGTCTGGTCGACTATTTCAATCGGACATCCGTCTCGATCAAGGAGATCAATTCCAATATGCTGATGGCATACGAACGTTATATGCGGTCAGAAAGAACAATGACACGGATCAACCAATTGGGAAATGAAGTTACGACCAAAGAAAAAGGGTTGTCCGATAGCGGTCTGCATAATCAGATGCGCGACCTGCGGACGTTATTCAATGCTGCACGTGACCTATACAACAATGAAGACCTCGGCATATACCGCATCAAACATTATCCGTTCAAGAGATACAAAGTCGGTTCGCCACCTCTCACCAAGAAAAGGAACAATACGCTTGAACAGGTGCTGGTGATAAGGGATTGTGTCACCAAACCCGGAAGCCGCGCGGAATTGGCCAAAGAACTCTATATGCTTTCGTTCTACCTCTGCGGAATGAACGCCGTTGACCTTTACCAATTAACCGAGTGTGATATTAGAAACGGCCGGGTGGATTACAACCGTTCCAAGACCGAGGGCAAACGTAAGGACAATGCCTTTATCAGCATCAAGATTGTCGAGGAAGCCAAACCGTTACTCGAAAAATACACAGGCAAATTATCCTTACGTTATTCCAGTTGCGACGGTCTCAATTGGGCATTGTGCAAAGGTATGGAGCAGTTGCGTAAATTGACTGGAATACCGGAGCTCACCTTGTATTGGGCAAGGCACACCTTTGCCAATACCGCACGCAACGATTGCCGTATGAGCAAAGATGATGTGGCACTTGCGCTCAATCACGTTGACGAAGGTAATCGTACCACGGACATCTATATAGCCAAAGATTGGAAGATCGTCGATGACGTACAGCGGAGAGTAATTGCGCAACTTAAAAAAGTCGAAGTCAAGTGGGTGAAGAAAACACAAAAGGGAAACAAAACAGACAAAGTCGCTGCCTAATAAAAGAGCATGAATTACATAGGAATAATTTTCTCATGTAATTCATTTAATGTATTTAAACACGTAAATTTGGATAATGATGAAAAATGTAATTTGGTTTTTTATTACTTGCATCATTGCGACGGTAGGGTTCTTTGCAGCGTTATCTATGAAAACTCCTTGGATAGGATTTACCGTAGCTTTTGGGATATGGTTTATATTTATATGGACTACAACGAAACCAAGAAAACGTAGGCGCTAATGCATAGATGGTGATAGAGAGTGTAAATTAAACTAGGTCATTGAAAACTAACTCTTAATAATCAATTTTTTTTGTCAACTTATAGAACGTCTTTTTAATTTTCATATATTTGCACCTATGAACTATTCAGGAAATACAGCAATGATGGCGAAACCTTGGATTAACTAATCCGAGTGTCGCTTTAATACACACTCCCCTTTCTTAGAAGACAATCTTGGTATTGCTCTTCCAATTTTTGTTGTATAATTATTTCATAAATTTTCATGGAAAATGGAAAATGGTTGCAGACCTATCTGTTTATATGGTCTGGACAGTTTATTTCTATGCTGACCAGCTATGCTGTTAATTTTGCGATTGTTATATGGTTGAGTTTGGAACATAGCTCTGCTGAAGTTTTGGCTATCGCCGGAATATCAGCACTATTTCCGCAGGCCTTAATTGGGCCTTTCGCAGGCGTATTTATCGATCGATGGAACCGTAAGAAAGTATTGATATTGTCTGATGCTTTTTTAGCATTATGCGCTTTGATCATGATCATCCTTTTACGTTATGAAACAGTTAATCTGAACTGGATTTATCTAATGTTGGGGTTGCGGTCCATCGGAAACGCCTTTCATTCACCGGCAATGCAGGCGATCGCACCGCTTATTGTGCCCCAGCAGGAGTTACTGCGGGTAGCGGGGATCAACCAGTTATTACAGTCGCTAAGCCGTATAGCAGGGCCAGCAATCGGAACACTGGCAATAACGTACATGTCGATTCCTAATGTATTGTATTTGGATATTCTAGGAGCCGTTGCAGCAATTACTTCGTTGGTATCTGTGCATATCCCCCATGTCAGACAATCGACGGAATCAACGCTCAACAACGTAGTGATGGAATTGAAGGATGGATTTGAAACGGTGGTGCAAAATAGAGTGTTGAGGCTATTATTCATATTTGCGATGATGGTTACGTTCTTTATTATGCCCGCTGCTATTATGTTTCCCTTGCTGACAACGGGACATTACCAAGGCGGAAAACTGGAAATGAGTTTAATTGAAATCGTTTGGAGCGTAGGGATGCTTATAGGTGGAACTATTTTGGGCGCAGTGAAAATCAGAATTCCTAAAATTATTCTGGTTAATACTATGCACATACTATTAGGGACATCTTTTATCCTGTGTGGTGGGTTGCCGTCAGGCTGGTTTATCGGATATGCAACGACAACACTTTTGGGGGGTGTAGCGATCTCTATATTTTCAGCATCTTTTGCTGCTATTCTTCAAGAAGAAATCGCGCCAAGTATGTTGGGACGCGTATTTTCAATGTATTACAGTATGGCGGTTTTGCCAACCATAGTTGGTTTATTATTCACTGGGGCAATAGCGGAAACAATCGGAGTAGCCAATTCTTTTCTAATTTCAGGGGTGGTGGTAGTCCTTATTGGAGTGCTGTCGTTTTTAACCTCTGCATTGACGAAGAATGGAAAACAAATGTAAATGTTAAATAAAAACAATTTAAAAATA
>NZ_JAAJTJ010000003.1 GCF_011030405.1 Parapedobacter sp. SGR-10
GTTGGAGGTGCCAACAGTAATTATAAACATTGAAGGAGAGAAAGTAGATCCAGAAGAAGAAACGAAATGTTTTGACAAAACTCAATCTGCCAAATTAACAGTTTATGTACAACAAGCAAAAGAGGGAACAAGAAATGATGTTGGACCCAATTCGGTTGGGCACGTTTTTATTGGAATAGAGCAAGGAAATGTCTCTAGATATCTAGGATACTATCCACCTTCTTCAGCAAGTTCTGTTGGTATCGCTTTGGGAAGCGACTATAATGCTGAAATTAGAGATAATAGCGGCACTATGTATCATGTAAGTATTTCCAAAAATATAACAGCTTCTCAACTTTCTAGCATTATACATTATACTAATAACTTCCCCTCAACATACAATTTAAACACTTATAATTGTACCGATTTTGGGATTAATGTAGGTAATCTCGGTGGTTTAAATTTGCCGAGTACTTCTGCAACAGGGACGATGTTTACAGGACGATCTCCAGGTCACCTAGGAGAAGATATAAGAGCAATGACTGTCCCGCCAGGCGTAAGCAAGACTGGATCTAAGACAAATGCACCCAATAAAAGTGGTGATTGTAGCAATTAAGTTAGTAAACTATGAGAATTGTATTATTATTCCTTATGCTTTGTAGCACTATTTTGCCATTGTCTGCACAGGATGACATGAAACAACTGGATATGCAGGTCATTCGGGATTTTTTTAATGCCGTACATGCGTCGAAAGTCAGTGCTGCTGATATTGTGCAACAATTTATGTTTGTCGAGGATAAGGAAAATATCCGTGGTACAGCACATTTTATAGATTCCCACCTTAGGAAACGAGATGAGATGGTTTGCCCTTGTATTGACTGTCAGAACTGTATGATAATTTTTGATGCTGATCATCCGTTCCGCATTGTTTCACTTCTTGATCATCCGGGTGAGGATACTTTGTTTCAGAATAAGATCCCGGAGGTTAAAAAAAACATTTATTTGATAATTTTGAGAGGACAAATTTATCAGTATGTATTGATGAAGGATGGGAAAATAGCCTCTGTGTTTTACATCAAAAAGGGTTCAGATGATTCGGCCGATTTCCTGTTGTTTTGAATTGTATGATTGGGTGTCAGGAGGTTGCCGACTCCATGATGTAGTGCCATCAAAGCTATTTTTGGTAATATTATATGTCAATGGGGTGAATTAAATAAAACAGTATGGGGCTTTGTTGCTTTATGGAATAGTTCTGTGTTTTGCATCTGAAATCAAGCTTGGTGTTAGGAAAGATGGTCAAGTGAAAGTAGCTGATATGTTTGCAGTTTTTTGTTATAAGGAGTTTTCCGGAGAATCTGAACCACTCATTTGGTACTATTGATACGGGACAGAGGACGTTAACTATCCGAAAGTTTGAGAAGGAGTACAAGCACGCATGAAGCGTGAATTTCTGTGCAGAAAGTTTACGATAAAAAATGAGCAGACTTATCGATTTTGGACATTTTACGACTGGAGTACAAGGGATGGCTATGAGACAGAAAGGGGAATAGACCGCTTCTTCTATATTTACCTACGTTGAACTCCCTCCGGTCGGCTTGCTTCGCAGCTACTTCGTGGTTTTGTCGTGCCCCCATCGGTATCTGAGCTCGGATCTGTTTGGGTGACGGAGGATCTGATGTTTTCTTTTGGGTTAATTACAGTTCTACCGGAGATAGGCGCTAAAGCTACTAAAGATTGCCTGCAAAGGTACTGTCAGTTGGTACCTCTTTAGTACCTTTCCAGTACCTCCTTAGTACCTTTCCAGTACCTCTCTGGTACCTTTATAGTACACTCACAGTACTTTCACGGTACATTCGCCCTGTATTTATGGGATGATTGTTTTTATGCCCCCCCCCTGTGTTGTAGACTGCTCCCTGCTTATGGTAATATTTTTTATTTAAGGTGTTTTTTAAGCTGTTTTTAAGATAGTTTCATCTTTTACGTAGGTTTCCCATTTTTGTAAAAAAAAGAGGCTTAAAACGCTTATTTTGTTTTTTATGGATTGAAGGGATTTTTGATGGCGGTTTTGTTTCTTTGTGTTTTATTTTATGTTGTTTGTGGAATGTAATTTAACAAATTGGATTTCTGTCCTATTACAGCTACTTGCAACTGTCTTTTTGTACTGTACTTATTTTTAGTGAAAACCGGATCGACTCCTCATCGCTGCGATTGTATCTAATTTATATTTTTGGTAATTATATATTTCTTTAACCAAACTTTGTCGTCATTTCGATGAGGAGGTACGACGAAGAGAAATCTATGGCCAGATAGTACATTAATCCAATTCATCCATAGATTTCTCCTCCTTCTTCGTCGAAATGACGGGCTGGTTGCTAAAGTATATAATCGCCATATTTTTAATATCTTTATGATGACTTTAAGAGAAAAAGCTTGACCAAATTCTTCTTTGGTTTAGGTTATATGGTTAAATCTATGATTATGAAAAGAAATCTATTTCTTGTTTTTTTGTTCGCAGTTTGCCTATTGATCGGTTCCTGCAATAAAAAGTTCAGCGATAGTCTTGTTCCCGATCGTATGGCAAAAATTGAGGAGGATCCTAAGTTTATAGAGACTGCCAAACAATACTATCAGACGGAGTTGGAAGAGCAGATGCGTACTGGCATGTATGCAAAATTTACGAAATCTGTTTCGGCGAAGCAAGAAGAAAAAATGAGTGCTGAAGTATATACGAAGCTTGCAGAGAAGTCTGTTCCGCAGAAGGCGGGCACAAATGACACAAGCCGTAAGACAGTCGAACCGAAGATATACGTTACCTGGAAGAAGGCCTACACATCGGCCTATGGGCAGAGAAAGATATTGGAAGTGCCGATTCGGGGATCGCACCGGATAGTGTCGTTGCTCAAGATAAGCCGTGACAGTCTCGGTTATACACCTGATCGGACCATGCTGAAAACGATATTTGACCGCTTGATAATCACGCGTCAAAACGGCCAAGCGGAATTTCAATCAAAGGTAGTGCGTTATCATCCCGATCGGCCCTATCTGGAGAAATACAATTATGATTTGAATCATCTGCATCTGTATAATCTGGGAGATTATACGGGCTATTTGGAATACATGACCACGGGTGGCGAACGCAGGGGCATTGTCCGTGTGGTGGATGGCGGGCCCGTGAGGAGGTATAAGAGCAAAGGCAAATCACGTTCCACACAGCAGGATTCCAAGGGTATGTCGCCTGCGACTGAGAAGGTTGGTATTAAGTTTTGATTTGTTTAGGTAGAGATGGGTGTCTAAAAAGGTCTGACAATTAATCTAATCGTCATTTCGAACGAAGAGAGAAATCTATGGATGAATTATAATTTGCTTATTTTCAATAGTTTGAAAAATTTCTTAGCCATAGATTTCTCCTCGTGCCTCGTCGAAATGACGGCATGATGGGCTTTTTAGACAGCCCCAATACTTATTACTTTTTCTTAAACCGCATCATGGCGATGTCGTCCATGATGAAGGTGAGTTGGTCGTCCTGTACGTCGAACCTATTTATTTTTTTCAAGGTCTGAAAATACACGTCTTCGCCTTGGATATGTGGACACATCATCTTGGTCGAAGCAATGGCTCCGAACGAGATGTGGTAACCGTCGATTTTTACAGATCCATTGTAGCTGTTGCAGCTTCCGTTGCCGGTGATCCGGCCTTTTTCTACGTCGAATTGTATGGTCGGTTTTTTGTCGGGATAGAGGCCCTCAAAGGCAATGCGTGGACCGGATATGTAATCCAATTCCCAGATACCGTCGAGCTTGGCAACGGATTCGTTGTTTGCAACGGCAAACCGGGCAATAACTTTTTTGTCTTTACTTAGAGAGAGCGTTTTGGTCTTGGAAACGTTGTCTTCGGACAGGGAGAACTGTATCGTATTGCCGAAGATCGATCGGAATCCGTTTTCTACAGTCATGTCCATACAGGCCATCATGGTCGATATGCCTTGGGAGAATATGATTTCTTTTCCTTTCACTTCGAAGGTTCCGCCAAGACCGTTGCATCCACCCGATGCAGAATACCTTTTCGTGGTCTCGTCAAATGAAAGATAAGGTTCTTTGCCATTGACTTTATCCGCTACAGGTTTGCCGTCCAATTCGATGAGCTTCCATTTGGTGTTATAAAGATTTTCGGTTATAGCCACTTCTTCTGTGTTTTTTACTTTTTTGATTCCACAGCTGTTCAATGTGAGGAATAATGTAGTTGCAATTAGTAATGCATTTTTCATATCATATTTTATTTTGTACAATAGGATAAACGGTTTTTTCTTCGGGTACGCTACAAATAGATAAAATTTTATTTCAAAATATTTTTATAATTCAGAATAATCGTCTTTTCTAAAACAAATGATGTAGCCGATCTTCGATTGTTAGCATTACAACAAAGATACGGAAGGTTTGTTTTTTTTATGATGGGGTTCTGGTAGAGACGCAATGCATTGCGTCTCTACAATATTTGGGCAAATGATTATTTGCCCCTATATTTTCAGATGCAAATCAAAATACCGTGCAATCTTTTCGTACATATGGATACGGTCCTTGCCACCTACATTGTGCTCATGGGTGGGGTATAAAAAATAATCTACTTGCTTTCCCTGTTTGATACATTGTTCGACGAATTGCATACTATGCTGCTGTACGACGACAGGATCCTGTGCGCCGTGTATGATCAAGAGGTTGCCTTTCAAGCGGTCGGTTTTATTGAGCAGGGAAGTTTTTTCATAGCCATCCTTATTTTCCTGTGGCGTATCCATATAGCGTTCGCCGTACATGATTTCGTAATACTTCCAATCCATGACCGGTCCTCCGGCTACAGCTGTGTGGAAGATATCGTTGTGTTTGGTCATCAGCGAAGTGGTCATAAAGCCGCCATAACTCCATCCAAATATGCCCATTCTGTCCTTGTCTACGTAGGGCAATGACCGCAGGAAATCCACACCCACCAGCTGATCGGCCATTTCAGCTTCGCCGAGCCGACGATGTGTGATACGAGTAAAATCCCGTCCTCGCGCATCCGAGCCTCTATTGTCCAAAGTGAAGACGATATACCCGTTTTGTGCCATGTATAGGTCGAAATAACCTATTCCTCCCAACCATTTGTCCGTAACCAACTGGGCATGTGAACCTCCGTACAGATATACCATGACGGGATATTTCTTGTTGCTGTCAAAGTCTGTTGGATAGGTAATGCGTGCGTTTAGCGGTGTACTTCCATCTGCCGAGGTAAATTCCCGGATTTCTATATGGGGGAGGTTGATCTGTCCTATAAACGGATTGTCCGCTTCCAATAGAATTTGGCTCTTTTTGTTGTTTTTGGATAAAACCTGGATTTTGTTTGGTGTACTTAAGTTGCTGTATTGATCCAGAACAAAATTACCGCTAGGACTGATAGTGGCATTGTGCACTCCGCCTGTGGAGGTCAATTGCTGGGTTTTTCCGGACTTTAGATCTACTTCGAACAGGTGTCTTTCCAACCCTTTGTTGCTTGCACCGATATAGTAGGCTTTTCGTCCCTTGCTGTCAAAGCCTTTGAAGTCTACAACGATCACATCATTGTATCCAAGATGTTTGATAAGCTTGCCTGACGTATCATAGAGATAAAGTTGATTGTAACCATCCTTGTCGGTTTGATAGAGGAATTGGTCGGGAGTATTGGGGAGGAAAATCAACGGTTCCTGCGGTTCTACCCAGGTAGTCGATCGTTCTTCAAACAGTGTTTTGACCAGAGTGCCCGTTTGTGCATCGTATTGGTTGAGCTTGAGATGATCCTGACCCCGATTGAGTACGCCGACATAAATATATCTGCCCGAAGGATCCCAGGTGACAATGGTGAGGTATTGCTCTTTGGGCTCGCCTGTCTGTAGGGAGGTGTATTGTCTCGTTTGGGTATCGTAGACGACCAGGGTTACTTCTTCGCTTTTCATACCGGCCATCGGATATCGGATGTTTTTGACCATAGCAATGCGGGGGTCCCATTGCGGTAAGGGGTATTTTGTCACCATCGTTTCATCTTTACGATAGTAGAGCAGTTTCTTGTTGTCTGGAGACCACCACATCCCCTTTTTGATGCCAAACTCCTGTCTGTGGGTATAGTCCGAGCCATTGACAATGCCGTCTACCGTATCTTTGGTGACCTGTATGGTTTGTCCGGATGGGGTCAAAATTTCAATATTGTTTCCGATCAGATAGGCCACTGTACTGTTGTCCGAACTGTATTCCACGTTGGCCGCGGTATGGGGAACGGTAGAGGTGACGGTTGCTTTTTTCGTCGAGATGTCGTAATCGATCATATAGGTCGATTTTTCTGATGCTGTCGAAAATGACAATACATGGTCTGATTTCCAATTGTATGGCATGGGGAACATGCGAAAAGTTATTTTTTCAGCGGGTAGAATTTCTTCGACGGCTTTTTGCAGTTCGGCGGCGGAGACTGTATTTTGGACTGCCCAATTGTCTTTGGATTGTCTCAAAACGAGATTTTGATAGTTTTCGTCCACATGGCTAATGATATCGGAAGATGTTTGCCATTGTAGGGCATAATAGTTTTTTGGAGCGAATTTTCCGGGGCCATACACGGTTTCATCAATGGTAAAATTGCGCTGCGCATACGCACATGATGAGCCTAATAGAAAAAGGAATACTAGTTTTTTCATTAACATAATTATTTATTGAGTGTACGCGTTCACACGCTAGCACAAACCCTTTCGTGTGCCCGATTATGAGGGGGACACGCGACGGGAGTCGCGCGCCAGCGCTGGGGATTATTGGACGAAGTTAGGAATTTATGACTAGACTTCCGAAGTTTAACTTTGCTGTGTTATATTTTTCAAAGGCAAAGTTGAGGGCTTCGCCGTTTCGAAACTTCGGAAGACTTTTTATCTTTCATTTTTTGAGGTAAATTGTTATTTTTAAGGTATGATAACACAAAAGGTGGCTTTGTCCGAGGTGCGTTTCTTTTCACCCATTGGCTATTATGAAGAGGAACAGATCGTGGGGAATGAGTTTTTTGTTGCTGTGGAGGCTTATTTTCCTTTCCAAAATGAAGATACGGAACATCTGGGCAATACGATCAATTACGAAGATATCTATCAAATATTGGTGGAGGTCATGGGATGTAAGCGCAAGCTTCTGGAGTCTGCGGCACAGGAAATATTGGACAGAGTATTGAATAAATATGATTTTGTGACGAAGGTGGTGGTCAATATACGTAAGGTTAATCCGGCTTTCGGGGGAGATCTGGCCAATTCGGAAGTGGCGTTGATTTTTGAAAAATAGTGGAGAGGACATAATTATGAATTACGAATTGCAAATTATGAATTGTCCACTTTCCACTGTTCTTTGTTAAGCGGGTAGTGTCAAAATGTCTTAATAAATTCTTTTATTAAGACAAAATGTCCTGTTTTTGGTTTTGGAACACAACTTGAGTAATAGCAAGTGTATAACAAATAAAAAAACTATAGGAGGACATAAAAATGGCATTAATTAAATTTCCCAATCGTACAGTAAATACAGATTCTGTAAATCCCTTTGTTAATTCGGTCTTTGACAATCTATTCAATGATTCGTTCATTACCGATAGGTTAGTAACCCGAGTTCCAGCGGTCAATATTACCGAAACGGAGGATGCCTACAATATCGAATTGGCTGCTCCGGGATTGCAGAAGTCTGATTTCAAGATCAATGTGGACAAAAATATTGTTTCGATTTCGGTAGACAAGAAAGAGGAATCGGAAGTCAAGGAAAAATTGTACAGCAAGAAAGAGTACAGCTATACTTCCTTTACCCGCTCATTCACATTGCCTGATACGGTGGATTACAGCAATATAGAGGCTACGTATGTAGATGGCGTATTGGATGTCAGGATCGGTAAGAAGGAAGATGCTATTGTGGCAAAGAGACTGATTGAAGTAAAATAATATAGTGAGGTGGTTAAGTTTGGTTGTTGAGGTTCCGGTCGTAGAGGCCGGAACCTTTTTTTGTTATGGGGAGAGGGGTTGTTAACCAAAGATTTATTTTATATCTTCGGTTAGATATTGACCAATTGTATTTTGCCGATGAACAAACTGATCATACGCGAATGGGCAGAAGCGGATAGACCGCGGGAAAAACTTATGGAGCATGGCAGGCGTGCCTTGACGGATGCCGAGTTGCTGGCGATCCTGATAGGTTCGGGCTCTCGTGAAGAGACTGCCGTGGAACTGTGCAAGCGAATACTGAAGGATCAAAACAATGATCTGCATAATCTCTCCCAATTGGATGTCTCAGATTTTTGCAGGTACAAAGGTATAGGTGAGGCCAAGGCGATCTCTATTGTAGCGGCATTGGAATTGGGAAGAAGGCGTAAGGATGAGAAACCTATGGAAAAGCCTATCCTAAATACCAGTAGTCGTGTTTACAAGTACTTTGGAGCCCGTTTGAAAGATCTGCCATATGAAGAGTTTTGGGCAATTTATCTCAGTAGGAGCTGCAAGTTGTTGGAGAGCAAGCTGATCGGTAGGGGAGGTAACGATTCTACCCCGGTAGACGTGCGTATCATCCTGCGGTATGCGTTGCAAAACAATGCCAGTTCTATCGTATTGGTCCACAACCATCCGTCAGGAACTTTGGCAGCGAGCGAAGCGGATCAGGATATCACCCGAAAGATCTGGGAGGCCGCACGGGTCATGGATATACGTATCATTGATCATGTGATCTTCACCGATGAAGGCTATTATAGCATGCGCGACGAAGGATATATGATGTAAGTCACAGTGACTTACGGATAATGACCGTTGCCGGGTCGCGGAGTTGTATCGGTTCGCGGTTTAGGATGGCTTTGGCCGCTTCTTCCCCCATTTTGTGAAAATCCGTACTGATGACGGTAATGCCGTCTTCCAGTACTTCTTTTACTGCCGTATCGTTGTAAGAGATCAAGCCTATGTCTTTCCCCAATTTCCAGTTTTTCTCCCTGGCTATCTTGATGATATCCACGTCATCTTGGTCATACCGACTGAATGTGATATACGCGTCCCCCTTTTTGACGGTCGTATCATCCGGGGCATGGATGATACTATAGGGTTTTTTGTATTCTTTGGCAAAGGCTTCAAACCCTTCGATCAGCTCTTTGGCATGAAAGGCTTCCAATGGGGCGACCAGTGTCAAGTGTTTGTATTTTTTCAGTTGCGGAAGTAAGGTGGTCAATGAATCTACGATATCCGATTTGTGGTCCTGATAGATGCTGGTGTATTCACCATGAAGGCCGTTTTCGTGACGGTCGATGATCAATCTTTTGTGCGGAGGGATTTTATTGAGAACTTCTACAGGATTTTCCTTAAAATATGTGATAACAACGAAATGTGTATAGTTATTGAGGTTTTCTTCGACAAGTTTTTCGAATACCTTAAAATTGTGGTGATGAAAGAATACATCTACTTCGGCCTCATCTTTGATTGTTTCCAGAAAGGCTTGGTACACCCGATCACGCAGCACGTTCATTTTGTCCAATATCAAACACACACGATAAGTTTGATGTAGTTTCAAACTCTTTACATAATAACCTTTGCGGTATTCGGACTCGATAATGCCTTTTTCGGAGAGGTATTGCAAGCCCTTTAACGCTGTTTCCTTACTGATACGAAGATCGGCCGTCAATTGATTGAGTGAAGGTAGCCTATCGTTAATGGCTAATTCGTTTTGTTCTATCTGCGACATGATATAGTCTACCAGTTGCATGTATTTCAAGCGATGCATAGTGCCTGTGCTATTTGATATAGAATCGGAAACTTCTTTCAATTTGATTACGGATTAATTGTGAAACAGTTACAAAACTAATAGGTTTGGTTGGTTAAAACAAGGAAAAAGTACAGACCAGACCAGGAGTTTTGGATTGTTCTGGTGCAAGCCTGCTTGCGGTAGGTGTCTCGCTTGTCACCCAAAAAGCAAAGTCACAAGGGTCGCTTCGCTAACCGATCCGCCAGTTGGCCATAGCCGTTAACTTAAGCAAAACATTATTCTGATCCCTGTGATAGATCTCCGAAACAATACCCTTGAGACTAAGGAAACAAGCTTGCTGATGAAACCATAACAATACATAAAAATCTATCGTAAACCTAACACAGTCCCGTAGGGACTACCTTATGGTAACAAAACAAATAGAACACAAAAAGTCCCATAGAGACGTCCTTATGGAAACGATCATCAGCTATAAGGTCGCTCCTACGGAGCTTTCTGTTAGAGATAGCCGAGGTCCAACCAAAAGACCGCTCCTACGGGAGCTGAGGAAAAATCGGCGAAGCAAGCCTTAATTTAACACTTATGGTCCAACCAGCAGAGAGCCCGTCACAGATAATCCTTACGCCAACAACGGATAAATTGCCCTTGTTCTGTTACAGAATTATCAAAAAATTACCCTTGTTCTGTTACAGAATTATCAAAAAATTGCCCTTGTTCTGTTACAAAATTTATATATTTGTGCTGTAAATGAGTTTGTTGTGGTTTAATTGATGATTAAGTTAAAGAATATGGTATTTGTACGAAGAACAGAAGGTTTGTTGCAGGATTGGAAACGGCGTGAGGACAGGAAGCCTCTTATCATAAGGGGAGCCAGACAGGTCGGCAAAACGACTATGGTAAAAGATTTCGCAAAAACGTATAAGCATACCATTCTTATGAATCTGGAAAAAGCCTCGGATAGTGCTTTTTTTGAACAATTTGATGAGGCTAAGCTGCTTATAGAGGCTTTGTTCGTGTCCAAAGGGATTCCGCTTGGCGCTATGGGCGATACACTGTTGTTTATCGATGAGATTCAGGAAAGCCCGAAGGCCATACAACAGCTTAGATACTTTTACGAGGAGTTTCCCGCATTGCACGTGATTGCGGCCGGTTCCTTGTTAGAGTTTGCGCTAAAAGAGGTGAAAAATTTTCCGGTAGGGAGAGTGGAGTACCTTTATTTGCATCCGTTGAATTTTCCTGAGTATCTGTCTGCAATCGGCCGAGATGATTTGTTGGCCATACTGGAAAATATTCCGGTTACAAAGGTGGCACATCCTACATTAATGGATCACTTTCACAGGTACGCCATCATCGGTGGGATGCCCGAAGTGGTCAGAAAAGATGTGCAGAAAGAAAGCTTGCCCGATCTGCAACGTGTGTATGCCGGTATATGGGACACGTACAAGGGTGATGTCGAAAAGTATGCCGCCAATGATAATCAAAGGAGGATCATTCGGTATATCCTCGAAACAGCCCCTCTCCATGTGGACGAAAGGATCAGATTTCAAGGATTCGGGAATTCCAATTACCGTTCCAGGGAAGTGGGAGAGGCCTTTAGGATACTGGATGACGCGAGGGTTATCCGGTTGCTTTATCCTACAACTGAGATAGATCCACCTTTGCGGCTAGACGTGAAGAAAGCCCCAAGGCTACAATTTTTGGATACCGGACTAGTCAATTACAGTCTACGGATACAGGCTGAAATGTTGGGGATGGACGACCTTAACCAAGCATACAAGGGGGCTATTATTCCGCATTTGGTTGCGCAGGAGCTGATATCCATAGAAAATTCGGGAGATGTACGCCCTGTCTTTTGGGTCCGGGAAAAAAGCCAGTCCCAGGCAGAGGTTGACCTGCTCTTATCTTATAGGGATAAAGTCGTTCCGGTGGAGATAAAATCCGGCAAGACAGGTTCGTTACGATCATTGCATCAGTTTATAGAACAGTCGGGGGCGCGGCACGCCATACGGATCTATGGCGGTGAATTTGTGTTGGAACGTACACAGACACCAAATAAACAGCCTTACCTATTGTTAAATTTACCTTATTACTTAGGTTCTACATTACCAAAATATCTCCCTTGGCTCTTGGAACAATAGGGATTCCAATAATATTTTCTTTACCCGTTGTGCATTATGTACGTTTCTTTGTCATTCCCGAATACTTTCGGGGCAGGCTCTGATGAAGAAAACCTGCCTACCGGCGGCGGCAATACAGATCCTTCGGTTTCCTCAGTATGACAAAAGAGCGGTTTTATTTGATAATGTACAACGGATTCTCTTTATTATAAAGTAGGCCATTTCGGTAATTCTCAATTTTTTCAAAAAAAATTTGGTATTTCATTTTTGTTCTGTTAAGTTTGTTTTATAATTATAGACCATACCAGACCAGACTATTTTCGTGGATGGTAGGGAGAAGTTTTTAAATCAATATAACATGAACAATACTGCACAAATCTTTTGGGATTAATACATCCTGTATCTGGTGACGGGGAAATGTAGCAAGCGGTAATAAACCTAATAAAAAATAAACCTATGCGTAGTACATTGTTAAATCTGCTTTTGTATGCCCAGAGAAGGTCGTTCTTTTTTGCCTTTGCGTGTGTTGTCTGCGTGCTTCCGGGGTGCAAGGAGTTAGCTGTTGGTTTGCCGGCTGAGAACGAAAATCTCGAAGAGGTATCGGCGCCTATCCTTGGCTACACACTGGTCTGGGAAGATCAATTTGATGTTCCGGTCCTTGATGTAGAGCGTTGGCGATACCGTACGGATTGTAAGAGCCAGAGCTGCCAGCGTCCAGAGAATGTATTGGTTGAAAATGGCTATCTGAAAGTATTACTGAAAAAGGAAAGCTATAACAACAAACCATTCACAGGTGGAGGCATAATCACCAGAAAATCCACAGGTTATGGTTATTATGAAATTCGGGCAAAAATGAACGACGGCTATGGTTGGCACGAGGCTTTCTGGGCAACGGGACGAAGTGGTTTTGACGATCCAAACCCTCTTACAGATGTATCTGGAGGGCGTACGGAGATCGATTGTTTTGAGCATTTTGGCAACTTTACTTCCAGTCTTTTTCAGTATGGAGCTATAGACTGGTCGGATATGAAAGGAAGCAATCTGCATAGGGGATCTATCGGAGGGGGCAGATATGAGACAGTGGTGGATCTGTCAAAAGATTTCCATACGTATGGATTTGAATATACGCCAGATTATATCAATTTTTTCTTTGATGGAAAGTTGATCAGGACTATCGATATCCGATTTGCTCCTCAGCACGATACCTATTTATGGATTACGTGTATAGCTACTGAGGCGGATGCTACAGATAATGGTGTAATGATGGTGGATTATATCCGTGCATACGAAATATCTCCTACTGAATACGCGGTTCGAAAGATTCCCTTTGTCGATTATCTAGATTCATTGAGGGGGCCACAGCACTCGCAGGGAACTGATCTATGGATAGAGGCTGAGGATTTTGCTTTTACCAATAATTGGATTGTAGATAGAGGTGGGGATCACAGCATGGTATTAAGGGGCTTAAGCAGTCCAAATCCTACACGTACTCCGGCTGATCTGAAGGCGATGACAGGTATTACGGTCAACGAAACAGTAGAATATAAGCTATGGGTGCGTTCGCAGGATTTCGACACTCAACAAGGATACCGTAAGTTTAAAGTGATTATCAAAGGAGAGGAATCTCCGGTCGAATTTGGAACACATGGCAAAGTAGGATATGGATGGCAGACGGGAGGTGTATTTACGCTTAAAGAGGGAATGAACGTGGTGGAACTCTACGACAGTTCTCAATATTTTGCAAGATGTGATAAAATATTGCTGACCACAGATATGTCCTTTGTGCCACAGGGCATCGGAGGTATATCCAATGTGGAGCATATAGACCCTAGACCATGAAGTGCTATTGTGCGCAATAATGATGAATACGAATTAAAAACCATAAAAAAATGAGAAGAAGTATACTATTAATACTGTTGCTTTCCGTATGTTTTCACTATGGCTATAGCCAAATGCGACGGATTAGTGGAACAGTCATGGATGAAGAGGGAAAACCTCTGTCGAACGTCACGGTCAAACCCGATGACGGGCTGGCACCGGCATTGACAAATACAAAAGGGGGATTTTCTGTAGCTATTACGGAGAAAACTACACGTCTTATTTTTTCAAGCGTGTCCTACGTGACGCAAACGGTGCCCATCAAGGACAGCACACGAGTCAATATTGTGCTGAAGCAGGATGTGATCGGCCTTGAGGAAGTTGTTGCCATCGGATACGGTACGCAAAAGAAAGCCAATCTCACAGGAGCCGTTTCCACGGTGACCGTAGATGAAGCCGAAGGCAGGGCTCTGACCAGTATCGAGCAATTGTTGCAGGGAAAAGTATCGGGAGTCGGCATTGTACAAAACTCCGGCCGACCGGGGGATGATATGGGCGAAATCCGGATACGTGGGATATCGTCCATTGACAACAATAATGAACCGTTGGTCATCATCGATGGTGTACAGGCCGATCTGAATGATGTCAATCCACAAGATGTAGAGTCTATCTCTATATTAAAAGATGCTGCATCCGCCGCCATATATGGGTCGCGGGCATCTGCCGGGGTGATCCTGATCGAAACGAAAAAAGGAAAAGATACAGGGGGTACATTGAAGTTGGATTATAACGGTACTTTCTCCCTGAGCAATGCTACCCGTTTGCCAGACGTGGTGAACTCCTGGGAACATTTCATATATAAAAATGAAGCCCGAAAAAATGTAGGGCAACCTGAAGCAGTTCCGCAGGATCGGATAGAAGACTATCGTCGGCAGGATGATCCACGATATCCCAATACCGATTGGTACGATGTATATTTCAGACAGAGTCATATGCAAAACCATTATGTGGGTTTACGGGGTAGGAGCAAAAACAGTGGGTTTTCGAGCTCTGTCTCCTACAAAGACCAGGAAGGTGTGCTGATCGGAACGGCGGCAAACCGTATTTCGTACAACAGTAGCCTTTGGGGAAATTTTTTCAAGAACAAAGTAAATGTGTCCGTCGGTGTGAATGGTTATCGGGAAGGTGTGGACGAATTGACGGAAAGTACAAATGCTATTATGGGGCAAATAGCTCAGATGACACCGTCTTCATTTATACGTTCGACCGATCCAGAAACCGGAATGCCTAATCTCTATGGATATCATGGACGTTTTCTCGCAGGGGAGGAACTCGGTGGTGGTATCAATGCGAAAAACACCCAGTTGAATACCAGAGCTTCCGTAGAGATCATACCTGTCAAGAACCTGAAAGGAAAAATTATGCTGGCTAACAATAAGTATAACCAGACATATACGATTTTTAGGCCAGAGTTTTATACAGCGGCAGACTTTATGGAAACGGGAACGCAGAAGCGAGAATCGTTGCTGGAAAAACGATTTGGACGCAGGGATCAGAATACGTATTTGTTTTCTTTGGACTACAAATTGTCTAAAGGTCGGCATGATATGAATTTCTTTGCAGCACATGAAAAACTAGAAACGATATACAACCGTGACGATGGACAGGTAAAAGAGATGTCCAGCAATGCGCCGATATTCAATTTCGGAGATCCAAATCAGCTCTATCTGAATAGTGAAGCCTATGAATACGCAACCTCCTCTTATTTTGGCCGGTTCAACTATGCGTATGCCAATAAGTACCTGTTTGAATTCAATTTTCGCAGAGATGGCTCATCACGATTTGCTCCGGCCCACAGATGGGGAAGTTTTCCGTCTGTTTCAGCAGCTTGGCGTGTCAGTCAGGAAAACTTTATGCAGGGGCTGGATTTTATGGATCTCAAGCTACGTGGATCCTGGGGACGTCTGGGTAATCAGAATATATGGGGCCAATATTATGCTTTTGCCGATGTCATGAGCGGACAGGAATACTATGCCTTTGGTAATATCATCGTTCCCGGAAGAGGTACAAATCTGCTTGCCAACAAGAGTGTTCGGTGGGAAACGACAGAGCAGACTAATATCGGTCTTGATCTTATTTTATGGAACCGGCTGAGTCTGGAAGCAGAGCTTTTTCATAAAAATACATTTGATATCCTCGCGCGGGTAACGGTACCTCCATCCTTGGGTATCAGTACCTTGCCTTATCAAAATATCGGTGCGATGACCAATAGGGGGATAGAACTTAATCTAAGCTATAGATCACCTCGTCGTGCGGATAAGATCAACTATACGCTCGCAACCAATTTTACGTATATAAAAAACAAGTTAACTACATTAGGTGGGTTACCGTTTGTTGACCATACCGGCAATACCCGAAGTGTGGTAGGTGAGCCCTTCTCGTCTTATTATGGTTATCAAGTAGACCGGATTTATCAAGTATCGGATTTCACATGGCAGCATGACAGCGATCCGGCCATTCCACATGATGAAAGAGTATATGTGCTGAAAAATGGACTCCCTAACCAATCTAACCTCATGGATACACCAGCCCCGGGAGATGTCAAATTGGTGGATGCCGATGGAAATGGACAAGTGACACCTGATGATCGCACCTTAATCGGTAATCCACTGCCCAAATTTCAGTACGGATTTAATGCAGACCTTTCTTATAAGCAATTCAGTTTGAATATTATCGGGCATGGTGTGCAGGGAAGCGATGGTTATATGAATGGACATTTGATCGCACCGTTTTTTAATACACAGGGTACGATTACCAGAACCATGGTCGATAACCGCTGGACATACGATAATCCTTCAGACAGATATACACGGCTTTATGAGGACAAAACCCGGGACGGCCTTGTGACGGATTACCATATCTATGATGCTTCTTTCTTTCGGTTGAAGAGTATACAACTTGGTTATGAGCTACCAAAGAAATTTGTGCAACGCTATCAGGTGGATCGTTGTAGGGTATTTTTCAATGCTGAAAATTTGCTATTGCTGACATCTTTTATCGAAGGTTTTGATCCTGAACGTAGTTATAAACATGTAACGGCTTCATTCCATCCGCAGATCGCAAGTTATACATTGGGATTAAACTTAAATTTTTAACGCTATGAAAAAGAATATATTATTCTATATAATATGTGTAGGCCTTTTATCTGGTCTGACCGCATGTGACGATAAGTTTTTGGACAGGCAACCTATTGACTTCCTGTCTCCGGACAATTTTAAGACGGAGCGGGATATCCGGGAGGCGGTCAATGGTATATATAGAGCACACAATGACCTTTATGAACCCATTTATTTAGACTTTGTCATGGACAACGGATATTATGTGGAATATCAGTTGCTTTGGTCTAGAACTTTTAACAATGAAACCAATCAGGTAGTCAGCAAATGGGCACGAAACTATCGGATCATCCTGCGTGCCAATACGGTCTTGCACTATATTGATAATGTGGATATGCCCCAGGCAGCTTATGATCAGTATAAGGGTGAAGCCTTGTTTCTACGGTCGTTGGCCTATTTTGATCTGGCGTTTTTTTACGGCGATGTACCTTTGCGGCTAAAGCCGGAAAGTCTGGATGAAGCCGATAAGCCATTGACTGCCGAAGCTGATGTCGTGCAACAGGTATTGGATGACCTGGAGACAGCGGCAGAACTGTTGCCACCGACCTATGCGCCTGATAACAGAGGCAGGGCAACAAAAGGCGCTGCGCTGGCACTCAAAGCGCGGGTGTTACTGTTTAATCATCATTATACGGAAGCCGCGGAATATTGCCAAAAGGTACGTGAATTGGACGTATACGAAATCTATAACCAATATGACCAATTATTTTTGCCGGAGGGCGAAGCCGACAATAAGGAAGTTCTCTTTGATATGCAGTTTGAAAGAAGGGCGCAGCCATTTGGTCTCTCCAACCAATGGTATACCCGGCTTCGTTCGTGGAGCGGGCTGATGGTGTCCTACGAACTTTATGAGCAGTATTATTCTACCAATGGACTGTCTATAAACGATCCCAATAATACCTTGTATGATCCTTCGGTGCGGCCGACAGGTCTTAAGACTCCCTCGAATTACGTGAAAGAAGGGGGCTACGACAACCGTTTTACAAACCGTGACCCCAGATTGCATTATACGCTTATTGTGCCTTACTCCATTCGGGACTATCATGTGGAGACAGGTGCACCGCAGGTATATTATCCATCACAGACGCAGAACGCGAATTTTACAAGTTTCCGGGTACGAAAATATATAGATTTTTCGGATAACGGGACTAATAATGTTTCCGGTGTCAATCCGGTGATTATCCGTTATGCAGATGTATTGTTGATGGAAGCTGAAGCGTTGGTGGAGAGCGGAACCTATGATGAGGCACACGTCTATAGTCTTATCAATCAGGTGCGGCAACGTCCGGGGGTGATGATGCCCAAAGTAGAGGATGTGGAAGGTACGGGACTACTGCCAGAGGATCTGATTGAGGTGATCCGCCATGAAAGACGGGTGGAATTTGCTTTTGAAGGTTTGCGGATATATGATGTCATGCGGTGGGAAATTGGGCAGGAGGCTTACCAGAACCTGCATGGATACCGACCCTCTAAACTTACGCCAAATAATATCGAATATGAAATATATACGGTACAGGAGCGTTCATTTGATCCCTCCAAAGGCTATCGTTGGCCTATACCAAAGTCGGAATTGGATGCGAATAAGGGGATTATCAGATAAAGGATTATAAACAAACAAGAAAACCTGTTTAATGATGTTAAATATGAAATGGACGAAACAAAAAGGACTTCTGCTCACCATTATTGGAGTAGGCTTACTCTTAGGAGCGTGTAAAGACGAACTTCAACCTACAGTCACAAAAGATGTGTTGGATGCCAATATTAGTTTTAAGATCAAACCCGAAGCAGGGACGGAATTTATTCTGAACTTATATCATACACAGGATGAAAACGAACCGTTCTACCAACGTGATCCCGATATGGTTCTCAAGAGAACACTGAGTACAAGCGATGTCGAAAATGGCTTTACTTTACCCATCGAAGAGTTGGACAGAAATGGTTTTGCGTATGTCACGGCCTTTGTCGATGTAGATGGGGACGGCGTGTTGAGTGAAGGAGATATCGCTACGGGTTACTTTGAGCAGACACTGAGGAAGGTGATGCGCGGCACAGCGAAAGCCAGTAATGTCGCCCATCGCGAGTTTCTGACCATAGAGATGGCCGAACTGTACACAACTCTGGTGTCTTTTGAGGCCGATTTTTCCTTTACGATTGCACCGGCCGAAGACACGAAGCTGTTGCTCCATCTTTACTATGCCGACCAGGAAGAACCCAACTTCTTTGAGCGTGCGCCTGATGACGTCCGGGAGGTTGTACTGACTGCAGATGAGATACGCGATGGAGCAAAGATATCGCTCAATGATATGCAGGATAATCCCTATGTCTACGCGATGGCTTATCTGGATATCAATGGCAATGGTAATCTGGATCATGCTGATGTAGCTGCCGTCTATCCGGGGAAATCTCTGATGGATATCATCTCGGGAACAGAAACAGCTGCCAGTATCGCAGGCGAAGAGAGTGTAGAGATGGATATGAAAGATTGGTTTATCCAGGAAGACGGTGTACTGAGGGATATAGACGGTAATGTGTATCAGACTGTCATGATCGGCACGACGGAATGGATGGCAGAAAACCTCAAGACAACGCGTTTTAGAAATGGTGATGCTTTGGTTACGGGGCTTTCTAATACCGATTGGGCTGCTACATTTACGAATGGCCGTGTGCGTGCCTATGCGGTATATCCCTATACAGAATCCGGTGGTACGGTATCGTCGGAAGCCGAGATGATCGCCAGATACGGATTACTGTACAACGGCTATGCGGTAGAGGATACACGTGGCCTGTGCCCTGTGGGGTGGCGCGTGGCTTCAGACGATGATTTTAAGGCACTTGAAGAAGCCGCCGGAATGCCGGATGACCTATTGGATGCAACCAGTTGGAGAGGGACTCCTACACTTAGCCCGAATGTTGGCCTTAAGTTGCGTAGTACAGAAGGTTGGCCTCTTGTGGGTACGGATGATCTGGATTTTAAAGCACTGCCTGCCGGTGTTAGGGCAGAGACAGGGGTTTACGGTAATTTCATTAATGCCGGTAACAACGGTAGTCTCGCCAGGGCTGCTTTCTGGACATCTACAAATGGAAATGAATCGGGCACCTTGGGATATAGAAGATTGATTGAAAGCTCCCGCCCACATTCTGTACTTAGAGGTACTGTTGCAAAACGGGAAGGATATTGTGTGCGATGCGTGAGGGAATAGCTAAGTGTACGCAATGACAAAAAAAAGACCGTTTTCTGAATGTTTAGAAAGCGGTCTTTTATTTCCCTCATACAGACTTATCATAGTTTTGCAACAATATAGTTGATTGTTGTCGCAAGACCTTTTTATAAGGATATTTTGTCGTAAAACGACTTATAGTCTCCCCTCTTATATTAAAATACTCTCTGAATAACACCACCAGCAAACTTTTTCAAAAAAAATTGGTATTTCGATTTTGTTCAATTATATTTGTTATATATAATTATAGACCATACCAGACCAGACTATTTAAGCATGGTTGTTGGTGGAGGGAAATTTTAAATCTAGTAACATGGATAAAAATCATATGTTTTTTGGAAAATAAACTCATCATGCGTGACCAACCTATGGGGTGCTAAACGGACAGTGGACATTTTCTTGTACCGGTAGTGTAAGGTGCGCCGAAGTATGTTAGGATACGGATAGAATAAACCAGAACCAGCTATTGCAGTCCAATAGATCACTGCTATACGAGATTATAAATTTAAAAATAGAAAGATAAACGATAAAAATGAGCCGATTTGTAAAGTATGCCTTCTTAAAATGGAGTTTTTTAATATTAAGCAGTTGCTTGTCCATGATAGCAGCACGGGCGCAGCAGTCTACAGCGGGAGAAGAACGCCTGTCACTCAATGGACGTTGGGCATTTAAAACCATTAGTACATTGGAAGAAGCTCCTGCATATGCCCGTCCCGACACCGTTTGGCAGAAAAGTGACTCTTTGCTTGTTCCCGGCAATTGGGATACCGAATCAGCTTATGCCCAATATAAAGGTCTGGGGATGTATCGCCGGAGTATTCATGTACCTGCCGCATGGAAAGATGATATTGTACGTCTGCATTTTGAGGCGGTCTATGAGACAGCCCATGTATATGTAAACGGACGGTATGTGGGCATGCACAGAGGTGGGTACACACCATTTGAGTTTCGTGTAGAAGATCTGTTAAAAATCGGTGAAAACAACATGATCGCGGTGGTGGCCGACAATAGATACAGGAGAGGAGCTTGGTGGCCATGGGGAGGGATCAGCAGAAATGTTTCCCTAAAACGAAATAAGGCTGTCCGGGTAAACCAGCTTCTCGTCACGCCTGAAGTTGATTTGCAGACAAAGAAAGGGGAGGTCGCGATAGCCTACCGTTTGGAAAATAATGCGTTGCACGAAAATGGGGTGGAAGTCTCCGTACAACTATTTGCAGATGACCAATATACATCCGTACTCGCGGATACCAGTTATTCTGTAACTATTCCCGACGAACAAACCACTTCACAGAAAATCACCTTTCGGTTGTCCGATGCCGTGAAACTGTGGCATATCGATTATCCCAATCTGTATGGCTGTGAAATCACCCTTAGCAAAAACGGTCAGAAAATACATCAGAAACGTAGCACCTTTGGTTTTCGCAAGGTCGAAATCAATGGACAACAGCTGTTGCTGAACGGAGAGCCGGTAAAGCTTGCCGGTTTTAACCGGGTGCACGATCACCGTGCCGTGGGAAACACCGAACCGCTGTGGCTCATTAAAAAAGACTTGGACCACATGAAAAGTCTGGGATGCAACATGACACGGATGATGCACGCGCCGCTTTCTTCGGAACTATTGGCGTATGCAGATAAAATAGGTATGCTGATCATTGGCGAAATCCCGGTTTGGGGCATCGAAGATCCGCAGTCATTTGAGAACAATCCGCTGACGCGCCATTGGTTGCAGGAAATGATCGAACGTGACTACAACCATCCTTCGGTGATCGGTTGGAGCATGGGCAACGAATTGGCGGCAGACAAAGACGACCGGAAACAATTGGCCATGAGCCGTGAACAGTCCCAATATGTGATCTCGATGATGCGGTATGTGCGGGAAGAGCTGGACAGCACGCGTTTGGTCACTTACGTTTCGTTTACCTCTTTCAGAGACAACGACCCCAAAACAGAACCCGCCCACCATGCCGACATGCTCTGTTTCAACAGTTATGGCGATTTTGTGGAGACCGCTGAAAAGATCCATCAGCGCTGGCCTGATAAGTTGATTCTGGTGACAGAATTTGGGCAGGATCAGGTAGGCCACCACCCCGATGATACGCTAGATGCACGTCTTGCAGACAGACTGCGACGTGCGGCGTCATTGCCGTATGTCGCGGGAGCTTCACTCTGGACCTACAATGATTATCGGAGTGATTACAAAGGCACACCCTTGGGCGGTGATCGTACCTGGGGTGTAGTGGATGTATGGCGTACCCCAAAACGGGCCGCACGGCAGATCCGTGATGCATTTGCACCGATAGCCGGTTTGGATGCCGATTGGAATGTCCGTCAAAATAAAGTCGTAGTGACCATCGACCCTAGGGCAAGCAATGCATTGCCGACTCATGTGTTGTATGATTACAAATTGCAATTGGAGACGTATGACAAAAACGGACAGCACTATGGAAAGGATGCCATTGTATTGGAAACGATCCGTCCCGGGGACAACCGTGTCCAACATACTTTTACCCCGGCAAAAAAGGGAAAGAATATATCGTCTGTCAAGGTGAGTTTGCTCAACCCTACAGGTCATCACGTTTATGAACGCTTTGTTTATAGCGATGTTCCGACCCAACCGGAGATAACGCAACTCTTGATCTCTGATACCGCGGCAAGATTTTATTTCAAACCTGTATTGCCCGAAAATGAGATCGTTTTGATTCTGCCCGGAGGGGATACGGTCAAGACCATAGCCTCCTCTATAGATATTTCCAAAAAGCAATTGTCCGGAAATGGAAAAGTGCAGCTATATGTTGCCAACCATAAGGGACAAAGCAAACCCTTGTCCCATGAACTGCAATTTGCAGGTGCGGCACTACCTCCGGTCATTCGAAAGGCTATGCAGGTCACGGATGGGCTCGTGGTAGGATATGAAGTAAAACGTCATGACGGCCGTTATCGTATCCAGTATCGTCGTGCAGGAACCCCCGAAAATGTACGTGAATTTGAGACAGAATTGGAAGGTTCTGCGAAAATAAACCTTTTAGATCCGGAGGGATATGAGGTGAGGATCAGGGAAGAAAGCGAAGGTATGGAAAGCCAATGGTCGCCTTGGCAGAAGGTGGAATCCAAAGAGAGCGTATAAAATAGACAACAATGAATGCGATACTTTTAAAGAGCACAATAGGCTTAGTTGTCATGATGGTTGCCTTTACAGGCTATGGACAAAAAAGCAGCAACACTAAAAGCCCCAATATCATTGTTATCCTGACGGATGACATGGGAAACAATGACGTGGGATTTAACGGATGTCAGGATATCCCGACGCCCAATATAGATCGTATCGCGGATGAAGGTGTGAAGTTTCCACAAGGCTATGTCACCTTTGCGGTCTGTGGGCCGAGCCGTGCAGGATTGATTACCGGACGTTATCAGAGTAGGTTTGGTTTTGATCGTACACCTGTTTTTGCACCAAGCGATCCCGAAATGGGACTACCCAAAACCGAACAGACCATGGCAGAAATGCTGAAAACAGCCGGGTACCGTACGATGCTATCTGGCAAATGGCACGTCGGAGCACATGCCGAAGTACATCACCCAAACAAACGTGGATTTGATGAATTTTTTGGTTTTCTCGCCGGAGGACATCGTTATTTTCCGCAGGATTGGACTTTTCAGTCCGAATATGACGCAGAGGGTAACGAAGAGCATGGCTATCGAACCAAGTTGCAACGCAATGGACAAGTGATTGAAAATGAAACGGAATACCTTACGGATGCTTTTTCCCGTGAAGCGGTAAATTTCGTCAAGGATAACAAGGATCAGCCATTTTTCCTTTATCTGGCATACAATGCGCCACATACGCCTTTGCAGGCGACAGAGAAATATCTGGACCGCTTCAAGCACATCGCAGACGAGAAACGACGCATCTATGCCGCTATGGTCAGTGCGGTGGATGACGGTGTGGGACGTTTATTGGATCAATTGGATGCTTTGGGGATTGCCGAAAACACCATGGTTTTCTTCCTGTCAGACAATGGCGGACCAAAAAACGCCAATGCCTCCGACAACGGTATATTGCGTGGAGGTAAATCCACATGGTACGAAGGTGGCATCCGTGTACCCTTTGCCATGCGTTGGCCGGCAAAGATAAAACCTAATCAAGTATATTATGCACCTGTCATTTCCCTGGATATCTTTTCTACCGTGGCGGCAAATTTGGGACGCCCCGTAAAAGTCAAAAACAAGCTGGATGGTATAGACCTGGTTCCTGTGGTGACCCGCCCGGAAAAAACGGCACCCGACAGAACGCTTTTTTGGCGGATGTATGACAGGGACTTGTATGTGGCCCGTAACGGCAATGGAGCGTTCAAAGTACTGACAAAACCAAATGGGAACGAACTCTATAACCTGGATGATGATGTTTCGGAAAAAAACAATCTACTGAAAAGCGGTAAGAATAGAGAAGCGTATGACGCTTTGGTAAAAGAACTGGAAGCCTGGAAAAAAGAGATGGCAAAAGAACCCGCATTTTTAGGCTTGGCAGAGCTTAAAGAATATTGGGAGATTCAACGACAAAAGAAACAAAACAACAAATAATGATGAAGAAGACACGATATTATATTGCAGTTTTATGGTCTGGACTTGTCCTGCTTGTTGTGTCAATGGGGCATGCACAGGACAGCAGTGATCTTGATAAGATAGCTGCTTCCCAGGGAGGAAGCTCCCCGTTATTGTTTACCGTGCCAAATGATAACGTACAGCCTGTTGTACCGGGCAGTTTCTCGCACAGTAACGAATGTACGGTGAGATCGGGCATCCCCAACTTGCTCCATAAAGCCAAAAATGGAAAAGAGATCACCGTAGCCTTTATCGGTGGTAGCATTACGCAGAGCAGGGACAGCTATCGGATGCAGACCGCTCGGTATATGCAAAACCGGTTTCCAAAAGCCGCGTTCAAATGGGTGAATGCCGGTGTGTCCGGTACGGGTACGGATTTGGGCGCATTTCGTATCCGTGAGCAGGTACTTCGGCATCAGCCCGATTTGATCTTTATTGAGTTTGCCGTCAATGGGGCTTATCAGCCCGGCATGGAAGGCATGGTTCGCCAGATCATCAAAGCCAATCCCTATACAGATATTTGCCTGATCTATACGATTCAGAACGGTCAGACGGCATATTACCAACGCGGCGAAGTGCCCCCTAATATTCAAGGTTTGGAACGTATTGCCCAACATTATAATCTGCCGACGATCCATTTGGGAATGGAGCCGGCCGCACTGGAAGCACAGGACAAACTTGTTTGGAAAGGTACCCTGCAGCAGGCCGGAGACCGTATATTATTTTCGAGAGACGGCATCCATCCGGCCAGGGCCGGTGGCGATCTATATGCTGCCGCAATTGCACGGGCGATGGAGAAAATGGATAAATTGGCTACCCCGACAGCCCATGCGCTTCCTGCTCCGCTGATGACGGCCGCTTGGGAAGAAGCCGGGATGTATGATCCGCGGGAAATCGCGGTGTTTGATCCAGACTGGACAGCAGTTGTCACGAAGCAATCGGCACTCAAGCAGTTTCAAGGGTGGTTTGACACGATCATGACCGCGGAAAAGCCGGGAGCGTCCTTCACTTTTTTCTTTGAAGGCGATCAGTTTGGTTTCTTTGACATTGGCGGTCCGGAAGCCGGACAACTCTCTGTGTGGATCAATGACCAGCCGGTAGGTGTGAAAATGATTACCGAACGGGGGTATCGGTTGCGTGAAGTCAGTGGATTGGATGGCGATACTGTACTAAATCGGTTCAATAGTTATTGCAACAACCGATACCGCGGGCAGTATGATGTCATCCAGTTGCAACCCGGAAAGCATAAAGTAACATTGAAGATATCTCCTGCAAAAGCGGATAAACACGAGATATTAGGGCCTACTAAGTTGAAAGACATTACCGCAAACCCCGAGAAATACGATCGCACAGCTATCTACTTAGGTAGGATTTTGCTTCGGGGGAAGCCGGTAAAAGGAGGAACTGAAGGTATGTAACAATATGGAATAAACAAAAGGTTGAATAAGAAAAGAATCTAGAGATAATAGAAAACAGATGAAAAAGAAATTTTTAGGCATGTTTGCGGTAGCCTTATTAGCTACAAACTTGGAGGTGCAGGCTGGAGAAATCTCCGGGTTTACTGCAGAGAATTCGGTCTTTGTCAAAGACTTTGGCGCTATTCCGGATGATGGACAGAATGATACCAATCCTATCAAAAAGGCTATACAACACGCTAATGCTGATAATAAACCATATGTAGTATTCGAAAAAGGCGTGTACAATTTACAGGGAGGGGAATGGACGCAGCCAACTATCACCATTGATGGTGTAAAAAATATCAAACTCATAGGGCAGATAGCACATGATGGGCAGCCGGCTACTATTTTGGAAGTAAACGCCAAGCTGGCAAATAACGATGATCTCAAATTCAGCCGTCATTTAGATTGGAAAAACAGTGAGAATATCGGTATAGAAAACATCATCTTTGATCTGAAACCCCGATTTTCCACATCTGGCAAGATCATCGCCATAGACCCTTCACAAAAACGTGTAGAAGTAGAGATTTTTGAGGGTATGTCCCACTTTGAAGGTATGAAATGTTTTTCGGCCAATGCCTGGGATTTGAAGACAAAGAAATTGAAGCACATGGATGCTTTGACCATCAACATGAAAGCCCCCTATTTTGAAAACTTATGGCATCGCGTAGACAGGCCCGGCAAGGTGGTGTACGCCATCAAGAACATGCCCTTTTTGGATAAAATTGAAGTTGGGGACGGTATCTCATGGCATTATGCGGCGCACAGCTCCTCAGGCTATGGCGTATACTTCTATAATTGTAAGAATATTGACCTGAATAACGTCCACATGTACAATGCGATTACCGTAGCTTTTAGAATCAATGATTCAAAGAATGTGACCATCCGCAACATGCAGATCAAACCGGAGGGCAATTCATTGGCGGCAGGACCCCGCGATGGTATTTATATATCAAACAGTAGAGGTCAGTTGCTGGTAAACAATTTGTATATCAAAGGTGTGCGTTGGGATCCATTGGTAAGTCGCGTCAATTTTATCAAAATAAAGGAACTCGTAGACGAAAAGACAATGGTAACTTCGTATACCGCAGCCGCACATGCGGAGACCATTTTGCAGGCAGGGGACAATGTGTACTTTTGGTGTGGCGATAAGCCGATGAGACGACAAATCAAATCGGTGGAGGTGCTTCAAAACAAAAAGGAAAAGAATCACCGTGTTATATTTATGGAAGCTCTACCAAAAGAAGCTGTTGTGGGCACTTACATTACTCCCCCCCAATGGGAAAGTGCCGTGATTAAAAACTCCGTATTTGAGGATAATTTTGGTACTGGTCTGATATATGAAAGTGAAAATCTATTATTGGAGAATAACGTGTTTCGAAATAACGCATACCATGCTGTTGGATTCGGAACGACTAGTATAAATACAGGAGCATTTGTGGATAATATCGTGATCAGGAACAACCACTTTATCTCCAACGGATGGATCAACAAATACACGAGTATGTATGGGAATGAATACGGAGGTATATATGGAGGAGCCATCACGACGCTTGAACAACATCCCCATTTTACCAAGGAGCCGTATAACATGAACATTCTGATCGAGAACAATACCTTCGAAGACATGAGTTTCAACGAGGAAATGGGTGCAATAGGGCTCAAAAATGCCCAAAACGTGACAATAAGGAACAATACCTATAAAAATGTAAAGAACAAGGTGCTCGTAGAAAAAGAATCGACAAAAAACATAGTGATCAAAGACTGAAAAATAGAAAATACAAACAAATAATAGATACTTTAAAATTAAATGTTATGAAAACGATTAAAATGAAAAAAACAGTATTAACAGTAGTCGTAGCCGTGTTGTGTTCAATTGGTTTAGCGGTACAGGCCCAGGAAAAAACATTTGCAGACCGATGGGCGGCCAAGATGACAAAACAGTATACCGAGGAGTTAGGGTTGACAGAGGAGCAAGCAGTGAAAGCACATGAAATCATACTGACTACGGCTAAAAAATCGGAGGAAATCAAGAAAGAAGGACCGGCGGATGACGCACAAAAGAAAGCTTTGTGGCGTGTCGGTCAAGATAGGATTAAGCAGCTGAACGAAATTTTGACTCCGGAGCAACAGCAGAAATTTAAGGAATTAAGGAGCAAGAAAAAATAGAAACGGAGTGATATCTTAGTATTGACAAATAAAAAAACAAGTGATGGACAACATAAAACAACTATTGACTTTCGTACTCGTATTGGGCAGTACGATGACACTGGTTGCCCAGGAGAAAACATATGCAGACAGATGGGCTGTTCAAGAGACAAAGCGTTATACTGAAAATTTAGGCTTGAGCGAGGAACAGGCTAAACAAGTGCATGAAATATTGCTGACCACGGCCAAAAAAGCAGAAGAAATCAAAGAAAAAGAGACCGGCGAGGCACAGAAGAAGGCTATATGGCGCAATACGGCTGATCGTAACAAACAATTACAGACTGTTTTAACTGCCGAACAACAACAGAAATTAAAGAAAATGCAAGGCGGAGGTGCCAAAGCTAACACAAACGCAGTCGCAGCCGACAAAAAGCAAGGGGCAAGCGCGGTAGATGATGCGTTTATCGAACGTTGGGTCAACGAACGTGTGGCATACTATACAACAAATTTGGGACTAAGCGGCAAGCAGGCACAGGCATTTCATGAAGTATTGCTGTCCACCTCAAAAAAAGCCGCGGAAATCAAGGAAAAAGAAACAGGAGATACACAGAAGAAAGCTTTGTGGCAAAATACCAAAGATCGCAAAGACAGCTTATTGAAAGTGCTGAACGACGATCAGAAGAAAAAATTTGAAGAGTTGAAATAGATATGGAATTACTGTGTAACTGTCCAAATTCAAGCACACGCGGCACGCGTGCCGCGTGTGCCCAGTGTGACGATATAAAAATATATAATGGATAAAATACGTTACATGATCTCATTCCTGTTGGGTTGCCTGCAACTGACAGGATTTAGTGTGTTTGCACAGCAACAGCCCAATCGTCCGAATATTGTATTTATATTGGCAGACGATCTGGGCTACCATGATCTCAGCTGTACAGGTAGTACCTATTATGAAACGCCTAATATCGATCGTATCGCACGAGAAGGAACAATATTTACTACCGGCTATTCCGCCAGTCAAGTCTGTAGTCCGTCCCGTGCGAGCCTATTTACGGGAAGATCTCCCGCGCGGCATGGCATTACCGATTATATCGGGGCAAGATACGGTACAGCCTGGCGGAAGCAGCAACGTTATAGCAAATTGCTACCGGCATCCTACGATACCGCACTGCATCACGCCTACACAACCTTGCCCGAAGCGTTGAAGGCCGGAGGTTACAAAACCTTTCTAGCCGGAAAATGGCATCTGGGCAATCAGGGATCTTGGCCGGAAGACCACGGCTTCGACGTTAATATCGGCGGCTGGGGGTATGGTAGCCCCGCAGGAGGATATTTTTCACCCTGGAAAAATCCGAAGCTGGAGAATAAAGAACCCGGCGAAAACCTAAGTATATGCTTAGCGAAAGAAACAGCAAAATTTATCCGGGAAAATAACCCCAATACTACCGGAACACCTTTCTTCACCTTTTTGTCTTTTTACGCCGTTCACGGCCCGATCCAAACGACAAGGGACAAATGGAAGAAATACCGCGACAAAGCCGAAAAAAGAGGTATTGCCGATAAAGGCTTTGAGATGGCAAAATACCTGCCGATGCGCCAAGTGCAGGACAATCCGGTCTATGCCGGTCTCGTAGAGACGATGGACGATGCGGTGGGTATTGTATTGCGAGCCTTAGAAGAAGCCGGGATTGCAGACAATACCATTGTCGTCTTTACCTCAGATAATGGAGGGGTATCCGCGGGAGATGCTTTTGCGACTGCTAACCTACCCTTACGAGGAGGCAAGGGCTATCAGTTTGAAGGTGGTATCCGTGTGCCTTATTTCATCAAAGTGCCGGGATTGGCAAACGGAAAGCAATTTGACACACCGGTTATCAATACAGATTTTTATCCGACATTGCTGGAGCTGTGCGGTTTGTCCTTAAAGCCAGAAGAACATAAAGATGGCAAAAGTCTGGCACCTATGCTACAAGGAAGCGAAATAGGACAACGTTCCCTTATCTGGCACTATCCGCATTATGGCAACCAAGGAGGGGAACCGTCTTCCATGATACGCAAAGGAGAGTGGAAACTGATCCATTATTATGAAGATGGTCGAAACGAACTTTATAATTTGCAAGCCGATCCGGGAGAGCAACAGGATATATCAGCTCGTTACCCCAATCAAGTGAAGAACCTTTGGAAAGAATTGCAGGCCTATTTGACACAGACAGGCGCACGCTATCCGATGTCCGATCCAGAATACGATGCCCAAAAAGAAAAACAATATTTACAGCAAATAAAAGATATAAAGATGCCGGAATTGGAAGCTCAACGACGACAATTCCTTTCTACAGATTTTGATCCAGGGGACAATTGGTGGGGAAGTGAACCGCCGACTTCGACCAAAAGATAAAATACAGGAAAAAGCAATCAGTAAAAAGTAAAAGAATGATCATCATGTCTCGATTATATAACCAAATCAATACTTTATTAAGCGTAGGGATTATTAGCCTGTTTTTTTATGCCTGTGGCATGAAGAAAAAAGACTTGTCGTTTGTTAGTCCCGATGCTACCGTTCGTGCGAAAATAACTCTTGACGGCACGGGACATTATGCTCTGCAAGCCTCCAAAAATGATTTCGTTTTTGTAGAAAAAGGAAAGCTGGGGTTGTCCGTTCAAGGACAAGACAGTCTTTTTACAATTCTTAAAGAAATAAAGGGGCCATTCAGTCAAAAAGAGGTCGTGGATGTAATGGGTATCAGCAGTGCCGTGGAACGACAGTGGAATGAATACGTCCTGGTATTTGATCGAGGCGAACAGCTGGAGGTACGGATGTTTGATGAAGGAATAGCCTATCGGTATAAGCTAGATAACGGGCATGCAACACATCACGTGTTGGGAGAAGGGTCGTCATGGACTATTCCGGCACAGACGAAAGTATGGTTCTTTGAACGAAACAACAATTGGAAACTGAAATCTTATGCAGGCGAATGGCTGTCTACCACCATAGAACAACTCCCCACGATTTCGAAAATGGGTAATGTACAGGGAAAGCCCCTGATTTTCGAATATGCAAATGGATCGTATGGCCTTTTGGCAGAAGCCGGATTGTTCAATTACAGCGGTATGCGCCTGGAAGCATTGCCGGAGAATACAATAAAAGCCAATTTTTTTGAGGGAGATAAAGGTTTTTCAATTCAGGGAGCTGTAATATCCCCCTGGCGTGTCGCTCTGGTAGCCGACGACCTCAACCAATTGGTCAATCAGCAAACGATCATCACGTCCTTAAACCCCGAACCCGATCCCGAATTATTCGCTGATAGAAGTTGGATCAAGCCTGGACGATCAGTTTGGAGTTGGTGGTCTAATTTTACGGGTACGCCCGAGCTACAAAAACAGATGGTAGACTACGCCAAGGAGCTTGGGTTTGAGCATAATCTTGTGGATGCAAATTGGGAAAAATGGCCCGATAAATGGAATGCCTTAGCAGACGTTTGTCGCTATGGAACAGAAAATGGCGTGATCACATGGGTATGGAAGCATTCCAAAGAATTGAACTTTCCCAAAGGGGATTATCAGGTGATGCAGACGTTTATGGATAGTTTGAAAGCCGTAGGTGTAGCGGGAATCAAAGTGGATTTTATGGATGGGGAAGAAAAAAGCTTGATCGATTTTGATGAAGCGGTGCTTCGTCATGCCGCAGCGCGGAAACTGATGGTAAATTTTCACGGTATACAGACCGCTACGGGGGAAATCAAAAGATACCCGAACGAACTCACCCGCGAGGGTATACGGGGATTGGAACTGAATACACACCCCGAAGGGCCTATAACAGCGTCCCATAATGCGGCGTTGCCGTTTACCCGGTTTGTATTGGGACATGGTGATTACACGCCATTGGCATTCACGGCAACCGGCGAAACCACCTGGGCACATCAGTTGGCAACACTGGTTTTGTTTACGTCGCCTATTCAAGTGATTGCTGAAAATCCGGAAATTCTATTAAGACACCCCGCGGTGAAGGATGCTTTGCCCCTGATTAAACAGATACCAACGGTATGGGATGAAACAGTTGTTTTACCGGGAAGCGAAATAGGAGAATTGGCGATTATGGCCCGACGAAAAGGCAACGATTGGTACATTGGGGTACTGAACGGAGGAGAAAAGAAGACAGTGGAAATCGATCTGGCACCTCTCGGTACTTCGGTTGGAAAAGCGGTTTTATACCGGGATGCTTCGGGCAATATACCTAATCCCATCGCCAGAGAATACAACGCCAAAGACAGGCATTATAGTGAAATAATTACACCCTTTGTAGCAGAGAACATACAGATATCCGGTAATAAATTGGTGGTAGATACGGAAAAGCACGGAGGGGCAGTATTGGTTATTGGTGATTAATGTAGGGGCGTATTGCATGCGCCCAAATCCAATATAGGAGCATCCGAAGGATGCCCGATGATGAGGTAAAGAGCAAGCCTGCCAATAGGCAGGGAACAAATAATAAAGATATGAAATTTAGAAAGATTCCAGTATTCATAGTCTTATTCGCAATAATGGGGCAGATGGTACAGGCACAGGACAAAGTTGTTCAAGTCGCTGATTTTGGTGCAGTACCCAACGATGGGAGGTGCGATATGGCCGCCATCAAAAGGGCGTTGGACTACGTCAAAACAGTGAAAGCAGGAGAACTGATTTTTGATGCAGGAACGTATGATCTGTTTGTGGGCGATGCAGGAAAAAATATAGCGATAGACATACAATCACTGGACGGTTTTACGATGACGGGAGCGACCGATGCGCAAGGACAGCCTGCCACCACACTGTTGCGTCATTACGAATTCAGGAATTCATTGTCTGCCAGACCGATCCTGCATGTAGACAAGAGTGCAAACTTTCGTTTGCAAAATTTTATTTTCGACAATAATCCCCGCTATTCCACGGCAGGAGAAGTCATTGCCAACGATGGGCAGACTATTACGGTAAAGATCTTTGAAGGAAACCCGGTAATCGATGGTGTTGTTTTTTATACCGGTAATGCTTGGGATATGTCCACCAAAACACTTAAAAAACAGCCAAGCCTGACTTATGGATCGGATGTGGATAAGAAAAAGGAAGAAATGACTTGGCGTGTGGTAGGTGATCCCGCCGACCGTACCATGAAACTTAATTCGGCAGCTATAGCTTCCAAAGTGGTAGTTGGTGATGGCATTAGCTGGAGCTTTTCCTGGGATGGCAGACAGGTGGTTTTTGATATGTGCAAAGATCTGTTTGTCGAAAATGTATGGACCTACAATGCTATCGGCTTTGCCATGGAAGCCAGAGCATGTGAAAATATTACGGCACGCAAAGTCAAAGTGATCGCACCGGAGAATCAGTTGCTTGTGAGTCCGCGTGACGGATGGAAGCTGTTCGCCAACCGGGGCAATGTGCTAATGGACGAAATCTATATGGAAGGTGTTCGTTGGGACGGACAGAATGTGCACGGTTCTTTTATGTGGCCACATGAGATCTTCAATAAAAAAACAATTTGGCTCAAGAAAAAACGGGGAGTAACTTATCCTATCCAGATAGGTTCAAAGATAGGTTTCTGGGAGGGAGATACAGAAACTGTCCTTACCGTGGAGAAAGCGGAACATAAGATGACCGAGAAAAAAGAGCGCGGATTTCTCCTTACGTTCAAAGAGGATATTCCTGATTTTGTCAACGAAGAAACGCTTTGCCAGGTATATGCCTGGAATATTGACAACTATGTGCTGAGCAATTCGACGTTTCGCAATATTGCCGGGACAGCGAACTTGATCAGAAACACCAATGTCACCATCAAGAACAATACCTTTGACCATATTATGTACACGGCTGTCGTGATCGGTGCGGCCATTCGTCAGGGAGAAGGTCTCGTGCCTAAAGATGTCAGGATTGAAAACAACACCATTTCCCATTCCGGTTGGGTGCCCCGCTTCAAAACAAGGGGCGCCATCGGTGTCAGAAACCAGCGGATCAATGAAGCCCCTGATACAGTAGAACCACTTCGGAAACATGGAGAAGAAAGAAAATCTTCGCCTCCGATCCAGAATGTGTACATCGCAGGAAACACCGTCACGGACTGTGAATATGGAATTGTCGCTGACGAGACAAAAGAACTGGTCATCGAGAAAAACAAGTTTATCAACGTGAAAAATGCGCTTGACGTTCACCCGGATTATAATGACGGAGCACGTATAGCTGATAATGAAATAAGGAACAAAGAATAAAGAAATGATGAATAGAAATTTTATGGCATTGATTGCCACATTTTTTGTAACGGTCTGTACGACACAAGCACAGGATAAAATCGTCAAGGTGGCTGACTTTGGAGCATTGCCCAACGATGGGAAATGCGATATAGCCGCCATCAAAAAGGCATTGGATTATGCCAAAACAGTGAAAGCGGAAGAGCTGGTATTTGATGCCGGAACGTATGACCTTTTTGTAGGGGATGCTTCGAAGAATATGGCTATTGAAGTCGCACAGTTCAATGATTTTGTCTTCCGAGGAGCAGTGGACAATACAGGGAATCCCGCAACGACCTTTCTTAGGCATTATGATTTCAGAGATGATATGCACGGCAAACCGATTTTGTCTGTGCGTCGCAGCAACAACTTTCATCTACAAAACATTATTTTCGATAACAATCCGCGTTATTCCACTGCGGGAGAGGTGATCGCCAACGATGGAAAAACCGTTAAGGTCAAAATATTTGAGGGTAATCCTGTCATGGACGGCACGTTGTTTTTCACGAGCAATATTTGGGATCTTGCGACCAAGACCCTCAAAAAAGTGGAAAGCCCGACTTATGGAGGAGATGTCTATAAGAAGAGAGAGGAATATACCTGGCGTGTGGTGGGCGATCCCGCGGATCGGATCATGCAACTCAATTCCCCCACCTTAGCGTCAAAAGTGGCGGTAGGAGAAGGGCTTAGCTGGCATTTTTCGTACAAGGGCATTCAAGTCAATTTCTACATGTGCAATGATTTGACCGTGGAGAATGTATGGACCTACAATGCCATTGGTTTTTGTATGCAGGCACAGGCCTGTGAAAACATAACGGCACGCAAAGTCAAAGTGATTGCTCCCGACAATCAGCTTGCTGTAGGATCGCGGGATGGCTGGAAATTGTACGCCTGCCGTGGAAAAGTAGTCATGGACGAAATCTACATGGAAGGTGTGCGTTGGGATGGACAAAACGTGCATGGCTCGTTTTTGTGGCCCCATCAGATAATCGATAAAAACACGATCTGGCTGAGGAAGAAAAAAGGTGCGGCCTTCCCCATTCCGGCAGGGTCAAAAGTAGGTTTTTGGAATGGCAAAGAGGAGGTATTGCGCACGGTGCAAAAATCGGAGTTGAAACCTACGGAAAAAAAGGAACGTGGGTTTTTGTTGACATTTACCGAGCCTGTTCCTGACTTTATCAATGAAGAAACACTTTGCCAGATATACGGCTGGAATATCGATGAGTATATGCTGAGCAATTCGGAATTTCGTAATATTGCCGGATGCGCCAGCCTGATCCGTAATTCTAACGTTAGTATTTTGAACAATACGTTCGATTATATCATGTACCCGGCCATTATGATCGGAGGAGCTGTCCATGAGGGAGAAGGCGTAGTGCCAAAGAATGTGCGGATTGAAGGAAACAAGGTGACACATTCGGGCTGGATGTTGCGTCATGGCATTACAGGAGCGATAGGTATTCGAAATCAGGAAGATGGAGAGGGACTTGTTTTTCATACGGATAAAGATCCTCAACTACAGGATCGCACATCCCCCTGGATGACAGATATACGTGTGATCGGCAATACGGTCGAGCACAGCACAGAAGGGATTGTGGCAAAAGGAACACTTGGCATGTACGTTGAGGGCAATACGTTTATAAGCGTAAACAAACCCATCGACATACCAAAGGAAGATAATCCAGATGTCGTGATCAAGAACAGTAATATTCAATAAATAAAAAAATATGAATTTGAAAGGATCCATCTCTATCGGGCTATTGATGATGTGGGCTGTCTTGTCTGCCCACGCCCAATTACGATTGCCACACTATTTTTCCAACCATGCCGTGCTTCAGCGGGATCACCCCATAGTATTGTGGGGATGGTCGAAGCCGGGAGAGGAGGTGTCTGTTACGATGGCAGGCAAGGATTATTTGGCAAAAGCTGATACAGATAGCATATGGCAGGTACAACTCCCTGCAACATCTGCCGGAGGGCCTTATGAAATTAAGGTATCCGGCGAAGCCGAAAGTATTACCGTAAACGATATTTATTTTGGTGATGTGTATTTTTGTAGCGGGCAGAGCAATATGGCTTTTTTGATGCGGAATGAGCAATACAATCAAGAAGAAAAAGAGCCGCTTCCATTGGTAAGACAGCTCTTTGTGTACCGCAAAACGGCTATATCTCCCCAAAAAGAGGTGTCCAGAGCAGAATGGAAGATGACAGAAGCTTCAAATTTCAACCGACTATCTGCCGTAGCCCATTATTTTGCAAAATCAATACATCAGCAAGAAGGGATTCCGATTGGTATTATTCATTCATCTTGGGGGGGGGCGCCTATCGAAACATTTATGAGTGCTTTGTCCTTGAAAGATTTTGAGGAGGCCACAGCAAAAGTGGAAAAGATTACCCCGGAATTTATCACAAGCACTAGAAAATCCAATGAGCAATTGCGGAAAGCTAATCCCGGCGTTAGGAATCCCAAAGGTTTTGTCAATATAGACAACCGTTATCCTACGATGGTGTACAACGGTATGATCAATCCTTTTTTCGCCTATCCTGTAAAAGGTGTGATCTGGTATCAAGGAGAAGCAAACAGCGTTGTTCCCTTGTGTTATGATTACGAAGCGATGTTGACAGGTTTGATTACTTCGTGGCGTAAGTCATGGAAAGATGAAGAACTGCCTTTTTTTGTTGTTCAATTGGCCAATTATGGAAAAATCATTGACGAGCCAGAGTCCTCGGGTTGGGCAATGGTGCAGGAAGCGCAGTACAATGTCAGCAAGCGTATGAAGCGTGTTTCTACTGTCGTTATAAACGATCTTGGAGAACCTTTGGATATCCATCCACGGAACAAACGAGATGTCGGCAAGCGCTTGGCAGCATCTGCTCTAAGTATGATTTACGGACATGAAAACAAGACGGTAGAAGGGCCTGTTTTGGACAAGGCAGTCGTGAAAGGCAATATGTTTGAACTGTCTTTTAAAAATGTAGGAAGTGGTCTTGTGGCCAAAGATGGAGGTGATGAGCTATATGCCTTTGCACTGGCAGGTGAGGATAATATATTCTACCGGGCTACGGCAACGCTGAACGGAAATAAGGTCGTGGTGCACAGCAAAGATGTACCGCAACCTGTTCATGTGCGGTATGCTTTTGAAAGCAGCCCCGAGAAAATCAATTTTTATAACAATGAGGGCTTTCCGGCTGTGCCTTTTCGGACAGATCAATTGAAAGATGCCAAAAAGCGTAATTGATCGTGATTGATATAAAATCTCTTGTGCTTGGCACAATGTTTTTCCTATCGTTTGTATGCGGTAAAACATGTTGTCTTGCTCAGTCTGCAACGGCAGATGGGGGCATAACCATTTACAGTGATTTTCCCGGTGGAAATATCGTGGTGGATTCCATTGTCGGAGACCAGGTTTATCTTCATCAGGATATCAATGGTATCTGGGGTAATTGGTTCTATTGGAACTTTAAGGTAAAAGGAGCCACGCCGGGCAAAACCTATACGTTTAATTTTACCCACCCTTGGGAAGACGTCAAAAAGATGCAAGTCGTGGGAGTACATGGTCCGGCCATCAGCTTGGATGAAGGCAAGACGTGGACATGGGCAGGAAAGGAAAACACAACTGCACATTCATTTACCTATACTTTTCCTTCGAATACTTCGGTTGTACAGCTGAGCGCCGTTATTCCTTATACAGAAGCTGATTATACACGCTTTATGGAACGATACAAGAACCATCCAAATGTGTACGAAAGAGGATTGACCGTATCAGAGGGAGGAAGAAAAGTCGAGCGCCTGCACATTGGCAAGGTAGCGGGCAATGTATCACATAAGGTGTTGATTACAGCACGTCATCATGCTTGTGAGTCCATGGGCAGTTTTGTTTTGGAAGGTCTGATTGAAGCTGTATTAGAAGATGATACCGATGGAAAATGGCTGCGGGAAAATGTGGAATTTCTACTTATCCCTTTTATGGACAAGGATGGGGTAGAAGAGGGCAGACAGGGAAAAAACCAACGCCCAAGAGATCACAATAGTGATTATAAAGGAGAAAGTTTGTGGGCGAGCGTTTCTGCACTCAAATCTTTTGTTCCCAAGTGGGGCGGGCAGAGTATCAAGGTGGCATTGGATATACATTGTCCTTTCATTAGTGGAGGTAGCCATGAAAGTGTCTATATGGTCGAAAATTTCCGTGAACCTACGCAAGTACAGCAAAGTCTGTTTTCGGCACATCTGGAGCGTTCGGTAAAAAATTCATTGCCTTATAAGGAAAGTAACAACATCAAGTTTGGTACATCGTGGAATAAAGGCAAAAAGGACAGCCGTTTCTCGGATTGGGCACACTCGATGAACAGTGTCAGGTTGGTCAGTACGATAGAGATGCCTTATGCCAACGCTTCCGGTACAGTGGTCACGGCAGAGAACACGCGCGTATTCGGACGTGATCTGGCTTCTGCTATAGCCAAATATCTGCAAACCGAATCGCAGGAATCCAAAGTCACTAGCACACAACAAACACCGAAAAGTGCTGAACAGGAAACTCCAAAAACGACCACAACACTAGTACCACACAGTACAGGACTACCCAAAGGAATCGAGTCGTGGATCAACGGGCGAGTAAACTATTATACAAAGAACCTAAACCTCAACGAACAACAGGCACAGCAGATACGTGGATTTTTTACGGAATCCGCAAAAAGAGGAGCAGAGATCAAGGAAACCTTGAAAGGCGAAGAGCAAAAGAAGGCATCTTGGCAAAATCAAAGAGAACGTGAGCACAAAGTGAATAGCATCCTAACCGAAGAGCAGAAGAAAAAAATGGCAGAGTTGGAAAAGAAGTAGCATATTAGCAAAACGCCCGACATGTCGGGCGTTTTGCTAATTCAGGTGTCAGACTTCGTGAAATTTGAAAATATTTTTGACGAAGAGGCGTAAAAATTTTATTTTTCATTATTTTGCGATGAACCGCTATGTTTATTTTATTCCGGGGTTTTGAGCTTTATTGTATGAGGGGAACACATTCAAATTTCTATGCTATTGTTATTGGACTTATCGTGGGACTGTGTGTTTGGGTCAATCCGGTTCATGCCCAGAGACTGCAATCTATCGAGGATTTTCCCCATACCGATTCTTTTCAGGCGACGCAGGATGACAACGGCTTCGTATGGTTTTCGTCCTTGGATGGGTTATGTAGGTTTGACGGATTGGAACTGAAAGTTTATAAAACAAACTTCAAAGATCCCGGCTCGCTGATCAATAACAGGGTAACGGCGGTTGCCTTTGACAAAGTATACAATGGACTGTGGCTCGGAACAGGGGGCGGAGGGATCAATTTTTTTGATATTGTCACCGAACGCTTTATCCACTATACCTTGCCCCACAATGCCGAAACAGTCTCAGCCGTATTGCTCGATTCGCAGCGGAGGTTGTGGGTGGTCACCGACAAGGGGGTTGTGGTCGCCGCTTTAAAAAAAGATGAAGCTGTGGCGGAAGCGGTATTCCGAGAAGTAGAAAACAGCCCAATGGGTGAGGTGGCTTGTATATTTGAAGATCATCAGCAAAGGATATACTTTACTTCAGGTTCGGGTGTTTACAAAGTCGCTGCTAAGACTCCCAAGAGTTATACTCTTGCAAGATTCTTACCCAATGATATTAAGTTTTGCAACGTTATTCGGGAACTCGAAGCAGGAGAGTCTTATTATCTACTGATAGGATGTGCGGATGGGTTGTACAAATTTGATTTTCAGACAGGAGAATTGACCAAAATACGGAATTATACAGTCATATCCCTATTGATCAACAAGGAAGAAAAAACAATTTGGGTCGGTACACCGGAGCATGGATTGGATATCATCATGGAAGAGGATCTCTTGTCGGGTAATCTTGGTCCAGTTAGAAACAGATTTAATACAGGGCATATCGAGATACGCTATATCTTCAAAGATTCGTTCAATACCGTCTTTTTGTGTACCACCGGGCAGGGAGTCAAATATTTCAACTCCTACAACCAGAAATTTAATGCCTATCCGGATGCGCAGTCCAACTGGGATGATCTCAATAGGCAGGCCACCTGTTTTTCAGCAGCCGAACCGGACAAATTGTGGATAGGAACAAAAGGAAAGGGATTGGCCTTATTCGACCGGAAGACCAACCATTATCGTTTTTTCCTAACCGGGGCCTCCGTAAGCAACCGAAGCAATATTGGGGCGCTTTTTCACGACAAAGACAAGAATCTTTGGATAGGTGGTATTATTGGGGGAGGTCTGTATTATCTATCCCCTGAAGAACAGCAAAAGGCAGAGAAAGGCAGACAGGACATCCTGTTTCAGAAATTAGAGGGGTATATAAGCCCGATAGGTCGAATCAACAAGATCAAACAGGATAAAAATGGCATGATATGGCTGTTGACACAGAAAGGTGTGGCGCTGCTCAAAGATAAACAAGAAGTAAGAGTTGTGCAGAAAAATGGACAACCTAGATTGCTATATGATGAGATTGTCAACGATCTGGTCTTGATGGACGATGCCGCCACCGGTAGGTTTACGGCATGGATCGGTACCCGAAAAGGTATCTACAGACTCCTGATAGACTACAGCGGGGATAGCTATAAGCTATTGGACAAAGAACATTACGACATCAATAGCAATCTGATAAATTCCAATTGGGTATCGGTATTGCTCAAAAATAAAGAGGGCAATCTAGTAGTAGGGACTCTAGGGGGCGGGATTAGTATTATATCCCGGAAAGATGGAAAATACCAGGCTCAGCATGTCACCAAAGCCAGCGGCCTCGTCAGCGATGAGGTAGAGACCATCATCGAAGACAGTAGCGGCGACCTATGGATAGGTTCTTTAGGGTTGACGAGGTTCAATCCGAAAGAGAACAAATTCAATTATTACGATGTCAACGATGGCCTGCAGAGCAATTTCTTTAAAGTCTGGGCGGCACACAAGATCAATGAGGAGGAGTTGGTGTTCGGAGGGATAGATGGATTCAATATTTTTGCACCCCGACAGATCGTGGGCAACCCTGTACCGCCGAGACTGATGTTTACCGAGCTGATCCTGGATAATAAGAGGATACATGTGCGTGAAAGCATTGAAGGTCGTGTCGTCCTTGACAAAAGTCTACTGTACACAGAGCGTGTCATGTTGTATCCCGGCATCAAGACCTTTACCGTAGAATTTGCAGGGGTCCATACACAGTCGTCAAACAAAGAACTTTATCGGTATAGATTGGAAGGTTTTGACAAGGAGTGGGCTTATACCAATAGCTCCCGAAGGATGGTATCTTATTCGAACCTGAGCCCCGGCACGTACACGCTATGGATAGAAGCCCACAGTGGTGATGGTGTCTGGTCCGAACAACCAAAGCGTATTGAGATCGTCGTGAAACCTACATTTTGGCAGAGTGGATATGGTTACCTTTTTTATTTTCTGGTATTTTTGGCATTGGTGTATGCCTACACAAGATATACTATTCTTCGGACCAATACCAAGAATGAGCTGGCTCTCCAGCAGTACAAACAGGAACGGGAACTGAAAAGCTATGACGAGAAACTGCAATTTTTCACCAATATATCCCACGAATTGCGGACACCACTGGCGTTGATTACCACTCCGTTGGAGCAGGTATTCGACAAATATAAGCTCAATGAACAGGTCAAGGAAAAACTTGGAGTGGTGTACAAAAATGCTTCCAGACTCAAGATACTGATCAACCAACTATTGGATATACGGAAATTTGAACTGGGGAAAGTAGAGCTGAATGTGGAGAAAACGGATCTTTCATTTTTTGTCAAGCAGATATTTTCACAGTTTGAGGATTTGGCCTCATCCAAAGGGATCACTTGGAAAATCAAAGGGAATGATCCCGATATTTTTTGTGAGTTTGACCGGAATAAGATAGACCAAGTGTTTTTGAACTTGTTTTCCAATGCATTGAAATTTACTCCGGAAGGATCGGAAGTAGAGGTCGATATCCAAAAAGTAGATCAACAGGCGTATGTCACTGTACGCAATACGAACAGTTATATCGAGCCGTCTGTCCAAAAGAAGATCTTTGACCCGTTTTATCAGGTTGATAATGGCATGGAGACCGTTGGTTCTGGTCTGGGATTGGCGATTGTGAAGTATCTCGTCGAACTGCATAGCGGACAGATTACTGTGGAAAGCCAACCCGGCAGTCAGCAGCACGGGGCTTTTACAGCCTTTACACTCTCATTCCCTTGTCTGGAGATGATCGAAAATATAGTGCAGCGCCCAACTCAAGAGAAGAGGGGAAATGTCGAGTCGGGCAAAAGAAAGTTGGTCATTGCCGAAGACAATACAGATTTGCGACATATACTGATAGATGATCTACAGGACAGCTACGAAGTATTCGCCTGCGACAATGGAAAAGAAGCATTGGCCTTAGTGAAAAAACACCAACCGGATCTGGTCATTGCTGATGTCATGATGCCTTTGATGGACGGGATAAGTTTGATAAAAGCCATGAAGAGGCACAAATACCTTTCGCACATTCCGGTCATTATCATTTCGGCAAAAGGTTCGGATGAGAGCAAGATTGAAGGGTTGGAAACCATGGCAAACGATTACATAGAAAAACCGTTTAATCTCAAGATATTGAATCTCAAGATCCGAAATCTCATCAGTTCAAAAGATAGCGTGTCGGACATTGTACATGTACAGGAGCAGTTGTCTCCCTCTGTGGTCGAAGTACCGGCCTACACGGATGAAATCTTTAAATCCGTCATGGCCGATATTGAGAAAAACATCGATAACCATGCGTATACGGTAGCAGATTTATGTGATAATGTCAATCTGAGCAGATCCAAGCTTTTTAGGATTATCAAATCCAATTCCGGACTGTCCATCAATGGCCTTATCTTGGATGTGAGGCTCAATCGGGCTGCTCAATTACTTACTCAAGACCGGTATTCTGTAAACGAGGTCATGTATCAGGTTGGATTTGAGAATGCCTCTTACTTCAACAGGGCATTCAAGAAAAAGTTTGGAGATACACCTCGCAAGTATGCCCAATCCAAGGGGTCGGAGTAGAGACGCAATGCATTGCGTCTCTACTTATAATAAAAACACCTCCTCATGCCGAATTAGTGTTATAAAATGAACGATTAGAGCAGAAATGTATCTGATGGCAAGGCTAACTTTGTATTGTTGAGCGGGCATTTCATGTACCCGTGATGGCATGAAAACAACCAAATTTATAAACTTATGCAAATACAAAAATTACTTTTTACGGTCTTGCTTGTTGGTGCAGTACAGTTTTCAGGTACGGCTTATACAGGAGTAAAAAAGGAAACGGATGTCAACAAAGCATTACAGACCAACGTCCCAGTATCGGGAAAAGTCGTGGATCAAGCAGGGCAGCCTTTGGTCGGGGTCGTTGTCACGGAAAAAGGAACGAAGAACATTGCGGTGACCAAGGCAGACGGCGCTTTCGCGATCAAAGTAAAGGACAAAAATGCTGTATTGGTGTTTTCCTATGTCGGCTATACCGGTCGTGAGGTGTCCGTGGATGGTGCGGACTTTTCGAGGATAGTCCTTTCACAAAATGTACAAACCTTAGAAGACGTCGTCGTGATAGGTTATGGTACAGAAAAAAGGGGGGATCTCACGGGTGCTATCAGCAGTATCAAAGCCGAAGATATCGCCAAATCCAACTCGTCTACCTTTGCCGAGGCCATACAGGGCAAGATTGCCGGTGTACGGGTCAATATGCAATCGGGCGAACCGGGAGCAGGGATCAATATCGAGATCCGTGGTGCCAGCTCCATCAATGCGGGCAGTCAACCCTTATACGTCATTGACGGGATACAGATGGATGTCAACGAAAGTGAGGTCGCGACTTCCAACCTTGGAACCAATACCGCAGGCAATCCCTTGGCTTCCATCAATCCGCAGGACATAGAGACTATCGACGTACTCAAAGATGCGTCGGCCGCGGCCATCTATGGTGCCAGAGGAGCCAATGGCGTTATCATCATCACCACCAAATCAGGCAAAGCCGGTAAAACCAGCATCACGGCCAATCTTTCGCACGGTATCGAAGAGATTACCAAAGGTATCGATATGATAGGTGGACAGGAATATGCCAACTATCGCTATGAACAGACACCGAACAGCCAAGCCTGGGCGATAGATACCGATAACGACGGCGTGCTGGATTCTCCCCGGGATGTATCCGACCTGCCGAGCTACAATTGGCAGGACGAGCTGTTCCGTCTGGGATCTATCTCCCGGTTCAACCTGTCTATGCAGGGCGGAAGCGGCAAGACGACATATACGGCTGCGTTGGGATACGAGGACAAAAATGCTCTGGTCAAAAACAACAATTTTAAGGCCTATTCGGGCCGCGTCAGAATGGATCATCAGGCATCCGACAAGATCAAGATCGGTACCAATGTCATCTGGGGAAAGACGATGAGCAGCGGTATGGCCTCTAGTGGTGGCGGTGGAGGATCGTGGTCAGGGATCATACAGAATATCTATACCTATCGTCCGATACTGATCCACAATCCGAACAACGAGGATGAACCGGTACACCTGATGACAGATATCAACGAGTCTCATCGTGAGACAGGATTCAACCGTCTGGTCGGAAATGTCTATATGGAGTATAATATCAAGAAGAACCTAATGCTTCGGGTACAGGGAGGCGGTACCATGACCAATTCCAAGCTGACAGAATTTTACAGCAGCAACACCTCCTGGGGGCGTATACCCAACGGTAGAGCGGGATTAAGGCATACACAGACAGATGCCTTTTCACAGACCACCACATTGAATTACAATACAAGAATTAAAAAAGGGCATACGCTCCGGGCGATGGGGGGATTTGAGCTGAATACCTATAGGTTTGAAACCTTTTTTACGAGAGCACAGAATTTTGAGGATCAATCGACGGGCCCCTATGATATGTCCAAGGCCCTCATCACGCAGCCGACGACAACCAGAGTCAATGAAGTCAACCGTATGTCCTTTTTTGGGCGGTTGAACTATAATATCAAGGATCGGTATTTATTTACCAGCACGTTGCGTGCCGATGGTTCGTCCAATTTCGGACGGGGCAGCCGTTTCGGATATTTCCCCTCGGCGGCATTTGCCTGGCGGGTACTCAACGAACGGTTTATGAAACAACAGGATATATTTTCCGATCTTCGCTTGCGCCTGAGCTACGGGATGACAGGTAATGACCGTATCACACCATATTCCAGTCTGCCGGAACTATCTCCGCTCTACTATGCCAGCAACGGGAACCTGATCTATGCCACAGCACCTACCCGTGGCGAAAATAAAAACCTCAGATGGGAGGCAACCGAACAGTATAATCTTGGGTTGGATGTAGCTATCCTAAAAGGCCGGGTCTCCCTTACTGCTGAAGCCTACAGCAAAATGACAAACGGCATGTTGTTGAATGCCGAGATTCAAGGGCAGACCGGTTATGTACGGCAGTGGCAGAACATCGGAGACATGGAAAACAAAGGGTTGGAATTTACCTTGAATACCATAAACGTGGAAAAAAAGGGATTCAAATGGAATACCGCTTTCAACATCTATTTCAACAGGAACAAAGTGGCTAGCCTGGGCGGTACGGCCGATATTCCGGTAACATTTGGAGATGGTTATCTGACAGATGTCGGTATCGTGCGTGAAGGACATTCTTTGGGTACAGCCTATGGCTATGTGTGGGACGGTATCTACCAGATTGATGATTTTACTTGGCAAAATGATAGCGATCCGAGTATTCCGCACAATAACCGGGATTATGTGCTGAAAGATGGCATACCTTTCTTGTCCGGTACGGCTACGATTCCGGGGGTATTCAAGTACAAGGATCTGGACGGCAACAACGAGATCAATGCACAAGACCGTCGGATCATCAGCAACAGCAATCCTAAATTTGCAGGTGGAATTACCAATGAGTTCAGTTACCGCAATTTTTCGCTCCATGTATTCTTGGAAGGGGTGTACGGCAATGATATATTCAATGCCTTCCCGACCCGCGTAGAGTCCGGACAAGGGTCGGAGGCTTCTAACCTCACAAGGGCGTATTGGGAAAACCGTTGGACACCGGACAATCCATCAAACCGTTATGCATCTATTTCGAGGAGCAATACGGATCAGTATGCTTCTACGTATTACGTGGAGGATGGCTCTTATTTGCGTTTGCGTACGCTTTCGCTTGCGTACCGTTTTCAGCCCAAGGTGCTGAAAGCGATAGGAGCCTCTAGCCTCCGTGTCGAGGCTTCCGTGGACAATATGCATGTATGGACAAATTACAGTGGTTTGGATCCCGATGTGCGTTCTTCGAACAAGCTGTTGCCGGGATACGACCGTCTGGCCTATCCCAGACCACGTACCTATATGTTTGGTATCAATATGACTTTCTAATATTCAAATCAGAAGATAATGAGAACGATAAAAAAATATGTATACATCCTGTTGCCGCTTGTGACGATATTCGGCTCCTGCGAAGATATTGGATTTTTGGACAAAGAACCACTTTCGACCGGTTCGCCAGACAACTATTATAAATCAGTGAAAGAGTTTGAAACTGCCTTGATGGGGTGCTATGATGCCATCAATATGTCGGGTCTTCCCGGCCGAAACGTGGCCATGGGTACCTATATGTACGGCCTGCAATATATGCTGAGTGCAGGTACAGATGAGTTGATCATAGGCCCCTCTGCTCCCGCCGGTGAAGGACGTAACCAATATGGTATAGCCAACTATAACACCAACAGTAAAGGGATTTCGGATCTTTGGCTGGCTTACTATGCAGGCATTATGCGCTGTAATGTGCTGTTGGACAAAGCGGTCGAATTTGACGTGTCAGGTGAGCAGGGACAAGCGCAGATGACACAGATCCTGGCAGAAGCAAGGTTTCTGCGGGCGTTCTTCTATTACCATTTGGCTTCTTTGTTTGGTGGAGTACCGCTCAATACTTCTTCTTCGGTCGATCCGCTCGCACCACGTGCTAGCTTGGAGACCATCTATACCGAGCTGATCATTCCGGACCTGCTGTTTGCCAAGGACAATCTTTTGCCTACAGCTCCCTTTGCCGGAAGAGCTAGTGCATGGACAGCCAAGGGCTATCTCGGGGTCATCTACAATTATCTGGCGGCCTGCAAACGCTATGCAGCAGGGGAGAGCCTGAATTTCCCACTCAACAGTTTCCAATGGGTAGATGCAGGGCAGATGAGTTCGGAGGCCAAGGATATATTGCAGGATGTGGTAGAGAATAGCCCTTATCGGTTGATAACGCGTTATGATTACCTGTTTAGGGAGACTACCAAATCTTCTCAGCAGGAAGAATGCCTGTTTACGGCAGAGTATGCATTGGTCAATGGAGGCGATGTCTTTCCCGATATCAACTACCTGTTTTGTCCAAGCGGCAATGTGCAGAATGTCGGGGGATCATGGGGAGGGTACCGGCCTACCATCGAATTTGCCAAGCTGTACAATAGGAATATAGATATCCGCTATGCGCACAACATAACTGCGCCGTACACTACCAATATCGAAAAAATAGATAATGTGGATTACTTTGTGCCCGGAGCAAGTAGCGGTCCCGAGTTCTTGAACAACCAGACCGGCAAGTACCGGCACATGGCACCGTACGAAAAAACTATCCGTGTCAATGGTTCGGCGATTTCCGTGCCGCTACTTCGGTTTGCGGATATACTCTTACAGTATGCCGAGGCACTCTATTTTACAGGCGATGAGCCCTTGGCAAGGTCATATTTTGAGCCGGTGCGCGAACGCGTTACCTCCGGTAGCAATTCGGTAGACGATCTGACGGCGGAGTATAACAGAGGGGATTTTATTGTCGAACTGCTCGAGGAGCGTAGCCGTGAGCTGTGCTATGAAAGCAAGAGAAGGATAGATCTTTTTCGTTTCAATAAGCTCAACGATGCTATCCAAGCGTTGGAAAAGAAGGATACAGGACCGAATACCAGGGTGCGTGATTTGCAGACCAATTGGAAGCCTTATAAGATATGGTTCCCCATTCCGCTACGGGAAACAGGACTTAACCCCAATCTGGCAAACAATCAGAATCCGGGATATTGATTTTCTAAAAAATGAATAGGGATATGATAAAAATAAAATATTATTTTTTCAGCGTTATACTGATTATGGCGAGCAAGTTTGGCATTACACAAACCGAACCCTTGTCTAAAAATCCAAATATCATTATCATTTTAACAGATGATCAAGGCTATAATGATGTGGGCTTCAATGGCTGTGAAGACATTCCTACCCCCAATATTGACCGTATCGCCAAGGAAGGTGTAAAATTTACCAATGGTTATGTTACGTACGCCGTGTGTGGTCCAAGTCGGGCAGGCTTAATGACTGGTCGTTATCAAGACCAGTTTGGATTTAGCCGTAATCCTATATTTTCGCCTCAAGACCCGGAAATGGGCTTGCCTTTAAGTGAACAGACATTGGCAGATATTGTGAAAAGTGCCGGTTATAAAACGATGGGAGTGGGTAAGTGGCATTTAGGAGCACATGCTGGTCTTCATCCGAACGTCCGTGGTTTTGACGAGTTTTTTGGCTTCTTGGGTGGTGGACATCGTTATTTTCCAGAAGAATGGACGATTGAACATGAAAGTGAGGCTAAAGGGGAAGGAGGAAGTTATAGAACGAAAATACAGCGTAATGGGAAGCCTGTAGAGGAACGAGAATATTTAACTGATGCGCTCTCACGGGAAGCAGTTTCTTTTGTTAAGCAAAATGCAGGACATCCATTTTTTTTGTATCTCGCTTATAATGCTCCGCATACTCCCTTGCAAGCGACAGAAAAGTATCTTAGCCGTTTTCATCACATTGCAGACAAAAAAAGACGAACTTACGCAGCTATGGTTAGTGCCGTGGATGACGGCGTAGGATTGTTGTTGCAACAGTTGGAGAAATCTGGCATAAGTAACAATACAATTGTATTTTTCTTATCAGATAATGGTGGGCCGGAGCAGGACAATGCATCGGACAACGGTGTCTTACGAGCAGGGAAATCGAGTTTTTATGAAGGAGGGATCCATGTGCCTTTTGCCATGCGCTGGCCGGATAAAATCAAAGCAGGTCAGGTCTGTGAAACGCCTGTTATCTCGCTAGATATTGCTGCGACTATAGTGGCAAATATAAGAGATCGGGTTACGGTAAAGAATGAGCTTCATGGTATAGATGTTATGCCGATAGTGAACGGAACTGTAAAAAATACGCCAAAGAGGACATTGTTTTGGCGCAGATACGATACACAGGAACATATTGCCCGTCAAGGGAATGGTCCTTTCAAGGTTTTGCTAAAAACCAACAAAAAGGAACTGTATAATGTAAATGAAGATATCAGTGAAACACGGAATTTATTCGAAGAGAACCAGCATAAGACAGTACGCGAATTTCTAGTAAAAGAGCTTGAAGAATGGAAAATGAAGCTGAAAGAACCCGCATTCCTGGGACTGGTCAAGGAGCAGATGGATGAATATTGGAAACAGCGGAATAAGAGAACTCCATGAGCACACCGAGAATATTGTCGTTATAAATGATCAGTGAGTAAATAATAAAAAAACTAAAACATCAATGTATTATGAAAACAGTAAATATTAAAAACAGCAGCTTCTGTATGATGATAGTTGTCCTTTTGTGTAGCCTCGGCTTTGCGGTGCAGGCGCAGGAATCTAATTGGGCAAAACAACGTTCGCAACAGTTGAAAAATCAATTGGGGCTGACAGAAGAACAAGCCAATCAGATCTATGAAGCATTGGCTACAGGAGAACGAAAAAAGAAAGAGATCCGGGAAAATACAGGCGGAGATAAACCAAAGATGACAGTTTGGCAAGTCGACAAAGAACAAAACGATAAGATTGCTTCCATTCTAACCGCCGAACAGAATGAAAAATTAAAGCAACTGCGAGAGCAGGCAAACAACAAAAGTCAAGTTAAGGCTCAGGAAGCACAGCAGGCCGCGGCCTCTTCGGGAGCGGTGCCGTATCATAAATGGTCAGATAAGTATTCAAAGCGTCTGAAAAAAGAACTGGATCTCACGGAGGGGCAGACCCAGCAGCTCTATACGTTGCTCGCTACCTTATCGCTAAAAAGGAAAGAGGTTAAAGAAACCCAAGAAGGAGACGATCAGAAGAAAGCCCTGTGGCGGAGGCGGATCAACAAGGAGCAGAGAGACGGTATAGCAGCTATTCTTACACCGGCACAGCGTGAAAAATTAAAGGAATTTCAGGCACAACAAAGGAATAAATAGTAAGGTCAGATGATTTTTTCTAAGAACCAACATAATGAATACTTAAATATAAAACATGAAAAGACACCATTTACTTTTAGGATTTTTATCATGTTTGATACTGATCCTAGCCGCCTGTAGAAAAGACAACAGGGATATCAAACTAGAAGTAAAGAATTCCAATGGACTGGATCTTAATTTTAGTTTTGAAGAGAAGCCTGCTCCGGGCACGCAATTGATTGCCCATCTCTACTACGCGGAGGAGGAAAATGAACCGTTTCTTGATAGAGAACCGGACAAAGTGCTCAAGCATACTCTTACCGCAAAAGAAATCGCAGAAGGATTGACCTTGACTTTTGAAGGTAAGATCACATCCCCCTTTGCGTATGCCATCGCTTTTGCAGATGTGGACGACGATAGTAAACTGAGCGAAGGAGATATTGCCGTGGCTTACGGAGGAGGGGAGTCACTGAATGTCTGGGAAGTCATGAGAAAGGTGGCAACGGCTGAAAGTGTCAGCCATCGCAAGTTTTTGACCATGATCATGGATCGGCTGTACTCCACACAGCGGCCACCATTGGAGATGCTCATCACCTTTCCGGCTCCGCCATTGGCCGGAGCACAGCTGGAGGTCGGTCTATACTATGCCGGGACAGAGGATGAACCGGTGACAGGCCGTACGCCCGACATTATACGCCAGCATACGCTGACCCAATCGGAGATTGACAACGGGCTGACGCTGGTCTTTGAAAACCTCGAGGATGTACCGTATCTCTTTGCAAGAGCCTATGTAGATATCGATGGCGGTGGCGACTTGAACCATGGGGATATTGCGATGTTCTACGGAGGCGCATCCATCAACGATGTGCTGCAAAATAGAGCATTGCCCCAAAATATCGGACCACTTGCGAATGTCGATATGGCCCTGTCCGTATGGCATGCCGACGAGGTCGGTCCACCTGTAGACATTGACGGCAACGAGTACGCTATTGTCACGATCGGTAACCAGGAGTGGATGACCGAAAACCTCAAAGTGACCCATTACCGTACAGGAGCACCGATCCCGACCGGATTTACCGATTCGGATTGGGCAGGTTTGACGTCCGGGGCATATGCGGTGTATTCTACCCCGGTGACAGGTTCTGCGGCATTTCCGGTCACTGTAGCCACAGAGGCGGAGATGGTTGCTCGGTTTGGCCGCTTGTACAATGGCTATACGGTATTGGATCCAAGGGGTGTAGCGCCTGTAGGTTGGCGTGTGCCTACCGACGAGGATTTTAAGGAACTGGAACGCTTCCTGGGTATGCCGGAAGCAGACCTTGAGATATCAGGAGAGAGTACGGCAAGAGGTGCTACCCAGGATGTTGCGGTTAAATTGCGTAGCGCAGTTTGGACATCCGCGCCGGTCGGAACCGACGATTATGGATTTGGCGCCGCACCGGTTGGAAGAAGACATATTACCGGAGCGTTCGAGAAGTTCGGAGCTTGGGAAGGGCATTATATGTGGACGAGTACCCAAAATAACCCGACATCTATTTATATGACTGCAAGAGTCATACGGGCGAAACCTATCAACAGGTATAGTCCCGATTTAAGATCGGGATTTAGCATACGCTGCGTAAGGGATAAACAACAATAGATGAAAAGCATTAAATTGCAGTGATGAAACAGGTGTTTTTATACAGCATACTTATGCTGCTGTTCAGCGCAGGGGGATTGCAGGGGTGTTCGGACACACCGGACACCCTTCCCGACCCGGGTGATCCCGACCGCAAGGAAGAATTGACTTCTATCTTTCCTATACACGGTATATGTCGGCAGAATCTGCAATGGGTGAACAACAGTAAAACCGTTGAGATCGCAAATAATATAGTCAAGAGTGATATTCCGGTCGTACGGATAAACGGGGTGAAGGAAGACGGCAGTATAGACCAGGTCATCCACAGTATCAATATCTTTGCGGATAGAGGGGTCAAAGTGCTGTTGATACAGCCTATGTGGATGGAGATGTTTCCACTGGGGTATCAAAAAGTGCCGGGGCCCAATTTTAAGCTCTATCGGATGGCAGATATTGATCTCGTTCGGTTCCGTAGCTATATGAACGAGTTGTTGAAACAGATAGCACTGCGTACATCTAAAGATGCCTTGATTGGGTTAGAGCTCTTCAACGAAGCCAATTGGGGGGATTTCAACGGTGACCTGCAACCAAACGCGGCAGGAAAAGGGGAGGTGTTTAGATTGGATACACCGCTGGACCTTCCTTCTTTTCAACCTATCTATGCCGGTATTGGTAAGTATGGCAAATGTCTGGCAATCACAAAGGAGCTGATGGATACCCATTTTGCCGATAGGAATGTCAAGTTGGTGACCACCGGTATGGTCAGCGGAGGTGAGCGAAACAACTACAGCTGGTCGATCAATAGAGGTATTTCGGTCATAGCGACTAATATGTTCATGACCCTGCTGCAAGGTAAACATCCTGATCAGTCTGATAAAAAGAATTACCTTCGGTTTGCCGATGGCATAGGTTTACATGCCTATCCGCCATTGGTGGATGATATGGAACATGACCTTCGTACCTATTACTTTAACCCGATCAATGCGGTATTGGAGCAACCGTTGCCGTATTGGATGACCGAATGGGGATTTGCAAGGCCGCAGTTCGAAAACAACGGAGGCGAAGCACGAAGATTGCAATACTTTCACAGCTTTATTGAGGCAATAGAGACTATCGGCAATACGGATATGACGGCCTTGTACGAGTTTGATGCGACCAATAATCACAATATCTGGGAAAATGGAGCCCTGCTCGAAAGTGGAACAATCTTTCAATACATAAATAATTAGGTATGTGGAAACGAATAAACAGTACGTTATTTTTCCTTGTGGTAAGTATATTGACGGGAATAGCACAAACCCATAGCGATAGAGGAAAAGCGAAAAAAAGCAACGTGCTCTTTGTGATGTGTGACCAGTGGCGTCGACAGGCCTTAGGATTTATAGGAGAAGATCCCGTGATTACTCCGAATCTGGATGCTTTTTCAAAAAACGCGGTAGTTTTTAAAAATACCATGACCGTTCGGCCAATCTGTACCCCAAGCAGGGCAAGTTTCTTTTCGGGACAGTATCCGGTAAATACGGGTGTGTATGGCAACGGTGTGAGGATGTCTACCAGGACAATTACCATGGGAGATGTGGCCAAAAAAGCTGGGTACAATACAGGTTATATTGGTAAATGGCATCTTGACGGGCCTAACGAAGGGTATGTGCCCAAAGACCGCCGGCATGGGTTTGATTATTGGATTATTTCTAAAGGAGACAGACCGTTTGAACAGCCCTATTTTATCCAGGATCAAAAAGAGAGGACTGTTGTCAGAAATAGCTGGGAACCAGATTGGGTAACCGATAGGGCTGTTGAGTTTCTTCAATCCAAAAAAGAAGATCCGTTCTTTCTGGTTGTTTCGTACCTCACGCCACACAATGGAGCAGGTAAAGGCTATGAAGACCGCTGGATGCCTGGTAGGAGAGTAAACAATGAAATCAGAAAAGGTGGCGGGTATGCTGCCCCCGAAAGATTTGAGGCGCTTTATCCCGATCCGGAAGGCATGCCCAGACGACCGAATATCAAACCTGTAGGGAGACCTAAAGACGATGCGTGGCGGGCGTTTCCGGGCTATTTTGGAGCCATCACCTCTATCGACGAGAATTTTGGTCGTTTGCTTCAGCAGCTTAAAGATATGGGCGAGTATGACAATACCATTATTATCTTCACATCGGACCATGGAGAGATGCTTGGCTCCCAAGGGCGTATGACAAAGGGGATATGGTATGAAGAAGCTATAGGTATTCCTTTTCTGATTGCTTATCCATCAAAAGTGAAACCTGCTCTCCACGATAATATCGTCAATAGTATCGATATCATGCCCACACTGCTAGGCTTGGCCGACCTGGAAATCCCCGAAAGTGTAGACGGTTTTAATTTTACCGAACTGCTGTTGAGAGGAAAGCAGAAGGATATTCCCCAAGCGGCCTATACCTCTTTTGACCAGGGAGAGATGACAGAGCATGATAGAAGCTGGCGGGCGATACGTACAGATCGGTATCTGTTCTGTCTGGCCAAGGTGGAATTTTATCGCTATATAAAAGACGGTATGGTACTGTATGATCTGCAAGAGGATCCTTATCAGATGAAACCTATTTTTAGAGGAATGGGACGTGACCGGGAGATGGATGAACTGTTTGCGAAATTGAAAGCACACTTGGATAAGACCAATGATCCTTTCATTAGTCGTCAATGGAAGACGGATAGAGCATCGAAGTTCAATTGGAACAATGCGTTGGATAGATCGATATTAGCTGATACGAAATATAGGAAATGATGAAATCTATTTGCCTTGCTTCCGCTTAGACAACATTTTTTAACCAACCATATCCTGATCGGAAGGAAATGAATTTTATGAAAATAATTGGATTGGGATCAGCTGCGGAAAGAGATACTTATAAGCAATTATAATGAACGTAAGAAATAAATAAATTAAAAAACAATGATTATGAATTTGTTATCCCATATATTTAGTAGAAAAATATTTCTGTTTTTTGCTTGCTTGGTTTCGTTTATCGTCAATAATGGTATAGCCATGGCACAAGCCAGCAGGCCTAATATCCTTTTGTTTATTACAGATGACGAAAGCTGGTTTGAGCGGAGCATCTACGGCGAGTCTAAGCTGCCTACACCCAATTTCGACAGAGTGGCTAGAAACGGTGCTTTATTCTTGAATGCCTATTCGTCTGCACCTTCATGTGCCCCGGCCCGGGCGGCTTTACTGTCGGGAAGAAACTTTTGGGAACTGAAACAGGGTGCGTTTATACACGCGTGGTTTCCTCGTGAGTTTCCTATCCTCACGGAGCTGTTAAAAGACGCGGGATACCGGGTCGGTTCGACAGGCAAAACATGGGGCCCCGGTGTCCACCCCGAAGGTGCCCATCCGGCAGATTTGGGGGCTAAAGTATATAATGAGGCCAAACTCGATGCTACCCAAAGGATTCCTCATATATCGGTGCTTGATTATGGTGCCAATTTTGGAAACTTTCTGAAATCGGTCGAATCAGAGCAGCCCTTCTTTTTCTGGTATGGTGTATTTGAACCTCATGCTCCCTTTGATCCCGACAATTGGAAAAGACTGGAATCCGAACACGGCATTGGCCTAGCCGACATATTGATCCCTCCTATTACGAAAGATACAGAAGCAACCCGGAAAAATCGTGCAAATATGGGCTATGAGATCTGCTATGCCGACCAACGTTTGGGAGAAGCTTTGGCCTTGCTGGAGAAAAAAGGACAATTGAATAATACGATCGTGATCGTAACGGCCGATAACGGTACCTCTGTGGGACGCAATAAAGGGAAAACGAGCCCTTACGATTCTGGGACACATGTTCCTCTGGCTATCATGTGGCCCGCAGGCATGCCGGGAGGACGTACGGTAAGTGACTTTGTCAATTTTTCGGATTTTGCACCTACCGTCCTTCAGGCCTGTAAGGTTCCTGTACCACCGTCCATGAGCGGGAATAGTTTTTTGAACGTTTTAAAATCAGATGCTTCCGGCAGGGTGGATAAAAAACGTGATTTTGCGGTGACGGGTCTAGAATGGCACGGTGACGTCGATCCTGCCAGCAAATCGTTTAGGGCAATCACTACGGATACCTATGCATATATCGTCAACTATTCCAACGATCGGCCTGTAGAGCCTTATACAGATCCGGCAGCAGAGATAGCCTCAGAGGAACTGTATGACATGGGCAATGACAGATGGCAGGGAAAAAATCTGATCGGCAATACAGCACATGAAAAAACAAGACAAGAATTGAAGAATAAGCTAACCAACTATGCTTTAAAAACAGGGGATCCAAGATTTACTGGAGACATGTCAACTTTCCGTGAAACGCGAAAATATGTTCAGGAAAGAAAGAAGAATGGATACAAAAATACCAATTAAATGAATTGATACATGAAGAAGACAATCAAGAAGGTATGCATAAGTCTATTAGGATGTTTCATAGCAATGAATAGCTTTGCGGCCGATTATTATGTGCATCCAGTCAAAGGCAATGACAGCAACGACGGAAAATCTATGACAACAGCTATACAGACCCTTAAAAAAGCTAGTCAGATTGCGTTAAAACCGGGAGACAGGCTTCTGCTGGCCGCTGGTGAGAACCACAAAGGCACGCTAGAGCTTGTGGGCCGCAATGGATGGTTAAAACAACCGATTGTCTTAGAAAGCTATGCCTGGCCTGATCAAAAATCGCAAGAACCGGCACATATAGACGGAAAAGGACAAGCCAACGCGCTACTGATCCGCAATTGCACACATCTTCAGATTCGCAAGTTGCATATCACAGCCAACGGCTACACCGGTGAAAAGGGCGCGAAAGATATGCGCTGTGGCATACTGATCACGGCATCCGACAAGATGCACACAGAGAATATCCTGGTAAAAGACGTCAAAGTCAGTGATGTTTTTTACGAAAATCCCGGATATATAAGAGATCCCAAAGAAGTCCGCTCAGCTAATGGAACAGAGCCGTATGGGTTTGGCATCCGATTGATAGCCGGTACATATCCCACTCAGATCAATAATGTACGTATAGAGGACTGTCTCGTCGAAAATGTAGAACATACAGGTATAAAGCTCACCGGAGAAAATTCCAGGGCTAATATAACCCATGTGGTGATGAGTGGAAACAAAGTGACCAAAAGTGGCGGTCCGGGCATGCAGATGTCCAACGTAAAATATGTACATGTGACGTCCAATGAGGTATCTTACTCGGGCAGTACGGACGATGGCCGGAAATGGGGACGCGGCAGCGGATTGTGGACATGGAGTGCTTCCAATGTACTGATCGAAAAGAACCGTTTTTTGTACGCCAATGGACCGGGCGATTCGGCAGGCATACATATTGATTTTCATTGTGACAATATCGTTGTACAATATAATTTCAGTGCACACAATGCCGGAGGTTTTTTTGAAGTACTGGGTAATACCAATAATTGTACCTATCGCTACAATATCAGTGTGAACGATGGGGCACGTGTCAAAGGAGAAAACGGGGCCTTTCAGGAAGGAAAGATATTCTGGTTGAGTGGGTATCAAGGCAAAGCATCGAGAAAGCCGCCTGTCAATACATATTTCTATAACAATACTATTTATGTAGGGAAAGGGATTGAATCAAAATTTGCTATCGAAAAAGGAACAGAGGGATTGTTGATCGCAAATAATATTTTCTGTATAGAAGGAGATTCCAAGCGGGTAAACGATGATCAGAGCAGTTGGGAAAAACCACTTGACAAACCGTTGGAGCGCCTTGTTTTTCGCAATAACCTGTATCTAAAGACTGGAAATTGGCCGGAGGTGATCCCGATTCAGGATGAAAGCCCCTTGATCGGAGACCCTGATTTTGCAGGCAAGGGTGGATTGAATATCGCTGACTACATACCTCACAATAAGGAACTCGTAAAAGATAAAGGTATCGAGATACCTTTTATTCCAGGGGATGTATTCGGTCTGGTACAGGGATTGAATCTTGACAAAGATATGGCCGACAATACGATTGATGGGCTTCCGGATATCGGCGCTGTAGAGGTGAAGTAAATGGGATTTATCGGTATTTGATCAGTAACTAAGCAATCAAGGTGCAATGAGACTAAATGATATAAAAATAAGGTGTTTGACCATGTTGAAGCGAGGCGTTGACCTTTTGATAATTGTGTTTGCTGTTTTCTTTTTTGAGGCAAACGCACAGTCTGTAAGTTCGGCAGGCAAGAAGCCGGTTAAGATATTGGCAATAGGAAATAGTTTTTCGGAGGATGCTGTTGAATATCATCTGAGCCGTCTGGCAAAAGCTGATAGCCTTGAGGTGATTATCGGCAGTTTGGTTGTGGGCGGTTCCACTTTGGAACAGCATTGGAAAAATGTGTTAAACGCAGATTCTTCGTATAGGTACACCAAGATAAACTGGATGGAAAATTCCAGAACGGTTCGGAAAAACACCCGGCTGACAGACGGTATAAAAGATGAAGAATGGGATTACATTACTTTTCAGCAAGTCAGTCATCAATCGGGGATTTACGCAAGTTACTTTCCTTATATCACTGATCTTATAGCATTTACAAAGAAGGAGGCTTTGAATCCCAAGGTAGAATTTGCGATACATCAGACCTGGGCATACAACAAAGAGTCTACACACTTCGGATTTGCTAATTATAATAACAACCAGATGGAAATGTACAACGCTATCATCGGTACGGTGGATAAAGTGGCCAAAGAAATCGGTGTCAACATGATTATTCCTGCCGGAGTAGCGATACAAAATGGCAGATATGTAGCGCCGGAAACTGATTTTTGCAGGGATGGTTTTCATTTGTCGCCTATAGGGCGGTATGTGGCTGCCTGTACTTGGTATGAGAAAATATTGGGTAAGCCCTCTCCGGGTAATTCTTTCTGTCCAACGACATTAGATGCTGGAAAATGCCGTCTTGCGCAGGAGATCGCCCATAAGGCCGTCATGGATCCGTCTAAGAATGAAAAACAAAATAAATGATGAAATACATAAGACCGGTACTCGTTCTAATAGCGGTTGCACATATACTGAGCAGTTGCACAAAATCTGAAACAGACTCTATAGACGAAGAAATGCTTCCCGAGACTATGGGAACAGATTACTATGTCCATCCTACCATGGGGAATGATACGAATAGTGGCACCTCTGCCGATCGGGCTATTCGCACCCTTGAAAAAGCAAGCCAGATAGCTTTGAAACCGGGAGATAGGCTGTTGTTGGCAGCAGGAGAGCGGCATATCGGTACGTTGGAGCTTATCGGCATTCGTGGCAAGCCGGACAGCGTGATTACCGTGTCGGCCTTTGCACCGACAGCGGACAAAAAAGGCGAGCAAGCTCACATAGATGCAAAAGGAGAGGCCCAGGGTGTGCTGATCCGGGATTGTCAGCATATACACCTGCGTGAACTGTACATCACTGCAAATGGTTATAATACAGAAAATGAAGATCTTGACATGCGATGTGGAGTGTTGGTTACGACCTCAGCACAGGGGCACATAGAGGATGTCGTTTTGTCGGATATGACGATAAGGGATATATTTTTTGAGAATCCCGGATTTGTGCGTGATCCTGATGATGTGAACAGCGCTAACGGTACCGGGGCTTATGGTTATGGTATACGTATGATCAGCAACCGGGCGACAGCCGGTATAAAAGATGTCCGAATAGAAGATTGTCATATCGTAAATATAGAGCATACGGGAATCAGATTAACGGGAACCGCCCAAAACATCAGTGATATAGTGATGACAGAAAATCAGGTTCAGCGTACGGGAGGGCCGGGCATTCAGATGTCAAATACCCGGGACGCACACATTGTATCCAACGAAGTTTCCTATTCCGGCAGTACGGATGATGGTCGGAAGTGGGGACGTGGTAGCGGACTGTGGACCTGGTCGGCCTCGCGTATATTGATCGAGAAGAATCGTTTTTTGTATGCCAATGGCCCGGGAGATTCTGCCGGCGCACATATCGATTTCAATTGCGACAACGTCATTATGCAGTACAATTTCAGCGCGCATAATGCAGGCGGATTTTGCGAAATATTGGGCAATACCTACAACTGTGCTTATCGGTACAATATCAGCGTAAACGATGGTCACCGCGTGAATGGGCAGGGTGGGGCTTTTCAGGATGGGAAGATCATTTGGCTGAGTGGTCACATAGGAAGCGGTAGCAGTAGGAAACCTCCCATGAATACCTATATTTACAACAATACCATATACGTAAGACCCGACATCGTGGCCAGATTCGCGATCGAGGACGGAACGGACGGATTGCTGATCGCTAATAATATATTCCATATAGTCGGTGAGTCCGGAACATCGGAAAATAACCGAATGATAAAAAAAAGATTAGACCGTCTTTTCTTTAGCAATAACCTCTTTCTGAAAGCTGAAAATTGGCCATCCATATTTCCGATAGAAGATAGTCAGCCTATATTCGGAAATGTCGATTTCGAAACGATAGGAGGTTGGCAGATACAACATTACCTACCGCGCAACAAGGCATTGGTGAAAGGTAAAGGAATTCCTATAACGCGTCTTGAGGGAGATGCCGACGGATTGATGTTGGATGTGATCCACGATATCATGGGAGAGCCCATCGGTACGATGCCGGGTCTGGGTGCATTGGAAGTAAAATAGGGGGCTTTAATACCAATTAGTGTTATAAAATGGCCAATTAGAGCAGAAAAGTCTTTCCTCTCGGAGGTATTTTTGTACTGATTGGTTATCCTTCCTTGTCGTATTCGGAAAGAAAGCCATACTTGAAACCTTATTTATAAACTTTAAATACACACAACTAAAATAAAGATGTCAATATGGGAATGTGCGAAATGTCAATAGTGTCATCGTAAACGAAATATCACTCATGAAGCAATTTTTGGGAACTATTTATATCCGTTGGTGGTTTCGGTATATGCTGATGGCCAATTTATGTGTAGGTGCAGGTGCTTTTCAGACACAAGCAACCGAGCGCCCCAATATCCTGTGGATTACCATAGAAGACACTTCGCCGCAATTTGTCGGATGTTATGGCAATAAAGTAGTAAGTACGCCGAATATCGATCGGCTTGCCCGGGAAGGAGTTCGTTTTACCCAAGCATTTTCAACGAATACCGTTTGTTCTCCCAGCCGTACAAGCATTATTACAGGAGTGCCAACGTGGAAAGCAGGTACAGGAAACCACCGGAGTAAATACCCGGTTCCTGATTTTATGAAAGGTTTTCCCTATTACCTACAGCAAGTAGGTTATTATACGACAAATACAGCCAAAACAGATTACAATGTGGCCAACGAGAAAGCGTATATCCAAGAAGCTTGGGATGAGAGTTCGGGTCATGCGGGTTGGTGGAATCGATCGCCTGGGCAGCCATTTTTTGCCGTGTTCAATTTTGATGACAGCCATCAATCACGTACAATGACATGGCCCTACGACCAATATCAACAAGAGGTGTTGAAACAGCTTAGCTCAGAGGAGCATGTTTTGGATAATGCTTTCGAAGTCCCGCCCATATACCGCGACAGTCCGGAAATGCGGAAACAGCTGGCTCGCGTTTACAACTCGTTGAACCTGACCGACAAGAAAATCGGCAAACTGTTAGAACGTTTAGAGGCAGACGAACTGACTGACAGCACAATTATTTTCTTCTTTGCCGATCATGGGGAGGGGATGCCCAGAGGAAAAACAAATGGAATTGATTTGGGATACCGTGTGCCTTTTGTTGTCTGGTTTCCACCCATGTACCGTCATCTCTCGCCCTGGGGTGATGGAGTAGTAACAGATGAATTAGTGAGCTTTGAGGATTTAGCTCCTACACTCATCAGTATGTGCGGAGGAAAAGTGCCGGAATATATGAAAGGCCGGGTGCTTATCGGGAAAAACAGAGACAAACCTGTGGAATATCTGATGCTGGCTTCCGATCGGTCGGACAACGGGCCCGATATGGTCAGAACGATCACCGATGGCCGCTATGTGTACAGTCGTAACTATATGGCTTATATGCCGGAATTGCGCTATATCAATTATATGGAAATTGGGGAAATCAAACAACAGATACGTAATGATTTTCGATTGGGCAAATTAAACAGATTGCAAGAAAGTTTCTTTGAGCCGCGTCCTGCCGAGTTTTTGTTTGATACGAAAAATGATCCTTGGGAGATGCGGAATTTAGCCGGTGATGTGGGGCATTCGATACGATTGCAAAGGATGTCTGCGGAACTGGAACGACGTATGATAGAAGGCCGGGATGTGATGTTGTTGCCCGAGTTTGAGATAGCTAAACTGGCCGAATCCGGTCAATCTCCCTTTTTGTTCAGAACGGACGAGAAGAAGTTTCCATTGAAGTCTATTTATGAAGCGGCAGCACTGTCCGGCAAGCGAAGTCCCGAAGTGGTCAAACAACAGATTAAAATGCTGACAGATTCAAACAATGTAGTACGGTACTGGGCTGCATTAGGGTTGATGTGTCAGTCTCAGCAATCACTGGCATCTTACCGTAAAGTTTTGTCTCAGGCGCTGCAAGACACTTATCCGCCTGTTGCCATTACCGCGGCAGCAATTGGTTGGAATTGTTTTTCAGATAAATCGGCGGCAACCACATTAATACGTTATGCCCATGCAGATAACGGCCAATTAGCATTATTAAGTCTCAACTATATGCTTTATGTCAAAAACCGGGAGGCGTTTGTTCAGGCATTGGAAAAGATGAATCAGCAGGATATACAGGATAAAAATATTCGCTGGGCAATCGAAGATTTTCTAGAATCGGTAAAGAAAAGTAAAGGTTGATATTGATAGGATAGCAAGAGAAGAATAATTAGAAACGAGAATATGACAAAATCAGGTTTTGAGAAAATGATTGTCCTGTTTTTATTGACAGGGATATTTACGTCCGGATATGCCACCGATTTAAAAACGGTGATAGAGAAATCCGGGTTTTACGAAATAAAGGCCGTTCCAGATGGACAGTCCACAGACAAAAGTTTTACCCTTACCGTGGGAAACAGGAAAACCTACACCGATATTTTAACCAGAGAAGTCATTCCATTGGGGTTTCTTCCGGCAGGGTCGGTTGTTGATATGAAAACGGTTGCTCCGGCTACATTGTCAATTGTTCAAAAAGAGGTCGAAACGGTAAAATCTGCCAGGATCGACGTGAAAACGGGTACAACTGTACTTCACGAAGTGAAGCAGGTAGGCTTCTATGGTCTGGCAAACGCGGCATTTTCCGGTAAAAAAAACGGTAGCGGGTTGGATGTACGCGTGTTGGTCAGAAAACAGTCTCCGCTCTTGCGGCAGCAGGTACAAGCTGGAAAGACAATTTCCCTGGATACGGAGATCGGTTGGTTGCAACCGGGCGATATCATCGAGCTAGAGGTGGTAGGAGAGGGTAGTGCAAATGCAATATTGGCATATGATGTCCTTTATTTGGCACAGACCGATATCCAAAACCAGATTGAACAGGCTGTTTCCCGCAAAGAACCAACAGCTTACATATATCCCGGCCGTTACTATGTGCGACCAGATCGAAAGGCCGGCATGTTTTTGCATGACCTATCTGATCTTACGATCCATGCCTATGGTGTAGAGATGATTCTACGAAGGACATCCCAACGGATATTGGATGTCCAACGTTGTACGAACGTGGCCGTGAAAGGATTTGTAGCAGACAACGATCCGCTGCTTTTTCCACAGGGAACGATTGTGGCTGTTGCAGAAAATGGTGCATGGATAGATATGAAACTACATGAGGGCTATCCGGCACCCATGGCTAAAAAAAGTGGCCGTGCTATGGTACATGACCCTAACACCCGTCACCGTAAAAAGAATTCCCGGGATTTTGTCAGCATAGGAGTAGAAACACTAAGCGTAGACACTTATCGGATATTTACGGGTCAGGATAAAACCGGACATGGTTGGGAAGCAGAAGACTATGTCAGTCTGACCAATCCAGGCACGAGCTACAGTTGTTTTATTAATGAAAGTACGCGTTTCCGGTTGGTCGATGTGACACTTTATTCCTGTGCGAGGCAATGGAGTGTTTATGAGAAATTCTCTTCGGAATGCCTTTACCGCAATGTAGTGATGAAACCCGGCCCGCGTCCGTTGCTGGCCTCCGTGGAGAGGTTGCGCAGTACGCATTCTGATGGAATCCATAGCAAATATGCCGCTGTAGGCCCTCTGATCGAGAACTGTTATTTTGAAGGATTGGGTGATGATGCGGTTGCCATTCATGGCGGTTTCGGTGTGGTGCTGGGCGATACTTCGGGAGATGTGATTGAGGTGGGTGTTCAGGACAACTTTCTTCGTCCGGGAGACCGTATCCGGTTTTATACCGATTCGGGAGAGATTGTCCATCGCAAGGTGATCAGTGCATCGCCAAAGGAGCAAGATGCCGGCCAGATGCAAAGCCTTATTCACAAGCATTATCCCAACTTGAAGTACGTAAGGTTGTACCAACACGCATACACTATCCGGCTCGATTCAGTGACGAAGGTTTCAGAAGGAAACCTGATCGCAAATCTGGATCGCAACGGAAAAGGGTTTGCTGTTCGCAACAATGAGGTCAGGATCGGGCGGGCAAGAGGTTTTTTGATTAAAGCCTCTGATGGTGTTATCGAAGGAAACAAGATCAGTCATCTGGCTTTGCCGGGCATTATCCTCGCCGCGGAAGTGAATGATTTTATAGAAGCGGACGTGGTATCCAATGTAGTGGTGCGTGATAATATCATTGAATCTGTCAATGAGGGGAACCTTAGTCCGGACAGACAGATTCAGGCGGGCGGGCTTGTTGTCCTGTTTTTTGGAAAATACCGTGTCAGACACCGCAATATTCGAATTGAGAACAATCGGTTAATCAATATACCGGGCGTAAATATGCAGATTAGTAATGCAACCGATGTTCACATCGACCGTAATTTTTTTATTAACTCTCATCAGAGGGAAAGTGTAGCCGGTCAGGACGCAGGTGTGGACAACAGTGCATTGGTCTGGATAGACCATGCCGACGGAGTAACATTCGGCGATGGAAAAAACGCCAATTTTTACCGGAATAGCGGAAAGTATGCAGACAAATCGAACTTGATCCGCTCTACGGACAATACACAGAACATAAGAGGTGAAATATATAACAAATAGATATAAGCATATGATGAAATTGGGTTTTGCGAAATCGGCTGTACTTTTTTTATTAACAGGAATATTTATGTCCGGGCATGCCACCGATTTGAAAACAGTCATTAAAAAATCTGGATTCTATGAGATTAAGGCTGTCTCGAATGGAAATTCCACGGATAAAAATTTTACGCTGACGGTGGGGCAGCGAAAAACGTACAGCAGCGTCTTGACGGACGAGATTATCCCATTGGGGTTTCTTCCTGCAGGGGCGGCAGTCGATATGAAAACGGTTGCTCCGGCTACATTGTCAATTGTTCAAAAAGAGGTCGAAACGGTAAAATCTGCCAGGATCGACGTGAAAACGGGTACAACTGTACTTCACGAAGTGAAGCAGGTAGGCTTCTATGGTCTGGCAAACGCGGCATTTTCCGGTAAAAAAAACGGTAGCGGGTTGGATGTACGCGTGTTGGTCAGAAAACAGTCTCCGCTCTTGCGGCAGCAGGTACAAGCTGGAAAGACAATTTCCCTGGATACGGAGATCGGTTGGTTGCAACCGGGCGATGTCATCGAGCTAGAGGTGGTAGGAGAGGGTAGTGCAAATGCAATATTGGCATATGATGTCCTTTTTCTGGCACAGACCGATATCCAAACCCAGATTGAACAAGCCGTTTCCCGCAAAGAACCGATAGCTTACATATATCCCGGTCGTTACTATGTGCGACCAGATCGAAAGGCCGGCATATTTTTGCATGACCTTTCTGATCTTACTGTCCATGCCTATGGAGTGGAGATGATTCTACGGAGGACATCCCAACGGATATTGGATGTGCAACGTTGTACGAATGTGGCTGTGAAAGGATTTGTTGCCGACAACGATCCCCTGCTTTTTCCACAGGGAACGGTAGTGGCTGTTGCGGAAAACGGTACATGGATAGATATAGAACTTCACGAGGGGTATCCGGTACCTACCGGCAAAGCTGCCGGCCGCGCTATGGTGCATGACCCGGCAACCCTTTATAGAAAGAAGTTGGCCAAAGACCTCAATCCGACATCTGTTGAACAGCTCGACTCTACGATATACCGGGTTTCTATAGGAGCACGGAACCTGAGAGATCATGGTTGGGCACTGGGAGACTACGTGAGCTTGACCAATCCGGGAGCGGGTGGTAGCTGTTTTATTTATGAAAGCACGCGCTTTAAGCTGGAAGATGTCACGTTATATTCCTGTGCAAGACATTTCAGTATCTTTGAGAAATACGCGTCAGAAAATGTATATCGGAATGTAGCGATAAAGCCCGGTCCGCGTCCGTTGCTAGCTTCCATAAACCGTTTACGCAGTACACACTCGGACGGAATTCATAGCAAATACGCCACTATCGGTCCTCGGATCGAAGATTGCCATTTTGAAGCATTGGGGGATGATGCAGTGGCCATCAATGGAAGTTTCAGTATTGTTATGGAAAATTCGGGAGGAAACACAGTTAAAGTGGCCGCCCATGAAGAATCTTTGCGTGTAGGAGACAGGATTCGCTTTTATACGAGTTCGGGCGAGATACAGTATCGTAAAATTATCGGCGCAACGTCGGTTCGAGTAGAAGATCCCGCGGCTATGAGAGCATTTGTTGTCAAGCATTACCCCAGATTAAAATTCCCCGGAGGTTATAAATATGTGACATCACTTGAACTTGATTCCGTAACGCATGTTTCTGAGGGTAATCTGCTGGCCAATATGGACCGCAACGGAAATGGGTTTACCGTGCGCAACAGCAGGATAAAAAACGGTCGGGCCAGAGGAATTTTGATCAAAGCCTCTGACGGTGTGGTAGAGGGAAATCATATCAGCCATCTGGCTTTGCCGGGTATTATACTCGCTGCGGAAGCAACCGCATTTATCGAATCGGACATGGTATCCGATGTGGTCGTACGCAACAATATTATTGAATCCGTAAAAGAGAGCGCGCTTAATCCGGAAGGGAAAATACAGGCAGGAGGACTTGTCGTTGTCTTTGCCAACCAGACTATTAAAGGGCATCACCGTATTCGTATTGAGGGCAATCAGTTTATTAATATTCCCGGTGTGAATATACAGGTTAGCAATGCCACTGATGTTAAGGTTGACCGCAATGTTTTTATCCGTTCACACCACGAGGAAAGCCTTGCCGGAAAAAATGTTGGGGTAGATAACAGTGCGCTGATCTGGATGGACTATGTCGATGGAGTAACCCTTGGAGCAGGAAAAGATGCTAATGTGTACCAAAATATCGGTAAGTATGCCGATAAGGCTCATTTGGTTCGTTTTACGGAAAATGCCGAACATGTAAAGGGTGAGGTTTATCCCAAATAATCTATTGACGGAATATAAAAACAAGTAGTTGCGGAGAATAATATGCATAAAACATGGATTAAAATAACAGTAGTCCTCTTGCTACTACAGGGGCTGACGGTAGGGACACTTTTTTCGCAGTCTCAGCGTTTCAAGGATCTGGCTGCTACACCACCTATGGGATGGAATAGCTGGAATTGGTTCGGTAAGCATGATATCAACGAACAAATGATACGAGAGGTAATTGACGCTATGGTATCTAGCGGCCTTCGGGATGCTGGATACGACTATGTCGTCATAGATGGAGGTTGGCGTGACAGAAAATTGGGACCAAATGGTGAACTGTTGTGTCACCCCGTCAAATTTCCGAATGGCATCAAACCTCTTGCGGACTATGCACACAGCAAGGGGTTGAAGATCGGTGTACATACTGTACCCGGTACACATGACTGTGGAGGAGATCCGGTAGGAGGCTATGGTCATGAGGAGGTACATGTCCGGCAATTTGTAGACTGGGGACTTGATTTCATCAAGCTGGACAAATGTCAATTTCGGAAAGGAGGCTGGAACGAAGGCCTTGTCAAAGAGCTGTACAGCAAATGGAGTAAACTTATGCAGGAAAGTGGCCGGGATATGATCCTCAACATCAGTGCGTACGCGTACAGGGATTGGAATCCGGAGGTCAGCCAGATGTCTCGTACCACGCTCGATATCGCCGCTAAAGTGACCGGAGGTGCTAACTTTATAGACGAGAAACCTGTGAAGAACTTTCTAAGTGTCATGACAATCGCCGAGCAGAACAATGCAGTCGCGGAACATGCCCGTCCCGGCTATTGGAACGACCCGGATATGATGGTGACCGGAGAGCAGGGACTGACGATTGAAGAGCAAAAAGCACATTTTGCCCTATGGTGTATCATGTCTTCTCCGTTGTTTTTGGGTAATGACCCCCGAAATATGAGCGATGCAGAAAAAGAGATTATTCTTAACAAAACAGCCATTGCCATCAACCAGGATCCGACCGGACAGGGTACACGGATCCGACAACAGGACGATACAGAGATTTGGGCAAAAAAACTGAACAACGGAAAAACTGCCTTTCTGCTGCTTAACAGAAATCCGCAAAAGATGGCCACCGTGTCACTTCCCCTATCCGATATAGGTATCACAGGCAAAGTCCGCATACAGGATGTGTTTACCCAAAAACATATAGGGACATTTTCCGGAAAGTTTTCCCGGACAATAGCTCCTCGGAGTAGCCTATTTATAGTAGTACAGCCATGATAAGATTAAAAAGAGAACAAAAAATGAAAATTTTTAGTATTATATTTTTCGTGATGGCCACGCTAATGTGCCATGCACAATTGAGGTTGCCACACTATTTTGCTGACCATGCGATACTTCAGCGCGAACAGCCCATCGTATTCTGGGGATGGTCTAGCCCGGACAAAGAGGTATCGGTCTCCTTGGACGGTAAACATTACAAAGCTACCACGGGCAGGGACAGTATCTGGAGGGTGACCTTTCCGGCGAGAGCCGCTGGCGGTCCCTATAAGATATCTATAGAGGCCGATGTGGAAAAGATCGCTATCAATGACATTTATTTTGGTGATGTCTTCTTTTGTAGCGGACAGAGCAACATGCAATTTCTGATGGGAAGGGAAGCCTACCGATCGGACGAAAAACAAGATTATCCCTTGATTCGCTCTCTGCATGTCGCTCGGAAGACCGCCATATCCCCATTAAAGGACACTTACAAAGCCGAGTGGATCATCGCGACCAACAAAAACCTCAACCGTCACTCGGCCGTAGCCTACTACTTTGCCAAAGAAATCCACGAATCAGAAAAAATACCTATAGGTATCATTCATGCCTCCTGGGGAGCTTCTACCATCGAGACATTCATGTCTCCTGCATCATTGATGGATTTTTCCGAAGCAAAAAACCAGGTAGAAAAAATCACTCCAGAGTTTGTGGAAAACACGCGCAAGGCTAACGAACGCTTATTGCGGGAAAATCCGGGTGTCAAAACTCCTAAAGGCTTTGTCAATATAGATAATCGCTATCCCACTATGGTATACAACAATATGGTCGCTCCGTTTTTTGTCTATCCGATCAAAGGTGTGGTATGGTATCAAGGAGAAGGCAATGCCTTTGTGCCTATATGCTATGAATACGAAGGTATGCTCAGTAACATGATCACTTCGTGGCGTGCATCTTGGAAAAACAAAGATCTGCCCTTCTTCATTGCCCAACTTGCCAATTATGGCAAAGTTGTCGAAAAACCCGAAGCCTCGGCCTGGGCTGTGGTACAGGAGGCCCAATTTAAAGTGAGTCAGAATATGCACAATGTAAGGACTGCGATTACGAATGATATCGGCGAGGCGAAAGACATTCACCCTAGGAATAAAAGAGATGTAGGCAGACGTCTTGCCGCACAGGCCTTGGAACTGATGTATGGACACAAAGGGAAGGTAACACAAGGCCCTGTACTGAAAAAAGCTACACGCAATGGCCATGTATTTGAGCTTTCGTTTGAATATGTCGGTAGTGGGCTTGTGGCAAAGGACGGAGCTCAGGAACTCTATGGCTTTGCACTCGCAGGCGAAGACAATCAGTTTTATCGGGCGAAAGCAGAAATCAAAGGAAATAAGGTCATCGTGTACAGTGAACATGTGGCGAAGCCCGTATATGTGCGATATGCTTTTGAAAATAATCCGGAGAAAATCAATTTTTACAATAAAGAAGGATTCCCTGCCGCCCCTTTCCGTACAGATCGGTTGAAAGATGCCGTCAAGCGGGTTTGAGAGAGAAGAGAGGACAGAGGATAACTGACAATGAACAGTGAAATACGTATGATTACTATAATAAATATATGACACAAAACAAAAAAACAATGAACAAAAGACAGTATCACAAACCTATATTAAGCATAGGTATGGGGCTATTGGTAGCATTTTTTGCCAGTTGCAATTCAACAAAAAAAAGCCAGGGCAAGTCAGATTTGCCCAATATCGTCATCATCAATATGGATGATCTGGGCTACGGTGATGTGGGAGCATATGGAGCAGAAGGTGTATCGACACCCCATATGGACAGATTGGCCAATGAAGGTATCCGTTTCACGAACGGCTATGCCACATCTTCGACCTGTACACCCAGCCGTTTTGGCATGCTGACAGGTGTATATCCCTGGCGCAACAGCGATGCCAAAATCTTGCCGGGTACGGCGCCTTTGCTGATCGATACGGCACAGCAGACATTGCCAAAGATGCTTAGGAAGGCCGGATATCGTACGGGAATAGTCGGCAAATGGCATTTAGGTCTTGGCTCAGGCCATGTGGACTGGAATCAGCATATCTCGCCAGGCCCGAATGAAGTCGGATTCGATGAATCGTTTATCATGGCCGCTACACAGGATCGTGTGCCTACCGTATATATTGAAAACGGCCGTGTGGTAGGATTGGAAGCCGACGATCCCATTGAAGTAAGTTATGAGAAAAATTTCGAAGGACAGCCTACAGGCAAGGACAACCCCGAACTGCTGCGGATGAAATGGCACCACGGACACAACAACAGTATTGTAAATGGTATTCCACGTATCGGCTACATGAAAGGTGGAGAAAAAGCGAAATGGGTAGATGAGGACATGGCAGATACGTTTTTGGCAAGGGCACAATCCTTTGTGAAAGAACACAAATCCTCGCCGTTCTTTTTATACTTCGCCTTGCATCAGCCACACGTGCCCCGTACGCCACATCCGCGATTTGTAGGAGCGACCTCGATGGGACCTCGTGGAGATGTGATCGCGGAGGCCGATTATTGTGTCGGTGCTTTCCTGAAGACATTGGAAGAAGAAGGTTTGCTTGAAAACACGCTGATCATCTTTACAAGTGACAACGGTCCTGTGCTGAATGACGGATATTATGATGATGCTGTAGAAAAAGTCGGCAACCATCGCCCTACAGGACCGCTGCGTGGAGGAAAATACAGTCTTTATGAGGCTGGATTCCGTGTGCCTTTCCTGGTGTACTGGAAAGGAAAAATCCAACCGCAGGTATCAGATGCAGTCGTCTGCCAATTGGATTTCCTGGCATCGTTTGCGAAACTGACTGGTCAGCAGATCGAAGGTACAGACAGTCGTGATTATATGGATGTTTTGCTGGGCAAGAGCCAGCAGGGACGGGATGAGTTGGTGCTGGAAGCCAATTCAAGGACACTGTTGCGTGAAGGAGATTGGGTTATGATTCCTCCCTACCGAGGAGTTGCTGTCAACAAGCAGGTGAACATAGAATTGGGTAATTCGGACAAATATCAGTTGTACAACCTGAAAGAGGACATCGGTGAGCAAACAAACTTGGCGGAAAGCAACCCGGAGAAGTTGGAGGAAATGAAAAAACATTATAAACAATTGCGGGGAAATAGCCAAACGGAAGTGGGGGAGTTGGAGTTGAAATAATCGATGCTTTAATAATTAACGTGAATTCGGGATAAGGGATGGTCTTGTTTTTAAGACCTCGAAGAGGTCTAATGTTATAAGAATGATTTGTCTTTTTAGTATTCGATCCGCCAGCTGGCGGATCGAATAAATGGGACATATTTGGACTGTATGAATGTTGTCGGCTATACCAATGTTCTTGTCGGGATTTTAGTTTTTACAATGACTTTCTGATAACAACCTTTACCGGATCACGTAATGTGACAGCTTTTTCATTTAAAATAGCATTTGCAGCTTCTTCACCCATTTTATAGAAATCAGGACTGATGACTGTGATGCCTCCTTCCAACACCTCTTTTATAGCGGTGTCGTTATAAGAGATCAGGCCAATATCTTCGCCGAGTTTCCAGTCCTTCTCCCGGCAAAATTTGATAACATTCGCATCGTCTTGGTCGTACCGGTTAAACGTGATGTATGCATCGCCTTTTTTGAATGAAGGCCTCTCCACACTGTGGAAGATGATATGGTTCTTCTTGTGTTCCTTGGCGAATGCTTCAAATCCATCGATCAGGTCTTGGGCGTGAAAAGCCTCTAAAGGAGCGACAAGGACCAAACGTTTGTATTTTTCCAATTGAGGTAACAAGGTGACTAGCGAATCCACAAGAGCAGATTTATGATCTTGATAGATACTGCTGTATGTTCCTTCCAGACCATGTTCATGGCGGTCAATGATAATCCGTTTATGGGGCGGGATTTTGTTCAGGATGGATACAGGATTTTCGCGGAAGAAAGTAGTCACTACAAAATGGGTATAGCTATTCAGGTTCTCTTCCACCAGCTTCTCGAATACCTTAAAGTTATGATGATGAAAAAATACGTCTACTTCTGCTTGATTGTTTATCGTTTCCAAAAAACCTTGATAAACCCGATCACGCAGGATATTCATTTTGTCCAATATCAAACACACCCGATAAGGTTGGTCTAGTTTTAGGCGTTTGACGTAATATCCCTTGCGGTACTCTGATTCGATAATGCCTTTTTCTAAAAGATATTGCAAGCCTTTCAGCGCAGTTTTCTTGCTGATACGAAGATCGGCCGTCAATTGGTTGAGAGAAGATAACCTGTCATTGATGGCCAGTTTCTTTTGTTCTATCTGCACCATGACATAATCCACCAGTTGCATATATTTTAGCCGTTGTGTGCTACTTTCAGAAATAGAATCCGTTACTTCTTTCAATTTGGAGATGTATTAAGTGTAAAAACCCTTACAAAGCTAATAGCTTTGGTTGGTTAAAGCAAGTAAGACAACAGATTAGACCAAAGTTTAAGGTTTTTCTAGCGTTACAAAGGGGCCTTATTGTATATTTTTTGGAAAAAAGTTTGGTGTTTAATTTTTTATATCCTACATTTGGTTCATAATTATAAACTACACCAGACTACACCAGATTGTTTTGTTTGGTTTCCGATAGAAAATTAGTATAAACGTTATGTTGTTAAACCGTAAACTACCTCTTTTTAAGTTGCTTCTTTGTCTTTCAATGTTGCCGATGATTTCTTTAGCTCAAAAAGAATCTGATACCAATCTCCAAAGGGCTCTCGAACGTCATGACAAGGCTGTTCGGGTATTTGGTGGTACGATGCGAGATCCGTTTGTCACGCTAGCACCGGACGGATATTATTACCTGGCCTGTACACGTCCCTTAAAGACATTTCCGAACAGCCTGCCCGGCATGCAGTTTTTCCGGAGCAAAGATCTGGTAAGCTGGCAAAAGCTGAGCCCGATATGGGAAGCGAAGGATTCGGAATATGGCAGGGAGTTGATGGATGCGGCAGCAAAGCGGAACACACATGCGGGGATATGGGCCCCTGAAGTACATTTTATCGATGGGAAATGGGTCGTTGTGAATACCTCGAATATGCGGATGGCAAATATATTGGTCACAAAAGGAACAGACTTGACAGGACCATACACTGAGCCCATGGGGCTGAATGTCGGTTTTCACCGTGATCCTACCATTTTTGTGGACGATGACGGTACCAAATGGATGCTTACCGATGCGGTGGAGATACATAAGCTAAAGCCGGATTTTTCAGACTTTGACGGTTTTCGGAAGCTGATCGGTCCCTCGGATCGGATTCTTGGGCACGAAGGTGTATTTGTAACCAAGATAGGCAGTAAATACGTGATGTTTGGTACGGGATGGAGTACGGACAATATGCGCCGGGGTACTTATAATCTATACTATTGTGTGGCCGATCAAGTGACAGGCCCTTATGGCCCAAGGCAATTTGCAGGAAGGTATCTGGGGCATGGCAATCTGTTTCAGGACAAGAAAGGTCGCTGGTGGTGTACGGCCTTCTACAATGCCGACCATCCCACGCTGACGCCGGAGGAGGCTGCGACAACAGACATGAGCAACTCGGCATATACCATCAACAAGGGTGGGCTCACACTTGTACCTATGGAGGTTTATGAAGAAAATGGGCAGGTTGTCGTTCGGGCCAAGGATGAAGCCTATCGGTACCCTGGTAAAGATGAAGTGCAAAAGTTTGATATAAAATAGAGGGATAAAAGTTATGAAGGTGATGAAGTTCGATCCAAGCGTCACGATCATAACTTACTTCACTTAAATAACTTTAAAACAATTTCGTATGAATGGATTTTTGACATTTTTGATTTCTTGCATGGTCATGTATTTTCCGGTATCGTTGTTCGCTCAGAACAATCTCGTACTGGAAAATGATAGCCTTCTTCTCGAGTGGAAACATACGTCGAGCGGTTTTCAGCTAGCGAGGACGGTTGTTAAAAATAAAAAACAGGCCGTTTCGCTTCAGAATACTTCGGCGTCCTATATGATACTGTATTCGGATAAGGATGTTTCGATGAAACCCGACTATTCCCAATTTGATGAAAGCGTCCGAAACTTTCCGGATAAATCCTATTTTCTAATTTACGATAAATGGCATGAAAGTCTCAGTCCTGTCGCCATGAATACCGCAGGCAAGGATACAGAGTTTTTTCCACGCAAGGCACGTAAACAGGGTGATGTGTTGGTATTTGAACACACCAATGACGAAGGTATAGTCAAAGCCTCATGGCAACTGGACAAGCAATACCATAATGATATTCTCGTCGATATAGAATTTGAAGCCCAAAAATCGGGTTTTTATTCGATCACGACGCCGGTTTTGACGACGTTTGACAAAGAGGAAATGGCGTGGGGGATGATTCCGGGGCATTTTCAAGGGCGCAAGCTGAATGACAATTTGGTGCTAAGTTTTGCTTATGGACAAGGGATACCCAATAGACCAATAGTGGTCAGAGAGCGTACAGCGACCACGTTATCTCCTTTGGTGTATACCCAAAGTGGGATCACTTTAGCTGTCATCCCCTCTCCAGGTACTGGTCGCGATCCTTGGGCGGATAGTATTTCCACACACTGGGACTGGAAGTTAGGGCTCTCCCTCATTACTCGAAAAAATCAACTATCACCTGTAGCATACCATCCCGTTTTGGGGCAAAAAGGTTCCTTTATGCAGGCTGGTGAAAAAAGAAAGTTTAGCTTTCGTTATACGCTAAAGAAAAGTGATTGGTATGATGTGTACAAGCATGCTATATACGATATATATCGGTTTTCCGATTTCCTTTCAAAAAAAGAAACGAAGAAATCGCTGACGGATAGGTTATGGGGCATGTTTGATTATGTGCGTAAAGACAGTACTTCCCTATGGCATACCTACTCCTATAAGGGATTGCAAATCGGTGCACAGGAATACAATGCTCCTGTGGTTGGCTCGCAGAAGGATGCCGTGAAAAATTCTGATTACGGGGCCATGTGGATGTTGGCACACCTCACAAAAGATAGTATCCTATTGCGTGACAGATTGCCCTATGCGCGGAATTTCAAGATTGCACAACAGGAAGATCAACAAGAGTTCTTTAAGGGATCGGCATCAGGACAATATTATCTGTGGAAAAGTAAGCGTTTTACAGAAGAATGGGGTGATTATGCAGAGCCCATTGCGTTGACCTACTATGTGATGTTGGATATGGGCAATATGCTGCTGTTTGAACCACAGGATCAGGAGTTGAGAAAACGTTTGGAAATGGGAGCGGACAGATTGTTGAAATGGCAGAAACCTGACGGAAGTTGGGCCGTAGCCTATGACCATAAAACTGGCAAAGAGGTATTTCTGGATATCAAAGATTTGAGGCCGACTTTTTACGGTATGTTGGTCGCTTATAAGATTCTGGGGAAAAAAGAATACCTCGATGCTGCAAAAAAAGGAGCTGATTGGTTTGTTAAAAATGCTACGGACGAAGGTCATTTTCTAGGTGTTTGCGGAGACTTTCGTTTTGCCCCCGATTTTGCAACGGGACAGAGTGTGCAGGCACTTCTCGATCTGTATGATATCACCTCCGACAATCGATATCTGGATGCTGCCATACGTACCAGCCGTATTTATACCGCTTCTGTCTATACACATCCTATCCCTAGCAATGCTACTAGAAATGTAAAAGGCAAAATCATGAAAGAGTGGGAAATCAGTCAGGTTGGACTTAGTTTTGAGCATGGAGGTACGATGGGATCGGCCACCCGTGTACAAGGACCAATATTGTTGGCGAGTCATGCCGGGATGTTTGTACGACTGTTCAAGATGACAGGGGACAGTCTGTACCTGGATATGGCGCGGGCAGGTGTGTGGGGCAGGGATGCTTTTGTCAACAAAAGCAATGATGTAGCTTCTTACTATTGGAATGGTCTGGACGATGGGCCCGGTAAATTTCCCCATCATGCTTGGTGGCAGATAGGTTGGATTACGGATTATCTGATTTCGGAGATAGAACTGCGGGCTGCAGGAAATATTTCCTTTCCAAGAGGATTCATTGCTCCCAAAGTGGGACCACATGCCACATACGGTTTCAAAAGTGGTAAGCTGTATGGGGAAGACGTAAAGCTTTTGATGAAAAAGGGAGCAATTCAAATTGACAATCCATATATCGAATACTTACAAGCTGAAAGCAGTGATGGGAATAAAACCTTTGTGATGCTGCTCAATAACAGTGACAAATCGCAGGCATTTGTGGTGGATCTGGACTTGAAAGCAGAGAAAGGCAATGCCTCCCGTCGTGTGAATGTGATCAAAGCAAATGGAAAGCGAATCCAGTTGGATGCCAAGGAGAAGGTATCTGTGAGTTTGGAGCCTTTTGGCTTCTCTACGCTTGAAATACAACGATAGAGGTGATTACAAGAACAATTAACTAAATATATGACATATTATGAATGCAACAAAAATGTTTTTATTTAAAATGAGGCTTGTGGGCATGATCATTTTTGTGTGTTGTATGCAATGTTCCATTGCCTTCGCACAAAGTGTACAGACAGCTCACGGTGTGGTTCTGGATGAGGACAACCGTCCACTTTCGGGTGTACGAGTGACAGAATTGGGAGCCGAAAATTCGACTTCGACCAACGAAAAGGGGGAGTTCTCCCTTCGCTTGCGCAGCAAGTCGAATCAAATAGAAGTGTCCTATATGGGTAAAGAAACCCAACTCGTGAGGATCACGAACAATCTGCCCGTACAGATTGTGATGAAAGATGTGCTTAGGGCATTGGACGAGATTGTCGTTGTGGGATATGGTGTGCAGGAAAGACAGGATCTGACCGGAGCGATCAGCTCGGTCAATGCGAGGGATTTTGAAGACCAGCCTATCAACGATGTCAACCAAGCGATGATGGGACAAGCGGCAGGTGTCAATGTGATGAATACCTCTGGTACACCTGGTGGCGGTTTGGATATACAAATCAGAGGAATCAGCACGATAGGATCTAGCAATACACCTCTTTATGTGGTCGATGGCAACATCATACAGGTAGGGATAGACGCGGATTCGAACCCCTTGGACTTTATCAATCCGGCCGATATTGAATCCATAGATATTTTGAAAGATGCTTCTGCTGCGGCGATTTATGGATCTAGGGGTTCGAATGGGGTGGTGATCATCACAACCAAAAGCGGTAAGGAAGGTAGACCTAGGGTCAATTATAACGTAAAGGGAGGATTTCAGCAAATATTTAACCCCATAGAAATGCTCTCTCCCCAAGATTTTGCGATACTAGCCATAGAAGCTCGAAACAATACTTGGGTCGATAGAGGCGTAGGCGACCGTAGCCCATTGGATGCCGATTTTTTGAGGCCCGAATCTACGCAGACCGGTTACTTTAAGGATTTTTTGAATAGCGGGAGGCAGGGAACCGATTGGCAGAGCGAAGTCTTCCAGAAAGGGTTTTTTCAAGATCACCAAATTTCGGTATCGGGAGGCAATACAAATGTGAAATATCTTGTTTCAGGAGGATTTCTTGACAATAAAGGGATTCTTAAAAATACAGGTTTTCAACGTTATTCGGCCAGGGCTAATGTGGATGCCAACGTCAATAAGAAGCTAAAGGTCTCGATGCGGTTGAGTCCGAGCTATACCAATCAGGATTTTTTGCCAGTGACCGGTAGGTTTCACGAAGCCTATGGAGGAATTGTGCAATCTGCCCTGTTGATGAACCCTATTTTGGATGTCTATGACCCCACAAGGGAAAACGGTTATTCTACAGGCATCAATTTGATGGCTGGCTTGCAAAATATGGAAAATCCAGTTGCCAAAATTAATTCGATCAAGGATTGGAGACGGAATTTTAGCTTGATTTCCAATGCATCTGTCCTATATGATATCAGCAAGATCTTTCAGTTTTCCCTTACTGGGGGCGTCACTACTCGGACTTCGGGTCGTAATTGGATTAATCCCAGTTCGATTGGAGCCTATGGAATCCGGGCACCGCGGGACAACTCCATCGGTTCAATGCAAAATGCCAGCTTCAATTGGCAGGCTTCTGCACAACTTTCCTATAATCAGCGGTTTGGGAAGCATCGGCTTTCTGGAGTAGCTGTCCACGAAAAACAGATGAATCAATATAGCAATGTGACTGCCAATGCTTCGGCAACCTGGACAGATGAGCTGATTGTGGTAGACAATAATCTCGAAAATGTATTACGGTCGGGATATTCTACCATCACTGAATGGGCGATAAGTTCCTACATCGCCCGTATGAATTACAATTATGACAACAGGTATCTTATAACCGGAAGTGTCCGGGCAGACGGTTCCTCAAAGTTTGCCAATCAATGGGGAGTTTTTCCATCTGCGGCATTGGCATGGAGAGCTTCCAATGAAAAGTTTTTAAAGAAGATCGATTGGTTGTCGGATCTCAAATTGCGGACGAGCTATGGGGTGACCGGAAATAATTCCATTGGCAACTACCAGTTTATGTCATTGATGGGTGCTTCTAGTGCTGTTTTGGGTAGTGGGGGGGAGAGTATTGTCTCCGGTATACGATTGAGTTCTGCCGGAAATCCCGATCTCACTTGGGAACAGACCAGGCAGATCGATGTTGGGGTAGATATGGCGTTCTTCAAACGTCGTATCGCATTGACCGTAGATTACTACAATAAACAAACCAAAAATCTGTTGCTTAATCTGCAAGTACCTACCAATATGGGATTCAGCACGGTCATGACAAATATCGGTAAGGTGGAAAATAAAGGTTGGGAGTTTACGTTGAATACACGTAATCTGGTCGGTAAATTCAAATGGAACAGTGATTTCAATATCACCTTCAACAGGCAAAAAGTACTGGCGCTAGGTCCTGAGGGAGATCCTTTGTGGGGAAGTTCTATTTATTTGGAAAATACACACATCACACGGGTAGGGGATCCGATGGGATTATTTTATGGGTTGAAAGTATTGGGCATATACCAAAATCAGGCGCAGGTAGACGCTTTACCAGGTATCTCCTCCGGAGTAGCGAGATCCCGACCGGGAGAGTTTATCTTTGAGAATGCAGATGCATCCGATAACGAGATTACGCTGGAGGATCGTACTATTGTAGGTAACCCACATCCTAAGTTTGTCTTTGGTTTCAGAAATGGATTTTCCTACAAGAATCTTAGACTGAACATCATGTTGAGGGGAAGCTATGGTGCAGATATTATCAACTTGAACTTCAGTAATATCCCTTACAGTCTACAGACCAATGGACATGTCAAATTAAAGAACAGATGGAAATCGGAGGCTGAACCGGGAGACGGCAAGGTACCACGCCTATCCTCGGAAACCCGGGCTGTATTGGGCAGTACTACGTTCAACTCTTCCTTTGTCGAAAAGGCTTCCTTTTTGAATGTGCAGAATGTAACCTTAGGTTATAACATACCTACTCGGATTGCCAACAGGATAAAAGCAGAAAAATTAACCGCTAACCTGTCTGTCAACAACCTGTATATGTTTACCAACTATAACGGTTGGAATCCTGAAGGGGGCATGTACACCGATACGACGCTTTCACCGGGATTGGACTGGGGGCGCTATCCTTTGTCAAGTGTGTACACATTAGGGTTGAACCTGACATTTTAAGAAGTCGCTAAAATATAAATAGATATGAAAACATTTAAAATCACCACAGTAATGGGCTTGGCTATTACCTGTTTAATTTTAGCCGCATCGTGTGATAAGAAATTTCTTAACCGAAAACCCTTCGCGGATATTGACAGTGAAGATTTTTATACTTCCCAAAAGAACATCGAAATCGCGGCAGTAGGATTGTACGGAACCTTGCAGAATTTTTATAATCCTAATTATCCCTCTATTGGCGAGTTGCCGGGAGACAATGCTTCGGACGGAAGCGGTGCAGCTACCGCTTCAGGACAGCTTGATAAATTTACGATTATACCCAACAACAGCATACTTTCAGCAGTGTGGAGAGATTCGTACAGGAGTATATTGCAGAGTAACAAGATATTGGCATCGACTCCCCTTGTCGAATTTGTAGATGAGGATAAGAAAAAACAAGTAGAAGGAGAGGCTCGTTTCGTAAGGGCGTTGAGCTACTTCAATTTGGTACGCATGTTTGGCAAGGTACCGTTGGACACATTGGTGTTGACGCAAGAACAGGCCCGTAAGTCGATCAGAAATGAAGTAGAGGATATTTATGAAGTGATAGTACATGATTTGGAAATGGCTTCTGTGCAATTGCCGGGAGCCTATACCGGTAATGGTATAGGCCGGGCGACCAAATGGGCGGCTTTGACATTATTGGGCAAGGTATATCTGACCAAGCACGAGTTTGATAAGGCTGTGGATCCATTGAAGACAGTTGTCGAAGACGGACCATACAGTCTCCTCCCGAACTATGCGGATATCTTTGATCCTAAAAACGCCAACCATGCCGAGTCTATATTTGAAATCCAGTATGAAGGAGGAACCTTGGGAGAAGGTAGCCGATGGAGTTTTATCTCCCATCCTAATGCATTGCAGGAAGTCATGGGGATATCGGCGGGCAATCGATTGGTACCTACAGGAAGTATTATCAACCTTTTTACAGCCGAGGGAGAAGGGACAAGTCCGAGGTACCAGGCGACTATCGGAACAATGCAATACCAAAATGCGTCAGGAGCTACACTGAGTGCAAGACATGTGAAAAAGCACTATATGGATCATACTATGCAGAATCAGTCTGATGACAACTGGCCTTTGTTACGGTATGCGGACGTATTGCTGATGTATGCCGAAGCGTTAAACGAAATATCCGGTACACCTCCTGTAGAGGCAATCGAGTATGTCAACCAAATCCGCCGACGTGCTTTTGGAGAGCCGATCAATGTGGTCGGTAGCCACGAGTTGACTCCCGCGAAGATAGCTGATACAGACTCTTTCCGAGAAGCTATTTATCTGGAACGTCGTTTGGAGTTGGCATTTGAGGGACATCGTTGGTTTGATCTGGTCAGGACGAATACCTATGTAGAGGTCATGAATGACTATTTTGGAAGCAATTCTCCCTATAAGGTTGAACCTTACCATAGATTGTTCCCGGTACCGCAAAGAGAAATAGATATCAATCCTTTGTTGAAACCTAATAACGAAGGATATAATTAGCGTATATTAATTGAGTATATGATTGTCTTAATTAGATTAACATGAAAAAGATACATTATCTGTCTTTCCTGATTTTTGTCACAGCATCTTTCTGGATGATTTCCTGTGAAACGGGAAACGAATTGACCCTACCCGGGCAGCATTTTGCTTCCATAGAGGAGGTTAGGGCCATGTACAAGGGTGAGCCTGTGACTATCGGGCGTGAAGGTGACCGGGAATTCTTCATAGGAGGAATAGTGATCTCAAATGCCGGACAGGGGAATAATCCGGAGGGGAAGATTATCATACAAAATCAGGCAAACGGACGGCTAAGAGGCCTGGCATTGGCTGTCGATAGCTATCTTGACCGCTACAAGGTAGGAGACTCCGTCATCGTCAGGATCGACGGCAAAGTATTGGAGCGGATCGACGGTGTTTTTCAGATATCCGGCCTCAGCCCTTTGGAAATAGGAAGAATATCCGAGAATAACGAACAACATGTCCACCTTGAAACAAATGATTTCAGTGTTTTGGCCTCCGGTGTGGATATTTACCAAAATACATTAGTTCGGTTGATCTCTGCTGATGTGCCCGGTGTGGTGCGCAATCAGGTATTTGGAGACGGGGATGTCACGCTGAGTGATGGCAGTAATACTGTTCTTGTCAAGACCAGAGAAACGGCTGTCGTTGCCAATGAACCTGTTCCTATTGAGGGTGATTTTACAGGGATATTGTCTTATACAGCCACTGGAGAACCGTATCTGGCCATTCGTACATCGGCCGATATTGACGGTGAATATATGGCCCCTGAATTCTATACCAATTTCCCGGAAGGGTTTGAGGTGGCTCCACCATTTCTCTCCGGTTCGTGGGTCTTGACGTCCGCAGCTCGGAATGCTGGTGCAACAGTACACCTCAAACGGGGGGCAGCCGCATTGATCACGCAAGGGACTGCACCGACGACAGAATCGATTATTGCTATGGACTTTGATCTCTTATTCGGTGCGTCCCGATTCTCTCTCTATTATGGTCAAGTGACAACAAATAATAATGATTCTAACGGATCGAAAGTGTATGTGGAGTATTCACAGGATGAAGGGGCAACTTGGACATTGCTGGAACCTAGTAGCGTGAAGTATACGCTGGATCAAGAACAGACTTGGACTCAAGTGACGCTACCAGTGGACGATCCTGCCGCTTTGGTTTTGGAAGCGATGACGGCACCAAATAGCCCCGATAATCCCGGAAGGCAAAGACTGTATTTTGCAGAGTATGAAAATCTGGCGATAGAAGGTCCTGTTCGTTTCAGAATCAGAAAACCTATAGGTACGGCTTCAAGGATCATGGTGGACGATGTCTTTGTCAAACCACATGAATAGGTCAGGTACAACTAAATATTTCGAAGCAGTGGATATAATGAAGAAAAATGGTTTTTTATTTAGGTTTATATGGAGTGTTGTGTGCGTACTAGGTACGTACACCTCTCTCTCTTATGGTCAATCGGTCCGACGTCCCAATATCATTTTGTATATAGCAGACGACCTCGGGGCCTGGGATATTCCAGCCTATGGCAACGATAAAGTAAAAACACCTAATCTGGACAGGCTTAGAAAAGAATCCATGCTATTCGATCAGGCCTTTGCGACATCGCCTACCTGTGGCCCGGCGCGCAGCGCCCTATTTACTGGCTTGTTGCCGCACCGCAACGGGGCACACGTAAACCGTTTGGCTGTGCGTGACCGGATTCAATCTATGGTGCATTATTTCAACAATGCGGGCTATCGGGTGGCCATCGCAGGTAAGCTGCATGTGGGGCCACAAGAAAGTTTTCCATTCGAGTATATTGTCGGGTCCAATCGTCGCGAACCTGGTACAGAAGGCAAAAAAGGAATGTTTTCTGATCTTTATCTTGAGCCTGTTGATCAGTGGCTGGGAGGCTATGATGGGGAAAAGCCTTTTGTGCTGATCGTAGCGGACCATTGTACACACATGACTTGGCCGCTCAACCCGGCATATACCAATGAGTCGGTGGCGATACACCCTTTTCACGTGGACACCCGTGACACGCGCAGGTTGCTGACACGCTACTATACAGATATAACCAAGATGGATGATAATATCGGAGACATGATGAAGATCCTGGACAAGCATAAACTGTCGGACAAAGCAATCATGCTATTTACGGCCGATCAAGGACCTCAGTTGCCTTTTGGCAAGTGGACTTTGTATGACTATGGTGTGCAGGTGCCACTCCTCGTACGCTGGCCGGGACAGGTGAAAGCCGGTAGCCATACGAAAGCATTGGTGTCACACGTGGATATTGTTCCTACGCTGTTGGATGCTATAGGGGCACCTATTCCCACTAATATAGACGGTACGAGTTTTTACAAGGTGCTGCGCGATCCAGGACAGTCTCATCGGGAGATGGTTTTTGCCCTTTCCAATGGAGACAAGGATCATGACAAATCACCGGTGCGGATGTTGCGTACGAGTAAATATAAGTACATTGTAAATTTAGAACCTAATGAGCCGGCATCTAAGGGTAAGGATCTGCGCAAGAGCTGGATAGAGTTAGCGAAGACCGATGCGCATGCCAAACAGGTCGTAGATCGCTTGAATGAAAGATCCTCCGAGGAATTGTATGATCTTGAAAACGATCGTTTTGAGATGATAAACTTGGCGCATTTGCCAAAATATAAGCAGGTGTTGGAAGATTTTCGGAAGAAGATGAACGCTATTCGGCAGGTTCAGGGAGATGTGGGAGACAGTTGGAAAGAGGACCTGAAAAGATTGCCTGTCGCGCCAGGCCCGAATCCATTGGTGCCGTACAGTGTTGATTGAAAAAAATAAATGCAGATAACAATGAATAAATATAACAAGATGACAAGATGGATGATGTTGGTCATAAGTGTGTTGAGTAGTTTCGCGCATGTGCAGGCACAGCAGGCAGGTGATGTCGTGGCAGACCTCCAAAAACATGACAAGGCTGTACATGTGCTGAATACCGATATTGCTAATCCTTTTGTTGAAATTGGCCCTGACGGTTATTATTACCTGACCGGTACGGTACCTATGGATCTTTCGACATCCAAAGAAACTTCCGTAAGAGTGTGGCGAAGCAAAGATCTGGGAACCTGGGAACCCTTTGGTGAAATCAAACATGCTCCAGGATCAGCTTTTGTAAAAGAACTGTGGGATTTTGCCGGAAAAAGAAACATCACACCGGACATCCGGTCATCGGAAGCGCATTATGTCAATGGCCGTTGGGTCATCGTGCATTCGTCGAATGTACGTGTAGCCAATCTGATGCTTTCGGCATCCCCGGCTATCAAAGGGCCGTATACAGAACCGTTGGGATTGGATATAGGTTTTCATGTAGATCCCAGCATCTTCGTGGATGATGACGGGACACCTTGGTTGCTGTCAAACTGTACACAGATCCGAAGAATAAAAAAGGATTTTTCGGCATTTGATGGCAACCATAGGCTGATCGGGCCTAAAAGCAAACAGTTGGGCTTTGAAGGTACAAGAATGGTCAAAGTTGGTGGCAAATATGTGCTGTTTGGAACTTCCTGGAGTACGGATATCGAAGGAAAAGGAACCTACAATCTCTATTATGCTACGGCCGATAAGATATTGGGTCCTTATAGCCCCCGGAAATTTGCCGGTCGGTATATAGGCAACGGAGCCCCTTTTAAGGACAGAGACGGTCGCTGGTGGGCATTGGCATTTTATCGGGCAGACCACCCTCCGCTGAATGCTGAACAAGCAGACAAGAGGGATTTGTCAGATGCCGCCTATACAATCAACAAAAAAGGATTGACATTGGTACCGCTGGAGATTTCACAGGAGAATGGAGAAATCAAGGTCGTTCCCAAAGATCCTGTCTACCGATTTCCGGGAAAGGAAGAAGTACAACAGTTTGATTGATCGTGAATCTATTTAAATTTAAGCATACGCAGCACACATGTGTCATTTTTTGCTTAATCAAGAACAGTGTTTTACAAAGAAGGTACAAGTGTAATATATAAAATATGATAATCAGGTTTTGTTTAGTATGGTTGATACTGGGAAGTATATGGATGGGAAGACCCTTGCAGGCACAAGAACGTCCTAACATTATCGTCATCCTAGTGGATGATATGGGTTTCAGTGATGTAGGATGTTTTGGCGGAGAAATTCCCACTCCCCATATTGATGAGTTGGCACAGCAAGGACTTCGTCTTACAAATTTCTATAATGTAGCCCGATGTTGCCCAAGCCGGGCAAGCTTATTGACCGGACTCTATCCGCATCAAGCCGGGATGGGATGGATGGCTTCTGATCGCTATAAAGATATCCCGGCCTATCAAGGGTATCTCAACGACAAATGTGTCACGATTGGGGAGGCCATGCAGCAAAATGGTTATTTTACGATCATGACAGGCAAGTGGCATGTGGGACAGAAAGGTGATGGAGGTGTCACACCCTGGGGGCGGGGGTTTGATCGATCGTTCAATACCATTGCAGGCAATTTTTACTATCGCGATGCCCGGGCACAACTGTATCTGAACGGTAGAAAAGTACGTAATGCCGAATTGCCGAAAGATTGGTACACGACTGATCTATGGACATCCTATGGATTACAGTTTATCGATGAAGCCAAAAATGTTGGTAAACCTTTTCTGCTGTATCTGGCGCATAATGCTCCACATTATCCCCTGCAGGCTCCCGAAGAGGATATTGCCAAGTTTAGAGGCAAGTTTATGAAAGGGTGGGAGGCGTTGCGCGAAGAGCGGTATAAAAGACAGGTTGAGATGGGTATCATTGACAAATCTTGGGCATTGCCCGATATCAATCCACTTATTCCTAAATGGGAATCGTTAAGCCCAGAAGAAAAAATCCGGCAGGATGATCTGATGGCGGTCTATGCCGCGGTTGTCAGCCGTATTGACAAGAGTATCGGTGATCTCATCAATGGACTTAAAGCCCGTGGAATATACGACAATACGATCATTATGTTTATGTCGGACAATGGTGGTAATGCCGAGGGGGGTATCAATGGACGTTATATTGGAGAACAACCGGGAGCTGTCAATTCACATCTCTCGGTTAGTCAAGGATGGGCAGAGTTGAATAACACACCATTTTGGTTGTACAAACACCATACGAGTGAGGGAGGGATTGCAACTCCTTTTATCTTATCTTGGCCTAAGGGGATTTCCGATCAACTTTATGGCAAGATACTGCCGTTTCAAGGACACGTGATTGATATCATGCCTACGTGTATCGATATTGCCAATGGACGATATCCGACCCAATATAAAGGCAATGATATCCTTCCGATGGAAGGTATGAGCTTTTTACCTTTGATGTTAGGTAAGTCTATGGACCGTTCAACACCACTTTATTGGGAGCACGAAGGAAATCGCGCAATGTTAAACGGTGAATGGAAAATTGTGTCCAATGTGAAAGAACCTTGGCAATTGTATAATCTTCGAACAGACCGTACCGAAACAAAGAATGTGGCACAGGAAAATCCCGAAATCGTGTCTAGTATGGTCGCTAAGTACAATATATGGGCAGAAAAAGTTGGTGTGATACCGTATAACTTTCCCCCTAAGCCATGGCAAACTATGCAGAGAGGTACTGTTGTTCCTTCCGGGGACTAGAAGCAATATAACATGTTAATCATATCATAAAAAGCGAATAGAAAATGACAATAAAGGAAATGAAGAATGTACATAAGGCTATCATCGGATTTGTGCTTGTCAGTGTAGTTATGTTCGGTTATGCCTGTAATGATCGATCACCGGATCAGAAAAGTAAACAGCCTAATGTGCTTTGGATCGTCATGGATGACGTGGGTACAGAAGTACCCTTCTTCGGGCATAAGATCAGCACGCCCAATATCGATAGGTTGATCAAGGAAGGCACGATCTTCCGACAAGCTTTTGTCACTGCACCGGTCTGCTCGCCCGCACGGTCGGCCATGATTACAGGAATGTACCAGACCACTATCGGTGCTCATAATCACGTGAGCAGTAGGGGAGAGCACCATATTCAGCTACCCGATTATGTAAAGATGGTGCCACAGATTTTCAGGGAAAATGGATATTATGTAACCAATGGAGATTATCCGATCGTAGGCGATGGTTTGGGAAAGGCAGACTATAATTTTGAGTGGGACGAAAGTATATATGATGGGAATGATTGGCGTAAGAGAAAACCCGGTCAACCATTTTTTGCACAAATACAGTTGCTAGGTGGAAAAAACCGTGATAAACGGTCGCAGCTACAACATGCAATCCATGAATTGGGTTCGAGTACAGGCTTAGATAGCCTGCTTATCCCTCCGTATTATCCGAAGGACTCGGTCATACTACAGGATTGGGCAGACTATATGGATTGCATTCGATATACAGACAAACAGATAGGGGAAATTTTGGACAGACTCAAAGAAGATGGCGAATTGGACAATACATTGATCATTCTGATGGGAGACAATGGGGTTAGCCATGCTCGGGGCAAGCAATTTCTGTACGATGAGGGCATAAAGGTTTTATTTGTAGCTAGGGGGCCGGGAATTGAGCAAGGCAAGGTTCGGGAAGATATGATTGAGCATATCGATATGGCACCTATATCCTTGGCTGCTGTTGGTATTCAAATACCGGAATGGATGCAGGGCAAAGATGTTTTTTCCAAAGAGTATATACCAAGAGAATATGTATACGGCGCGCGTGACCGTTGTGGAGAGACTGCGGACCGTATTCGCTCTGTCCGTTCGGATAGGTACAAATATATTCGGAATTTCTATCCGGACAGACCTCATCTGCAACCGAGCAACTATAAGGACAGCAAGAAGATCATCCAAAGGCTTAGGGAGTTGCACGACCAGGGCAAATTGGCTCCGGTACAGGAAGCGTTGCTCTTTGCCGAACGGAGACCCGAAGAAGAGCTGTACGATCTGTTGAACGATCCATATGAGATGGTCAATCTCGCCCAAGACAACAGTTATGGAAAAGTGTTGCAGGCATTTAGGAATCAATTGACCACCTGGTCCAAAGAGACTCATGATCCCGACCCGGAATCTTTTGAGATTTATACGTTAGAAATGAAAAACCAATGGGAAAGAACGCCTGGAGAGAAGGCAAGAGAACGTGTAGCCCGTAATATAGAGGAGTACAAGAAGTGGATGCAAGAGCGGGCAACAAATCAATAGATTAATTTATAAAAGATGAAGTGGAAAACAATGGTTAAATGGTGTATGATGTTGGTTTTTCTGGCGGGGATAATGTATCGTGCCCATTGCCAGACCTTCACTTATCAAAATCCTATTTCTATAGGTATAGACCCCAAAGGGCTGAGGGACTGCCAGATCATCAAAGAAGGAGCGTGGTGGTACATGACCGGAACAGCCCACCCATTTTGGGAACACGAGGAGAAAGATGGAGATTTGAATAATGGAGTTCCACTGTATAAGTCAAAAAACCTGCTGGAATGGGAGTTTGTCAAGTATATCGTAGAACGTCCAGATGCATCCAAGTGGTACTATCGTCGCTTTTGGGCGCCTGAAATCCATAAGATACGCGGAAAATTCTACGTCACTTTTAATTGTCGAAATGCAGATAAAGGATACGACTGGCAGCATATAGGGTATGCCGTAAGTGATCATATCGAAGGTCCATATACCGTCGTTACCGAAGATGAGCCTTTGGCACGGGGCAATGATCTGACCTTATTTGAGGACGACGACAAGAAAGTATATGCCTTCTGGCACAATGTGTTGGAGGACGGTACGTTTTGGATGGGAAGTGCCGAAGTGAATCTGGAGCAAGGTCGGTTGGTGTCCGATACATTGCGGGCCATCGGTACGGGGCGTGTAGAATATGAACGGGATAGCAATGGCAATATTCAAACCATATTTCGGCAGGGGCGCAATGAGCAAAAGATCAAAACCTATCATGAATGGGATTCTCAGGGTATAGAGGGGGCCTATGTGATCAAACGAAACGGAATTTATTACCTATTCTACTCAAGTTGGACACGAGGGTATGAGGTAGGTTACGCGACTGCAAGCAGTATCAAAGGACCATGGAAGAAAGCTGATAATAACCCTATTTACGGTGGGACTATCCAAAAACTCTGTGAAGAGCGTGGATTCCGTTGTGACCAAGATCCATTGTCCCCATTTACTGCCGTCGGACATAATGCGGTATTTGAGGGGCCGGATGGACGTTTGTGGCTTTCTTGTCATGGCGTCAGCAAATACCATAAAGGGCCGTTGATGGTCATGGATCCATTGAACTTTGACGGAAATGGCAATATACAACAAGTAGCCCCTTCTTATTTGCCACAAGTAATAAAGAGAGAAAGTAATAAAAGTTTATGAATGATTAAAAGCAGATTTGAAAAGTTATGAAAAATCTATTCGTTACAATAGTGTTTGCCTTTTTTGTGATGGTTACATTCGGACAGGAAATATCAAAAAATGTTCAATGGAGACTAAATCCTATTCTCAAATCGGTGGAGGTCAATGAGGACGAGAAGAAAGCATTGATCGTGGCCATTGAAAAATTTCAAAAAAATGAAATGGAATTCAGAGCTGCAAACGATCCAAGTAAGCAAGAAGAAAGAAAATTAAATGGAAAACAGTACCTGTCAGAAGTGAAACGTATTTTGGGAAATGAGCGTTTCAATAAATGGAGACAGGACACTAGAAAAAAAAATAAATCATGAAAAAGCTGTTTATTGCGATAGTTTTTGCTTGTTGCGCAATAATTGTATCTGGGCAAGAAATATCTAAAACTGTTCAGTGGAGATTAAATCCTATTCTTAATGCGGTAGAGGTAAGTGGCACGGAGAAGGAAGCGTTGATTGTAGCGATCGAAAAATTTCAAAAAAATGAGCTAACGTTAAGAACTTCTGATAATCCCAATGAGAATGGAGAAAAAGAGCTGAATTCAAAACGTTATCTATCAGAAGTGCAGAATATTCTGGGGAAGGAACGTTTTGATATCTGGAGGAAGTCTCTTCGAGAGAAACACAATTCCCCCAATAATGTAGGAGGTAAGGAAAGAGAAGTCAAGCGTACAGCCAATGCGGCATATCCTATTTTTGTGGAGGATATGTTTGCCAGAGATCCATATGTCTATGTGGACAAAAAATCGAGGCATTATTATATGCATTTGAATGATAAGCAAAAAATTGGACTTTACAAAAGCCCTGATTTAGTAAATTGGGTACGTGTGGAAACCACATTTGAGGCTCCGCATGATTTTTGGGGGACAAAAGATTTTTGGGCACCAGATACTTACTATTATAAAGATAAGTATTACGTGTTTGCGTCCTTTAGTAATCCCGAGACCGGTATGAAAGGAACTTCCGCTTTGGTCTCAAAATGGTTGGAAGGGCCATATAAACCTCTGGTAAATAAACCCATAACTCCTGAAGACTGGCGTTGTCTGGACGGTCTTCTATACGTTGACGAGACTGATCAGCCGTGGTTGTTGTTTTGTCAGGCATTTCACTCTGTTCCGGATGGAAGCGGAAGAATCTATGCGCAAAAATTATCTTCTGACCTAAAAACGGCAATTGAAGAACCGATTCTGTTGTTTAAAGCTTCCGAGGCGCCTTGGGCAGGAACTATAACTCATAACGGAATTAGAGGATATGTGACTGATTCTCCCTTTATATATCGTGCAAGAAACGGAGAGTTGCTGTTATTGTGGTCAAGCTTTGCTAAGGCTCCGTCTCGATATGTTATCGGAGTCGCAAGATCTTCAAACGGAAAGCTGGATGGGAAATGGATACAGGATGAAAAACCTTTAAATACTGAAGTCGATGGAGGTGGGCACGCCATGATATTCACTGATTTAAACGATCAACTGCGAATTGCATATCATGCACCGAATAAAAACGCACGACCTAAGTTTTATTGGTTAGATGATGACAATGGTAAATTAAAAATAAGGACGATTGAGTAATTATAATATAAGCAAAAAAACATGAAAACTATATATCGTTGGTTCATTTTCATTTTTTTAATATTAGGTGGTTCTTCGGCGGTAACAGCACAAACTTCACCCAACATCGTATTTATTCTTGCAGACGATCTTGGATGGGGAGAATTGGGCTGTTATGGGAATAACTTTAATGAAACACCTTATTTAGATGATCTCGCGCGTAAGGGCAAGAGGTTTACACAGGCTTATGCGGCAGCCCCTGTGTGTTCCCCCACCCGAGCTAGTATCATGACAGGACAATATCCTGCACGGGTGCGTATCACCGATTATTTGACTGTAGGTTGGAAAACGGATCGTTTTCTTGACCCAGATCTGTACCTCACATTAAACGAGGCATTAGCAGATAGAGGTTATCATACAGGCATAATCGGAAAGTGGCATTTAGAAACACATTTTAACAACCCTATCGGTACTCCAGAAGCGCATGGTTTTCACGAGGTCATCGGGAGTGAAACAGAATATATAGCTGGGGGAGATTATTTTTTTCCCTATGAAAAGATTAACACTTATAAAGAAGGTAGTCCCGGAGAATATCTGACAGATAGACAAAGCAGTGATGCCTGCGACTTTATCCGCAGGAATAAGAATAAGCCGTTTTTTTTGTATTTGAGTTATTATAGTGTACACACGAGATTGGATGCTCCTTCGACTTTAGTTGACAAGTACAAACAAAAGTATGATAAAAAAAACGGGAAAAATGCTAGTGATATTTTTGAGAGAAATCCCGGTCATGAGACAAATCGTAAAGATAATCCGTACCTGGCAGCTATGTTGGAACGTATCGATAGTGGAGTTGGGTCGGTTATGAAAACTTTGGAAGAATTAGGTTTGGACGAGAATACTATTGTCATCTTTACCTCGGATAATGGCGGCGCAGGAAGAGTGGCTAATAACGGAAACTTGAGATCGTACAAAACATGGCTTTACGAAGGGGGAATCAGAGTGCCGCTAATTGTTCATTGGCCAAAGCATATAAAGAAGGGTGAAGTAGAGAAACCGGTTAGCAGTATTGATTTTTATCCTACACTTGTTGCAGCAAGCGGAGGAGATATTGAAAATTATCAGGTTGACGGAGAAAACCTGATGCCATTGCTTAAAGGTGATTCCGGTTTAGAAAGAAAGGAACTATATTGGCATTATCCTTCGGAAACGCGTAGCTGGCCGGATAGAATGGCGACAGTCGTCAGGCAAGACGATTATAAATTAATCAAACATTATCTGGGTAACAAAGATGAATTGTATGATTTGAAGAATGATCCTTCAGAGACATATGACCTCTCTTTGGAGAAACCTGAAAAGGTAAGGGAATTAAGTGAGCTCATTGAGAAATGGAAGAAAGAGGTGAATGCAGAAGAACCCGATGCAGAGGCATTGCGCAAGGCGCATCTTCAGAAAAACTAATTCGTGTTAAATGGTAAGTTCACCAAACCCTATATAAAAAAATAGATAAAATGATGATTTTCAAATATTGGGATAAGATGTTTAATGAAGGCATTTTCCTTATAAGATTTATGTTCATTGTTGTATTAGCCAGCTATAATTCGTTCCACGGAATGTCCTATGCACAAAGCAAGATGGACAGACCTAATATCGTTTTGTATCTGGCGGATGATCTGGGGACGATGGACATAGGGCCATATGGGAATAAACATGTCAAAACCCCTAATCTTGATAAATTAAGCCAAAAATCGATTTTGTTTAATCAGGCATTTTCTACAGCGACGACCTGTGCCCCGTCTAGAAGTGCATTGTTTACAGGACTTTATCCGCAACGTAATGGCTCACATAGTAACCGGGTAGCTGTGCGTGATACAGTGAAATCTATTGTACAATATTTCGTAAACGAAGGGTATCGAGTAGCTATTGCAGGTAAACTGGATGTGGGGCCACGACAAGTTTTTCCTTTCGAATACATACCAGGCACGAATCGAAGAGAGCCTGGCACGGAGGGAAAAAAGGGAATGTTTCCCGACCTGTACTTGGAACCAGTGGATAAATGGTTTGCTGATAGAGATCCTTCTCAGCCATTTCTATTGATTGTGTCTGATCATTCTACGCATATGAGCTGGCCACTGCATCCCGAGTATACAGCCGAGAATGTAAATATTCCCCCCTTTCATGTAGACACAAAAGATACCAGACAGCTTCGGGCAAGATATTATACAGATATTACGAAGTTGGATTACAATGTAGGTGAAACGATGAAGATGTTAGAACGGCATCAATTGGAAGATAATACGATTGTGTTGTTTACAGCTGATCAAGGACCTCAACTACCTTTTGGCAAATGGACGTTGTATGATTATGGTGTACAGGTTCCTTTGATTGTAAGTTGGCCCGGGCATGTTAAGAAAAAAAGTAAAACCGATGCTCTTGTATCGCACGTCGACATTATTCCTACATTGTTGGAGATGGTAGGGGGTAAGGTCCCGGAAGGAATAGATGGGCAGAGTTTTTATTCTGCCGTGAAAGATCCTAATCAATCTCATCGCGAGAGCGTATTTGCTAACCATAACGGAGATAAGTTTTATGATCAGTCTCCCTCTCGTATGTTACGCACGAGTAGTTACAAATATATAGTAAACCTTGAACCCGAAATGCCAGCTTCTGCCGGTAAGAAGCCATATCCCAGCTGGATAAAGAAAGCGGAGATTGATGCCAAAGCAAAAGTTGTGGTAGATAGACTCAATCAAAGGCCTGCCGAAGAATTATACGATTTGAAAGCAGACCGTTATGAGATGAAGAATCTAGCAGGATTACCTAAGTATAAAAAGCTGATAGAAGGTTTCCGCAAACAGATGGAGGTTGTTCGGAATGCACAGGGCGATATAGGAGATAACTGGAAAAAAGATCTTGAAAAACTGCCGGCGGACAACAAACCAAATCCTCTTATACCCTATCAATTCTGATTTTAGGCTAACGATTAATATATAAGATACATATGAAGAAGTCTTTATTCACAGTCCTATTTGTTGTTTGTATAATGCTGTCTTTCGGGCAAAAAGTTCCGAAGGAAGTTCAGACACGTTTGAATTCAATTACCAATGCCGTGCGGGTTACGGATAATGAAAAAAAGCAACTTATTGTGGCGATCCAAAAACTTATCGACAGTGCAAAGGAAATTCGCACAGCAAAGCGGGAGCATATGGCATTGGAGCTAAGAGAAAATTCGCATCGATATCTGTCGGAAGTATTGTATGTGCTGGATGATGAACGCTATGAAAAATGGAGGGATAGTGTAAAACAGAAAAAATAATATAACAATTTACAATTTAACAAATTTAAAAGGAGGTAATGATGAGAAATCTATTTGTAATGTTGGTGTTTGTCTTTTTTGCAATGGGTGCATCCGGACAAGAAGTATCAAAGATGGTTCAGAGCAGGTTAAATCCGATATTGGAAGTGGTAGAGGTGAATGACGATGAAAAGCAAGCATTGATCGCTGCCATTGAAAAGTTTCAAAAAAATGTGCGGCAAATCCGAAAAGCCGGAGGCGATAATATGAAAGCCGAGCTGAAGAAAAATAATACACAATATCTGGATGAAATCAAGGAAGCGCTCGGCAATGAACGTTTTACGAAATGGAGGCAGGAAGTAAAAAAGCAAAATGCGGCGAAGAGAGCGCAACAATAGCTTTCACGTAAAAGGGAAAGGTGAAAATCTCCCTTTTACGTTTTATTAAATTTAAAAACAGTATCATGAAGATTGTTTTTTTGTCGATATCACTATTGCTGGCTACTCTTGCTCACGCCCAATTGAGGCTACCTCGGTATTTTTCAGATCACGCTGTCTTACAACGAGATCAACCCGTTGTATTATGGGGGTGGTCAGTGCCGGGAGATAAGCTGTCGGTGACTATGGCGGATGTTACGCATACGACAACTACGAACAGGGATAGTATCTGGCGAGTAACACTTCGGGCAAAACCTGCCGGAGGACCCTATGATATTGTTATTAAAGGAGCTACCGAAAAGATAACCATAAAAGATATCTATTTTGGAGATGTATTCTTTTGCAGCGGACAAAGCAACATGGTATTTACGATGAATAAAGAGGAACATTCCGTGGAAGAAAAAGAGAACTTTCCATTGATCCGGCAGTTTCACGTCTATCGAAATACCCAGCCTTGGCCGCAGAAGGATGTAGGAAGAGCCGAATGGATGATATCCGATGAAAAAATGAGGAAGCGGTTTTCTGCAGTAGCGTACTATTTCGCCAAAGAAATTTATAAAGAAAAGAAAATACCGGTCGGCATCATTCTTTCAGCTTATGGTGGCTCGCCGATAGAACCCTTTATGAGTAAAGAAGCTTTAAAGGATTTTCCGGAAGCACATAGTAAAGCAGATAAGATTACACCCGAATTCATCCGGAAGACGCAGGAAGAAAATGACCGCCTTTTAGCCGCGAATCCGGGAATAAAAGAACCCAAGGGATTTGTCAATATCAAGAATCGTTATCCGACCATGATATACAACGGTATGATTGCTCCTTTCTTTCTCTATCCGGTGAAAGGGGTATTGTGGTATCAGGGAGAGACAAACACGTTTATTCCGCAATGCTACGATTATGAAGCCAAACTTTATCATCTTGTACGTTCGTGGCGCAGGTCATGGAAAGATGAGCAGCTTCCTTTTTATATTGTGCAACTGCCCAATTATGGGGAACAAGTAGATGTGCCGAGATCATCCGCATGGACGTTTGTGCAGGAAGCGCAATTTAAAGTCAGCCAGCGTATGAGACATGTCCATACTATCGTGACGCAGGATGTCGGCGATCCGTCAGATATTCACCCGACGAATAAGCGGGACGTCGGCAAACGCATCGCCGCACAAGTATTGAAACAGACTTATGGTGATACAAAACGAATAGCGCAAGGTCCTACCGTAGTCAAGGTAGATATCCGATCGGATACCATTGAACTTCATTTTGCCAATATAGGAAGCGGACTAGAAGCAAAAGGGGGTGGTAAGAACCTCTATGGTTTTGCGCTGGCAGGCAAAGATGATAAATTTTATAGGGCTAGTGCAGAACTCCGGGGAGATAGGGTGGTCGTATACAGTGAGCAGGTTGGAGAGCCCCTGTATATCAGATATGCTTTTGAAAGCAATCCTGCTAAAATAAACTTTTATAACAAAGAGGGCTTTCCGGCTGTGCCTTTTCGTACAGATGAACTGAAGGATGCAACGACACGAAAATAATAACGTTTTTTGATGACGAACGTATGAAAACAATAGGGTTTCTGATTTTTATTTTTTTCTGTTTCACAGGAAAAAACTGGGGACAGACGAAGGATCGTCCGATCTTTCCGAAAGAAGGGATGGATTCCTCTTCTTTTGCTACGGTGATAGAAGGTAAAAAGGTGAATCTCTATACTCTTCATAACGGCAATATAACGGTCTATCTTTCTAATCATGGTGCTCGTCTGGTGGGATTATCTGTTCCGGATAAAAATGGCAGTCCCACGGACATCGTATTGGGATTGCCTAAAGGGGCCGACTATAATACATCCGGAGGATCGCTATTTGGCCCTATAGTGGGGCCTTATGCCAATAGGATAGCGAATGCCAGCTTTGATTTGAATGGAGAAACGTATAATCTTACGACGGTGAATGGACGTTACGCGGCGCATGGTGGTCCTCATGGGGTGCATCGTACGGTCTGGGACGTAGATTCACTAAGTGCAACGAAGATTAAGTTCAAATGTGTGTTGCAGGATAAGTATGGGGGCTTCCCGGGCAATAGAGTGATATATGTCTCTTATGCTTTGACCCATCGTAATGAATTAACGATCTCTTATGAAGCGACGACAGATAAGACAACCGTTATGAATCTGAGCAATCACGCTTACTTTAATCTCAATGGGGAGGGGTCAGGATCAATTTTAGGACATCAGCTGCAACTGTTTGCGGAAGCTTTTACCCCGGTCGATAGATCATTGATCCCTACCGGAGAAATACAGCCCGTGAAAGAAAACAAGCCTTTTGATTTTACCACGTTAAAGGCTATCGGTCGGGATATTGCTGCTGAAAATAATACTCAACTGACGTATGGCAGAGGCTATGACCATAATTTTGTGCTGGCGGACCATAAATTTTCCTACCTCCATCATGCTGCCAGATTAATAGGCGATCTTTCAGGTATCGTGATGGATATATATAGTCATGAGCCGGGTATTCAATTTTACAGCGGTAATTTTATGTCCGGTAAAAATACATTGAAAAATGGCGGAAGGGATGAGTTCAGATCAGGGCTTTGTCTGGAACCCCAGCATTTTCCCGATTCACCCAACCAACCGGCATTTCCGTCTACGGTACTGAAGCCGGGGCAACTTTACCGAACGGTATCGGTTTATCGGTTTTCGACGGTGGGTCAACTCAATATGAAATAGTGTAATGAGAAGGTTAACAATGTTTTAGGTAAAAATAGTTTAGAAAATTTGTTTATCAAAAATATTATACTTTAATTTGAATAATAGACCAGACTAGACCAATCTAGTTTGAAGAGAAAAGATATAAAACTAAGTGATGATAAAAAGAGAACACGAAGCGAAAAGAACATTAAAGACAGAGACCTATCACGCAGAACTGGCCATCATCGGTGGTGGACTGTCGGGAGTGTGTACTGCTATTACGGCTGCACGCAAAGGTGTGAAAGTAGTATTGGTGCAGGACAGACCTGTGCTGGGGGGGAACTCTTCCAGTGAGGTACGACTATGGATATTAGGTGCCACTTCGCATATGGGCAACAATAACCGATGGAGTCGGGAGGGAGGTGTAATAGATGAAATATTGGTAGAGAACACCTATAAGAATAAAGAAGGAAACCCGTTGATATTCGATAGTATCTTATTGGATAAAGTGACGGCGGAACCGAATATCAAATTGCTCTTGAATACTGCTGTGTACGAGGTACAGAAAACAGATGAAGATACGATTGGCTCGGTAAAAGGTTTCTGTAGCCAAAATTCAACAGAATATGTGGTGCATGCACCTTTGTTTTGTGATGCGTCGGGAGACGGTATCGTAGGTTTTCTCTCCGGAGCAGCATTCCGAATGGGAGCCGAAAGGCAAGAAGAATTCGGGGAAAAATTTGCGCCTACCGAGGAATACGGCGAATTGCTCGGACATAGCATGTATTTTTATACAAAAGATACCGGCCGGCCGGTCAAATATACCGCACCTTCCTTTGCGATGGATGTCACCAAAGAGGTACCGAAGTTCAAAAAGTTCAATGCCAAAGAACATGGTTGTCAACTGTGGTGGCTGGAGCATGGCGGACGTATGGATACCATACATGATACGGAGCAGATCAAATGGGATCTGTGGAAAGTGATCTATGGTGCTTGGGATTATGTCAAGAATTCAGGCAATTTTCCCGAAGCGGAAAACCTAACGTTGGAGTGGGTGGGCACTATTCCCGGAAAACGGGAAAGTCGCCGTTTTGAAGGAGATTACATGTTGCGTCAGCAAGATATCGTCGAGCAACGCCCACATGAAGATGCGGTAGCCTACGGAGGTTGGTCTATAGACCTGCATCCTGCAGACGGTGTCTTCAGCGAGAAGCCTGGCTGTAACCAATGGCATGCCAAAGGTGTTTATCAGATTCCGTATCGCTGTTTGTACAGTCGGAATATCAAGAATTTATTTATCGGTGGGCGACTTATCAGTGCGACTCACGTTGCTTTCGCCTCCACACGTGTGATGGCGACTGCTGCACATATCGGGCAAGCTATCGGTATGGCGGCATATATTGCGAAAGAAAAAGGAGCAAGTCTAGCGGAACTCGTCGAAACCGATAGTGGACAGATTGGCTCGCAATCCGCAGTACGCGATACGCAGTACGCAATACGCAATACGCAATACGCAATACACAATACGCAATACACAATACCCACTACGTACTACTTAACTCCACGTGAGATATTAACGGATGGATTTATCACAGATTTGCAACAGGAATTGCTGAAAAGCGGACAACATATTCCAGGTTTGGAACTGCGTGATGAGGCCGATTTGGTGCAATATGCCGAAGTCCATGCATCCAGCAGTTTTGAGTTGGATAAGTTTAATGCGGATTTTCCACTTCCGATAGAAACTGCCGTAGCACAGATGTTGCCTTTGAAAGAAGGAAAAGTACCGAATATAACTGTGGAGGTAGATGCCGCAGAAGATGCCGAATTGCAGGTAGAATTGCGCATTAGCGACAAGACGGGCAACTATACCCCCGATGTCACGTTGGAGACCAAGTCCATTGCACTCCAAAAGGGGAAGGCCACGATAGCCATATCCTTTTCGGCGACGATGCCCGAACGTGCATATGCTTTTGTAGTTTTCCATAAAAATCCTGCCGTATCGCTATACCGTACGCACACCCGTGTCACAGGTGTTCTTACCGTTTTCAATTTGGTCAATAAAGCCGTGTCCAATTATGGAAAGCAAACTCCTCCCGAAGATATCGGAATGGAAGCATTTGAGTTTTGGTGTCCGCAACGCCGTCCGGAAGGGCATAACCTAGCCTTACGTCTTGATCCGGCATTGCAGCCTTTTGGTGCTGAGCAGGTCAAAACAGGTGTCTATCGTCCTACAACCCAGCCGAATGCTTGGGTAGCCTCATTGGAAGATCAGGCTCCTCAACTCAAGATCAGTTGGAATGAAAATAAGCAGATTCAAAAAATAGATTTATTTTTTGATACAGATTATGACCATCCAATGGAGAGTGTACTCATGGGGCACCCCGAAGATGCCATGCCTTTCTGTGTCCGAAATTATACAATATCGGATGATAAAGGGAATATTGTATTTGAACGAAAAGGTAATTATCAAAGTTTGAATCAAATCGTATTGGAGCAGCCCATTTTAACCAGTGCATTGACTATTAAGGTTGAGCGCCCATCGGTCCATGTGCCAGCCTCTTTATTTTCTGTTCGTTGTTATAGCTAAGCAAAAAAATGGGTGTTTTAGATTATATTATAATGCTTGCTTTTACGGGAATCGTAATCGCAGCTGGCCTGTCCTTTGGGAAAACAGGTAATTCGATGAAGTCGTACTTTGCGGCCGGAGGTGCGGTGCCTTGGCGGATCAGTGGTCTGTCCCTGTTTATGAGTTTCTTTTCGGCAGGTACATTCGTTGTTTGGGGATCTATTGCGTATCAACACGGTTTTGTAGCTATTGCTATTCAGATGACCATGTGTGTGGGAGGGCTTTTGGTTGGGATGTTTATAGCACCGGCCTGGCAAAAGTCCCATTCGTTGACGGCGGCGGAATTTGTGTCCAAACGCTTGGGGATTTCGGTACAGAAATTTTACAGCTACCTTATTTTGTTGATATCATTGATGTACACAGGAGCTTTTCTTTACCCTGTAGCCAAGATCATCAACGTATCGACCGGTTTTTCCATTGAGGCTTGTATCTTGGTCTTAGGGGTACTTATTATCCTTTATACTGTAGTTGGTGGATTGTGGGGGGTGATGATCACCGATGTCATTCAGTTTATTGTACTTACGGCTGCGGTTATTATTGTTGTACCTTTGGCCTTCGACCGGATAGGTGGTGTAGGTGAGTTGTTTGCCAAAGCACCACCCGATTTTTTTAATGTCGTAAATGAAGAATATTCCTGGCTCTTCCTATTGGCGTTTGCTATCTACAACGGTATATTTATCGGTGGAAACTGGGCCTATGTGCAGCGTTACACCACAGTGGACAGCCCTAGATCAGCGAGCAAGGTAGGGTATCTATTTGCTGGCCTCTATCTGGTCAGTCCTTTTATCTGGATGTTGCCGCCGATGATCTATCGGTTGGTCAATCCTGAGCTTTCCGGCTTGGAAAATGAGGGAGCCTATCTGATGATGTGTAAGGAGGTGCTTCCCAAAGGATTGATAGGCCTCATGCTTGGGGGGATGGTATTTGCGACGGCAAGTTCAGTCAATACGACTTTAAATCTTGCGGCAGCTGTATTTACCAATGATTTGTACAAATCTGTACGACCCAATACCAAGCCGAAGCAATTGATGCTGATCGCCAAGACGTCGGTCGTGGTCTTTGGTCTAATAACGATCCTGGTCGCGTTGTGGGTGCCATCGGCAGGAGGGATAGTCGAGATTGTACTGAGTGTGGGTGCTGTGACTGGATGTTCGCTGTATGGACCGCCGATATGGGCTTTATTTTCAAAGTTTCATACGGGGAGATCTATACTTTGGTGTACGATTTTGGGATTAGGTATCAATGTGTATTTTAAATTTTTCCATCCTTTGTTGACTGGAATTTCACTGAGCCGGGCAGAGGAAATGTTGGCAGGTGCCATTATTCCTTTTGTACTATTGGCAGGTTATGAAATCTGGGCCAGAAGCAAAGGAAAGGTTGCGCAGGATTACGTGAGCTATAAAGAAGGGCAACAGCGTATAGCGGCCCAAACGGAAGAAGATAATGCAGAGGAAGAGAGTAGTGAGGTACAAAATCGCTATGGCTTGAAGGTATTGGCTCGTACGATGGCCATTACCTCGCTTATCTTTATTGTCTTGGCTTTACTGGCCCAAAAGGGATTATGGATTACATTGGTCATAGGATTGCTGATCGGATTGGCAGCTTTTTTGATTTATAGATCTTTGGGCAAAGAAACTACAAAGTAGGAGGTAGACTTCTGAAGTTTCAAAAACTTCAGAAGTCTACCAAGTAATATTTATCTTTGCATATTGATAATATGTAAAAATAAATATAGCGATGTCGCATTCAAAACATTTAATAGCTCCGTCTATACTTGCAGCCGATTTTGCCGATTTGGGCAAGGACATCCGTATGGTCAATGAAAGTCAGGCAGATTGGTTTCATATTGACATTATGGATGGTGTGTTCGTGCCTAACATTTCCTTTGGTTTTCCTGTGATGCAGGCGATCGCCAAGCATGCGCAAAAACCGTTGGACGTACATTTGATGATCGTCGATCCGGATCGATATCTGCAGACTTGTAAGGACAATGGCGCAGCAATCATCACCGTGCATTACGAAGCCTGTACACACCTGCATCGTACATTGGCTGCGATCAAAGAACTCGGTTGTAAAGCAGGGGTGGCCTTAAATCCACATACTCCTGTACACTTGCTCAAAGATATTATCCAAGATATCGATCTGGTATGCCTTATGTCCGTGAATCCCGGTTTTGGAGGGCAGAAATTCATACGACAAACATATCGTAAGATCGAAGAATTGAGGGGCTTGGCTGCAGGAATCAATGATAGCCTATTGATCGAAATAGATGGAGGGGTGTCGTTGGATAATGCCGGACAGCTGTTAAAAGCAGGTGCTGATGTGTTAGTCGCCGGTTCTTTTGTTTTCAATTCATATACCCCTTTAGAAACCGTGAAAGCCTTGAAGGAAGTCGATCCTTTCTTGCAGAAAGCTTGATTTTTTTTGTAAGCATAAAAACATGAAGATTACGAATTGGTCCGGTCTGAAAAACCGGACTTTTTTATTGTCTGTGAAAGAAAGTTTTAAAAAAAAATGATTTTCAAGGAAAAAAGTCGTAAATTAGAGGACAAATGTCTGAGGTTATGGTAAGGTCAAAATTTAAACTGGAAGAGAAACTGAATGAAGAGATTTCCTCATTCATTCACGAGGCTCGGGAGCCGGAGGTTCTTTATGAGTCCCCCAAAAAGAAAGTAACATACGAAGATTTTCTTTCCGACAAAATGTTGATCATCAGAGCTATACGTATGGGTATTCCTTATTCACTATTTAATCTGATTCAAGATTACACCCCTTTTACCGAAAATGATTGGGCAAATATTCTTGATATTTCCACCAAATCCCTACAGCGCTATAAACAGGCGCCAAAGCATTATTTTAGGCCGTTACAGTCAGAGAAAATAATCGAGATGGCGGAGGTGACCCGAGAAGGGCTCGATGTATTTGGTGATATGGACAAGTTCAAGCTGTGGCTGAATACCCCGAATTATGCTTTAGGAAACCTCCTGCCGATAGAGCTTTTAAGAGATTCTTATGGCAAGGAGCTGGTTATCGGTGAGTTGACAAGAATTAATCACGGTATTCTTGTTTAGTTCATGGAGGTATTTAGGCTAGCAAGAGAGAGGTTTGCGAATTCGCTTTCGGGTAAGGGTGCGGCGTTAAAGGGGGCGAGGTGGAATTCAATAGGGGTTGAACTGATCTACACAGCAGCTAACCGATCTCTTGCCATGGCAGAAGTAGCTGTTCATTTTACGCTGGCGACACTTCCCGAAGATTATATGATGATTACCATTGAGATTCCTAATGGGGTTTCTCTAAAAGAAGTAGAAGTTAAAGATTTGCCCCCCAATTGGAATATATTCCCGCATCCTATAGCCACCCAACGTTTTGGTGATATATTTGTCACTGAGAATAAATTCTGTGTTTTGAAGATCCCTTCAGTTGTGACACAAGGGGATTATAATCTTCTTCTCAATCCCAATCATCCGGACTTTGCCAAGATTAGCATTAAGCGCATAGAAAAGTTCCCGTTTGACAATAGATTGTTTAAGTTTTAGTTTAGAACAATTCCAAATTATGTAATCGATTGTTTCTATTCTATATAAAGGTTGTTTTTTCTTACTTTTGTGCCGAAAAAAATATTGCTTTTCTACAGACATCAACACAAGAGAAAATACTAACAAATAGAGCTGTCGACATTTGTATTGGAAAACGGCTCTCGCTTTGATAAGACATCATTATGAGTATATACAACGATTACATTCAGGAAATCGAAGAAAGAGAAGGACAAGGTCTTCATCCTAAACCTATTGATGGAGCAGAATTGTTAAGTGAAATCATTGAACAGATTAAAGATTCGAATCATCCACATCGAGAAGATTCGATTCGATTTTTTGTGTACAACACCTTGCCGGGAACGACTCCTGCTGCAGGCGCGAAGGCTAAATTTTTGAAGGAAATTATTCTTGGTCAGTTTGTTGTACCAGAAATTACACCTGTTTTTGCATTTGAGCTGTTGTCACACATGAAGGGCGGGCCTTCCATCGAAGTGCTGCTTGATCTGGCATTAGGCGAAGACGCAGTTATCGCCGAAGAAGCAGCAAGGGTATTGAAAACACAAGTTTTTCTTTATGATGCCGATACCGATCGTTTGAAAGTTGCTTACGAAAGTGGGAATGCTGTTGCCAAGGAAATTTTGGTAAGCTACGCAAAAGCAGAATTTTTCACAGAATTGCCCGAAGTGCCGGAAGAAATCAACGTAGTGACTTATATCGCGGCTGAGGGAGACATCTCTACGGATTTGCTTTCTCCGGGAAATCAGGCACACTCGCGTTCTGACCGTGAATTGCATGGTAAATGTATGATGTCGCTTCATGCGCAAGTAGAAATCAAAGCTTTACAGGCCAAATATCCAGATGCAAGCGTGATGTTGATTGCCGAAAAAGGAACGATGGGTGTAGGTTCGTCGCGGATGTCCGGTGTCAATAATGTGGCACTTTGGACAGGTAAACAAGCGAGCCCTTATGTGCCGTTTGTGAATATCGCCCCGATTGTAGCCGGAACAAATGGTATTTCGCCTATTTTCCAGACAACAGTGGATGTGACCGGAGGTATCGGTATAGACCTGAAAAACTGGGTTAAAAAACTCGATGCAGATGGCAAACCCGTCTTGAACGAAAAAGGTGAGCCTATCTTGGAAGAAGCTTATTCGGTAGCTACAGGAACGATATTGACTATTAATACGAAAACCAAAAAATTATACAATGGCGATCAAGAGCTGATAGATCTTTCCAAGTCTTTGACTCCACAGAAAATGGAATTTATCAGAGCCGGAGGTTCGTATGCAATCGTGTTTGGTAAAAAAATCCAGACATTTGCAGCAAAAACTTTGGGCATAGAAGCTCCGACTGTTTTTGCTCCTTCAAAGGAAATCAGCATCGAGGGACAAGGGTTGACAGCCGTTGAAAAAATATTCAACAAAAATGCCGTTGGTGTACCAATGGGCAAGATCTTGCATGCTGGTTCAGATGTTCGTGTACAAGTCAACATCGTTGGTTCGCAAGATACAACAGGTCTGATGACTGCTCAGGAATTGGAATCCATGGCGGCGACTGTCATTTCACCCATCGTTGACGGAGCATACCAATCAGGTTGTCACACGGCTTCGGTTTGGGACAAAAAAGCACAGGCTAACATCCCTAAGCTGATGAAGTTTATGAACGATTTCGGTTTGATTACGGCTCGTGACCCGAAAGACGAATATCATGCAATGACCGACGTTATCCACAAGGTATTGAATGATATTACTGTGGACGAATGGGCCATCATCATCGGTGGTGACTCACATACACGGATGTCCAAAGGGGTAGCTTTCGGAGCGGATTCAGGTACGGTTGCACTTGCTTTGGCAACAGGCGAGGCATCTATGCCGATCCCGGAATCCGTGAAAGTAACTTTCAAAGGAAAAATGAAAGACTATATGGATTTTCGTGATGTGGTTCACGCGACTCAAGCTCAAATGCTTCAACAATTTGGTGGTGAAAACGTATTTCAAGGCAGGGTCATTGAAGTTCACATCGGAACGCTTCCAGCTGATCAAGCTTTTACGTTTACCGACTGGACCGCAGAAATGAAAGCGAAAGCTTCTATCTGTATTTCGGAGGATGATACCTTGATCGAATCATTGGAAATCGCAAAAAGCAGAATCCAGATCATGATCGACAAAGGAATGGACAACAAAAATGCGGTACTCCAAGGTCTGATTAATAAGGCGAACAAACGTATTGAAGAAATTAAATCGGGTGAGATACCGGCATTGAAACCAGATGCCAATGCAAAATACTATGCGGAAGTAGTCATTGATCTGGATATTATCGACGAGCCGATGATTGCGGATCCGGATGTCAACAATGAAGATGTTTCTAAACGCTATACGCACGATACGATTCGTGATTTGACCTACTATGGTGGTGATAAAAAAGTGGATCTTGGATTCGTTGGTTCTTGCATGGTGCACAAAGGCGATTTGAAAATCGTTTCCAAAATGCTCCGTAATTTAGAGGCATTGAAAGGTGAAGTGAAATTTAATGCGCCACTTGTGGTGGCTGCGCCGACTTACAATATCATCGACGAACTAAAGGAAGAAGGTGACTGGGAATTGTTGGAAAAATATTCCGGATTTGAGTTTAACGATGCTGTTCCGAAAGCTGTGGCTCGTACCGAATACGAAAATATGATGTATCTGGAACGTCCGGGCTGTAACCTGTGTATGGGTAATCAGGAAAAAGCGGAGAAAGGGGATACGGTCATGGCTACTTCAACCCGTCTTTTCCAAGGCCGTGTAGTAGAAGATTCCGAACGCAAAAAAGGTGAATCTTTGTTAGCTTCTACTCCGGTTGTCGTCTTGTCCGCAATTTTGGGAAGAATCCCAACCATCGAAGAATATAAAGCGGCAGTAGCCGATATTGACCTGACTAAATTTACACCGTCAAACAAGCAATTGGTTCATTAGTTGTAAATAGTTTCGGTCTTCATTATGCCTGCACCCGAAATTCATACGAATTTCGGGTGTTTTTTTGTTGCTTAACATACTAAGTACTCTTGTAAAGCAATTTGATATTTACCACATTTTTTCGTAACTTTCGCTAAGTTGATTTATTTATAAATGAATTATTTAGAGAGATATGGCATTTGATTTAGACATGATTAAGAAAGTTTATTCGCAATACGAGGAGCGTATAACTGCTGCTCGTCGGGTTGTGCATAAACCACTGACACTTTCAGAGAAAATTTTATATGCTCACCTTTGGGACGGAAACGCGACTGAGGCCTACGAGCGTGGTAAATCTTACGTGGATTTTGCACCAGACCGTGTAGCTATGCAGGACGCAACGGCACAAATGGCTTTATTGCAATTCATGCAAGCCGGACGTCCCAAGGTTGCTGTACCTTCCACGGTACACTGTGACCACTTGATCCAGGCCCGTGATGGTGCCGAACAGGATTTGTCCCGTGCGAAGCAGGAAAGTTCAGAAGTGTTCAATTTTTTGAGCTCGGTTTCAAATAAGTACGGTATAGGTTTCTGGAGACCAGGTGCGGGTATTATCCACCAGGTTGTATTGGAAAATTATGCTTTCCCCGGAGGGATGATGATCGGTACGGACTCACATACGGTCAATGCGGGAGGCTTGGGTATGGTGGCTATCGGTGTCGGTGGTGCAGATGCCTGTGATGTGATGGCAGGTCTTCCTTGGGAACTTAAATTCCCCAAACTGATCGGTATTAAATTGACCGGTAGATTGTCGGGATGGGCCGCACCAAAAGATGTAATTCTTAAAGTAGCGGGTATTCTTACCGTAAAAGGTGGTACGGGCGCTATTGTCGAATATTTTGGTGAAGGTGCTGAATCTTTGTCTTGTACCGGTAAAGGTACGATCTGTAACATGGGAGCAGAAATCGGAGCGACAACTTCTACATTTGGCTACGATGAATCGATGGAACGTTATCTACGCGCTACCGGACGTGCAGCAGTGGCTGATGCCGCGAATGCGATCAAATCACACTTGACAGCAGATCCAGAAGTATATGCTGATCCGGAAAGATATTTTGATCAAGTCATTGAGATCAACCTGTCCGAATTGGAGCCGTCATTGAACGGGCCTTTCACCCCGGATCTGTACACACCTATTTCACGTATGCGTGAAGAAGCGGTGAAAAACGGTTGGCCTACACGAGTAGAGTGGGGATTGATCGGGTCGTGTACAAACTCTTCTTATGAAGATTTGTCCCGTGCGGCTTCTATCGCTCGTCAAGCTGTAGAGAAGGGATTGGAGACCAAAGCAGAATTTGGTATCAACCCAGGTTCGGAGCAAGTACGCTATACCGCTGATCGTGACGGTTTGCTGAAAACTTTCGAGGATCTCAACGCGACGATCTTTACCAATGCATGTGGTCCATGTATCGGTATGTGGGATCGTGCCGGAGCGGACAAACAAGAGAAAAATACCATTGTACACTCGTTCAACCGTAACTTTGCGAAACGTGCTGATGGTAACCCTAATACGTATGCATTTGTTACTTCTCCAGAAATGGTAGCCGCTATTGCGATCTCCGGAGATTTGGGCTTCAACCCCGTTACAGATACGTTGACCAACAAGAATGGTGAACAGGTAAAATTGGATCCACCTACCGGTGACGAATTACCGGCAAAAGGATTTGATGTAGAGGATCCGGGATACCAAGCTCCGGCCGCAGACGGTTCTTCGGTAACGGTAGATGTATCACCTACTTCGGATCGTCTCCAATTGTTGGCACCTTTTGCTGCTTGGGAAGGTACGGACTTGACAGGTTTGAAACTATTGATCAAAGCCAAAGGTAAATGTACCACAGACCACATTTCGATGGCAGGACCTTGGTTAAAATACCGTGGACACTTGGACAATATTTCCAATAACCTATTGATCGGTGCGGTCAATTTTTTCAACGACAAAACGGATTCGGTCAAAAATCAATTGACTGGAGAATACGGACCGGTACCGGCTACGCAACGTGCTTACAAAGCAGCGGGTATTGGCTCTATCGTTGTCGGTGATGAAAACTATGGTGAAGGTTCTTCCCGCGAACATGCGGCAATGGAGCCCCGTCACTTGGGCGTACGTGCTGTATTGGTCAAATCCTTTGCCCGTATCCACGAAACGAATTTGAAAAAACAAGGTATGTTGGCGTTGACGTTTGAAGATAAGGATGATTATGATAAGATTCAAGAAGACGACACCATCGATATTATCGGTTTGACTGAGTTTGCTCCTGGAAAACCGTTGACATTGGTGTTACACCATGCCGATGGTTCGCAAGAGCAAATCTTGGTAAACCATACATACAATGCACAACAGATCGAGTGGTTCAAGGCCGGTGGCGCATTGAATATCATTCGTCGCAATCAAGCCTAGTAAGGTAAAGATTATTGCTATAGAACAAGGCTGTCTATGATTTTTAGGCAGTCTTGTTTGCAAAAAGCCCTATGGGTTTGATTTTATTAAAACTTCCCTTCGATGGTGTAATGATTGGATCCCAACAACCACACATCCTGCTGTTTCTCGATTTTGTACCCTTTGTCCTTTTGGTAGGATAGGCTTTCTGTCGTTTGATAAAGCAGATTGTTGATTTTTTTGAAGATAAGGATCCCGGAAGGATTGTTGTGTTCATCGTAACGGATATGAACAGCCGATATATCGGCTGTGGGATCGTCTAACGTGAGTTTGACGAGATGATCTGAAGAATCCTTGTTGATATGGCCTATGTAAGCGGTTTTGTTGAGATCGATGGAAGAAAACGCAGATAATTCTTTCTCCCAATCTTGGATAAGTATCTTTTTTGTTTCCGCAGAAGAATCCTTCGCTACCGTTTTGCTGATTTCTTTTTTAGTTTCGGAGAGATGTTGGATCTCCTGCTGGAAAAATGCAGGTATGTCAAATTGCTTTTCTTCGGTATGTGCCTGTTTGATAGGGTTTGTTGCCGTACAGGCAAAAAAAGATGCAGTAGAAACAAATATTCCTACTGCTATCCTCTGTAGTCTAGATATTTTTTTAATCCACCAATACATTTCCGGTCATTTCGGCAGGAATATTCAAGCCTAGTAGGCTCAATACGGTAGGAGCCACATCGCCCAATTTTCCATCCTTTATGTGTTTGAATTTTTTGTCGATCAAAATACAAGGAACCAAGTTGGTGGTGTGGGCCGTATTGATACTGCCATCCTCATTGATCATGTATTCCGAATTGCCGTGATCGGCCAATATGATAAAGGAATACCCATTTGCCAAACCTGTTTCCACAACTTTTTGTGTGCACCGATCCACGGTTTCTACGGCCTTTACAACGGCTTCAAATACGCCGGTATGTCCGACCATATCAGGGTTGGCAAAATTGAGGCAGATAAAGTCCGGTTTGTTTGTCTCCATATCGCTACAGATGGCTTCAGTTATACCTTGTGCGCTCATTTCGGGTTGCAGATCGTAGGTAGCCACTTTGGGCGAAGGGATCAGTATACGACCTTCCTTTTCAAATTCAGTCTCCCGACCTCCGGAAAAGAAAAATGTGACATGTGGATATTTTTCGGTTTCGGCTATACGTGTCTGGCTTTTTCCTTGAGCTGCCAGGACTTCACCCAATGTATTGGAAAGATTGTCTTTTTGGAAAACAACTTTCACATTCTTGAATGTGTCATCGTATGAGGTCATGGTGACATAGTAGAGGTCGAGTGCTTTCATGTCGTACTCGGGGAAATCCTGTTGGGTCAATGCAATGGTAATTTCCCGACCTCTGTCGGTACGGAAATTGAAACAGAACACGACGTCTCCTTCTTCTATGGTAGCCAAAGGCTGTCCATCGGTATCGACCATTACGATCGGTTTTAGAAATTCGTCAGTGATACCGCTGTCGTAAGACTGCTGAATGGATTCGACCAGATCGACAGAAGGTGTTCCTACACCTTTGGTCAGCAGATCATAGGCTACCTTGACTCTTTCCCAACGATTGTCCCGGTCCATCGCATAATATCTTCCTACGGCAGATGCTATTGTGCCCACCGAGTGGGTTAAATGATTGGCCAAAGACTGGACATATTGTTTGCCGCCATTCGGGTCGGTGTCGCGGCCATCCAAAAAAGCGTGGACAAACACTTGCCCACTTCCCAATCCGGCAACTTTTGCGGCGTCGCATAATGCTTTGAGGTGATCGATATGGGCATGCACTCCACCGTCGGATAGCAGACCTATAAAATGTATCTTTTTATTGTGGTCCAATGCATACTTGAATGCATCCTGAATGACTTGGTGTGTTTCGAACAGCCCTTCACGTGCGGCTTTATGAATACGCCCTAATTCTTGGTACACCACTCTGCCGGCTCCTAGGTTCATGTGCCCTACTTCCGAATTGCCCATTTGCCCTTCGGGTAGGCCTACGGCTTCGCCCGAAGCTTCCAGTTTCGAATTTGGATATGTGGCGAGTAAATGATCCAAGAAAGGCGTTTTGGCGGCCATTACCGCATTTGATTCGTCATTTTTACCATACCCTAGTCCATCCAGGATCAGTAGGGCGACTTTATTTTGATTGAGATTATCCACACACAAAATTACGTGTTTTTCTACTTATATGCAAGGTAGGGTACGGGGTGTATATTTTTGTTGTAGATTGTAGAGATTTACGATTTTGGATTTGTGATTTTAGATTTACGATTGGGGATCGGAGTGATGTTTTTTTCATATTCTACTTTTAGAATAATATAATTTTCTTCATCTTAGCTTAATATTTTGAGGGTTAATATGGATGAAGCTTTTAAAACAAAATTAGTAGATTTTGTTCAATTGTCTCTAAAAGAAGATGTTGGAGATGGAGATCATACCTCGTTGTCTTCATTGCCAATCGATAAACTGGGTGAAGCAAAGTTGTTGGTCAAAGAGGATGGTGTCATTGCGGGGGTAGATGTTGGGGCAGAAATTTTTAAAATTGTAGATGCCGACCTAGATGTGCAAGTTTTTATTTCCGATGGAAATAAGGTTACTGTGGGAGATATTGTACTGTTTGTGAAAGGAAATATCCATAGTATACTCAAAGCGGAGCGTTTGGTGTTGAATGTCATGCAGCGCATGTCGGCCATTGCCACAAAAACTTCCTTGTATGTAAAGGCTTTGTCCGGAACGTCCACCCAGGTATTGGATACCCGCAAGACGACTCCTCTATTGCGTTTTCTGGAGAAAAAGGCAGTTTCTATAGGAGGAGGGGTAAATCATCGCTTTGGCTTGTACGATATGATACTGATCAAGGATAACCATGTGGATTATGCCGGTGGTATAGCTCAAGCTGTACAAAACGCACTGCACTATAAAAAAGAAAAAGGAATGGCTATTCCCATTGAGGTAGAGGTTCGTAATTTCGAAGAATTGAAGGAATTGCTGTCCTGTGATGGGGTGGATCGGGTGATGTTTGATAACTTTACGCCTGAGGATGTGCGCAAAGCTGTTGCCTTGGTTGATGGAAAAATGGTGACGGAAGCATCAGGAGGAATTAATTTGGAAACGGTTCGCGATTATGCATTGGCCGGTGTAGATTATGTTTCGGTCGGTGCATTGACGCATTCTGTGTACAACATGGATCTGAGTTTGAAAGCAAAGTTGGTGTAAGCATATAGTTTGATGATATCTATTTATTTAGTAGGCATAGTGATATTGGCATACCTGTTTGGCTCCATTCCGACAGCGGTATGGTTTGGGCAAGCATTTTATGGTGTGGATGTACGGGAATATGGAAGTGGAAATGCGGGTGCGACCAATACCTTTCGCGTACTGGGGAAGAAAGCAGGATCTGTGGTGATGATAATAGATATATTGAAAGGTTGGACAGCGACCAATCTGCCTTTTTTGCTGGATTCGTCCATTGTGGGAGATCCGCGTTCACCTCATTTTGTAAACTTTCAGCTGGCTCTGGGTGTTATTGCCGTATTGGGGCATTTATTTCCTGTTTTTGCCGGATTTAGAGGAGGAAAAGGGGTAGCTACTCTGTTTGGTATGGTGCTGGCCATACATTGGCCTGCGGCTTTGTGCTGTGTATCTGTATTCCTTTTGTGCCTGTTGATTACACACTATGTTTCATTGAGCTCTATCTCTGCTGGTTTTACATTTCCACTTAGTCTAGCCTTAGTATTCAAAACTTCCGTGCCGTCCATCATGCTTTATGCAATTGCTATATGTACATTGATATTGATCACGCATCAAAAGAATATAGAGCGATTGCTCAAGGGGCATGAATCCAAAATTTATTTATTCAAAAAAAAGAGTAAGGATTAAACCTTTAGGCATTAGAATTGTACAAGTAATGTAGATTGGGGATTTACGATTTACAATTGTGGATTTACGATTGATGATTTACGATTGGGGATTTTGGATTCTGGTAAATAAAATAGAAATAAGAGATTTAATAATTATGAAAAAGTATTTTAAATATACAGTTTTTGCACTCGTAGCTGCTGTGTTGGCAGGCTGTGCTACCTCTGCTATCACAGGGCGGAAGTATTTGAAACTTGTGGATAGCCAAACGATCAACGATCAGGCTTCTTTGGCTTATAAAGAATTTCTGAGTGACGCCAATACAAAGGTTATCACAGGTACTGCTGAAGCTACCGCTGTCAAGCGTGTAGGCAATAATATCGCAGCTGCGACCATGAAATATCTGCAACAAAAGGGTGTCGCGGATCAGTATAATTTCAATTGGGAATTTAATCTAGTGCAAAGTAGTGATGTGAATGCTTGGTGTATGCCAGGTGGTAAGGTGGCAGTTTATACAGGGATATTGCCTTTGACAGGTACGGATGCGGGGTTGGCTACGGTCATGGGACACGAAATTGCCCATGCTATTGAGGAACATTCTGTGGCACAGATTTCCAATCAGATGGCCTTGCAAATGGGTGCTCAGATGTTGGGAGCGGCAAGCCAAATGTCGAATAGTCAATGGGTATCTATTTTCAACCAGGCCTATGGTATCGGAGCTCCTGTAGGTATGCTGTCCTTCTCTCGTAAGGATGAACTTGCAGCAGATCGGGCGGGTTTGATCATCATGGCAATGGCAGGATATGATCCGAACGCAGCAATTACATTTTGGGAAAGAATGGCTGGTGCTAAAGCAGATAATGGAAGCACACCTCCGGAATTTTTGAGTACTCACCCTAGCGATGCCAGACGTATAACGGAATTGCAGAAGTATATTCCTGAGGCAATGAAATATTATACTGGTAACACAGGAAGCAGTTCTTCACCTTCGACCAAGAACATGAAGACTATACATATTAAATAAAGTAAAAAAGTAGAAGTAAAAAAGTACAAAGGCCAAGATTGAGTATGATAAGCTTGATTTTGGCTTTTTTATTGACGATTTGCGATTGTGGATTTACGATTTTGGGTTTTGTAATTATAATTTGTAGCTTGTGATTTGTAAATCTAAAAGATTATGAAAGAGCAAATTAAAATACGAACCAAGAAAATCGGATTGGAAATAATAATTCTTATTGACGAATTGCCTAACAAAACATCTTCTTGGGTGATTGCCAAACAAATTGTTCGGAGCTCTACTTCGATCGGAGCTAATTATAGGGCGGCATGTAGGGCTAAATCTCCTGCGGATTTTATCAATAAGCTCAAAATAGTGGAAGAAGAAACGGATGAAACGATATTTTGGTTGGAAATTTTAGAAGAAAGTAAACTTGTGGAGGCAAAAAGAGTTGCGATGTTAAAATGTGAGCTAAATGAAATTTTAGCAATAGTTGTCTCTTCTATTAAAATTAAAACGATGAGAGGGAAGAAATGATTTACGATTTACGATTTTTGATTGACGATTGTTGAATCTACAATCGTCAATCCGCAATCTACAATCGTCAATTCTCATTCGTTGCAATAATACTTCCCTTTTTTTCGTCCTTTGTCACGGTGATGGATGCCGGTATGCGTTCTTTCAATTCTTCCACATGCGATATGATGCCGACAATACGATTTTCGCGTTGCAGGGATAGCAAAGTTTCGAAGACGATGTTGATGGATTCATTATCCTGTGTGCCAAAGCCTTCGTCGATAAAGAAAAAGTTTTTATCTGCCTTGGCGTTGGATTGCACACTCTCTGCTAATGCCAGTGCCAGGCTTAGTGATACTTGGAAGGCTTGTCCGCCGGACAATGTCTTGACACTTCGACTTTTGCCTTCATTGAGGTAATCGATGATTTCGAAATCGTTGTTCTCGTTCAAGGTTAGGCTGAGCTGATTGCGGGTCATGCGGTGGAAACGCGTGTTGGCATTGTCGCAGAGCTGACGGAGAAATATGGAGGAAACATACTGTACGAAGCCATTGCCTTTGAGCATGTTGAAAATAGTCTTTAGGTTTTCCGCACGTTTTTGTAATACCCCCTGTCGTTGCAACAATTCTTTTTTGCTGAGGTAGGCTTGTTGGAGACGGCTGTGCTCTACAGTCAGTTTGGTCACCGTGCTGTTGATGCTGTCCCATTCTTGCCGGGCATTGTTCAAAGTAGTTTGTTTCTGTTCAAATATTTCTTGATTGAAAGGTGTTTTCTCGAACTTCGCACGTTGCTCGTTAATCTTGTTCTTCAATGTTTCGTACGCGACAGTGAATTGTTCAAATTCCTGGCGGACTTGTTTGGCATCGATTTTTTTATGTAGAATGGCTACAATCTCATCGAATTGCTGGAAACCATTCTGATGCATATCATGTGCAATGCGGTCGTTGATGTCTTGCAGCTTACTACGGTAATCGTTTAAAGCCTTTTTTGTCGAATCAAGAGCTGCTTTAAGGGCCGCAAAACGTATGTTTTGCGTGTTTAGAGCCCGTTCTGTTTCTTTATAGATACGTTCTAGTCTTTCTGTACTTTGTATGAGTTGCGCATGGCGCATATTGATTTCTTCCTTTGTCGTTGTCGCAAAGTCATCATAGACCAATGTTTTCAGATGACCTATGGTCGTGTCAAATTCGGCTGTACTCCTTGCTTCTATCAGTTCTATGTCTTGTAAAGCTTTGTCGAATTTCTCCAAATCTTTTCGAATATTATCCAGTTCTTGGCGTTTTGCGTGGATGATTTCTTCCAAAACCGAAATAGCGTTGTTTACCTCTTTTGCTTCTTTTGCTCTTTTCTCAAAGCTAGCCGTATTTTCCATGTCAAATTCGGGCCAGATGAATTTTTCTTTGTGCAGGCTGATCTGTTGGTTGATCTGATCAGCTTCGGATTGCAGTAGGTTGATCTGATTTTGATAACGTATTTGGGTATGAACGATGTTTTCGGCCTTGGCCTTGAGCTGGATCTGTTCGTCCTTTTGCCTGTTCAGTGCGGTCAATTGCGCTTTGACTTCCTGGATTCTGGCGGAGGCATCTTCGCCCGAAGCAATGTGGGGGTGCTCTAAAGCGCCACACAGTGGACAGGGTTCGCCGTCGTGCAGGGTATGGGCATATTGTGCCAGACGATCCTCTACCAAAAGCTGTCTTTCTGTTTTTTCGGCTTCTTTGATGTTGCTGACCAAGAGTTTGGCTCTTTCGTCAAAGAATGTGCCCAAATTACTGGGGGTTACACCCAATTCCTGCAATTGGGTATCCAGTGCCTTGATCTCATCCTTGTTTTTGGAGAGGTCGATCTGCAACTTGGAAAGGGAATCTGATAGCGATCTATATGTCTGATACCAAGAGGAGACGGTCATCAATAGTTCGGCATCCGTGCGCCGCTTTTTCAGTTCTTCCAATTCCTGTATTTTGGATTTCAGTACCGTGTCGGCTTCTGATGCTCTATTTTGGTAATCTTCGACGGCATTTCTGCCTTTTGCGGTTCTGTTTTGTGCTTCTTTTATCTTTTCTTCGAGTTCTTTGAGCTTGATGATAATGGCTAGATCCGCCACTTGCTGCTTTTGTTGATCAAGGGTGTCATATTCGGGTTTTAGGGCGTTGACCTTATCTTCCAGTTCTTTTATCGTTCGGTTTGTTTCGTCAAATTCCGTTTGCTGTTGCTCACTCTCGAAAGATTTTTGGGCAATCCCCTTTTCAATTATACTTTTTTCTGCCATTGAGGCATTGAAAAGCTGAAATACTCTTTCGTATTTGTCAAATTCTCGTTTTTTTTGCTCAATATCGGGCTTCTTTTGCTCTAGGGTCTTGAATGCTGTTAAATTCTGTGCCAGTATATCGGCTTCTTCTTTGAGGGTTCTTATCTGTTGGAATTCTTCATTGATACGATTGAAATTTTCGGTGATCTTTTGTTGATTTTCCTTCTCGATCGATAGTTTTTGCTGTATGTCCACAATGGCCTCTTCGGAAACTTCCTCAAAGCCGGATAGTTTTCCCTCCAACTGATCCAATTCGGATTTGTTGCTTGCGATCAGTTTGCTGGCATTGTCCTGCAGGTCGTATTTTTGGAGATGAAAGATCTCTTTCATCATTTTGGTCCTGTCGGTAGGTCCCAATTCAATAAACTCCTTGAATTGTCCTTGTGGAATGATAATGGTACGTTTGAAGTTGTCGTAACTCAATCCAATGATGTCCGAGGCCTGGGTATGTTCGATGGGTATCCAATGTCCACCTCTCGACTCATAGAATTGTACAACGGAACTTTTGACATCTTCAAAATTCTTGGAATTTCGTTTGAATTCTCTTGTCGCCCGAAACAATCTATTTTCAAAATTGATAAAATCAAATTCGATATAGGCACGGTTGGACTTGAGGTTCATCATGTTGTAATATCGTTTTTCCCGCAGATTGAGTCTTTCAGTCTCTCCATATAGGGCAAAGGTCACGGCTTCCAATATGGAAGATTTGCCAGAGCCTACGGCACCGAATATGCCAAACAGTCCTGCATCGACCAGATGAGCAAAGTCTATGGTCTGTCTCTCTTGGTACGAGTAAAGTCCTTCTATGGTCAGGCGAATGGGGATCATTTACGATTTACGATTGTGGATTTACGATTGTATTGATTATACCTTATGTACTATTTCGTTGAATATATCCATTATTTCATTGTTGGGTTCCAGTTGGTTGTTCTTGCTCTTGAAGTAATCCTTGAATAGGCTTTTGATGTCTTGATCCAGATTGATCACCGTGCTACTGTCTTGTTTTTCCTCTTTGTTCGTGATCACGGGGATAAGGTGGATAATGCCGTCGTGGGCCTTATAGAGTAGATTACGTTCTTCGGCTTTGAGAAAGGTGTCCGATACCAACGTCAGTTCGACCAATGTATATGGGTTTTCTTGTAGCCAAGTCAGTGCCTGTTCGGTGTCGTGGAAAGTTTTACGATGAAGTGTCCTTCCTCGTTCCAGAGCTATCTTTTCGTGATGTACAGGTTGGTTGGGTACAGCGTCTACGAGTACGATGTATTTGGTCTGTCCGGCTTCACTGAAGCTGTAGCTTAATGGCGAAGAGCTATAGATGACCGGTTTTTCAGTAGATTCGACCGGAAAATACCTATGGATATGGCCCAATGCAGTGTACTGTATTTGGGGAGGGATACAATCGGTATAGATCAGGTCTGCGTTTCCAATTTTGATAGGTTTCTCACCCTCGGGCTCTTCCAATAGCGGAGTGCCTCTTTTGTTCATGTACAGATGGGCTGCTAGTATGTTGACGCCATTAGCGTCGCAGTATGTATCGGCGATATCTTTCCAGTGCTTGGCCAATACTGTGTTTAAGGCTTCGCTTTTGTCCTCACCTAGGTATTGTTTTAATCTCAATTCGTTCGCGTAGGCCGTATGTATAATGCGTATAGGGTACGAAAAACGGTTCAGTTTGATCTCGATGACGCCCGGTGCGGATTGCGTGATTTCAAAATCCGGTAACTTTATTGGATTTACCACGGCTTGTGGGTGCCCAATCAATATAATGCCGCATTCCCTGGCCAAAGGGTCGGGTGCATCGATAAGAGCCGGAGAATCATGATTGCCAGAGATGGCAATGACGGGACGTGCACCTCCTTTTGCCAACCTTTTCAATGTCTTGTAAAACAGATCTATCGCTTCTGTACCCGGGTGGAAGGTATCAAAGAGGTCTCCGGCGACGATGACAAGGTCTGTTTGATAGAGATCGGCTTTTTCGACAATTTCGTCCATAACCAATACCTGTTCGTCCAAGCGTGAGAAGTTGTCCAATCGCTTACCAAGATGCCAGTCTGCAGTGTGAAGTATACGCATGGGTCAATGATACTATGATAAGACAAATATAGCATTTTGTGGGGTTTTCGAGATTTAATGTTTGGATGCGGGTTTTGGGATTAAGTGTTAATTGTTTAACTGAAAAATTTGTAAATTGGCGATACAGAGAAAACAGCATGGAAGTGGAAAGTATAAACATAAAAAAAGCAACCCTAAACGACATAGATCAATTGCAATACATAGGTAGAGAGACGTTTTCGGAAACATTTTCTTCAAGCAACACGGAAGAAAATATGTCAAAATATTTGGATGAAGGGTTTTCCCATGAAAAACTAATGGATGAGTTGAGCAATGTAGGTTCTGAGTTTTACTTCGCCCTCTTCAAAAACAAGGTGATTGGTTATTTGAAAATCAACTTTGGAGCATCCCAAACTGAGCTCAAAGATGAAGAAGCTCTTGAAATCGAACGGATTTACGTGTTGAGAGCGTTTCATGGTAAGAAAGTCGGACAAATGCTCTACGAAAAAGCGCTTGAAATCGCCAAACAGAAAAAAACTCCTTATGTCTGGCTAGGCGTTTGGGAAGAGAATCAGCGAGCCATTCGTTTTTACCAAAAGAACGGTTTTGTAGCGTTCGACAAGCATATTTTCAAGTTAGGCGATGACGAGCAGACCGATGTCATGATGAAACTTGAATTAGCTTAAAATTTATTTATTTATTTTTTTGTCATTCTATAATAACTTTCGTACGTTTACGGTTACGTAACCGTTTTTGAAAACGAACCTAATTTTATACCAGAAATAAACGATGATCCGCAAGGCGCCTAGCGATAATGAATTGATTCAACTCACCAAACAAGGAGATGAGTCTGCATATTCCGAAATCTACAAAAGGTATTGGGGTATCTTATTTCAACATGCCCGCAAAATGCTCCAGGATGACGAAGCGGCAAAGGATATCGTACAAGATGTATTTGCGGCTTTATGGACGAAAAGAGATAATCTCGATATCCATACCAAGCTGTCTTCGTATCTATATGGTGTAGTAAGGTACAAGATATTCGATTTTATAGATAGAGGGAAGGTGCAGGGTAACTACCTGCAATCTCTTGAAAAGTTTATAGATCAGGGTGAGTACACGACAGATAATATCTGGCTACAAAAGGAACTGGCGCTGCAAATCGAAAGAGAAACCAATGCCCTGCCTGCCAAAATGCGTGAAATATTCGTCTTGAGCAGAGAGCAGGACCTCTCGTATAAAGAAATAGCTGAACAACTCAATATTTCGAATCAAACGGTCAAAAAGCAGATATATAACGCTATGAAGATACTTCGCCCGAAGTTTGGGTTATACCTGCTTATGCTTTATGATCTCTTCCGTTTTTAAGGAGTCCCATTAACAATTTATTCAAAAAAAATATTTTCTATCTACCACTTTTGATGGAGCAAACCTACGTATATATAAACCCACGATAAGAGATCGATTATAAATGGAATATAAAAAGGCCAGACAACTCATAAAAAAATACCTGAACGGGACATGTACCGCCGAAGAAAAGGCAGTCATAGAAAGTTGGTATCTGAAAGAAAGTATAGAAAGAGATACTGTAGAAAGCAGTCCTATAGATTTTTTTGAAACAGAAGATCAGATTTGGCATGAGTTGAGAACGGTCAAACGTAGAAAATCGAAAATCGTATGGTATGGAGCAGCTGCGGCAGCAGTGGTTGCTGGCTTTACCTTTCTTTTTTATCTTTCTTATACCAAGCTCGAAACCAAAGATCAAGTCACTGTTTATAAAAGTGACATCATACCCGGCAGTAATAAAGCGGTGCTGACCCTTTCGGATGGATCCAAGATAGATCTGGATAACTCAAACTACGGACTACTGGCGGAACAAGCTGGTGTGTACATCCGAAAAACCGAAGATGGGCAGTTGGTGTACGATCTTATCCCGGGGGCTTCGACGATTGAGCTGGAGTCCTATAATACCATAGAAACCCCAAAAGGAGGACAATACCAAATCAACTTGCCTGATGGAACTAAAGTGTGGCTGAATGCGGCGTCCTCTTTGAAATTCCCGGCGTTATTCGGTGCTAAGGAGCGTTTGGTAGAGGTCACCGGAGAGGTTTATTTTGAAGTTGCCAAATATAAAAACAAGCCTTTCACAGTGAAAACTATCGATCAGGCTATAGAGGTATTGGGTACACATTTTAATGTCAATGCCTATCCAGAGGAATCCACTGTACGGACTTCCCTGTTGGAAGGCTCGGTTAGCATATCTGCCTTTGGCCAGCAGGTCGTCCTCAAGCCTGGCCAACAGAGCATATTGTCCCAGGGACAACTGAAAGTCTTGAAGATAGGCCTTGAAGATGACGTAATTGCTTGGAAAAATGGTTATTTTAATTTCAGCGGCGAAAATATAACAACAATTATGAATAAGATTAGTCGCTGGTATGATGTGGAGATTGATTATCACAAGGATTTTGTCGATCAAGGTTATGTCGGTACGATTTCCAGATTCGAAAATGTATCTAAGGTACTTCGAATGTTGGAATTGACAGGAACTGTTCATTTTGAAATAAAAGGAAGGAGGATTATCGTTATGCCTTGATTTGTCCAATCAATCCAAGGTTTGTCAGAAATAACCGGAAGTGCTTGGAACCACTTCCGGTAGAGTATTTGGATAGGCCTTTAGATTATGTAGTTACATTATAAACTTAAACTTATATCCAAACTTTTCAAATGTATGAAATTTTGTAATCATGTATGGCATGTCATCCCTCGTGCCATAATTAAACCCTTGCTGGTCATGAAACTAACCATTGTATTTCTAATTGCCGGATTAATGCAAGTCAGTGCTTTAGGGTACGCACAAAAAATTACGTTGTCTTTGAAGAATGCCTCTTTGGCCGATGTATTGTTCAAGATAAAAGAGCAAACAGGGTATAACTTTTTGTACACCAAAGAAATGCTCAAAAAGTCAAACCCTGTCAGTATTGACGTAGAAAATAAGGAAATGGTGGACGTGCTCAACACGTGTTTTGAAAACCAAGCCCTTTATTTCCAGATTGAAGAAAAAACAGTGGTTGTCAAAGAGAAGCTCCCTAAGACGATAGAAAGCCAAACGGTTAGGATCAGCGGTAAGATCGTCAATGAAAATGGAGAACCTTTGCCCGGGGCCTCGGTCTATGCCAAAGGGGAGAACCGTCGAGTAGCCGCTAGTGCAAACGGTAGCTACAGTATCACTGTAAAAAGCGAAAATTCCATACTGGTTTTCTCTTATGTAGGTTATGAAAGTCAAGAAGTTAGAGTCGGCAATAGAAAAAACATAGATATCAACATGCGCCTCAACGAGCAGAATCTGGATGTGGTCGTCGTAGGGTATGGGCAGGAAATCAATAAGATCGACCTTACGGGAGCTGTCTCACAAGTCAATATGGAGGACGTAGAAAAGGCACCGGTTGGCAATATAGCCGAAGCCTTGCAAGGGCGTATAGCCGGTGTGAATATATCTGCTGACGATGGTCAACCCGGAGATGAACTAAGTATCGTGATCCGTGGAGGAAATTCGCTGACACAGGATAACTCTCCGCTCTATGTCATTGATGGCTTTCCGGTGGAAGAGTATTCAAGTTCAAGTTTGAATCCGGACGATATCGAGTCCATTAATATACTAAAGGATGCTTCCGCGACGAGCATTTATGGAGCCAGAGGTGCCAATGGGGTTATTGTGATCGAAACCAAAAAGGGGCAGATAGGTGCTCCAGTCGTGACTTTCAATAATACACTGGGTGTGCAGCAGGTGCAAAATCTTGTAGAACTGATGAGTCCTTATGAATTTGTAAAGTATCAATATGAATGGAATCCATCCAATGCAACCACCAGGTACCTGAGCAACAACAGAACGGTTGAGGATTATAAGAATGTCAAAGGGATGGATTGGCAGAGTGCAATTTTCAGAGTTTCATTAAACAGGAGGCACAACATCGCCGTACGGGGAGGGAATTCATCGACACGATACGCTATCTCTGGGAATATATACAATCAGGAAGGTATCATACTCAACACGGGTTATAACAGGTATGCCGGCAGGGTATCTTTAAATCAGAATATCAGTAAAAAAATAGATGCCAGTATCAATGTCTCGATCAGCAAACGTAAAGCCTGGGGAGGGACCATACGAGAAGGTGACGGGGGTACGGTTACTTCGGCATTATTGGCGAGAGCCTGGGCATACAGACCGACGACAGGAAAGGCATTTGATGAAGATGAAGATGTATGGGAAGAGGAAGCCGATGAGGATATGATCACCCAATACGATTCAAGGCTCAACCCAGTTGTTACCCAATCCAATATATATAATCCTAAATATACAACGGATATTTCGGCAAATGGTTCCGTGTCTTACAAGATTATTCCTAGTTTGACCTTACGAAGTACAGGTACTTTATTTACCAGTATGTCCCGGACAGAGGCATTCTATAATTCAAAGACACCACAGGGGAATTTAAGAAGTATTCTAAATATCAGAGGTATCAATGCTTCGGTCAATAATGGGGAGCGGATCACCTGGTCCAACAATACGACGTTGAACTTTAACAAAACGTATAAGCGGTCCCATAAAATAACGGCTTTGGGAGGTTTGGAGGTACAGGAATCTATGTATAAAACGTATGGCTACGCTGCGCAGAAAATACCCAACGAATCTTTGGGGATGGCCGGTATGAATCAAGGCATACCTTTGACCATCAGATCTACCTGGAGGGACTATGCGCTGTTTTCAGTTTTTGGAAGGGCAGATTATAGCTATAAGTCCAAATATATCTTTACTGCAACGATGCGGGCAGACGCGTCTTCAAAATTTTCAGTGGCAAACAGGTGGGGATATTTTCCGGCGATGGCCTTGGGTTGGAATATGGATCGGGAAAAATGGTTTAAGAAACAGCAATTCGTGACTTCTTCAAAAATGAGATTTAGTTATGGTCTGAATGGCAACAATAGAATCGGTGAATATACCCGTTTCCCACTTGTTACGCTTCCGAATGCTGCAGCATATTCCTGGGGCAACAGTACTCCGGAGTGGGGAGCAGTGGTCGACCTGCCTACACCGGATATCAAATGGGAAACCACCGAAAATATGGATTTGGGTTTAGAGTTGGGCTTTCTAAAAAAGAAGGTAAACCTAGAGATCGATTTTTATAGAAAAAATACGCGGGACTTATTAATGAATGCCCGGATCCCGACGAGTCAAGGATTTGCGACAGCTATGAAAAATATAGGTTCCGTTAGAAATGAAGGTATAGAGATCACCTTGAATACCAAAAATATTAAGAAGAAGAATTTCTCCTGGAATTCAGATTTTAACATCAGTTTCAACAGAGGAAAAATATTGGCATTAAACGGAGAGGAGGATAAACTGTTCAGTTATCCATCTTTCATCAGCCAATACAGTACCAATCCGCTTTATATAGCGGAGGTTGGCAAGCCCGTAGGTTTGTTTTACGGGTATGTATGGGAGGGGACTTATAAATATGCGGACTTTGACAATCCGGCAGAAGGTGTGTATGTCTTGAAGAATAACGTGACAGGCAATGGCTCAGATCTTGTACAGCCTGGTGACATCAAATATCGTGATCTGAATGGTGATCTGACCATTGACGAGAAAGATCTCACCATTATAGGCCGGGGACTGCCCATACATACGGGAGGTTTCAATAATAATTTTACATACAAAAATTTCTCGCTCAATGTATTCTTGCAATGGAATTATGGAAATAATATCTATAATGCGAACAGGCTGAGCTTCGAAGGAAATGGGAATACCCGTGCAAACTTTAACCAATACGCTTCCTATGCAAACAGATGGACTCCCGAAAATCCCGACTCGGATATCTTCAGAACGAAAGGACAAGGCGTGATCGGTTGGCATTCTTCACGTGTCATTGAGGATGGGTCGTACCTGCGGCTGAAAACCGTCGCACTTAATTACAATCTGCCACTCAACTTGATCAGGAGAGCATATATGAAAAAAGTCACTGTCGGTGTTGCTGCACAGAATCTGCTCACTTGGACAAATTATTCGGGAATGGATCCGGAGGTTTCGACCCGTAGCAGAAATTTGATGCCTGGATTTGATTATATAGCCTATCCTTTGGCGAGGACAGTAGTATTTAAATTGAATACAACCTTTTAATACGTAAAAGCTATGAAAAGATATTTTAAATACACGATAGTAAGCTTGTGTGTCTTGTGTCTGACATCTTGCGAAAAATTTTTAGAAAGAAACCCTTACGATATTATGCCTTCTGATTATTACCATACAGAAGAAGAGCTCACGGCAGGCATTATCGGGGTCTACGACAAATTGGGAGCCTTATATGGAAGCACTTGGCTGTACCTGATGGGGCATGAGGCAGATGAAGGGTATTATGCCAGGGCAAATCGTCCGCTAGGGCCCCAGAATTTTAATTTTTCGGCTTCACACAGCTATGTGGCAACCGTGTGGCGAAATTGCTATGAGGGTATATACAGAGCAAATTTTTTGTTAGAGAATATTGATAAGAATCCGGACATACCTCGTATAAGCCGGAACAGAATACGAGGAGAGGCCTTATTTCTGCGGGGTCATTATTATTTTGTACTCGTACAAATGTATGGAGGAGTCCCTTTGCTCCTCAAACCAACTAAGGACGGGGCGGCCAATATGAATGTACCCAAAAGTACCGTAGCAGAAGTGTATGAACAGATATTGGATGATTTTAAGATGGCAGAAGAAATGGTTCCACCCATTACTGCAATCGGTCATGGCGGGCGAGTGAGTAAATCTGCCGTAAGGGGTATGCTGGCAAGAGTATGCCTGTATATGGCAGGCTATCCATTGCAGATAGGAAAACCTAAATATGAAGAAGCCCGGTATTGGGCCGAAAAAGTCATTCAGGATGCAGAGGCGGGTCATGCTTTGAATCCCGATTTTACGGATGTTTTCATCAAATATGCCAGAGACGAATATGATATCAAGGAGAGTATCTTTGAAGTAGAATTTTGGGGAAATAGGCAGGATTCATATACCGAGACTGGGACTGTGGGCTTCAACAACGGGCCTTTTTGCTCTAACCCGGAGACCGGTAATGGCTTTGGAGGATTGAAGGTGACGGCAAAGCTGTACAAGACATACAGTTCGGGGGATGTGAGAAGGGACTGGACCATAGCCAATTTTACATATAGAAGTAGTGGTGCAAACGGTGCAAAAACAAATATAACGACTACGACTGAATCTTCATTGTATGATAGGGAACCTGCCAAATGGAGAAGGGAATATGAAGCCCTTCTGCCCAAAACCACAAGTGCAACCCCACAGAATTTTCCGTTGTTGCGTTATTCTGATATTTTGTTAATGTATGCTGAAGCTGATTTTTACGCCTCGGACGAGCAGGTGACCACATCGGCCTTGGAATATGTCAATCAGGTGCGTCGACGAGCGTATGGAAAATTGGTCGATGGAGCGACAAATATAAACCAGTATGACTTGCCTGCTTCCACCGATGCAGCAACGTTTGAACAGGAAATCCGTGATGAAAGAATGCGGGAGTTTGCATTCGAACAAATGAGAAAGGCTGACTTGATCCGTTGGGGGATCTTTATCACAGAAATGAAGAAAGTCGTGAATATGATGGACGCTAATCCACCAAAAGCTGATAATATCTATAGCCGGGATAGATTTGTGAATGCCCTTTACCCGCGGCATTTGATCTGGCCTATTCCGTCTGTAGAGATTACGATGAATAGTGCTATGGTTCAAAATCCTAACTGGTAAAATTATGGAAACCAAAATTTGTAATATGAAAAGGTTTATATATGCGGTACTGAGTGCTGCGATTTTTACTTCATGTGAAACCTCTCTGGATGTAGGGGCGGCATCTGATTTTGAGGTGACTACGAAAAAAACAACTTATGCTGTAGGGGAGGAGGTGATTTTTGATGTCAAAGGAAGTCCGATGATGTTGAATTTTTGGTCTGGAGAACTCGGCAACGATTATGGTCATAAAGAAGGTAGGATTATCCGTCCCGGAGAAATTGAATTTTCATTTCAGTGTCGACACAATTACCCAAACCGCACAGGCGGATTGATGACGGTATGGGTTTCTACCGATTTTAACGGAAATAGAAGTTCATTTGAAGATGTCAAAGCTGCGACCTGGATCGAAATTACCGATCGATGCCATTTAGACAGAACATCGGATCCCTATGTTTCTTCCGGTATTGTCAATGTCACCGATTTACGGGAAGAAGGTAAGCCGATGTACTTTGCCTTCAAGTATGAGTTTGATCCGGATAAGGGGTCTACCGGGGTGATCATGTATATTAATGATGTCCTCGTCAGGGCTGTGACGGATGTAGGTCCCTATGTTTTTAGTACGGATCTGACCAATGATTTTTTGCTGAACCCTGCGTGCAATGCTGACAAAAATCCGGTGAAATCCGAGAATAGAGGAAGTGCTCTTATTATGTGGCCCAATGCGAGCACCAGTGAGCATAATGGCGTAACCTATACGAATACGAAATATACTGAGGAATATTTTGTGACTTCCCCTTTTGAGGTTTCCAAACCTCTGGATGTAGGTCCCGATAAGCCAATAACTATAAAATCGCATTCGGACTCAAGAGTGGATTCTTACGTTCATGTATTTTCTAGCCCCGGCGTCTATAAGGTTCGATTTGTTGGAATGGATCATTCCATCAAGGAAATGAAGGAAACTATCAAGGAGTTGGAAATTACGGTAGTGGAAAGCAATGATTAAACGTTAAACTTATAATTATGAAAAAGATTTTATATACCATTTTAGGCCTTACGCTTTTTGTTTCCTGTAATAGGGAGGCTATCTTGGAAGAAGTGACCTGGGGTGATAAGGTGGCGCCACAGTTTGAGGTGAGCACAGCAAAAGACACCTACAAGATAGGTGAGAAAGTGACTTTCACTATTGACGGGGATGCCGGTATGTTGGATTTTTGGTCGGGAGAGGTTGGCAACGATTATGAATATAGAGAAAGGCGGTTTATGCCTGCCCCGGACGAAATCCTAATGCAGTTAAAGATACGGCATCAATATAAAGATACCCGGACAGCTTCGACTTTTCAAGTATTGGTGTCTACGGATTTCGATGGCGACAGATCTTCTTTTGAACAAGTGGATGCAGCTACCTGGACGGATATCACGGACAGATTAGGCGCGTTTAACGATGCCACCCAGACGAATACGGAGAAGATTAATATAACGGACTTACGGGAAGAAGGCAAGCCCCTGTACGTTGCTTTCAAATATGTTTTTGATCCGGACCGAGGGACTGGTACAGGTTCTTGGCCGCAGATTCAGAATGTGTGGATAGAAGCTGTAACGGACGATGGCAACAGTTTTTTTCTGAACGGTGATCTCACTAGTGATTTTCCAAGGTATGCGGCGGTCAGTGTCCATAAAAATCCGATACGAAGCCTGAATAGATATTATGATCCTGACCAATCATCAAATATTTTGGTTATACAGCCCAATGCCACTGCAACAGTAGATGGGGTCAGCTATACTACTACAACTTATACAGAGGAGTATTTTGTAAGTGTTCCGTATCATGTTGGGGAGACAGAGCTAGAACCGGATAAACCGATCATTCTGACAAACCATTCTAGACCTACGATAGCAACCTTTAGCTATACTTTTACCCAGCCCGGTGTGTACAAGGTGAAATTCATCGGAACTGATCCTTCGGTGAAAGAACATAAGGAAACTATCAAAGAATTGGAAATTACGGTAACAGAATAGAGACTACAGGTGAAAAACGTTTTTGGAGTATGGGTGTTGTTCATTCTTATCCATTTCACTGCAAGTGCGCAAGAGGATTGAAGTTGTATATATCAAAGTCCTATCGATGCAAGAAAGAATAAATTCAACGAATTAAGAAATAGATGATACCATGAGAATACGAAGCATAGGAATATACATTTTGGCGATTGCGTTTTTGGTGAATCCATCTGCGGGCAATTCGCAGTCGGCAATCCTCAAAGAAGAACCGGCAACGATAAAAGCAAAAACCGTCTCTACCAAATTTATAAATACCTTTGATTACGACTGTGATTATTTCATGATGAAAAAAGGTATGGGATATATGGCTGCAAATACGGTGCTTTCTATTGACCCTGAGATAAAATATCAAGGGATCGGAAGCCTAAAATGTAAATTTGGTTTTGTGGGCAGCCCTCATAAAGAAGAAGCTGAAATAATCACAGTGTCTAAAACCTGGGGGAATTATCGTCCAGACCTAAGTTTTCATCCTTTGGGTATTTCCTTATGGGTAAAGAGTAGTACACCGAGTGGTAACAAGTTGATCATCAATCTTCTTCAACAAAACGAAAACTATACGTTGTCCAATGAGTCCTTGAAAGTGTACACTTTTACAAGTACAGCCGATCTAGGCAAAACGGATTGGCAACAGGTTGTCATCCCCTACAGTTGGTTCAAAGGACAGGATGGAAATGCCGATATCAATTTGCGCCGTATTGTCGGTTACGAATTTGGAATAGAAAATACGTCTAAGAAACCGCATGATTTTACCGTAAATTTTGACAGCTTTCAACAGCTAACTTCATTTAAACCTGTTTTTCCTAAAAGTGCAAAGTTTAGCAGCATATTCATTCAGCTACATGCCAAGCCACATGAGCATTTGGATTGGACGGAGACTTTTAAGGCGTACAAGGAAGTGGGGATCGATACCGTGATCATACAGCAGGCCACACGTCACGATAAGACAGGTTCTATCACCAATTACCAAGGGACAAAATTGCCACATATTGTCAAGCAGCATCGGATGATTGAAAATGTATTTGAAGCAGCCAACAAAACCGGGATGAAAGTGGTACTGGGTCTTAATGCGGGTAAATATCCGGTTAAAAAGAGTGATACCGCTGTATATGAAAAGTTGTTGGAAACCAATAAAATCATTGTTGACGAACTCTATGAGAAATTCTCGGATGATAGGATGATGGTAGGTTGGTATATTTCTGAAGAATTTCATGATGGTTCATGGAGAGGTTGGTGGAAACCCGAAGATGCTTATCTACTTGCAGATTACAATGAAAGAGTGGCAGCCTATGCTAAAGCAAAGCCGAAAAAATTTCTTGTGGCTATCGCTCCGGCACTGTGGCGTGGTCGTCCTGCGGACATGACCTATACGTTTTACAAGCGGATATTGGAAAAAACACCGAGTGTGGATATCCTGTATCTTCAGGATTGTGCCGGAAGACGTAATATCATCAATGATGACCTTGTCGTGGACCTGTCTAATTATTTTGCTATGGTCAAGAAGGCGTGTGACGAAACGGGTGTGCAGTTTGGCGTGGATATAGAGTCTTTTACAAAGGGAAACTGCAAGACCACGTATGGTACCAAAAGTTGGGAAGAGCTAAAGCTATTGGTAAATATTGCAGGAATGTACACGAAAAATATATCCCAGTTTAGCTGGGCTTCCTTCCGTCCCGGTGTGGGTGCATTTGATGACTATAGAAGACAACTGTTAAAGTAACTGTTTTAATAAAAAAGGATAGATTATATTTTGGAATTATAGCTTTAATGATTTATCTTTGCACCTCGAATTGTTGAATATTAGTAATCATAAGATAAGAAATGAAAAAAGATCTGCATCCATCAAACTACAGGTTAGTTGTATTTAAAGATATGTCAAATGACTATGCTTTCATGACTAAATCGTGTGTAGAAACAAAAGAAACAATCGCATGGGAAGATGGTAACGAATATCCATTGGTAAAATTGGAAATTTCGCATACTTCACACCCATTCTATACCGGTAAGATGAAATTGGTCGATACCGCAGGACGTATCGATAAATTCCGTAGCCGCTACGAAAAGAAATAGTTGCGAAGGTAATTTTCAATATACAGGATCCCGACAAGTGCATTGTTGGGATTTTTTGTGAATGGGAAATTGTCTAAAAAGCCGTTGTTCCGGCCGAGACAGACGGAATGACTGTTTTCAGACTGTATTCCCTTAAAATTATAGTATCATGTGTACCATAAAAAAAATCACAACTTACACGCCTGAATTGGAGCAAACTGTCACAGATCTCTTGGAACAATTGGTCAACAGGGAGATAGATGTGACTACTTCCTTATTGGAGGAATTGCTCCGTTCGGACAATAGCCATTTGTTTTGTGCGTTAGATAGGGAGGGAAGTTGTGTTGGCATGGTTACGGTAGGAATTTACCTGTCGCCTACGGGTAGGAAGGCTTGGATAGAAGACGTGGTCGTGGCACAGAAAAGCCGAGGACAAGGGATAGGCGAGGCATTGACTGAGCATGCTGTACAGTTTGCCAAAGAGCAGGGGGTAGGAGCGCTTATGCTGACCTCAAATCCGTCTCGTATTGCAGCCAATCGATTGTATCAGAAGCTTGGTTTTGAGCAGAGAGAGACGAATGTATATAGGATGATTTTTAAGCCATAAGCTATAGCCTATGGCTTACAGCTTAATTAAAATAAAAATAATATCTTAGCAGTCTTGTCGTGTGGTATCTTTGAATGTGGTTACAAGACGATAGAAAAAATATTTAAATAGATTTTTTAAAACAAAACAATACACAATGAGCCGCAAAAATATCGTAGCAGGTAACTGGAAAATGAATTTGAATTATGAAGAAGGATTAAGTCTTTTTTCGGAAATCGCCAATATGGCAAAGGATGAGGTCATCGGTCATCAAGAGATTGTGGTGTGCAGTCCTTTTATCCACTTGAGCAGTATCGTGAAATTGGCCGAGACATCAAATAAAGTTTCTGTAGGAGCACAAAACATACATCAAGCTGAAGCAGGAGCTTATACAGGTGAAATTTCAGCTTCACAGGTGCGTTCGGTAGGTGCTGAATATGTTATACTGGGACATTCAGAACGCCGGGCTTATTTTGGTGAAACGGATGCTTTGTTGGCCCAAAAGGTTGATGTTGCCTTGAAACATCAATTAAAACCTATATTCTGCATCGGTGAAACGAAGGAAGAACGTGAATCGGGCCGTTTTTTTGAAGTCATTAAGACGCAATTGGAGCAGGGGGTATTTCATCAGGATGCGACAGATTTTTCGAATATCGTATTGGCATATGAGCCGGTGTGGGCCATTGGAACCGGTCTGACCGCTTCACCCGAACAAGCACAGGAAGTGCACGCTTTTATCCGGGAAACCTTGACGCAGCACTACGGTGAGCAGGTTGCCGGACAGACCACCCTATTGTATGGCGGTAGTTGTAATCCATCGAATGCTGCCACTTTGTTTGCGCAAAAGGATATCGACGGTGGTCTTATCGGTGGTGCATCGCTCAAGTCGCGCGATTTTATAGATATTGCCAAAGTATTCAATTAACCATGAAATATTCGGCTGTACGTTTTAGTACGACAGATATTCAAGATTGGCAGAAAGACCTGCTGATCGATTCGCTGGGGGAGATAGGTTTCGATACTTTCGAAGATACGGATAAGGGTTTTGATGCCTATATCCCGTCAGCCAATCTGGATATAGCGGCTTTGGAAACTGTACTGTTGGGAGAGGTAGAGGGATATCATTTGGATTACAAGGTTGAAGATCTGAAAGAGGAAAACTGGAATGAATTGTGGGAAAGCAATTTCAATCCGATCCTTGTGGACGGGCTCTGCTATGTACGGGCGACATTTCACGAATCACACGGACAGTACCCTTATGAAATCATCATCGACCCTAAGATGTCGTTTGGTACAGGTCATCATCAAACAACTTCGATGATGTTGTCTTTTATTTTAGCGAATGATTTTGAAGGTAAGAGTGTACTGGATATGGGGTGTGGTACCGGTATCTTGTCAATTTTGGCAAGCATGAGAGGGGCTAAACATGTAATGGCGGTAGACTATGATCCTGTATGTGTGGACAGTGTCGTAGAAAACAAACAGTTGAACACTATCTCGAATATAACAGAAAGATTAGGCTCAAAGGAAATCCTTGCAGGTTCGTGTTTTGATACGATTCTGGCAAACATTAATCGCAATATATTGTTAGACCAAATGGAAACTTATGCAGCTTGCCTGCAGGTAGGTGGGGAATTGTATCTCAGTGGCTTTTACGCTGGAGAGGATCTGGATACATTACGGATAAAGTGTGCAGAGGTAGGGTTAAGGTATGTGGAAAGTAAGGTGCTGGACGGTTGGTGTGCTGCAAAGTTTATGAAAGGATAGTACATGAGAATCCATTTTATTGCAATCGGGGGTAGTGTGATGAGTAACTTGGCCATTAACCTGGCTAAGCTGGGACATCAGGTCACAGGATCGGATGACCAGATCGTCGAACCTTCAAAAACCAAACTGCATGAAGCGGGATTGCTGCCTGCTCGTATAGGTTGGGATACAGACAAGATTTCGAGCGACCTGGATGCCGTTATTCTCGGTAAGCATGCGTCAGCAGACAATCCCGAACTGCTGCGTGCACAGGAGCTGAACGTAAAGATCTATTCCTTTCCGGAGTTTATCTATGAACAGAGTATAGATAAAATAAGGGTCGTTATCGCTGGAACCTACGGCAAGACGACGATCATCAGTATGATCATGCATGTGCTCAAAAAGCTGGGAAGAGATTTTGATTATCTGATCGGATCCAAATTGGAGGGGTTCGATTCGTTGATCAGATTGACTTCTACGGCTCCCATCATGTTGATAGAGGGGGATGAATTTTACGCATCTTCTATCGATGACCATGCAAAATTCCATTATTATCAACCTAATATTGCTTTGATAAGCAATATACAATGGGATAATTTTAAGATGGTTATTTCGGAAGAGGAATACAATAGACAATTCGAACGTTTTATCGATACAATCGTTCCTAAGGGAACATTGATCTACAATAAAGACGACCAGAATGTGGTCAATATCGTGGAGCAGACCAGGGATTGTAAAATCAATAGACATGGTTACAAATTGTCCCAATATACGATAAACAAAGGGGTGACCTATATCCACGTGGGAGATAGAGAGGTTCCATTGCGTATCATTGGCAAGCAAAACCTGTCCAATATTGCAGGGGCATATACTGTGTGTGAATGGCTTGGGATCAAAAGGGATGAATTTTATGAAGCAGTCAGTGATTTCAGGAGTTCTATACGCTATTTGGAATTTGTGGCCAGTGCTAATGGAAGTGTGGTATACCAGGATTTTGCACATACCCCATCCAAATTGCGAACCAGTATTCATGCCGTCAAAGAACAGTTTCCAACAGCAAAATTACTGACTATTATTGAACTGAATCCATACGAGGTTGTGCAGGATGAATTTATGGTTCCATATAAGGATAGTATGCAGGAATCAGACTGGGCAGTGGTGTTTATTAATAGGAAAAGTATAAAGGAGAAAAATATTCTATTGGATAATGTCATTGACCAGGTTAAAAGCATCTTTAATCATAGCAATTTTCTGGTATTGACAGAGATAGAGGATCTGTATAGGTTTTTGGAAAATTTTGATAGTGAGCACTTTAATATGTTATTTATGAGCTCTCATCATTATAGTGAATTGAATATGCTCACGTTTGCAGACAAATTTTTGAAAGAATACGTGTAAAAAATTGCTTAAAAATTTGTTGAAAGACTTTTTTTATTTTACTTTTGAGGTAAATAAATATTCATTTACCTTATGAACCCACTAGGAAAAAAGATTAGATTATTGAGGCACCAAAGAGGGTGGAGCCAAGAAGATGTAGCGAAGCGATTGGACATATCCATTCCGGCGTTTTCAAAAATTGAAACAGGTATTACTGATGTCAATCTTTCAAGGTTGAACCAGATTTCGAAGCTTTTCGGTCTAACATTAGTACAGCTAATGGCTACTACCGATAGTGAAGAGGAAAAGGCAAAAGCAGATGAAGTGGCGGAGTTGACAAAAAAACTTCAGGCTCGAGAAGTAGAAGTGATTGAACTGCAGAAAAAAGTAATCGATCTGTACGAAAAACTGCACAATAGTCAACAATAGTTGCCAATGAAAAAAGGAGCATGATAAAGATGCTCCTTTTTTTGTGATAGTTTTTTCATCAACGAAAAGTTTTTTAATAAGCTTACGACCAGTCCTTTATGATTATATAAGTAAAGGATGAGATCAATATTCCTGGGCAAGTTCTTCTGCTTTTGTCAATGTTGACAAAGAGGATGATCTCAGATCAAAAACCGACCTTACGACAATGTACCTCGCAATGTCGACAATGCTCAGACGAGCATCGGCAATAATACAAAACACAATAAAGGCAGAATTCAAGATTCTGCCTTTATCATGATTTTTTAAACCAATGCTCTTCGTCCTTTTGGAAGGATTGTGATTTGGAGACTAAAAGTCGTCATCATCGAAATCATCAAAATCCTCAATAGAATCAATTTCCAGATCGAAATCATCCTCATCAAAATCATCATCTGCATCATCTTCTGGCCCGTTAAAATTGATTAACTTCTCATCAATTTCCAACTTTTCGTCTGTGGCGTTCATCATAATTTCTTTTTCTTGCTATTGTTAATCCAAGGGTAAAATTAGATAAGAAAATCAATACTAAAAATTTTTTTTCAAAATTATTTTGCTGTTAACCAGTGTGTTGTAGTTTTGAATTTTATTCTACATTTTCCCCTATGGTATTTTCCTCATTGATGATGTCTTTGAGCTGCGGTAAGTCTTTGACACTATTGATGCCAAAGTGGTTCATGAATTGCTCACTGGTGGCGTATAATAATGGCTTGCCAATCGTATCTGCCTTTCCGACGATCTTGATGAGATCCTTTTCCAAAAGGCGCTGGATGGAATAGTCACAGTTGACCCCCCGTATCTGCTCAACCTCCAGTTTGGTGATGGGTTGGCGATAAGCGATGATCGACAGCGTTTCGAGACCCGCCTGGCTCAGTTTTTTTTTGTCTCGGTGTGCCTGCAATTGGTTGATAGCATCGTGGTATATTTCCTTGGTCAAAAACTGATACTTATTGTTGTACTGTACCAAAGAGAAGACCATGTCCTCCTGCTCGTATTTGGTTTTGATTTTGTGTATAAATGACAGCACTTCTTCTTTGTTGATGTCGATCAATAAGGCATCTTGAAGAATCTGCTTGATTTCCAATGCAGAGATACCTTCTTCGGAGGCAAAGATCAAGGCTTCTATATTTAATAGGATATCTTTCATTATGTTAGTATTCAGTAGAGCGTATTGAGTATTGCGTATTGTTTAGTTAATAAGTTATCAGTTACCGGTATTGCTTTGTAACTCATAACTTACGTAACCCGTAACTACTCTCAATTTTTTACTTTTTAATTTTAATAATCAATGACCTGTTCAACTATACTTTCTGGTATCTCCCTAAACTGATAGGTCTGCGTACGAAGTTGCGATTCAAATCCGGCTTCGCTTATGGCCTGTTGAATGGATTTTGAAGTAAAACGATGGGGAGCTCCTGCCGCCGAAACGACATTTTCCTCAATCATGATAGAGCCGAAATCATTGGCTCCGCTGTGTAGGCAGAGTTGTGCGACGGGTTTTCCTACAGTCAGCCAGGAGGCTTGTATGTTTTTGATATTGGGCAACATGATCCTGCTCAAAGCGATCATACGGATATATTCGTCACCTGTCACATTGTTGGAAATACCACGAAGACGTTTCAATAGCGTACCATCGTCTTGGAAAGGCCAGGGTATAAAGGCTATGAAACCATGATTATCCGCAGGCTTTTCGCTTTGAACCTGTCTTATCCATTCCAAATGCTCGAATCGTTCTTCTATTGTTTCGATATGTCCAAACATCATGGTGGCCGAAGTAGGTAGGTTGATCTTGTGTGCTGCGCGCATGACATCCAACCACTCCTGGCCTCCACATTTCCCTTTGGAGATCAGTCTACGTACACGGTCATTGAGTATCTCTGCCCCGGCTCCTGGCAGAGAATCCAGGCCGGCTTCTTTCAGGGTACTAAGGACTTCCAAATGGCTCATGCCTTCCAGTTTGGCCACATGGGCAATTTCGGGAGGGCCCAAAGCATGGAGCTTGAGCGTGGGATACAACTCTTTGAGCTGTCTGAAAAGGGTAGCATAAAACTCGATCCCTAAATCGGGATGGTGGCCGCCTTGCAACAAGAGTTGGTCGCCTCCGTATTTAAAGGTTTCTTCTATTTTTTGTTTATAGGTCTCTATATCTGTGATATAACTATCTTCATGGCCCGGTCTTCGGAAGAAGTTGCAAAACTTGCAATTGGCGATACAGACGTTTGTCGTATTGACATTTCGGTCTATCTGCCAAGTGACTTTTCCGTGGGGAACCTGGATCTTGCGAAGTTCATTGGCTACATAAGCCAAATCTGCCGTCGCAGCATGTCGATATAAGAAAATGCCTTCCTCCTTTGACAAAAAGTCAAAATTCAATGCCCGTTCCAATAAAGAGTTTATATCCATTACTACAAAGGTAAGTAGTTTTTTTGATTTATTCCTTGTCAGGAAGATGCTAAGGCACCAAGTTTTCTTCTTTGTGACTTTGTGTCTTCTTTTAAAAAAAGAACATCAGCACCGAAGATATAATGACCAGGATTTGGATGATGCGTTTGAAGCGTCGTTCGGGAAGTTTCTTTAACAGTTTAATTCCTGTTATCCCACCGAGGATAATAAAGGGAATAGCCATCAGATTCAACAGTAGGCCAGCCCAGGTCACATTGTGCCATACGAATATCTGTAGGGGTATCTTCACATAGTTCAATATCATGATGAACCATGCTCCTGTCGCAACAAAAGTAAATTTGTCCATTTTTCTGGACAAGAGGTAGACCGAGAGAGCCGGGCCGGCGGCATTGCCGATCATTGTCGAGAAGCCCATGATAAAGCCGAAAACAGGAGAGTACCATTTTCCGTTCGATAGGGTCTCTTTTTGGCTTTCATGGACGTGTTCTGTCCAAAACATAATTCCTACACCAAACAATATACAGGAAGCCATAACGATTTTGAAGGTCTTGTCATCTATGTATTTTCCGATAATGATTGCAAATACGAGACCGAACAGTGCCATGGGCAATAGTTTGAGCACTTCACTCCAAATCAATTGCTTGCGGTAATAGATGACGCTCATCAGATCGGACATGGCGAGCAGGATAAGAACTATGCCTGTCGATTCCTTGGCTCCGAACAGAAAGGCAAAGATAGGTACAGCTATACTGCCTATATTCTGTATGCCTGTTTTTGCCAATCCCATCAAAAAGGCACAGAAAAAATAAAGTATCCATGCGATAGGGGAGTGTAGCAATTGTAAGGCTTCGTTTAACATGCTAATAGGTGATGTTGTGTCGTTAGATAGTATGCTAAGGACGGCATTCGGCTAAAGCGCTTTTTACTTCTTCATGGGTATATGTGCTGTCGATACCCCCAAATGTGGTCGTGATGTAAGTCAATACATAGGCAATATCCAAATCTGTGAGTACAGTATTTGCGGGCATGGGTTGGTCGTATTTTTGCCCGGAGACCTCTATCTCTTCTTGAAGGCCATGGCGTACGATGCAAGCTAATTTTTTTCTGTTTTCGGCAAAGAATTTTTGGTCTGTCAATGGAGGGTACAGTGTGCCCAAACCTTCTCCTTTGCCGCCATGACAGTTTTCGCAATGGGTTTTATAGATTTTTTGCCCATTGACGGCATATTGAGCTGTCTGTATACTGACGTTGGACTGGCAGGAAGATAGATAGGCCAAGAAGGTGACCAACACCAAGATGACGAAAAGAGCAAAGTGTTTCATTTTACTTGTACTCTTGCAGTAATATTTCAATATCCCCTAACAATTGCTGTATATGCTCTTTATTGGTTCCGTCGTATGTTCCCCGAATGTGCTTGTCGTGATCTATCAACACCAGAAAACTCGCATGGTCGTATCCGCCGGGTACATTGGCATCTTCACTGGTAAAGACCAGGTATCTGTCAGACATGCCGTAGATATCGGCTTTGCTTCCTGTCACGAATTGCCATTGGTCATTGTCCACACCTAGATTGGTCGCATATTTTTTCAACACGGATGGTTGATCGTACTTGAAGTCGATGCTATGCGAAAGGAAGGCGATCCGATCATCGTTTTTGTATTTTTTGTAGACTTCCAACAGGTTGCGTTGCATGGTCGGGCAGATACTGGGACAATGCGTGAAAAAGAAGTTGGTCACGTAAATCTTATTGTCAAAGAATCGATCCGTGACCAATGTACTGTCCTGGTTCAAGAACTGAAAAGGCGGTATAGTAGGGTAAATTGTATCTGCTATAGTTTTTCCATCTACAACTTTCTCTACAATGTCAGGCTCTCCAATAAAGGGTAGCCTTTCCTGTCCGGATTGACAGGCAGACAGTAATAGCCCCAGGATAAATAGGGTCGTAAGCTTGTTTTTTAGCATGGTGTTTTAATTTTCTATCAGAACGAGGATAGTTTTTTGTTGCTTTCTTCGGCCACTTTGTCAAACTGTTTTTTCATGGCTTTGACCTTTTCGACTTCGGACTTTTGGTATTCGATGTCCTCATTGTCTGCTTCGTATTCACGCATCCAGGTCATCATATTTTCCGTAGCGTCTTCTAGATTGGTCTTTAGCGTCTGTAGTTCGGTTTTCAGTACGGCCGTGTCGATATCGCTGTGTGTATTGGCGATACCGGATAGATTGTTGAGTATAGAATCTATCTTTATGGTCGTACGGTCAAATACTTTGATCTGCGGCATGATTTCATCATGTACAGCTATGGCTTCTTGGGCCAGTTGCTGGCCTTTGACAGCTTCTTTTGTGGTCGGGGATTGACAGGCAACAGCTATGAAAACAGATAGGGTTGCTACGAAGGATAATTTTTTCATTGTTTTTATTTTTTTTGAGGTGTTAATGAATCTCCTCTTTTTTGATTTCCTGTACGAAAATACGGATTTTTCAAAAATTAAATATGGAAAGAATTGTCACTATGTTGTATAAATTGAAAAACTATACTAAATTGACCTGCTTTTAATCTAAACCATGGTAAGAAAACAGTCTGACAAGGTATGGCTATTGGTTTTTGTAGCCTCTTTGGGATATTTTGTGGATATCTATGATCTGATCATCTTTTCGATCGTACGTGTGCAGTCTTTTAGGGATATTGGCGTGCCGGAGGAGCTGATGCGAACGAGAGGGGAGTATGTGCTGAATATGCAGATGGGCGGTTTGTTGATCGGAGGGGTAGTATGGGGTGTTATTGCGGATAAGTTTGGCCGATTGAGAGTATTGTTTGGCTCTATTTTGCTGTATTCTCTAGCTAATATCTATAATGGTTTTGTACAGGATGTGACAACTTATGGGGTCGTCCGTTTTATAGCGGGTATAGGTCTCGCCGGTGAATTGGGTGCGGGGATCACCTTGGTCAGCGAGACTATGGGCAGGGGAAAGCGTGGCTACGGAACGATGATCGTGGCGGGTGTAGGGGTGTTAGGGGCCATTCTGGCCTACTATATCTCCGAATGGTTTGATTGGCGGACAGCTTATTTTGTAGGAGGGGGTATGGGCTTGCTGTTATTGCTGTTGCGGATAGGTACATTTGAATCTGGCCTGTTTCACAAAGCGACGGAACAGCAGGTGGCCAAGGGTAGTCTGGCTATGCTTTTTTCAGATCGAAAGCGGGTATTACGGTATGTCTACTGTTTATGTATCGGCCTACCCATTTGGTTTGTGGTAGGAGTATTGGTCACGCAGGCTCCGGAAATAGGCAAGGCCTTGGGAGCGGAGACTGTGCTCAGTGCAGGCAAGGGAGTTATGTTTACCTATTTGGGGATTTCGTTGGGTGATTTCTTTGCAGGTTTGTTGGCACAATGGCTTAAGTCCAGGAAAAAGGTTGTGTTCTTGTGTCAAGTGATGATCATTGTCTCGTCGGTGTGGTATCTGACAAGTCAAGGGATAACCGAGGCTCAATTCAATTGGTTGGCCTTTTTTATGGGATTTGGGGTGGGGTATTGGGCTACTTTCGTAACCATTGCGGCAGAGCAGTTCGGTACCAATTTGCGTGCGACGGTGGCGACTACTGCCCCTAACTTTGTCCGAGGTGCATTGATCCCATCGACCTTGCTCTACGGGTATTTTGTACAGCAGTGGGGAATCATTGCGGCAGCTATGGTGACGTTGCTTTTGTTGACGGCAATAGCTGTTTTTGCATTGACACAACTTGAAGAAAGTTTTGATAAAGACTTGAATTATTTGGAAGAATAAAATTAGACTGTGAAATTAGCATGAATTTTGCGTCGTTATAAATAAAGTGACGAAGGTGATGGTGGTTACGATGGTTAACTCACATAACTTTAAAAAGAAAAGGAGGTGCTTTACTATGGATATGAACAAATATAAAAGAGACTATAAGTATAGGAGTACGGAGGGTGCTGAAAGTGGAAAATGGCTGAAATGGCTGATTATTCTATTGGGGATAGCCGTTGCACTGTTAGCTTATTTTTTGAAATAAAATTTAAGGCGAATCGGAGAGAAACGCCTTAAAATCACACTAACTATTAATATAAAAAAGACCTATGGAACTAGGTGCTTTATCGATTCTAAGGTAAATATTAATTTTGATATTTCAAAAAAATATTTGAAAATTAATAAAGCGAGAAATTTTTCCCGATATCCAAATGGTTTTGTATGTGCTTTGTCCGGATAGATCTTCTATGATATACCAAAGCCCACCCCTTAATCGAGGGATAGGCTTGGCACAAACATGTAAAACTACACTAACACTAACTATTGGAATTTTCTGTATCTGTGGATTTATCTTTTAAGTGCTTTCGTATTGGACGTTCCCCATTCTTTTTCCCCTTAAATTTATGCTCTTTGTTTTGCATTCTTTTTTCTGATTTTTCAGCTAGAATTTTTTGCTGCTCAGGAGTCAAAAGATTTTTGAAACGTTCGCGATCAGCCTTCATTTGGTTGCGTAAGGCTTCTCGGCCCTTTTTTTGGATCTCAGCTCTTTCCTTGAACTTATTGGCTTGATCTAGGTTATAAGCATATACTTCCTTACGCTGAGCATCAGAGAATTTCAATTCCTTGTCCAAGCGTTCGGTCCGGATTTTGGCAATTTCTTCGGGTGATTTTTTCTCAAAGTGAGTTTGTGCTGCTCTGTTGCGGTGTTTTCCGTCTCTCTTTTGGATGGAAGTACTGTCTTGGGCAGAAGCGAGGAAACCTAGTCCTGCAAATAATACTGCGAATGATAATATCTTTTTCATGTGATCTCGTTTTTTTAGTTGATGAACAATTAATTATGTAATAAACAGCCTGTTTATCTTTATAGATGTAGAAGCAATGGAAACGTTTAATGTTGCGATGTTAAAATTTGTTAAAGGATTATAGTGTACGATAAAACAAAATCTGAAAAAATACGTTTATAATATATCCAATTATAAAAAAGGAGGTTGTTATGAACCTTGTAAAACGTATCGAACATTGGGGAGACACACATCACAGTCATTGGCTCTCGATTGTACGGATTGCATTGGGTATATTACTCTTTGCACGAGGAATTAGTTTTGTGATGGACAACCAGACTGTTGCCCGTCTTATTGAGTCTACCGGTTTTGGGCTATCTTTGGTTTCGGCAGTACACTATGTCGTGTTTGCACATGTGGTAGGCGGCTTGTTTATTTTGTTGGGATTCCAGACCAGACTGGCGGCAATCATACAATTGCCCATACTTTTTGTAGCTGTATTTTTTGTCAATATCACTAAAGGGTTCAGCTACCTTAATTCAGAGCTTTGGTTGTCTATTCTGGTGCTGTTTCTGCTGATCTTGTTTTCTGTAGTGGGATCGGGCACGTACTCACTGGATAATATGATGAACAAGCCTGGATATAGAAGGCGTATTTAAATTTGGTGCGGAGGCTGTCTAAAAAAGGTCTGGCAATTCATATAATCGTCATTTCTAACGAAGAGAGAAATCTATGGGTGAATTAAAATTAACTAATTTTCAACAAGTTGAAAAACTGCTTAACCATAGATTTCTCCTCGTACCTCGTCGAAATGACGGTATGATTGGTTTTTAAGACAGCCCCTTTTGCTTTATTTTTCCAATTTATTTTTGACGATCAGGTATTGATTCGATTCCAAAGGCAAATAACCATATTCGTAAATGAATAGATAAGTTTGTCCTTTGCTCGTATGGAGGTGGTGTGTGTGATACTCAAAATTGAAGCCTTTTTTTCTAAGCGCCTCTCCCTGTATCTTCGTCATTTTTTCATTGCCCAGAACCTCTTCGAGAATGCGACTATTTTTTCTCAGCGCATTGTTGATCTTACGGGTCAAGTTATTGTGATCACTGTTCCGGCGGTTGTTGTAGGCATTTCTACAGGCATCGTCACAAAAACGCTTATCCGAGCGTCCTTTGATGGGATTTTCGCATTCTAAACAAACTTTATCTTCCATAACTATCCGATTGTAAACGTTTACAAATGGTTATAGTCGACTACAAATGTTTAATAACCGACTAAACTTTTGAAGTGTGTGCAACTTTGTTTCAGCAAATAGCTCTAGGGCTTTTGTTGTTTAGGTTAAATTAACAAAATTTTTTAAATTATTAAATTTTTCAGACATGAATGCTTTAATTAATCAAGTTCAATTAATTGGACGCTTAGGTGCCGATGCGGAAATCAAAACAACAGCTCAAGGAACAAAATTGTCGACTTTGCGTCTTGCGACAAATGAGAAGACCAAACGCAGTAATGGCGAATGGAAGGAAACTACCCAATGGCATCAGTGCGTTGTATGGGGTTCACTGAACAACGTCGTAGAGAAATTTGGCAAAAAAGGAAATCAACTGATGGTTTGTGGCTCCTTGAATTATCGGATCTATACCGATTCGGAGGGGATCAAGCGGACCATCCCCGAAATAAAGGTAAATGAGATCCTCGTGTTGAAAAACCATTATGCCGAAAGCGCTTCTTCTGTAGTGGAGAGTGCATAAGAGGTGCCGTTGTATCTTCTGTATGATTTTGGACATAATTAGAAGATTCATTAGAACATTGAATCAAGAGAGCCGACTAAAGGATTGTCTTACTCATGTTCGTTGCCCTAAAAGTGTGCAGATACTATGCGCATAATCAAAAAAGCCCTTCCTTGATATTGAAATCAAGGAAGGGCTTTTCTGTATTGCTTGTCACAATGTTACAGGCTCAGTCCTGCAGCTTCGGCTATTTTCTTGGGAATATCCGTGTTTTCCATTTTATGACTGAATCTTTCTGCTCCCGAGCCAATAGCAAAAACGGGAACTGCAGCTGCAGAATGACCCTTAGTACCCCATGTCAATGATGCCAGGCGATTGAGCAGTGCTATGCTCTGGGATGCAATCTTGTCGTCGTTGGCATAAAGTGTTTTCTGCGTTAACTTTTCCTTGTTTACGAAATTGGCCAGATAAGTTTCGTATATAGGTTTAGCATCTTTCTCGGATACTTTGATGTCTTTCCAGAGACCGAGGTTGTCCGCTAGTAAATTTTTAACTTCCTCCCAGGTAGCATCGGGTTTAGATTCCCGTAGATTGGCTATCAATGTAGACAGTTCAGCTTGGGACATCTTTTGGTTTTGCAGGATTTTTGTGTTCAACTTCGAACCTTTGTTGCCGATGGTCAACCCACCTGTTTCGTGGTCGGCTGTAATGACGATCAGGGTTTCGTCAGGGTGTTGTTTATAGAATTCGTAAGCTACTCTGACAGATTCGTTAAAGTCCAATACTTCGTGTAAGGTTGTAGCGGCATCGTTTGCATGGCTGCACCAGTCTATCTTTCCTCCCTCAACCATTAAGAAAAATCCATTTTTATTGTTTGCGGAAAGAGATTCTATAGCAGCAGAAGTGATGTCTGCTAGCTTCATTTCATTATCCTTACGGTCGATGGCAAAGGGGAGAGATTGTGATGCAGAACCGTCTACATTGGTCAATACCAGTTTTCGACTTTTATCGTTTTGTTTTTTGAATTCGTCATATCCTTTTACGATTTTGTATCCGGCCTGCTCCAATTGTGGGTATATGGATGGTGCGTCTTTCTTATCAAAAGTTGTGTTGGGTTTTAGAAAACCCGATCCGGCAAAAAAATCGAAGTTGGATTTGATAAGGTCTTGCACTATTTCGTAATACATGCTTCTGGAGGCCTGTCTTGCATAAAAAGAGGCGGGTGTAGCGTGGTCTATGCTTACACTGGTCGTGATACCTACCTTCATGCCTTTTTCTTTTGCCGAATAAGCAATACTTTTATAAGGTACAGTTGCCGTACTATCCATACCTATAACACCGTTTTTGGTTTTTTTACCTACGGCCAGAGCAGTTCCACCTGCGGCTGAATCTGTAATACCATGTGATAAGGAATACGTGGTGGCAAACGAAGAATAGGGGAATTGGGAAAAGACCAACGGTACTATCCCGTTTTGTCCTTGAAGATGGGCTTGGTACACTTCGGCCAGATTGACGTGGTTGAGTCCCATTCCGTCACCGATCATGTAAAAGATATATTTGGCTTGTTGGCTGAAAGCAAAGGAAGCTTGTGCAACAAGAAAAATAAAAAGGAAACTAATTTTTCTTATCATCATTATGTTTAATTGTATTTAGTATTAAATCGATCAAATATACACCATTCGTATGAACTAAATATTAAAAAGGCATTAGAAAATACTAAACAGTGTTGTCACTTTTTTGTTGTTGGAAGTCTCTAGGCGGGTTTGATAAGGGGGGAGATGGATGGGGGGCTAAATTGTTATACACTGGATATTTGTACTTTTGTTTTTCTATTTGTGTGTATCGGTAAATATTTATGTTTGATAAGACAGTTTTAAAAAGAGATTTTGACAAATATGTGCTTGATTTTTATCAGGTGCACAAACGTTTTACGTTTGAGGAGTTTGGTGATTTTGCGACGACTTTGTTGAATTATTATGTCAATGCGCAGATCATCGATCCGCAAGACAAAATGGAAGCTGCTTATTATTTGACCACTTTGTACAATAGGGGGATAGGCAACAGAATAACCGAGCAGGATATGTCAACAATCGCTCGTGTCATTGCCCAAGACCACTCGTTGGATATGCGGATACTAGGTAAGATCTTAGGTTGATAGTTCTTCTAAATATCTTCCTGTATAGTCCATACAAGATCTTGTGTGTGATAGCCTGATTTTTCGGCATAATCCATATACATCTTTTTTATTTCATAGGGGATGCTTTTTTGACGGGACAGTATCCACATGTAATCGAGATTTTCCCCAAAGACAAGTGCATATTGATAGTCCTCACCCACATGCATGATGTTGTATCCGGCGTAGAATGGTCCAAAAAAAGAGACTTTCAAAGCTCCGATATTGGGTTCTGCTATCATTTTGGCTTTGCCTATACTTTGTTTGGGTTTATTGTTCTTTATTTTCACGCCTTGATTATTTACCCTGATTGTACCATCTTCGTTCTTTGTGTATTCAGCGGTTACATTCTTTAGTCCTTTTTCCCAAAAAAAGTCCATACGGGCGATTTCGTACCATTTGCCGAGATACTTTTCCAGATCGAAGTCCTGTATCACAGGTAGATCTGATTTTACAGGTTTCCAAATGTTGTAGATGACTGCCCCGGCAGCAGTAGCCGTCAAAAGTAGTAAGGATTTTTTCTTGTCCATCATTATACGCTTTACATTTTAACAGAATATATCCATAAAAGTTTAGCCAAAGTATATAGTTTTGTGAAAAAAGTAGGTTTGTACACAAAAGAAGAAGCCAAACGGCTGAAAGAAAAATTTTGGACGACATTCGGGCAGTATATGTCTGTAGTTCCTTCGGCAGACGGGGAAAAGGTCAATTGGGTAAACTATAAAACAGGGGTCAAATATCTTTTCTTTCGAATGGATGCGGATAATAAAACCGCCCGGATTTCTATTGAAATTGCTCACCCTGACGATGGGATCCGCCATTTGATGTATGAACAGTTTCTTGAACTGCGAATCGTATTCGAAAGTTTTTCAGATGCGGAATGGCTCTGGTATGAGGATCATTCCGATGACTATGACAAGGTGACGTCCCGAATTGTCTCACAGATTGAAAAAGTCAGTATTTTCAATACGGGTGATTGGCCGGATCTGATCTCGTTTTTTAAGTCAAGGATTGTTGAGCTGGATGGTTTCTGGTCTATGGCCAGATATTCTTTTGATATTTTTAAATAAAATAGAAGTTTTTAGTACCAGACCTGCACAAAGCATGAAAAAATGCACAACATTTTGTTTCTTCCTGGCAAAATAAAAGTAGAGCCGCTTAGACTAAAAAAACTTAGTCCCTTAGCAAATTAACATTGCCGAATTCCGCGATGAATATGTAACTTTGCGGCATGTCTGAAAAAATACTCATTCTTGATTTTGGTTCACAATATACGCAGTTGATCGCAAGACGTGTCCGTGAACTCAATGTGTACTGTGAAATTCATCCATTTAACAAAGTTCCTGATTTAGACGATAGTGTCAAGGGAGTCATTTTTTCCGGAAGCCCTTATTCGGTGAGACAAGTTGATGCACCTCAGATAGACTATGCGGCTTTTCAAGATAAATGTCCATTGCTTGCTGTATGCTACGGTGCTCAGTATCTTGCACAGCATAATGGAGGTGAGGTGTTACCGTCCGAGATACGGGAGTACGGTCGTGCTAATCTACAGTTTGTAGACCAGGAAAACCCTTTGTTGAAAGGTGTACCTGTACAGTCACAGGTGTGGATGTCTCATGGGGATACGATCAAGGAAGTACCTTCAGATTTTAGGATTATTGCCAGTACGGACAAGGTTCGGGTCGCTGCCTATCAAGTCGGCCATTCAAATACCTTCGGTATACAATTCCATCCCGAAGTAACACACAGTACGGATGGGCAGATTTTGCTCAAAAACTTTGTCGTGGATATCTGTGGCTGTAGCCAAGATTGGACCTCCGAATCTTTTGTGGAATCTACCGTAGCGTCACTTCAAGAAGAGTTGGGCAACGATCATGTTATCATGGCCTTATCAGGCGGTGTTGATTCTACCGTAGCGGCTGTGTTGTTGCATCATGCCATAGGTAAGAACTTGCATTGCTTCTTTGTCGATCACGGCTTGCTGCGCAAGAATGAGTACGAGCAGGTATTGGAATCGTACAAACATATGGGGCTCAACATTAAGGGAGTCAATGCGAAAGATCTCTTTTTTGAGAAATTAAAAGGCGTGACAGAGCCCGAGCAAAAGCGTAAAATTATCGGTGCCGCATTTATCGATGTGTTCGACCAAGCGTCGAAAGATATCCAACAAGAATTGCCGGCAGGAGCTGAAGCCAAATGGTTGGGGCAGGGTACGATCTATCCGGACATCATTGAGTCGGTATCGGTCAAAGGACCTTCGGCTACCATCAAATCACACCATAATGTAGGTGGACTGCCAGACTATATGAAACTCAAGGTCATCGAACCGTTGAAAACCTTGTTCAAGGATGAAGTGCGACGTGTAGGCAAGACTTTGGAGATCGATCCGAACATTCTAAATAGACATCCATTTCCAGGTCCAGGATTGGGAATCCGTATTTTGGGTGATATCAACGAAGAAAAGGTACGGATTTTGCAGGAAGCTGATGATATCTATATCCGAAATCTGAAGGAATCCGGATGGTACGACAAGATATGGCAGGCCGGCACGATCTTTTTGCCGATACAGTCTGTGGGTGTGATGGGTGATGAGCGGACCTACGAACATGTAGTGGCATTGAGAGCTGTAGGCTCATTGGATGGTATGACAGCAGATTGGATACATTTACCTTACGAGCTGCTGGCCAAGATTTCCAATGAAATCATTAATCATGTAAAAGGTATTAACAGGGTCGTTTATGACATCAGTTCAAAACCGCCCGCAACTATTGAATGGGAGTAAACAATGAAATATATTTCAGTTCTGTACGGCATAATTTTGTTTCTTGGAGTAGCGGCATGTACCCCAAAGGTGGGTGTATTGCGTTCTCCTGATTATAAAGGCAATGTAGGCAGCGGAACTGATACTAAGAAGTCGGACGCTGCTTCGGACAAAGAGACGAAGGATGTGGCCGGAAAAAAACATTTGGCTGGTTCCAACATCGCTTTAGTACTGCCCTTTCAGCTGAATCAGATATCCACATCGTCTATTTTGGAGAAGGATGTCAAGCGTTCGGCCTTGGCATTGGATTTTTATCAAGGCTTTCAGCTGGGTTTGGAAGACTTGGCCCGTAAAGGGAAAAATTTTTATTTGGATGTACTGGATTCGAGAGATGATGATTTCCAAAATGCCACACTGGCCAAGTCGGAGACTGTCTCTGAAGCAGCTGTAGTCGTAGGGCCTGTGTACCCCAAGGAGATCAAATCTTTTGGCACCAATCTATCCAACAAGGATGTCTTGCAGATCAATCCCTTGGCAGCGAGTATGCCTACGGAGTTCAATCTTCCCAATCTGGTATCGCTGAGACCACCGATCAAAGCACATACCCAAGCGATAGCCCGTGAGGTGGCCAATGGATTTTCAGGCGGGGACGTCATTATTATCTACAATACAGCAGACAATGACGGACGACAGTTTCTCAACGGTATGTTGGCGGCGATCAGGCAGGTCAAGGCCAATGTGAATGTTGTGTCCGTATCCAGCATCACGCAGCTCAATGAAAAACTGTCCAATACCGGATTTACCCATGTTATTGCCGGCACGACGGACAAGCTGCAGATCCGGACGCTCATCAATAACCTAAGCAGTAAAGCCAAAGAAGGGATTTATAATTTTCAATTGTATGGGCATCCGCTTTGGGATCGCTTTGATTGGAGCATTTATCCGGAATTTGCGGATCTGAAACCCAGGATACCTTCGGAGAGTGTTTTGAAAGAGTGGACTGCTCCGGCAAAGAAATTCAAAGAGGCCTACAGCATGAAATATGGTGTACAACCTTCAGACCATTCTTTCAGAGGGTATGACTGTGCGTTATATTTTGGTTCTTTGTTGGCTAAATATGACAAGGCACAGCTCAAAGATAACCTGGAGAAAGAAGAGTACGAAGGTTTATATAGCCGTTATAAATTTTCGCACAACAATACGTGGGGGTATGTCAATGAGGCTGTTGCTGTCCGGATATACCGAAACGGAAGCTTTCAGTTACAATAGTATTGTACATGGAATTGAACGAAAAACGTGTACAGCAGCAGATCCGTAACTTTGAAAAGGCCATCAGTGCGTACACTGGGCAGGAACCTTTGGCACGTTTTTTAACCCGATATTATAAGGAAAATAAGCAAATGGGATCATCTGACCGACGGATGACCTCTCGTCTATGCTACAATTATTTTCGGATCGGTGACTGGAAAAAAGGTGCCTCTCCATTGGATAGGGTCGTTCATGCAGAATACTTATGCGAACAGGAGTCGTCCATGGTTCAATTATTGGCTCCCGAACTCCATGCCACGATAAAAAGACCCTTACCAGAAAAAATTGCTCTTATTCATGCTGATATGCATGTGTTTTTTCCTTTGGTCAACGAGATTTCTGATGTCATCGACAAGCAGGAATTTCTAGTAAGCCAACTCATTCAACCCGATTTGTTTGTTCGTCTAAAACGAGGAAATGAACGAGCCGTCCTTTCTGAGCTGGAATACAGACAAATCCCTTTCAAACAATTATCTGAGCAAGCGGTCGCACTACCCAATGGAACAAAACTCCAGGAAATGACAAAAGTGGCCGGATTGTATGAAATACAAGACCTCTCTTCCCAACGAACATTGGATGATATAGAAGCTCTGAAAGGGGAGAAGTGGTGGGATGCCTGTGCAGCTTCGGGAGGCAAAGCTCTGCTGTTTTTGGATAAATATCCTCACATAGATCTGTTGGTATCGGATATTCGCCTGTCCATCTTAAGAAATCTGGACGAACGTTTTGAAAAGGCACGCATAACTGTTCCGTATCGCAAAAAGATCATTGATCTCACACAGGACGTACATTACATATTGCAGGGAGAATTATTTGATGGTATCATTTTAGATGCGCCCTGCTCCGGATCCGGTACTTGGGGACGTACCCCGGAGATGAAAGCACAGTTTTCCGAAGAAAAGCTTCGGAAGTTTTCCACATTGCAGCGTACGATTGCCTCCAATGTCGTTCAGGCGCTAAAGCCTGGCAAATCGTTGACTTATATCACATGCTCTGTCTATAAATCAGAAAATGAGGATGTGGTCGATTATCTGGTCTCTGACCATGGGATGGCCGTGGACAAGATGCATGTCCTCCATGGCTATCGTGAGAAAGCCGATACCATGTTTGTAGCGAGATTGGTTAAACGTCAATAGTGGTGGGCTAAAAAAAACTAAATTCAACTCGTCATCCTGAGCGAAGTCGAAGGATCTCATTATAGTATTGCTTCACTAGAATAAGATGTTTCGACTACGCTCAACATGACGGCTTTTTTTTAGTCACATTTGCTCGGTACGATCAGTACAGGGCAGTGTGACTTACGGATCACAGAAGTCGACACACTTCCCGAAATAAACAGATCAAATCCCGTTCTTCCGTTGGTTCCCATGACCAAGAGATCTGCAGCCCATTCCTCACAAGTGTCCAGTATTTCTTCACGGATATTGCCTATCCTGCTGAAGGTAAAGACCTCCTTTGCCGAGGTAAAATGTGCTGAGATTCTGTCCAGGTAATCCTGTGCCGCCTGTAGTTGGGTCTCTGATACCTCAGGGACGACGATGGGTTGCTGACCCAATAAAGGGTCGACACCATAGCTTGCAGGCGAGGTGGGTGGAACTATCGTGACCAAGGCAACGGAAGTGCTTTCTGATACCAGATCACGGGCATATTCGATGACTTTTTCCGAGCAGGGACTGTCATCCAATGCGACCAATATACGTTGAAATTTAGAGTAAGCCATTTTATGATAATTTTAAGTCCATTTATACTTATAAAACAAAGGAATATAGGCATTTGTTTTTGGAAAATGTTGTTGGGATTTTTGGATTGTTGTACCTTTGGTATGAGTAAGGATAAGCTACTTTAGTAACCAACAAATTAAGAGAAATGGGATTTATCAGGGCATATTATGAACAGTTTGTCACCCTAAAGGAGGCAGAATGGGAATTTATAGCTTCTCATTTTGAAGCAGTGCACTTTGATAAAAATGAGATCATTACCCCACAGGGAGAAACCGAACGTCGACTCTTGTTCATAGACTCCGGTATAGTAAGGTCTTTTGTGCCAGATATAGAAAGTGAACTGACCTTTGGATTTGCCTTTGCGAAGGAATTCACCTGTGTTTACGAGTCTTTTTTGACCCAGACTCCATCGCAATATGCTTTGCAGGCTTTGACCCCTGTGTCTGGTTGGCAGATATCCTATGATGCTATGCAAAGGGTTTATAGTCAGACCCAGGTAGGTAATTATTTGGGACGCTTCGCGTCTGAGCAATTGTACCTCTCAAAAAGTAGACGCGAAATATATCTGCTAAAGCACACGATCAAAGAAAGGTATCTCAAACTGTTTGAAGAACAACCGCAGATATTGAAGTATATCCCACTTAAATATATAGCCTCGTATATCGGGACGACACCCCAAGGCCTGAGCCGTATCCGTCGGGAGATTAATTAACATTTGTTCATTGCCTCGATGTGGCCAAATCCAGAACTTTGTCAAAAAATATTCTGGATATGGTGTTACCGATTTTGGCATATGGAAATAAGCTCTTACAGCAAGAGTGCCTGGATGTGAATCCGGATTTTCCCTGGAAATACAATTTGTTATAAGATGTCTATTACAAACGAAACCGAATTGATGGGGATGAAGCAGGTGAGCTATGCTGTCGCTCATACCCTCCGAAGAATGAGAGAATACGCACAAGTAGGTATGACCACAGAGGAATTGGATGATTATGGTGCGCAGATATTAAGGGAGTTCGGAGCGAAATCTGCACCTTTTCTGACCTATGGTTTTCCGGGATGGACCTGTATCAGTGTTGGTCATGAGTTTTGTCATGGTATCCCTTCGAGCCAGCGTATTTTGAAAGAGGGAGATTTGGTGAATATTGATGTTTCGGCAGAACTTGAAGGTTATTGGGCGGACAATGCGTGTTCTTTTGTGCTTGGAAAAGATATGGAGGGGCATCAAAAATTGGTGGATACCTCCAAGGATATTCTTTACCGGGCTATAATGCGTATCAAGGGCGGTGTGCGAATTTCGGATCTGGGACTTTTTATACAGACCGAGGCTACAAAAAAAGGGTACAAAGTCATTAAAAACCTGGCTGGCCACGGTGTAGGGCGTAGCCTGCACGAAGAGCCTGACAATCTCTTGAATTACAGGGACAGATACGATCACCGCCGCTTCAAAAAAGGGTCGGTTGTGGCCGTGGAGACATTTATCTCTACGACCTCAACCTATGCCGATACGCAGGACGATGGTTGGACGATGGTCGGCAACAAGGGAGGCTACATGGCACAGCATGAGCATACGATCCTTATCACCGAAAACAAACCGATTATTTTGACGGAGATGAATGGGATATAAGATCAATCCACAGCCGGTACCAGTACATTATGCTCCAATCGTACGGGGACAGGGTTGATGCTCGTGAAACCGTCTTCTTTTTGGACGATGCGCGAGAGGTCCAACCCTTTCTTGGAAAATGCGGCGATGATGGCGGTGCGGAACGTTGCTTTGGCCGAACCCCAACCTTGACCTTTAACGGTTTCGTTGTTGAGTTGGATCAATTCCTCGATAGAATAGGTGCTGAACTTTTCCAATAAGTGTTGGTAGAGTTGAATTGTTGTTGACATACAATTTAAAAATTTAAAACGTTAAACCATAAATTGTATTCAGAAATCGTAAGGGAAAATAAGCGTTTTTGCAGACGTTTATTTTGGCTTTTACACCCGTATTATTTTACCACCGCGGTGACTGCACTCGGTTGGTATTGCACATGCAATTCTGAATACTCTACAAATATAGTAGAGTATTTTTGAAAAAACAAATTTTTGTAATAAATCATACCTTAAATTTAAAAAATACGTATAAAATAGATATATTTGTCCGTATAAAAAGTAGAAGTATGGATACTAAACTAACACTAAAGCTGAATGATAATGTGATCGAAAGAGCTAAGAAATATGCTTCGAACAAAAAAACAAGCCTATCCAGATTGATAGAAAATTATCTGGATTCGTTGACCCGCGAACAAAATGACGATTTCGAGATTTCGCCTTTTGTAAAAAGTATCTCAAGCGGAAAAAGTATCCCTGTCGATGCAGATTATAAAACAGCGAGAGAAGAGTATATTGATTTTTTAGACAAAAAGTATCAATAAGATGCAACGTGTGTTTTTGGATACGAATGTCGTCATAGACTTTCTTGGAGAAAGGGTAGACTTCTACGAACCTATAGCCAAAGTTTTGACTTTAGCAGACAAGAAGAAAATTAAGGTATATACTTCTCCAAACTCTATTTCTAATACCTATTATCTCCTTGCCAAATATGAAAATGCAAAAACTGCATTGGAAAAGATCAGAAAATTTAAACTGATCTGTAGTATGTCCATTATGGATGATGAAGTGGTCGACAAGGCCATCGTTTCGGGATTCAAAGATTTTGAGGATGCCATGCAATATTTTAGTGCAGTCGCTACGGGCTGTGATCTGATCATTACCCGAAATGAAAAGGATTTTAAAAATGCCCTCATTCCGGTAATGAATGCAGAAAGTTATCTACAAACCCTATCCGGCCCGAATGTCGGTTTATGACCTTTTTACTGTCTGCCTATTGATATTTTGTCATCATCACCCTGCCATACTGTCCTAAAAAGCCAATTGGAACAGGTCTTGCTATAGGATGTTCGATTTTTAATATGTAAAATAGAACTAACTATATGAGCACAGAAAAAGGTACAATTTCGATCCACACCGAGAACATCTTTCCGGTCATCAAAAAATTCCTTTATTCGGATAATGAAATTTTCTTGAGGGAGCTGGTCTCCAATGCCGTAGACGCTTCCCAAAAGATCAAACGTCTTTCTTCTTTGGGCCAATACAACGGCGAGGTAGGAGACCTAACGGTTGATGTAAAGTTTGACGAAGAAGCCAAGACCATCACCATTTCGGACAATGGTATAGGGATGACGGCCGAGGAGATCAAGAAGTATATCAATCAGATCGCTTTCTCGGGTGCGACGGAGTTTGTAGAAAAATTTAAAGAGGCCAAAGATGCGAACGAAATCATCGGCCGTTTCGGGTTAGGCTTTTATTCGGCATTTATGGTCGCCGATAAGGTGGAGATCGAGTCTCTTTCCTATCAGGATGGTGCCACTCCTGCGCACTGGACCTGTGATGGCAGTACTTCGTATGAGATATCCGAAGGATCACGAACTACACGAGGCACAGATATCATCCTGCATATCAATGCCGATTCTACCGAGTTCCTGAACAAGGCCAGGCTACAGGATATATTGCACAAATATGCTCAATTCCTACCTGTACCTATTCGCTTTGGTACCAAGACTACTTCTGAGCCTGATGGCGAAGACGAGGAGGGCAAACCAAAATATAAGTCTGTAGAAGTTGACAATATCATCAACAATATGAGTCCTGCATGGACAAAGGCACCTTCAGAACTGAAAGACGAGGATTATCTGGCCTTCTATCGGGAGCTGTACCCTTATGCGATGGACGAACCCCTGTTTTGGATACATCTGAATGTAGACTATCCGTTCAATCTGACGGGTATCCTTTATTTTCCCAAGATCAAGAACGAACTGGAAATTCAACGCAACAAGATCAAGCTTTATTCCCGCCAAGTATTCATTACCGATGAGGTCAAAGATATTGTGCCGGAATTTTTGATGCTATTGCATGGTGTGATCGATTCGCCGGATATTCCATTGAACGTTTCCCGTTCTTTTCTACAGGCGGATAGCAATGTCAAGAAGATCAACAGTTATATCACGAAGAAAGTCGCTGACAAGTTGCAGGAAATCTTCAAATCAGATCGTAAAGGTTTTGAAGAGAAGTGGAACGATATCGGTCTATTTATCAAATACGGTATGCTGAGTGATGAGAAATTTGCCGAGAAAGCCAACGAGTTCTGCCTGGTCAAAAATACGGAAAACGAAAGTTATACCCTCAAGGAGTATTATGAGAAAGTAAAGGATATCCAAGTGGACAAGGATGGCAATATCGTATATCTGTACAGCAGTGATCCAGCCCAGCAGGATGGATATATCGCGGCAGCGAAAGGCAAGGGATACGATGTTTTGATATTGGACGGGCCTTTGGATAGCCACTTTACAGGCTATCTCGAACAAAAAGGAGGAGAGAAGGTACAATTGAAACGTGTGGACTCGGACGTGATCGACAAGCTGATCCAAAAGGATGAAAAAATAGAACTGACCTTGACCGAGGAAGAAAGCAAAAAGGTCAGCGAACTTTTCCAAAAAGCGATCGATCGTACAGATATGAATGTGCAGATAGAGGCCTTGCATGAAGATGAATTGCCGGTATCGGTGACTTTGGACGAATTTATGCGTCGGATGAAAGATATGGCCAAAACAGGTGGCGGTATGGGCTTCTACGGTACATTGCCGGACAATTACAAAGTGAGTGTCAACGGAAATCATCCTTTGGTCAAACGTATATTGGCTAGTGAGAATGGGGAAGGGGAGAAGCTGGCCAAGCAGGCTTTCGACTTGGCACTTCTATCTAGGGGGCTATTGACAGGGTCTGATCTGACTTCCTTTATCAAGCGGAGTGTGGAGATGATTTAAAGTAAAAACACGGGAGTCCAAAACTCCCGTGTTTTTATGTCGCTATAAATGAACTCCTTTTGTTTTTAACCCTTTTTTTGTTCAAAAATATTTGGAGCTAATGTAGTTTTATACTACTTTTGTGTCACAAAATCACGGTAGGCATAGCTCAGTTGGTTAGAGCACTAGATTGTGGTTCTAGGGGTCGTGGGTTCGAGCCCCATTGCTTACCCAAGAAGCTTCTCAGAAATGAGAAGCTTTTTTGTTTTTAGTGGCTTATTATCAGTGTTTTAAATAGCAATTCAAAGAGTCATGGATATTTAAAAAGAATTTTGGTGATTATATATTTGTGTAGCCAAGTTTTATCGTCATTTCGAACGAAGAGAGACCGCGAAGCAGCTCCGAAGGAAAATCTATGGATAGACTATCGTTCTACTTATCCATAGATTTCTCCTCGTTCCTCGTCGAAATGACGGTTTAATTAATAGGGGTTTATGTCGTTTGGTTAGATAAGTATACAATTACCATAATTTGTAACTCCTGTTGATTTTGTGATGGCGGTTTTCGGGTCTTTTGACAAGAACGATCTACCTCCGCCGTTTTCTTGCTTATTTCTTTCGTCTGTAATGCAATTGTGCTAATCCTGTGTCAAAAGTTTTTGCGCTTATCAGTTCAAGTAATTGTTCGGGTCTGTGATCTTTGAAAAGACGAGTTCCGCTGCCAACCAATACGGGAATAATCGAAATAATAAATTCGTCAATCAAGTCGTTTTTCAAAAGCTCGTTTATTACCTCTGCGCCACCGTCACAATAAATATTCTTTCCGGTTCCTTTTTTGAGCTGTTGCACGAGGTCGTGTAGGTCTCCTGTATAGAAGGTGGTTCTACCTACATTTGGTCTTTCGTTTCTCGTGATGACATATACATCCCGTTCCCCATTGTCATAATGGGACGTACCAATTTCTTTAAGTACCCAATCGTAAGTTTTTCTGCCGAGAATTATGGTATCAATGTTTGCCGTAAATTCCGCATAGCCGTAATCTTCGCCTTCTTTCTCTACCAATTCCAAGAAACTAAGGTCATCGTTCGGCTTTGCTATGTAGCCGTCCAGGCTCATGGCTATGAAGAGTGATAATGTTCGCATGGTGCTCTGTGTATTACTTATTTTCTTAAAATTTTTTCCATTGTCCTGCCTTTCGCCAATTCATCGATCAGTTTGTCTAGATAGCGGACTTTTTTCATGACCGGATCTTCTATTTCTTCTATACGGTAACCACAGATCACGCCTGTGATTTTTGAAACATTCGGATTCAGTTGCGGAGCCTGTGCAAAGAATGTTTCTATGTTGGTTTTGTCGTCAAGGATCTTTTGCAGATCCTTTTCATTGTATCCTGTCAGCCAGCATATGATTTCATCTACCTCGGCTTTGGTGCGTCCTTTTTTCTCTGCTTTTGCGATATAATGCGGATAGACGCCTGCAAAAGACATTTTGTATACACGTTCGATATTTTTATTGTTCATTTTGCCTGTGCTTAATTCTCAAATTTAGGCTTTTTACTTTTTAAGATCAATAGATATCCCAAAGCTACAACCTCGATGCGACATTGAACACTTTAGGTTGTTCTATTAAGTAACTTTCGGACGATAGCTATGGATCGCAAGACGATTACCAAAAATATTATATGGATTTTAGACATGCTCTTAATATCTTTGATAATTGCTTTTACAAAGAGATAACATATTACTGTCAAGCTCATGATCACGTACAACACCGCCGCTCTGCTCTTCCCGGCCATCAGTTTAATTATGCTGGCCTATACGAATCGATTTCTGGCTCTGGCTGCTTTGGTCCGGAATCTACATGCCAAATATCTCGAACACCATAAAGGTGGGGTCATAAAAGGCCAGATAAGTAATCTACGTTATAGGCTTAAACTGCTGCGGCATATGCAGGGTATGGGTGTGTTGAGCTTTATAGCCTGCATCCTGTGTATGTATGGTATTTATCTGGAGAATATGCTGATCGCCGAGATTTCCTTTGCATTAAGCCTTTTGTTCTTTACCACATCGTTAGTCATCTCTTTTGTAGAAATTCAGTTGAGCAACAAAGCGTTAGAGCTTGAGCTGAGTGATATGGAAGAACATCCCGACCCTTCGTTGGTGCAGTATATAAAGAAAAAAATTGATCCTCGAAAGAAACCCGTTGATAACCAAGAAAAGTAAGCTATTCGTTTAGCGCAGAGATTGTCCAACAGATAGGAGGGATCATACTTTTTAAAACTGTATCAAAGTATTGTTACAGGGAAGTAGATAAGATTTTGGACTGCATCTACTATTTTTAGCGGATGAGAGTATTTTTCGCCACCTTCATCGGTATTTTTATTACATCAGTATCTTTTGCCCAAAAGGATCCACAGGGTTGGCTGATATATTTCGGCCAGACTAGGATCAAAACAGGTAAATTTGCAATCCATCATGAACTTCAACTGCGGGATCATCAGTTGATGGGCGATCACAATCAGACTCTTCTTCGTGTCGGACTTCAATATCAGGCCAAACCGTATCTATGGACAACGGTGGGCTATGGTTTTATATACAACGAGCAGGCAGGAAGTCCTAATCGGCCTTTTCAGGAAAACAGAATATATCAGGAAGCACTTTTTTCGCATAAGGTGTTGCGTGCCGGTATGCGACATCGGTTCCGTCTGGAGGAACGTTTTATAGAAGACAAGGATTTTTCGGGACGTTTTCGCTATTGCTTATTTGTGGATATTCCATTTACATCGCATGGATTGGGTGCTAAGGGATGGTATGCAGCCCTGTACGATGAGATTTTCTTAAACCTGTCGGATGATGAGGGTATGGATTTTTTTGATAGAAACCGTGCTTATCTGGGATTAGGCTATAAAATATCGGATGTTCTGGGCATACAGGCGGGATATATGTACCAAAATGTGGGATCGGCAAGCGGAACCAACCACGCTGTGCTATCGGTACATCATCAGATCAAATGGAAATAGGGGAGATAGCTTTTTATTCAATTTAATCCTTCGGATTAGGACGAGGTCTAGGGCCACGTTTATAGATAATCAACCCATTAAGGAAGTTGCGGAGCAACTGATCACCGCAAGGTTTAAAATTAGGGTGGTCTTCCTTACGGAATATTGCACCCAGTTCAGTTTTCGTCACCCTGAAATCCACCAGGGCCAATACTTCAATTATATCGTCATCGGTAAATTTTAAAGCTACGCGGAGCTTTTTCATGATATCATTGTTGCTCATGGTATAAAAGTATGAAATATCCATGATTACAAAAACAAATAGGAATGAAAATAATTATGGATTAGATAATCATTTGTTACTAGCACTTCCCGTCATCAAGAAAAAGGTTGATCTTTACGGTTTTCCATATTGATTAATCCCCATAAAATCGCTATTTTGCGGAGAAAACCATGATTATTTAGTGCATGACTCATACCTCTCATGATACATCAGTTAGTTTTAGTGGCCCATTGCCGATGAGTACCTTCGAGATATTGATCGAGTCAAAGCAGAGGTCTATGTCTTGGAGTAGCAGGTATATGGTCTATTGCACGATGTTTTAAACTTTCTGGATTATGGAGCAACAAAGTGACATTATTATTTATCAAAGCGACGACGGCGTTACCCGTATCCAGACCCGGCTGGAGGGTGAGACGGTATGGCTGACACAGGCACAGATGGCAGAGCTTTTTCAGAAGGGTAGAACGACCATTACGGAGCACATCAAGCATATTTTTGAAGAAGGAGAATTGGAAGAAGACGTGGTATGTCGGAAATTCCGACATACCACTCAACATGGCGCAATCAGTGAAAAAACGCAAGAACGCGAGGTAAAATATTACAACCTCGACGTCATCATCTCCGTAGGCTATCGTGTAAGTAGTCATCAGGGTACCAAGTTCCGCCAATGAATATGCACAGCTCAGGCAATAACGGGCATGCTCAAAAAACTTTGTGCATTGGACTATCTGGAATCCGATAATAACGGTCGCTAGACAATATATAAACTTAAGCAAATGGTTGACACCTCTACAAAGGTTGACACCTTTTCGAAACGTTTTGAAAGTAAGTATGATAGGGGGCAGAGTGTGAAGAATATTCAGCTAAGGTTGATACCTCAACAAGGGTTGACACCTCCATGTCACAGAAAGTAAATCGTTTATCAAAACCTGATCTCGAGCAAGCGATCATGCGCGCGTGCAAGCATGATTATGTAAAGATGGATGAGGTTGCGAAGATCATCGGAAAATCTGTAGATTATCTGAAAAATAAAATATTGGCAAAGATGATTTCAGACGGTAAGCTGGAAAAGCGTTTTCCATATACGCATAACCATCCCGAGCAGGCTATCGCCCTCAAACATTTTGAAATATGAAGGGGCCAGCCGTATCTCTTCACTGATTAGCAATATCTTCATACCAACACCGTAAATTATTTATTCATCAAATTTCCAATATTTGGCATTGTCGGTGAAGAATCTTCTTTCAGCAACCCCGTATCAGATCGGCTAAACAAGGATTGGAGAATAATCTTCCGCTCTTCCTCGTTGAGCGCACCTTTCTCGATCATAGATAGGTATAGATAGGTGAGTTTTTCTCTTTCTTCGGCATCACGCGCCAAGTGAAAATTACTGAACATAAATTTTAATAACGCTCTTACTACTACGAAAAATATAGATACGAAAATCACAAAAACCAAAGACCAACGAATGGCGGCGGCGCGATCACCATTGAAAATAGAATTTAACATATCAGCTGGCGTGTGCCATAGTAAGAAATATACACAAACGGCAAAGAGGAGTGAAGTAATAATAATTCCCCCTAATAGTTGGTCACCTTTTCTTCTTAAATCTGTTGCTCTATCAGCCCAATATTTAATAGGTTCTTCCAGTTTCAATTTATCACGGTAACTGGCCTGTATATTATCAATATCATCTTTGGCCGTTTTCTTAAAAGATTCAACTTCTCCTTTTTCCGTAATGAACCAATCTATAACTAATTTTTCTTTGGCTATTTTAAAATCTTCTAATGCCGTTGTATGTTCCTTGAAGTCTTCTTTTAACTTAGCTATATAAGAAGTCAAATCGTTCTCGTATTCAACGGCAAGACTCTCAATTTTAGATTTTAGTTTGTCCAATGATCTTTTTTCTTTTACCCGGCGGTTAAAGATGTCTGAATTTTCCTTATTTCGAAATTCATAAGCCATAATAGCTCCTTCTAGAATATATGGCGAATTTATGTTTAGACTGTTACCGATCAAATAATTAAAAGCGGCTCTACTTAGATTCTCATCCTTGGACTGAAGTTTCGTTAAAAAATCGATTTCGGGTTCATCAAATGGAAACGGATAAATGTTGGGTTGAATTTTGATAGCAGTTAATATATTCCTACTAAATAAGACATTGATAGTATTCTCTGACGTAGCGGCATTATTTAATTCTTCCTTTATAAACCTTTGTAAAGCAATCAATATATTTCTAAAATATCTATGGCTCTGATTGACTATATAATCTGGTGCCTCTGACTTCAGTTTCTCCCAACCGACAAACTGTTCATGAACATACTTATATATGTTGTAAAGACCTTTTAATTCGAATTGGATATTCAAATAGGGATAAGAAATTGTACAAGCCAAATTGCTTAGTTCCTTTACAAACGGAGAATTTGAAATTATATCTCGTGCTTCATTTAGGGGTAAGGCCATAATTGATAAAAGTTACTTCGATAATGGTTTGCTTTATTGGAGGACAACCTATTGATAAAGATACTAAAAAAATATCTCATGTTTTAATCGGAAATACTGAAAATTTATGTGGGCGGAGAATATCGGTGATTTGTTTGTGTGTCGAAAATGCAGCTTACAGCCTTCAAATAATTGGATATAAGCTTGTCAAAATATAGATTAGCAAATCACATAAAACAACAGACCTCGCTTAAAAAGGCTTAAACGAGGTCAGATATTTTGAAAATTCTCTAAAAATCGGAGTTGTGCAACGGTTCCTACCGGGCAGACAGGTGTGGTACGTGATACATTGATCGCCGCGCAGGGCATAAATTTCGAATCGGCCATCGTGTGGACCAAGGTGGTGCGCCGCTATGACAACATACCCTTGAGGGCATTTGTCGAGGAAATGAGCCGATGGGAAGGGTTTACGATCAAGGACTGGCGCTGTATACCGGAGGATAAGGTGGTCACGGCAGCCGTCTGTTATCGTAATGACAGGGAGCAGGTATTTGCGGCGATCCGTAATTCGGGTGTACAATTGTGGGTGAAGGAGCAGATGCTCAGTTTCTGTCCGGAGGATACCAAGAAATGGGGAGGACTGGGAGGAGCATCGGGGCAATTGGCTTACAGATAGTTAGAAGGAGATGAAAAAAGCAGATAAGGACGTAGATGCCATCATGTGGCAGATCGATATCAATGAGCTGGTCGAACGTACCAAATGCCGCGCTACGGGCAAGGTGCGCTTTGGATCTAAAGTCGAAGCTACGTTTTTCATCCACTGGCTACATTGGCGATATCGGAGATGGTTGAGTAGGAAGGATGGCGAGCGGACACGCAAACGATGGGGCAGGAAGCCAACGGCACGTTATACGTACGGCTGTGCCTATTGCAAAGGCTACCACATCACCCGGCAAAGCCCATGGGATCACGAGAGACGGGTATACAAAGAGGACTGATCGGAGGATAAAAGAGTGGGGTGTTTAACTAAAATGAAAATACAAAAAGGGTGAATTCACCAAAATGGACGTTTTTCAAAGTAGCCAAAGCTGTTTTTAAAAAGACTTCGGTGACTTTCCGAAGTCACCGAAGTCTTTTTGGAAAGTTGCCGAAGCCAAATTTTAATTGACCACGGCTATTTTTCGTGTTTTTTGGGCAAAAAAATAGCGGATGCCCTATAAGGCATCCGCTATTAGACAACAGCCTGTTTTCTGTTAAACGCTGTTTTTCTTGAAAGTTAAGTTTTGCATCGCTGTCCGGATCTGCTTTCCGGCATGGAACAACAATCGGCTGCTCGTGATGTTGGCGCCCGTTACTTCTTCCTCTAGCTGGCTGCCCTGACTTTTGGTGCTCAGACGGAACGAACCCATATTGCCCAGGCGTACGATGTAGCCTTTGGATACGTTGCGCGGGATCTCCCGTACCAGACTCTGCAATACGGCATATACATCGGCTTCGGTGATCGATGAAGCGTGCGATATGTCTTCCGCCAGTTCTTCCAGACTGATTTCGCCTGCATGTACAGGACGTGCGTAAAACTTTTTCGGAGCGTTGGGATCCCCCGGATTGCCAATCTCCTGGATGTTGAATTTAATTGCCATAATCGTAAAAATTAAGCGTTTATAAAATGATTGTCCTTTGTCCCGGACGGTACCATTTCCGATGACAGGATAAAGGTAGGTGATGCTGCAAATAGGTCTGTCGTTTTTGACGCTTTTGTCGCAATTGGCGTTTTTGTCGTTTTCTATGAAAAAATCGTGGATGGGAAGGTGAATGGATTTTTACTGAACTTCAAACTCCGCATAGACATTAAAATTTTCTTTTGTCTTTTGATAGTCAGAGTTGAGATAATACTTGACAATCCTGTATTTGCCTACTTTATAACTGATTTGGTCTTTACATCACCTTCAATCAAACTTGGTTGGTCTATCGAAAAAGCGTTTTTTATTCAGAAATTTGCTCAACCAAAGTCAACATAGCCGATACGGCTTCACTACTGCTCATCGGTTCCGGAGCGATTGCTTCCGTATCTGGATGGGAACTAGGGCCAAAAGTTCCGGATAGTGTTATTACCTGATTGTCTTGATTATTGATATGGGCAAGCCTAATGTGTAGTTCATACCGCCAATCGCGTTTTTCATTATCCTTGTAACGTAGGGCAAATACGTTTTCATAGGGAGCTTTTCCCAATCTTCCGTCTGCAACTTCTTCTATATCATCGAACATTTCCAATATTTCATCTTTGGTGTCTTTTCCCATACCAGTCTGTGCACTGATCGAACGAGAGGCATATTGTTCGTAATGCAGGTGTTTTTGAAAATAGACAGTATAATAATAGATATGTGGTACTTCGGGATAATACCCTGTATTTGTGAAACCACCTGTTCCCTGTATCTCGTAGCCCTGCATATATCCTCCAAGCGAGCTTGCAACTTGATTAGCTGTAACAAGATGTTTCAACCGAACGCCCGAACCGGATATTTCCGTTGGTTCTTTATCGTCATTCTTACATGCAGACAGTAGAATGCTTCCTGTAATTACCCCTAACGAAAATGACAAAACCGATAGTTTGTTAAGTCTGGTAAAGATTGTTTGTATCATCGTATATCTTCTGTTTTCTATATTTATCCTATTTTTCAGTTTTTTACAAGTTCCACTCTTCGGTTTTGAGATTTTCCGTCTTCCGTATCGTTGCCTGCTATCGGATTGTCTTGTCCAGATCCTTTGGATGTTAAACGGTCTTTACCTATACCCATTTTTATAATTTCATTTGCCCTGTTTTCTGATAATTTTTGGTTATGTTCTTTAGTTCCCGTATTGTCAGTGTATCCGTATATAATTTTTTTGATGGTATGGCTGGCAAGCCCAAATTTTCGCAGTTGTGTTTTAAACATTTGTAAATATTTCTCAACAGCTAAAATACAAAAAAGCCAACACAAAGCTGTATTGACTTTCCTTAATCGATTTATTAGCGTGTGATGTAGCATGCGTTCTATCTCTATGCCGTGTTCTTCTTGTATCATGTATTTATATTTGAGTGTTTATTTTTGACTTAATACATAACAAAAAAAGTTTTTCGTCATTGTGTATGTCCTCTTGTTGTTTGTTCTACAACTTTGTTTTCGAATTGCATTTGTAGAACGTTGTCCCCCTCTGTGAGGGGGTAGGGGGAGGATGTGAATTAAGAGTTTTATTTTCATTATTTTGAAAATCTTCCCTCTCCCTGTCCATCCCTTCGCCCTGCGCACCCCTCTCCAGAGAGGGATAGCATTTAACAAAGCTGTTGCAGACACCGCATAAAGTGCAGGCAAGCAACTGTTGTTTTTGGTAATGTATAACCAAAAATTGCTTTTTTATAAATAATAAATTATCTTAGGGTAGATTTTTTAAGGATATGGAAATATCTCTAAAAAGATTGGCTGTTTATCCTTCGGATCTGCAAAGGATAACGGGGCAGAGTGTCCGCACCTGCCAACGTCTCCTCAATAAGATCCGGGATATGTTTGGATTGGATAAAGGTCAGCATGTCACCATCTACCAGGCATCAGAGTATCTTGGTATTCCGGTGGTAGACATGTCGAGATTTATCCGTTAAAAAAACCAAATACTGGCAAACGGTGTTGTCGGGCAGCAAGAACGGAAGAAAAGAACACAATTCCTTAGGGTTATTGTGTTCTTTTCCTATTAGACCGTGCAGATAGACTTACCAAAAAGATATTTATGCTGTGGGTGGCAAAACTCATATCTGGAAAAGCGGTGGATTTCTAACAACTACAGTTGGCTTTACAGTGGCTAGAAAACTTTTGAATCGTGTTGACTGATCGAGGAGCTGAAAAAAGTAGGCAAATAGATTAGCTTTTATAGGGAAAAATATATAGGCATAGCTTACCTTTGTGACATTAATACTATTCGTTTTTAGCTTTTTTGTTAAAAGAGCAATCAATGCAAGGTAAATATTATCGTTATATCGACCGACTGAACAAATGGAGAATGCAACGGATATCCAATCGGAATTTTTTGGTACTCGTTGCTGTTCTGGTAGGTGTGATCGGTGGACTGGCGGCTGCGGCCCTGAAAGGTCTTACACATTCTATTGCCGCTTTTCTACAGGATGAGGTACAGTCGCAATATAAGTACTACATCTATCTGCTTTTTCCTTTGATCGGTATCTTGCTGAGTGTGATCTATGTACGTCGGTTTGTCCGGAAAGGAAAATTTGAACACGGCATGACGCCGATCATGTATTCCATATCGAGAAACTCCAGTAAGATAGAGCCGCACAATGTCTATTCGCAGATCATTACCAGTGCTATTACCGTGGGTTTTGGAGGTTCGGCAGGGTTGGAGGCGCCTATTGCTTATAGTGGGGCAGCCATAGGTTCCAATGCAGGACGTTTTTTTGGCTTAAGTTATCGGGAGGTTACCTTATTGTTGGCGTGTGGAGCGGCCGCAGGCATAGCCGGGGCATTCAACAGCCCCGTGGCGGGAATGATCTTTGCGATTGAAATCCTGCTGCCGGAGTTTTCTATCCCTGCTTTTATCCCATTGCTGATATCGACTGCTACAGCGGCGGCTATCTCTCGTTCGCTGTACAGTGAGCCGTTATTCCATTTGGTCACGGATGACTGGGTGTTTCAGGCTCTATTGTTTTATGTGATCCTGGCTATCTTGATAGGAGGTTTTTCTATTTATTTTGCGCGTCTTACGGTATGGGTAAGGTCTATATACGCCAAGATTACCAATCCATATCGCAAAGTATGGATTGGTGGTATCGGTCTGGGGATTTTGATTTTCGTGTTTCCGGCATTGTATGGTGAAGGGTACCTGACCATCCAGCAGATTTTGGATGGCAAACACCAGGCTATTATTTCAAACAGTATTTTTTCGGCGTATAGCCATTCGGGGCCATTCCTTTTGCTCTTTGTCATTGTCACTGTTTTTGCCAAATCTTTTGCTTCGCTGATCACATTGAATAGCGGTGGCAACGGTGGCGTCTTCGGACCTAGTCTGGTCATGGGCGGCTTGTTGGGGTTTGCATTTGCGTATGGTGTGAACTTGACAGGTCTTGTAGAGCTGAATATCGCCAATTTTACGGTCGCTGGTATGGCGGCAGCATTGAGCGGTATCATGCATGCTCCTCTGACAGCTATATTTCTGATTGCAGAGATCACGGGAGGATACGCACTGATGGTTCCCTTGATGCTGGTCACAGCTATAGCTTACCTGATCAACCGTGTGGTCATGAAGCATTCGATCTATACGAAGGTTTTGGCCGAAAAAGGAGATCTCCTAAGCCATGAAGACAAAGACCGTACCGTGCTGAGTATGATGAGACTTAAGTACGTATTGGAGAACAATTTTACGATCTTGAAGCCTGAGGAAACTCCTGTGGATCGTCGGCACGATATCATCCATACCAAGAGAAATATTTTTCCTGTAGTGGACGATGGAGGAAAATTATTGGGGATTATTTATAGCGAACGTTTATTTGAAGTATTGCTCGGTGAGAAACCTGAAGGTCAGGCCAAGAGCATGCGTGAATTGATGGAAAAACCTACCGATATGGTGACTATAGAGGCCAACATGGAAGATGTCATGCAGAAAATGAATCGGGAAGATGTATGGATACTTCCTGTTGTCGATAGGGATGGTATCTATAAAGGATTTGTTTCTAAATCTGCGGTATTTAATAAATACAGGGCTTTATTGATGAGACAAGCTGCGTATTTTGACCAATAAGTTTTTGCTATGGTGATATATATTGGTGTAACTAAGTTTTATCGTCATTTCGAACGAAGAGAGAAATCTATAGAAAGGCCAATCGTTCTACTTAACCATAGATTTCTCCTCGTACCTCGTCGAAATGACGGTTTAATTAATAGGGTTTTATACCGTTTGGTAGGTAAGTATATAATTACCTTTGCTATTTTATAATGGAAAATATTGTCTGTTGTCAAAAATAATCCAAAACAAAGATGCCCACCCCCATTAGGATGTGACTTTTTTACAGTTTTACTTTTCGCAAATTTCCTTCAGACGATTCAATGCTTTGGGATAGGTCTTGTCAAAATAAGCAATGAAATCGGGTGTGGTGTCTAAATCTACGGTAACCGTGGTGACGCCATCCTTTTCCTCATACGTATAGTTTTCAAATCCACCTGCCCATTTTTCGACCTGTTCTCCTTCCGTGATTTCTTTGCCGTCGTCCAGTATACCGTAATGGCGAATGGAGACAAATCGATGGGGGATATGCTCGGCAATTTCAGAAACCATGCCGCCCTTTTTGCCCTCTTCGTCGATTCCGGTAAAGTAGATTTTATCTCCCTTGCCCCAACTTCCTTCAAAATCGGAAGTAGGTTCAAACTCCGCTGTCCAGAGTTTGTAGGTGTCTTTGCCTAACATGAGTTCTGTTACTTTGGCGGCAGGAGCATTGATGTCGATTTTATATTGCAGTCGTTCCATGGGGTACTAATTTAAAGTTACGAAGTTATGGTGGTGACAAAGGTTACATTGGTTATAGAGGCCATGAGCCTCCGTCACTTTATTTTAAAGTTATGTAAGTTATCAAGGTGAAGTAGGTTATGAAGGTATGCTTTCCGCCCTCATAACTACATCACTATCATCACCTCCGTCACTTTGTTTTAAAAAACACAAAAAATTCAATAGCTAAATTTATCAACTTATCCGGAATAAAAAATTGCCATAGGACAAGAAAAGATAGTTCGACAAGGTAAACCGTATTGTCGGGCAGCAGCAATGGAAGAGGGAGTCTCCTACATTTGCTTGAAACAAACATAGGAGACACTTCCATTTTTTATAGATTGTATATTTATGTTACATTCTCTCCGTAGCGTAATAGCCTAAGGAGCAACACGGAGGTATAAAAACATCAATTGATCTGTACCGGTAATGTGATTATTTCCGGGTAGAAGCCTCCCTGAAAGTCCTGTACTTCCAGAATAATCTCGTCCGTAGTATGCTGTACATCCAGATTTCGCAAGTATTTCACTACACCCTGTCGTAACTGTTCTTGCGTAAATGAGCCTCTCTTTCGAAGCGGTCTCCCATTGACCAACACAACTCCCTTTTGAGTGTCTTCTGAAAGGAAATAGGAAATATTCTTATCACTGGCCCCGGTACCTTGCAGGTTGGTTTTGTCTATTACCTTGAAAAAATCAGCTGAACTTATATTTACCGCGTTGACGGTGACGTTTGTGATAATAGTTTCGGGGGTACTTTCGAAAAGGATGTAACTTTTATTGTTAGCAGCATTGGCATGTCCCAGGTGTCCGAAATAAACGTTGGGGGAAGACTGGCTCCATACACCGATGTTGACAAAATCCTGATTGTTTTCAAACGCCTGCAATACCGCACGGCTCACATCGGAGGCAAACCATTTGTTGCTGTTGCCTGTGCTCGGTATCGAAAAACTGGATTCGAGTTCTCCCATTGCCGGCAAATCGCTGTAACTGGTCGTGCTTTCCTCCCAATCTGTATACGCATCGGCATACACATTGATGAGGCTTTCGCTTACACCACTAGCATTGGAAGTTCTGGTATGATAGAGCATTAGCGTAGCACTTCCCAATCTTTCTTCAAACTCCGGTTCTCGGATTTTATACTGCATGTACAATCTTCTCGTTCCCGTGTTATTGATAGTGGATGCCATCTTCGTTTGAAAATTATCTCCTGTAGGGTTGATCACTTGATAGCCTGCCTGCGAACTGGCAAACTGTAACAAGACATCTTTTTCGACAAATACGCTGTCTTTACTGAGCTCTAGGTCGTCCGGTTTGGGATCTTTTTGGCTGCTGGACCGAACGGTATAGGTCGGCATCGGAACCACATGGCCAATCGCATTTTTAAAAGGCAGATCCCGCGATCTTACGGTCACAGAAGCAGAGGCATATCTGCTCACGGCATTTACCCGGAGAACATACGGATTGGTCGTCGAGCTTTCGCGTCTGAAAAACAAGCTGTCTCCTGTAAGGGACTCAAATCCCTCATCTTTGCCAACTTCAAAATCCGCCACCTGATATTTGTGTTGGATTATATTATTCAGAATAAAATGCCGCAGAACAGGACGGGGTACTTCTTCCAGGGAAGTATAGCCATAACCGGTAATCAGGCTGTTCATGGCGTCGTCATTAAAAATCACAATTGTAAAATTGTCGTTCGGATTGTCTAGGAACTCTTCTAGCCCTGCTAGTCTTACAGCCTGTGCATATAGTTTCAACTGGCTATAGCGGTCTGACTGTTGATAGTCATTAGACTTGATAAATGCGGCAAACGTTGCATTTTTGGTGTTCTCACCTGCAGGAACCAAGTCCATATCTTCGTCCTTTAATAACTTGAATTTCTCACACCCTATGAAAAGTAATAACAGAGAAATTGATAAAAGTTTTAAAGATGTAATGCCTAATTTTTTCATAACTCTAATCAATTATTTATAATATTCGTTCTGTTCTATGGCTGGATTTTGCCTTATGATCCCAAGATTGATCGGCCAAAGGATATTCCTTGGATCCGATAATCCGTTCAGGGGTTGCATGACTTCTATCGCTTTGTTGTTGCGTACCAGATCAAACCATCTTTTTCCTTCAAAGGAAAGCTCTCTGGCTCTCTCCTCCAACACTTCTTCTATGGCTTCTTCTTCTGTCTTGATCATAAAATCTTCTGTACCGATCTGCCCTACGCCCGCTCTTTGTTTTATTTTGTTCAATAGGGTCAGTGCGGTCTGCCAATCGTTGCCTTGCCCTCTTTTGATCAATGCTTCCGCTTTTAGCAGGCATATATCGGCAAGCCTGTAGATGATCACGTTTTTGTCATTCATCGTCGTCCGATCAAACGATCCATCTTTTTCAAAGAATTTTTGTACATAGCGTTTGGTGGATCCGGTATTGAAAGCGACGTCCCTTCGGGGATCGGCGGCGCTTAATTTTGACAGTGCAATCTCACTGGCTTCAAACTGTGCCTGTCCGCTTCCGCCGTATATACCCCACAGGGAGGACGTAGAATTTTCGTCCATATTAAAGGCTATCTCAAAAATGGATTCTTTGGAATAGCCATTATAGAACATCTGGGCGTATTCAGAAGTGTACCTTTCGGCTGCTGTCGTACCTGTCAATGCCGTATAACCGTACACAGAACTTGTTGGCTCGCCACTATCATTGACCAGATTGCCAGCATAGGTCAACGCATGGTCTACATCACCCTTCCATAGATAAAGATCCGTGAATAGGGCATCTACTCCGCCTCTGGTGATATGCGAGCGCGTGAGTTTGGCATCATATGAGGCATGATCGGCCAAGAACTCCCGTGCTGTCTCCAGATCGGTGATTATCTGCGTATAGATATCGTCCATGGGTGTTCTGGGAGTTTTGAGTGCATTGATATCCTCGATCACTTCTGTAGCTTCGGTTATCAACGGTACTTCGCCCCATATGCGTATCATATAGAAGTAGCACAATGCCCGCAAAGCGTGTGCTTGCCCCATTATCCGGTTGTATTCCTTGAGACTGGCTGCCGATGTACTTTGATAGATATTCTGCTCCAGCATGAGGGGTACATATTTCAGTATGAGGTTGCACTGCTGTACTACCCTATAGAAATTGCCCCAATTGGCAAAGGACATGTTGACGTTCAAGGTATTGTTGATCACACTCAGGGATTGCATGTTATTCTCGACATGTAGTTTTAATAGGTCGGCCCTGCCTTCTCCGTAGTACACAAACTCCGTATTCAGTGCTAGCTGCAACAAGGAATACGCCCCGTTCAATGCTGCTGAGGCATGGTTGGGATGCTTCCAGAAGTTATTTTCCGAATAGGCCGTAATGGGGTAGGTGTCCAGTTTCTTACAGGAACCCAACAATAGGCTGATCAATACGAAAGCGCTAAGGATGCTGTTGAATTTTATTTTTAGGACTTTCATAAATTTATAATTTAATGTTTAATGATAAACTGTAAAACCTTGAGCGTGGAAATGCACCATTGTCCACCCCAAAACCGAACGGATTGGAACCGGAGCTGATTTCGGGATCGTAACCTGTATAGCTGGCGAATGTAAGCAGGTTTTGTGCACTTATTCCTATATTCAATCCTTTTAGTTTTACCTTGCTCAGTTGATTTTTGGAAAACTGGTAGTTCAAGGCCAGATTTTGTAACCGGATGAACGATCCGTCTTCTACAAATCGTGTAGAGACTGCATAGTTTTCCATAGGATCTGCTTTGACCAGAATAGGCACATCCGTCACATCTCCCTGATTTCTCCATCGGCGCAATTGGTCCGTGGTAAAGTTGACGTCAAACTGGTTGCCATCGATACCTCGTTTCAGTTGGTTCAATAAATTGCCACCAATCGTATAATTGATAAATGCGGTAAGGGTAAACTGTTTGTAGGTGAATTTATTCTGGAATCCACCGAAGAAATCGGGCGTAGGATCTCCTATGACCTGCAAATCTTCATCGTTGATGATCCCGTCCCTATTCAAATCCTCAAAAATCACATCACCCCCTTTATAAATCTCTCCGGTAGCCGATCCTTTTCTATAAGGGACGACTGTACCGTCTCCGTTCATGGTGTAGACGTTGTCTTCGTCCCTGGCATAGACGCCCAATGCCTTAAATCCGTAGAAAATACCTACCGGCTGCCCGACGCGGGCCAGAGAATAGGTCGTCGCAAAATAATCTTCATTATCCGGCAGAGAAGTTACTTTGTTTCTGTTTAGCCCCAGGGTGAAATTGGTTGTCCATTTGAAGGTTTTTTTGTTGATCAGTATACCTTCTACCTGCATGTCAAAACCTTTGTTGCTGATACTGCCGAAATTATAAGGCATCCGGGCATAGCCTGCCTGTGAAGGGATCTGCACGTTGAATAATAGATCATACGAATTTTTTATATAGTAATCTGCTGTGACATTCAACCGCCCGCGCAGGAATGCCAGATCAACACCGGTGTTGAATTGTTTGGTGGTTTCCCATTTGAGGTTTGGATTGGCCACGGTTCTGGATATAATGGAAATATTTTCATCATACGTCGAGGCGTTGAACTCATACAGTGAGCGCGTCGCGTAGTTTCCTATTTCCTGGTTTCCGGTGATACCGTAACTCACCCGTAGTTTGCCGGAGTAGAGTACGCCCATTTTCTTTACAAAATCTTCTTCTGAGAAGAGCCATCCTGTGGATATAGAAGGGAAGTAACCCCACCTGTTGTTGGGGCCAAAGCGAGATGATCCATCGGCTCTCATCAACATGCTCAAGAGGTATTTAGACTTGTAATTATAGTTTAAGCGGGTGAAAAAAGACCGTAATACATATTCTTCTTCCCTTTGGGTCTTGTTAGTGACCTGCGCTGTACCGCCGATACCCGACATTTCGTTGTCCAGGGAGTTTATACCTCTGATATTGATCTCATTGCTGAGGTTATACTGGTTAGACTGTCCCAATAGGAAGTTTATATTATGATATTTCTGAATCTTTTTTTTCCACGTAAAGAAGTTCTCATTGATAAATGTCTTTCTTACCAATGGGTTGTATATCGAGTAGACAGACTTACCGGAGCCCGAACTGTTCAATATGGGCGGCTGAAAATAATTGGTGGTCGTGGCACTGTAGTCCATCGATACATTGGTACGGAATTCCAGATTCTTGAACAGCTCGTAGCTGAACTCCTGCTTTCCTAAAAACCGCCACCTTTCGACTTCATTTTTCGTGTACATCGCCTGTGCCACCGGATTGATCTTGCCATTGTCTATCAAAGGGATCACCTCGCCCGTATAGGGATCCCATGGGCTATATATCGGGAACGATATCAGGTATCTCCGGATCACGCTTCTGTCGTTGTTGCCTGTATTCAACCTGTTGTACTCGTAGTTGGACAGGTTGAAATTGGTAACCCCGGCCAGCTTGGAGGAAATTTTATAATTCACCTTAGCCGCTCCTGTGTATTGTCTGTATTTGGTATGGATGATGATAGGCTCTTGATCCCTGTATCCGGCACTCACATAGTAGCCTACAGCCCTGTCCTTGGAGCTTCCCCGCGCACTTATATCTGCTTTGTGCTGCAATGCATTGCGATACATGATATCCTGATAATTGTAGGATTCTCTATACCATGGATGCAGAGAGTCTATGACCGATACTTTGGTCGTCGGACTGCCTGTCGCATTGAATATTGCGTCTTGATAAGCCGATCTGAATTGCGGCCCGTTCAGTACACCGAGTTTTCTGGCGAGAGACACGACGGAACTGTTGACCGAAGCATTGATTTCTGCCGGCTTGCCTTCACCCGATTTGGTGGTGATCAGCAAGACCCCATTGGACGCCCTTGCTCCATAAATGGATGCCGATGCTGCATCTTTCAGTAGCTCTATCGATTCAATATCGGCAGGGTTGATATCGTTCAACGGACTGAATGCCGCACCGTCTTCCAATGATGCAAACTCATCGTTGTTCATCGGTACACCATCTATAATAATGAGAGGAGAGCTACTCCCATTGATAGAGGATACCCCTCTCAAAGTGATCGCTGCGCCTGCTCCCGGTTCGCCCGAATTGGTCGTGATATTCAGTCCGGAAATTTTACCCTGCATACTGGTATTGAGAGAACCGCCTGCATATTCGTCCATATCTTCTGCTCTGATCGATGATATTGCTCCGGTCAGCTCACTCCGTTTCTGCTGCCCGTAACCGACCACGACAACCTCATCCAGATCGGTAGCAGTTTCCTGCATGACCATGTCGAAGTTTTTGTTGTTTCCCACTCTTTGCTCCAATGTGGAGAAGCCCATATAGGAGAATACCAGAATGGATTCGCTGCTCGGAGCGCTTATGGAAAATTTTCCTTCTGTAGTGGACTTGGTTTGTATAGATGTTCCCCTTATGGTTACACTTACACCGATAAGGGGTGTTCCCTGCCGATCTTTTATCGTACCGCTCACTACATTCTGCTGTCTGCTTACGGATTCCTTGGTTGCGAGATGCGTATAGCCAGATGGCAACACATTTGCCCGGATAGAACCTGTACAGACCATAAAAAATAAGATATGCCACAATCCTGATCTCATAATTGGTGTTTTTTAGAAGCACTATCCACCCACTTCCTTAAAGAAAGGAGAGGTCAGACAGCACTTTATTGTTCTGTTTTCTTTTTTTTAACGTTACTATTGTCTAGTATTCTTCCTTTGCCCCGTTACCGATGGCTAGACCTTTTTTTGTTGATCATCGGGCAGTCGGAGAGGGGAGACTAATCCATCAGCTCAAACCAATCCAATAATACGCCACCTGCAGTAGATACTATGGTGATGGTTTGTTTGCCTTTTGTTTGTGGTATGGTCAAGCTCTGCTCGACATATTTCCCCCAGTTTTTGGATTCTACTTTTAGGGTGCCAAGCAACTTACCTTTGTGGTCGCCCAATCTTACTTCCAGTTGTGGACTATTTTCTGATCCGCTGCTTACCTTGAATTTGAGCTGCTCCGTTCCCTTGCCAAAATCCAGGTTGTCAAATTTTATCCAGGCACCTTTGTCAAACTTGTTGACCACGGTTCCTGTTTTTACCTCTTTGGTCGTAGCCCGGTGTATTGTACTAAAGCTTTCTGCTTCTATACGTTTACCTTTCTCTTGTGCAAATCCTTGCGTTGTCATCCATAATACTGCCGTAAATACTATGCTTACTAACTTTCTCATAATTTTTTATTTTTTATTTGTTTAGTGATTGGAGTGAATTCATTGTTTTTTCAAGATTGAAGATCGTATTGTTACTGTACCAGCTTTCGAATGGAGGATACTGCGTGCCGTGCAATGCTTTTTGTGCCTGTTCCAGTTCGTGTACAGCTTGTTTTACAAGAGCCGATCGTCTGTTTTTATCTGTGCTGCCCTCTTTATAAGCTTGGGCGAGGTTCCATAAAGTCGTATTGAGGTGGTACATGAAATATGCAGGGCCTCTAAGGTTGGTGTCAAAAAAATCTTTTGAGGTACCGTTTAACGCATTGAACACTTCGTCACATTCCTGTGTTACCTTTCTGAAAGCGGTGGATGCAGTGGCTGTGCCGTTGATGATGGCATCTACTTGGTTTGCTGCCCCGTTATCTGCCGGAACAATCTGGTAGGTACGGTTTTGTACCTGTTCGCCACCCATCTCTTTTAGTGGGTTAGGATCATATGTGCCTTTCATGGCTTTGGCGATACCCTCTATTGCCCGCCAGTAGCGCAGATCCTGAAAGATATATTGACGGTCGATCCCCTGCAGGTCGGCGTGGCGTGGATACCAGTAGGCATTGTAATAGCTGCGGTACAATCTGCTGATACGGTCTGCCTTGTCTGCGCCATAATATTGCCTGCAAAAATCTGCCAGAAACGCATCTGTCCGATAGGTGTTGAAATTCCACATCATTTTGGCATTGGCAGCCAGTTCCATCACAAACTCGCGTAGATTTCCTGCATTGACGACCGAGAACAGAAGGGGTTTTGTGCTTTTCTGTGCCAGGTAGCGATAGTTGTCTTCCATTTTCCAGGGGCCCTCACCGGCAGCCAGATGTGAACCGGTAGACGTAAACTGATAATTGAAATAATACCCCAGATTATTATCTGTTTTGTTCAGCCGCTGTACGTCCATATTGGGAAAATGGTCACGACGTGAGGCAACATAGTTCCATATCAGGTTAGGATCGTCGGGTAGCGTTATGTATCCATCGGCCATTAGGTCAGAAAGCTCGTTGTAGAATATGCTTCTGAACTGCACTTTTGGATTTCCGGTAATCTCCAAGACCAGATCGCGTTGCTTTTTTATCATTTTGCTGATGACGGCACCGCGTTCCTTCATCGAGCCGGGTGCATCTTTGAACGTTTTCCAAAAAGGGTGATCTCCTGCTGCCCTAAAACCTATGACCCATATCATCTCTACATTGGCACGGTGTAGCGTTTCGATGTGATAGCGCCAGAATTCTTCTATTTTATCTTCATTTGCCAAAGAGAGCTCCGGAACAATGTCGACTTTCTTAATGCCTTTCCAAAAGTCATCCCAAGCTCTGAATGTCGCATTCAGTGGACTGTGATGGTGTGTGGTGATCACCAAACCATACGAGCTTATTGTTCTGAAATTAGAACTTAGCCTATAGGCCGTTTTCTCACTATATGTGCCTTTTTCGTAGTATTCAATGGTATTTATTTTATGTCTTAAAGCTGTCTCCAACCATAGCTCGTTGTTCTCTTTATTCAAACGGCGCCAAGGGCTGAACATATCCATATCATTCGGAAACCAAGCCCTGTATTTTACCGTAGGCTCATTGATCTGTATATCGAGCGAGGCAGGCACGGTGATTGTTTTCTGCACTTCGGGTTTCCAGTTTATGAAATACCATAAGGGAGGTACGCCCAATACCTTCTCGCTAAACTCATATATGGCATAAATGGCACCGCGTGTATCTGCTCCCTGCAAAATCAGCTGCTGTTGTGTATTGATGCGTGAGAAATAGATGTGGTGGGCTTCCCATCCTTTCAGCGTAGGCAATAAATCGTCTTTTTCAGAATTGAGGATAACAATTCCGGGAGATGTCATGGCTGACAGGTTGTGGATTGCCGCTGTACTGCCCGTGACTTTCTGTATATCTCTCTTTAGGGCTGTCACAGCTTTGTACAGGGGTTCGCCTTCCTGTGCAGAGGTGTATATCTTCACCTCTCCATGTAAGGGGATAGTAAAGTCCGTTTGCTTGGCATGTACAATCTCCGGCATGGATAGCGTACACCACACTAAGAAAATATAAAAGTTACGTAATAGCATTGTTTTTAAAGTTTTTATATTTCGCTCTGATCCCAGTTTCTTTATTCCACCGTCGTAAACGAAGGCATGGGCAGGCCATCTGTATTATATACTTCGCCAACTACCCAATCTTTCCAGGCGTAACGTACCGACACAGGGGCTGTGACCTCTTTGGCCTGTGCTTCTATATCTCCTGCCTTGCTGATCTGCGCTTTGGCCGGATAGAACTGTCCATCACTGCCGGCAACCTCAAACAATGTAATTTCTTTTCCATAAGAGGTGATGCCGTTTGCAAAATTTTCGAAGCTTACGATGATCTTATTTCCCTCTGTCTTATGCGATTTGTATATTGGAGAGCGGTAGGTGATTCCTTTTATTCCGTAAGTATTGCCCAATGCCCAATACCCAAGTCGTCTGGCTACCGCAGTTTTGTCCATAGGATGGATATAATCGGCCATCCCCACATCAGTGATTGCGGCCATACCGCTATTGGGTATATCTTTCATGGCCTGTAGTTGTATATAGCGCATTTTTACGCCCGTTCCTTCTTCTGCTTTACCATAAGGTGCAATTTCAGTATAATAGAATGGAAGCTCTCCGGCTCCCCAGTGTTTGCGCCAATCGGCTACCATAGCCGGGAAAAGTTTGGTGTAGATCTCGGCGTTACTGCGGTTGGATTCGCCTTGGTACCATAGCCAGCCTTTGATACTGAAATTGGCCAATGGATAGATCATACCGTTAAACAGTACGGTAGGTTCTTTAAAGTTTGTCTTTACACCTTCCAGACTTTCGGGAATCTTGACATGGGGGAATGCCTTTAGTATATCCCTGTCCATCCAGCTTTCTATTCGGGTACCACCTACAGACGAAACGATGATTCCGACAGGCACATTCAACTGCTTTTGCAACATCTCACCAAATTGATAGGCGACTGCACTGAATTCCCGTGCAGACTCAGGCGCACTTACTTTCCATTCTCCTTTCACATCTTCCTGTGGTGTCAAGGAGTAATTCATTCCTACTTTTAACAATCTGAGATTGGGATTGTCTGCCTGCAGGAGCATCTCATTCGAGTGGAGGATGGGTTGTGACGGGTAACCCCTCATCGGCATCGCCATATTGGACTGGCCGCTGCACAACCAGACTTCACCGGTCATCACATTATTCAAGGTGAGGCTTCCGCTTCCGTCACTAAAGGTAAGGGTATGTGGCCCACCTGCTGTTGGTGTCTTTATCTTCAGCAGCCACTTTCCGTGAGCATCCGCTTTTGTGGTATATTTGTCCGCATTCCACGAAACTGTTACTTCAACAGTTTTATTCTTGTCTGCTGTACCCCAGAGCTTTACTTCCGTATTTTGCTGTAAGACCATATTGTCGCTCAATACAGCAGGCAATACGACTTTTGCTTCTGTCGTGTGTACAGAAAGGAACAGGAGAAAAATAGCGGTCAATATCTTTACTTTCATTTTTTGGATGTATTTGTGTTTTGTATCGATTGTAGTTCTATCATTTTTGCGGCAAAGCGTTTTCCCAATTCGTCGGCAGAAGGACCGTCAAAATGGGTGACATCTCCCTTATCTTTCAACCCTTCGGACGTCGCTACTGCTGTGTGGGATACTTTTTGTGGCAATTCTTTTAGGACATCGTTGATATTTTGGTAATGTGGCTTGAAATCGCCCAGTTCACCGGCAACAAAAGGAAGATCGGGATTGCCTACCAATGTCCTCACTCGGTCGATCAGTTCGGTTAACTTGGCAATATATGTTTTTGAGCTTTCTCCGCCGCTGTTGGCTTCTCCCTGATGCCATATGACACCCTTTATCACGCCATATTTCATCGCTTCTTCGATTCGTTGGACGGCATCGTCATAAGGGTGGGTGTTTGTGGTTTTGTCATAGCCTCCCGGAACCCACTTCTGAATGGACGTTCCTCCTACGGCACAGGGAACCAAACCGATCTTAACGTCGGGGTAGGCTTCTGCCATCGTGATGCCGAACGACAACCCGGGGCCCACGCCCGCAACTTTGGGTTTGTCAAAATGAACGGGATGTTTGGCTGCTACCCATTTATAATTGGAGTCAAGCATGACCAGATGCTCATGTTGCATGTTTCTGAACTCTGCTGTTATCTTTCCCCGGCCTGCCATATTAGACTGTCCCATCAAAAGGTAGATATGGAAATCAGTATCCACCTTTTGTGCTGACAACAGAAAACTGTTTAATAGCAATGCTGCCAGTAAAAATACTTTGTTGTTCATTGTGTGCAATGTCTAAAGTTATCTAAAATTTTGGGAAGGGTTTTTATACCCTTAATACTGTTTATAAAATTGGCATGTATCCTGTACAAATGCGTAATGCTAATGTAGAGCTTCCTGTAGTTTCGGACACATGGCATTTTGGCTAATTTTACCTGTTGGATTGGTCTTGGATTTTTGTGGATTGCTGTAAGTGCCAACCATAACGTTTTTGCCATGTTGGTATAGGGTTGTTCATTCTTGCTGAAATAGTTGACGATGTTTTTTTTGCAACACACTAAATTGTCAAATTTGACATGCAAACCTATATCATGTGACATGTATTTATATCTTGTCTACTTCTTATCTTAGTGCTAAATACCAGTTATGATGTTTGTCGGTATTTTGTGCGGGATGAGATAGCGGACTGACGACAATTAAAAAAAACTAAAAAACTACAGATGAACAAATTATTTATACCCGTTATTGCTTTGTGTATGACTTGGATGGCTCCTGTACAGGCGCAACAGAGTGGAAATTACGAATCCGTGACGGTAGAAGCCAAAACACGTAGCCGTGATGCTTCGGGAAGCCCTAAATTTTCGGATTGGAAACCTTTTGAAACACGACTGGTCGCCAATATCAAGGATTTTAAACCTGTTGCTGTCGAGCACAACAAATATGGGTCGGTAAAAGATATACGGTCCAAAGCTACCGGATTCTTTAGGGTAGAAAAAATAAACGATCGTTGGTGGGTTATTGACCCCGAAGGTTGCGCAGGTATAAATATTGCGATGAACAGTGTCAATACCGGAAAATCTGCGCGTAATAAGGCAGCCTATGCACAAAAGTTTGCCAATAATACCGATTGGATACAGAAGACAAAGGCCGAATTGCAGGGGGTGGGCTTCAATGGAACAGGTTCGTGGTCTACCTACACTTCGATCATTAAGGCAAATGCGCAGTCCGATAAGCCGTTGTCGTACACCATAAACTGGAATTTTATGTCTTCCTATGGAAAGAAACGTGGGGGAACATATAGTGTGCCGGGACATACGGGCTATCCGGGCAATGTTATCTTTGTATTCGATCCCGAATTTGAAAAATTTTGTGACGAACATGCCAAGCAGCTTGCGCAATATAAAGACGATCCCAATCTGTTTGGTTATTTCTCGGACAATGAAATGCCTTTCAGCCTGAAAAACCTGGAAAACTATCTTAAATTGCAGAAAGATGATCCCGGATATATGGCCGCAAAGAAATGGCTGGATGAAAAGGGCATTTCCCCCGAGCAGATCACCGACAAGGAAAGAGCTGAATTTCTTGCTTTTGCTGCCGAAAGGTATTTTTCTATTGTGGCCAAAGCGATCAAAAAGTACGACCCCAATCATCTTTATCTAGGCAGCAGGCTCTATAGCAGCGAAAAAAATGTCCCTGAATTTATGAAAGCTGCGGGCAAATATGTCGATCTTATCTCTATAAACTATTATGGCGTATGGACTCCCAACAAAAAGCTGATGGCCAATTGGGAAAAATGGTCGGGCAAGCCGTTTATCATTACCGAATACTACACAAAGGGTATGGATTCTGGCCTGCCCAATATCTCGGGTGCAGGATGGCAGGTCAAGACGCAGGAGGATAGGGGCAAGTTTTACCAGAACTACTGTCTTGCGTTGCTTGAATCAAAAACCTGTGTCGGGTGGCATTGGTTTAAATATCAGGACAACGACCCCACCAACACCAAAGCAGAACTATCCAATCAGGATGCCAATAAAGGGATCGTTGACAACGATTACAACCTCTATCGACCGCTTGCGGACAAGATGAAAGAATTGAACCAGAACTATTTCCAATTGATCAACTATTTCGATAATCTCAATAAATAATAATGACCATTAGCCGTATTCTAATTGTGATACTGTAAGACCGATCTGTCAAATACCTTTAGTTTTTAACATCGGACATGCAATAAATTAGTTGGAAAACATTTTGCTCATTGTGATATTTAGATTATATTTAATTCCCCGGAGTGGTCTTGAAAGGTTCAAATTCTTCTGATCGGTATGTTTTGACTTTACGGCGTTCTGAACAGAACTGTGTCCGACCACTGCTGAATGAACAGGATATTTAAGCTTTTTAGAACCTTCAGTGGCTTATGCACAAAAAATCATAATCTTGATGAGAAAAGTAGTCTGGTATTGTTGCCTCCTTATCCTATCGATGCTCACGCTTGGGTTTGCATATGGTCAGCATATAAACTTTAAGCATTATACGATCACCGAAGGATTATCTCAAAACACTGTTTTATGTCTGATGCAGGATCGGGAAGGTTTTGTCTGGGTGGGTACGGAGGATGGCCTTAACAGATTTGATGGTTATGAATTTATCAATTACAGACATGAGAATGACCACCCTAAAAGTATCAGCAGTAATCATATAAATGCGTTGATGGAAGATACCGACGGAAAGATCTGGGTCGGCACATCCGCAGGGCTTAATATTTTTGACCGGAATACAGAAACTTTTGATTTACTATCTACACGTAGCGATACCCGAAAAACCGATTATATATCTTCTATCTTTAAAGACTCTAAGAATAACATCTGGATCGGAACTTTTGAGGGACTCAAACGTTACGACCGTACCTCACAATCATTTGAGCTTTATCAATTTTATCAGGACAAAGATTCTTTGGAATTTAATAAAATCTATCACATCGGTGAAGGTGCAGATAATATGTTGTGGGTATGTGGATTGAGAGATTTAAAGCGGTTCGACCCCGGTTCAAAAAAATATCTTTCCCTACCGTCTGTTCTTGAAAAGGATCTGGCGCTGAACAGGTCTATAGCGAGGTATATTGCTTCCGATTCTTTGGGCAACACATGGATAGCTTCTACAAACGAAGGACTATTTGTGTACAATACGGGCAAAAACAAGTTGACCAATTATCGTAAGGAGGCAAATACGAACAGTCTACCTTCCAACATTGTAAGAATTGTATCTTTTGTCAATGACAACGAGGTTTTTGTGGGTACCAGAGATGGACTGAGTATATTCAATAGGCGGAATGGAAAATTCAGGAATTACAATAACGATAAATATGATCCCCGATCCTTAAGCCACAATTCGGTGCGGTCCATCATAAAGGACAAATCGGGCAATATCTGGATCGGAACTTTTACGGGAGGTTTGAATCTGGTCAATCCGCATGAAAGATTTTCTTTTATCGGTGAGTATATGGGGAATAACCCTGGTTTAAGCTATCGGGTTATAGGTGCACTTGCCAGTGAAAAAGATGGAGGTTTTTGGGCGGGCACGGAAGGAGGGGGGCTGAACTTTGTCACGCAGGATATCTCCTCATTCACAAGCTTCGATTTGCCCGGAAGCAACCTTAGCATCTTCAACAATACGATTAAGGCTTTATATCCGGACGGCGACTCTTTATGGATCGGTACCTATAGTGGGTTGCTGTTGATGAACAAGCAGACCCGTACCATCAGAGATTACCCCATAAACAGCACAAGAGGTGTACAGGCTATCATCAGGAATACAAAGGGACTGTGGCTGGGTACAAACAGTCAAGGATTAATTTGTATCGATCAAAACGGAAAACAAAAAATCTTCAGAAACCAGACCGGAAATCCCAAGAGCATCAGTGGTAATAATATTACAGCTATCGTAAAAGACGAATCCGACAATCTGTGGATCGGTACGGAGCGGGGGTTGAATTATTTTGACGGAAAAGCGTTTACCCAGTTTCTTTATCGGCCCCATGAGGAATATAGTTTAAACAGCAACAACATTTTATCGGTGTGCATTGATCGTAAGGGAAGAATATGGGTAGGTACAAAGGGTGGCGGCTTGAATTTATTGGACCGAAAGACGAAGAAGTTTTATGCACTTACCGAAGAGCAGGGGCTCGGAAATAATGTGATCCATGCCATAGAAGAAGACGATGAAGGCATCTTGTGGGTGAGTACCAATAAGGGCATTTCCAGGATTTCTATCAAAGAGCAAGGGACTGTTCCATTGCGCACGGGTGATTTTTCTATAAGCAACTATACCTATGAAGACGGCTTGCACAGCAGCCAGTTTTCCTCCAATGCAAGCTTTAAAGATGCTCATGGCACACTTTATTTTGGAGGGATCAATGGCATTATATATTTTAACCCTTCCCGGATCAAGGAGGATAAAAACGATCCGGATATCGTCTTTACAGATTTTCTCATCCGCAACAGACCTGCAAACTTTAGTCATGAAAACTCGCCTCTACAGCAAACTATCAATGAAACGAAGAAAATTGTCCTCAGCTATGACCAGGCTTTTATTACGATCAAATTTGCGGCATTAAATTTCCTTAATCCAGGAAAGACACAGTATGCCTACAGGTTGGAAAATTTTTCAAACGACGATGACTGGCACTATGTGGGCAATCAACGAACAGCCACTTTTACCAATCTCGATGCAGGAGAATATATACTGAGGGTAAAGGCCACAAATAACGATGGCATTTGGAGCGACAAGATAAAAGAGGTAAAGATCATCGTATTGCCGCCTTGGTGGAAAACCTGGTGGGCGTACCTGTTGTATATAGCTTTTATCTCTGGATTGTTGTATCTGTTTTATTCTTACTCTCTTCGCAACGCAAAGCTAAAGAACGAGCTTTTTTACGAACATTTGAGTCGTGAAAAAGAGCAGGAACTTGCCGAGCAGAAGCTCAATTTTTTTACAAATATCTCCCATGAGATCAAAACCCCATTGACACTTATCCTAACTCCGCTGGAAAAGTTGATTAATCTTAATGAAGGGAACAATAAGATTTTAAATCAGCTCATGCTGATAAAACGAAACGGTGATCGTCTCCTTCGTCTGGTCTATCAATTGCTCGATTTTCGAAAGTTTGAGGCCGGCAATATGGCATTGCAGGTCTCCTCGGAAAATATAGTAGAATTCTGTAAAGAGATTGTACTGATTTTTAAGCCTTATGCCCGGGATAAGGGTATAAAAATAGATATTCAGGCTCAGCAATCTGAAATAAATGCCTGGATTGATACCGATAAGATAGAAAAGGTACTTTATAATCTCATCTCGAATGCTTTGAAGTTTACTGCTGAAGGTGGTCATATTGTCCTGCGTATCGATTCGGTACAAAAAGACCTAAAAGAATGGATAACGATCAAGATTATCGACGACGGTATAGGGATACCGGAGGATCGCATCGATAAAATCTTTGAGCAGTACGCACATTATAACGAGTATAATACGAACGGTTACGGCTCGGGTATAGGTCTCACCTTTTCCAAGGCATTGGTAGAGCTGCACCATGGTCAGCTATATGCAGAAAGCACACAGCAAACCCCGGATTCCAAAGGATACACCTGCTTTACCATAGAGTTGTCTGCGGGTAAGGAACATTTTCAAGAAGGAGATCTCATCCATGAATTTCAAGACGGTGATACAAATGAAGGAGGAGTTGCCACAACGGAATATATCCATTCTTCAGCTCTGCATGAACAAAGAAAACAGCTGATCCTAGAAGACGCTGCTGACGAAAAAAATATTATGCTGCTCGTAGAGGACAATCTCGATGTACAACAGTTTATAGCCGACCATTTTGAAGAATTTTTTGATGTCAAGACCGCAAATAATGGTAAAGAAGGGCTTCGTATTGCTTTGGATGTTTCTCCCGATATTATCATCAGCGATGTGATGATGCCCGAAATGAGTGGCATAGAACTTTGTCAGCACATAAAAACCGATTCCAGGACCAGTCATATCCCCCTTATTTTGCTGACAGCCCGTACACCACTTTTGTATAAAATAGAGGGTATAGAAACGGGAGCCGACGATTATATGACCAAACCTTTCAATCTAAGATTGCTGGAAGCGCGGGTATGGAATCTGTTGGAAGCCAGAAAAAGATTAAGAGACCGGTATAAAGAAAATATCACCCTTGAACCCAAGAATATAGCGATCACCTCTCCGGACGTCAAATTTCTGGAAAGAGTAATGTCTTATATTGAGGAAAACCTTGATGAACCAAGCCTCAATGTAGAAGAGATTGGGAAAGAAATCGGCATGAGCCGGGTTACACTGTACCGAAAAATCAAAGCATTGACGAATCAGACGGTTATTGAATTTATTCGGAGTATCCGATTAAAAAGAGCAGCACAGCTTTTGGAACAAAACCAGTTCAATATCAATGAGATCGCTTATATCGTAGGGTTTACAGATGTTGATTATTTCAGAAAGTGCTTCAAGGAGCGATTTGGCAAAACACCTAAAGAATATGCTCATGCTAAGCGGAGCTAGACGAATATAAGGATATCTCGTGCTTTGCTTTATTGTAGAGACACTGTATGTACAGTGTCTCTACATTTTTTACTATTTCCTTACCTCAAAGAAGCCTTGCAGAAGTTGTCGTTTTCCTTCGGCCGTCACAACAAGACGGTAGAAGTACGTGCCATTCTGAATATTTGTGGCCGTAAATACACGCTGATTGTTGTCATACCCATTGATTTCCTTTAAGATATTTCCTTTACTATTGAAGATGATGACCCGGTTGTCCGAATACTTCTCTATTCCCTCAATACTGAGGAAATCGTTTATACCATCACCATTTGGCGATACGACAGATGATACACGTATATCGAGGTTATGGGCAGGTAATGCTGTGCTCGAATTTGTTGTTGTGTCCGGCACAGTACTTTCAAGGTCCTCATTGCCAAGTAGTGCCAAAGCATACCTTACGCCCAATTCTGACGCCGAAGGGCTATCGAAATGTATACCATCTCCTTTATCTGTCAATCCCTCGGCAGATACCCATGCAGTATAGGGTACCTCTGATACGAGTTGTGGCAATTGGTTGTTGATATTGGGAGAAGTTGCACGAAAGTGACCCAATTCGCCGACTATAAAGGGTAATGTAGGATCATTAAAGTCATTTCTAAGATTTTCTATCAATTCTTTTACTCTATTTGTCCAACTCGAATAATTGTCGCCGCTGTTGGATTCTCCTTGGTGAAACAAAACCCCTTTCAATACACCTTGGGTTCTTGCAATATTTACCCGATTTACGGATTCATCATAAATACTTGAGCTTGTCCTGCTGTTTGGTGCTCCAGGTGCGAAAGCACTGATCGGTTGGCCTCCTACAGCGGTATTGATAATCCCGATCCGTACATTGGTGCCTGCACTTTCCAACATTTTTGTTGCGAAGCCTAATCCCGGACCCACACCCGCGTTTGGTAAATAGGAAATAGGATGTGAAGCCTCCACCCATTCAAAATTTTCCGTCATCATTTTAATCTGTGGTGAAGTGCTGTCTACGCTCGTTGCTAAAGGGCCTGAGCCCACCATATTTGATTGCCCTGTGAGCAGGTAAATATGGAAATCCGGATCTGCTTCGGCAATAGTTGTTCCCGGACCGTTGTAGAAACCGCGGTTAGGCTGAGCAGTAGCAGAAACTGCAATTCCGAAATAATCCTTGCCTCCGTTGTCGGCTATTATCTTGCCCGAATTTAATGCCGGAGACCCAGGCTGTAGTTTATAGCCGCCCACAGTATTCAGCCCTATGCCCCCAGATCCGGGGTTTATGAATAGAGGATCGGAAGTGAGATTTTGTGTGATGAAATCTATTTGTGCAGGCTGGGTTGTATTATAAAAGATATTGTCAGTTATTGTTCTGTTTTGAACACCGGTTCCGGTAGTTGCCAGACTGAATTTTGCAGGAGTTGGGGTAGTGTTTGCATTGTACACAATATTGTTGTGATAAGCATAGGTATGGCTACGGTTGGGATTTTCGTGCACTATGGTAGGGCTCAGTCCGGTACCTATATAAAACGTGTTATTGTACACGTTGACATCTGTCACGTCGAAGTTCATGAACACGAGGCTTCCTTTGTCATTCTGACTTATATTATAACGACAGACAATGCCCGTATCCTGCAATGAGCTGCATAACCAAAAAAGTCCGTGTGCATTGTCGTGGCTATAACTATATTGCCAAATGGTACCGGGACTATTTAAATCGGGATCATATAAACTGCCATCATAGTCCGGCGATCGATTGAGATACCCTTCGTTGTATTGAAAAACTGTATTGATCGAGCTTCTGGAAAATATTGTGTTGCCGGTAGTTCCGGTCGCTGTCTCATAGCATAGATTTCTTTCTACAAGCCCGCCGTCCGCTAAACGGATGATCATTGCATTTTTGGAAATATGGTGAATGGTATTATTTTTTATAAGCAGATTGGTTATTTTTCTACGTTCCCAGTTTGGCGTTTTGGGGTAGTCAGAGACGGAAATTTCGTGACTGGTGACAATGCCTTGGTTCTGGCAGTTGTAGATAAGACAATCTTCTACCCGGATATCATGAAAGCGGGTGTCGACTGTATTGTCGTTCTGGACTGTGAAATAGATTCCTGCTGACCTTTTATCACTCATTTCGTTGCCTACCGTGCCTCGAATATCATGTACGGTCAGGTTTTTTAAATAAATGTGCTCCAGCAGTCCAAAATTGTTTCCTATCACTTCAATTCCCCTTCTTTCAGCGTCAGCACTGGCATCGTTGGTAATTTCAAGGTTGTTTATTTCCCAAAAGGATTGGTTGTATAATTTTAAGGCTCCAGCTTGTATGATTCCGTCACCGTTGATAATGGGTTTGGGGCCCGTACCATACGAATCTATAATAATGGGACTTTCATGGATTCCCGAACCTTTTGGCCAAAGCTGACCACTCCATATTCCGCCTGCTTTGAAGAGAATTTTTGCTCCGGGTAAAAAAGTCACCGAGTTTACTTTAGTTAGGCTTTGCCATGCTGTGGCAGGCGTGAGTCCATCGTTATTGTCATCACCAGCATCGGCATCAACATGATAGGTTCCGTTTTCTACTGTCACGCCTTCTGCCGTTATGTTGTCTATAGCGAAAGATTGTCTCTGCCCCGAGTTTCCGGAAATCCTTTTGCAGACCCACCGCACCTGCACGACGGGTTGGCCCGAACATTCGACAGGCAGTAGAATCGAAAAAGGTGTTATATCCTGTCCATTTGTACCTGAAGTTGCATTTGGCGTAGTGCCACTTTCAAAAATGGCATCAGTAGGAGTGAAATTTCCGCTTGTACCGATCCGATACTGGAATACGAGCCCTAAGCGATAGTTGTTGATCGTACCATCATAAATATTCAGCATGGTCATGGCATCAAAAGTAATTCTCACCTGTTGGGGAGCCGTTACGGAAGAAGTATTTAGTGCAAGAGCAATCGTCAGATCGTTATAGGTACTGGAGAGCAGTCCTATTTTCCCGGTAAAGTCATACACACCTGCCGCTGTAGTGGCATTGGATCCGGAAGATTTCATATTGACATTGGCTGTAGGAGGGTTGACACGCCCGCTGAGATTTGGCTCTGCTTCGACAATTCTCCATCCCTGAAAACCATCGGGGTACACTGCTCCAGGCAACCCGTCTAATACCGAAAAGTTCTGACTGTACGGCAATGGCTGTGGAGTCGGATTGGTCTGCGAAAAGGAAAGGAGCCCATTCGCAATTAAACCTAAAATAATAAATATCTTTTTCATAATTAGTTGTTTATTATTGGCCTAAAAGCCGATTGTACTAAGTTATTTACAATCTTTTCGATTTGTACCCGATTATTATTTCAAATATACCTATGATTTGATTCAGCATGTGTTGATGTGGGGGCAACTCGTCTTTGTAGGCCTTGAAACATTTGCCTTGTATATATGCACGAAATGTCTCGTAACAGTACATACAAAAGGATGCTATATTTGAATCGTGCAACAAATGCATGACTAACCGGGCTATATTGCCATTATGTATAACTCTCAACCACTAAGTATGTATTTAATTTATCAAAATCTACCACGTGTCCATTTTTGTAAAATTGTTTTTTGCTTGTTTGTTTTTTTTCAGAATATAGGTTTTGCACAGGTACAGTCGATTGTTGTTAAGGGTACTGTAAAGGACAACGAAGGGCAAGCATTGTCCGGGGTATCGGTAGGCATAAAAAATAGTCCAACCGTAGCACGTACCAATGTGGACGGAGGCTATACTATCACCGTTCCCAGTAGTCAGTCTGTTCTGGTTTTTTCCCATTTAGGATTTGTTACGGTAGAACGACCTGTCGGGGCAAACAACATCGTGCATGTGACACTTCAAGAAGACTACCGCAGGATGGACGAAGTGGTTGTCGTTGGATACGGAACCCAACTAAGGAGTGAAGTGACAGGCTCCGTAAGTTCCATTAAGGCCGATCAGATGGATGAGTTTTCGGGTGGATCATTGAATACCAGTTTGCAAGGCAAGATAGCAGGCTTACAGATTACAACCGAGTCTGGGGAACCCGGTTCCGGTGCAACTTTCAATTTGCGAGGCGTGTCCTCGATCAATGGAGACAATTCTCCTTTGATTATTATCGATGGAATACCGATCAATAACGAAACTTTTCATTCGGAAGAAGATGGGGCAGGATTTAGCCCGCTCAACGATATCAATCCTACCGATATCGAATCCATTGAAGTGCTTAAGGATGCCGCCACAGCAGCTATATACGGTTCGAGAGCTTCAAATGGTGTAGTGCTCATCACGACAAAGTCGGGAAGTACACCTGTCCCCACCATCAATTTTTCCTTAAATTCAAGTCTTGTCGGTATTTCTCGAAAAATTGGTGTTTTAAATGGCCCCCAGTTTAGGGATGCTTATATAGAGTCTATCTTTAATTCGGGGACTCTGGTAGAACAAGAATCCCTTATAGACTCTCTTCATCCCTTCTACCGAGACTCGTACAACTGGCAAGATATCATGTATCGCAATGCATTCCAGCATAAGGCCGATTTGAATGTGAGTGGAGCTTCTAAAGATAAGGCTATCAATTATTATATCAGCACGAGCTATAAGGATCTCAAGCCTATCATTGTGGAGACAGATTACAAACAGGTCACCGGTGCAGCGAGAATCAATTATAAGATTACAAAATCCATAGAAGGATATACAAATTTCAACCTGTCAAATTTTGCATATGATCGCCTGAATACCGGAGGGGGAGAAAGCAGTATTATTTTGAGATACCTCCGGACTATTCCGGTCTATAGTCCCTATGACCCGATCACCGGAGATTTGATACATCTCTATGAGCAGAGTAAGATAAGCCCCCTTTCCCAAGCCATCAATATGGAAAACAAAATAAAAAGGTCCCGGTTGATGGCCAAGCAACAATTGGTTTTCCATATTATTAGGGGGCTGGATTTTAAAACCAGTGTAGGGCTGGATTACAGCAATACAGAAACCAATTATTTTACGCCTTCCTTGTATGCCGTAGATGGTAAAAGGGTATATACCAGTTATCGCCCGACGACTTTTTACTCGCTCATCAATGAAAATGTGCTGACCTACAAAAAGAGAATAGCGGCGCACCATAATCTGGATGTGCTGCTTGGGCAATCTTTTCAAAACTTTAAGACAGACGGTTATTTTTTCAGAGGAACAGACTTTGTAGATGACATAGTGAGTAGTCTGGCGGGAGCTGCAAATATTACGAATTTTAGCCATGGGGTATCCGAACGGAGACTTTTGTCTTATTTCTCCCGGGTAAATTATAACTACAAGTCTAAGTATTTACTTGCCGTATTACTTAGGAGAGATGCATCTTCAAGATTTGCAGAACAAAACAGAGCCGCTTATTTTCCGTCGGTATCGCTGGGTTGGAATTTTACGAAAGAAAAGTTTCTCAAAAACGCTATTTTGACCGACGGAAAGTTGCGGGCAAGTTATGGTGTCACTGGTAATCAGGGTATCGACAATTACGCCTCCTTGGGTGTTTTGCGGAAAGCAGGTGTTTATCTAGGACAAACGGCCATTGTCCAAAGCTATCCTGAGAACCCAACTTTGCGATGGGAGACGACAAAGCAAATCGATGTGGGGGCAGACCTCGATTTTCTGAAGGGAAGGTTCGGTGTATCTTTGGACTTCTATCAGAAAAACACTTCCGATTTGCTGTTTAATGTACAGATACCCAATCATACGGGCTTTCGAACAGTTCCTTACAATTATGGCAATTTGCAGAATAGAGGAATCGATCTCAGTCTGAATGGTACGATCATCAATAAGCCTTTCATTTGGAACAGTATATTTACGTTTGGCCTAAACAGAAATAAGGTCACCGATTTGCCGGGAGGAGAAGACTATCGGCCTAACGAAACAAGTTTGGCCAGGATAGGAGTGCCCGTAGGGGTATTTTATGGATTGAGGGCATTGGGTGTCTACTCCAGAGATGAGGATAATGTCTATCGCATTCACGAAGATGGTACTGTACAACCGTACCGCAAGGGATCGCTTACCGGTGAGATATATAAAGGTGGAGATGTCATCTATGAGGATATTAATGGAGACGGTATCATCAATGATGATGATTTGCAGATAATAGGTAACCCAACTCCCAAGTATTTTGGAGGATTTCAAAATAATTTTTCTTATAAAGGTTTTAAGCTCAGTATCTTCTTTAATTACGTGATCGGAAACGATATCTTCAATCTAGTCAGAAGGTCGCACGACGGTTTTGAGTTTCGGTCCAACTATTCGACGGACCAATTAAGGAGGTGGCAAAAACCCGGAGACGTTACAGATATTCCTCGTCTGATCAGTGCTGATCCCATGCAAAACTATGCTATATCCTCACGCTTTGTGGAAGATGGATCGTTCATAAGGTTACAGACGCTAAGCTTGAATTATACCATTCCGACCGGTATCACAAAACGTTATGGCATGAAAGGGGCAAGTATCGGCATTAGCGGTCAGAACCTGTTGACATGGTCTGCTTATACGGGCTATGATCCGGAGGTGACGACAGGAGGAGATTTATCCTTTGGTGTCGACAACGGCTCCTTTCCAAAATCCAGGTTTTATAATGTATCATTGAATATCAGACTGTAATCATGAAAAAACTAATCTATAAAATCAAATTTCTGACTATCGGCCTGACCTTGTCCGCGTCGATGCAATCGTGTGAAAAAATGCTCGATCTGTCGCCTACGACGGAATATGCGTCAAGGGATTATTTTGCTTCTACGTCACAAGCCTATGCGGTACTGTATGGCGCTTATTATCAATTGCAGACAGCCATCAATCAAGAATTTATCTATTACGGCGAAGCCCGTTCGGACAATGTGAAGTTTGGAGGAGGATCCTTGTCCAACAATACCTTGAGTGTCATCCAGAATGCGCTCGATGGCAATCTGGCCTATTCCGACTGGGGAAATTTCTATTCGGTGATCAAGCAGGCGAACCTAGTGATCAAGAAGGTTCCCTTAATGAGAGAGAGGGGCATAAATGTACGTGATGCAGATTACAATAAGCTGATCGGACAAGCCCTGGGTCTTAGAGCACTGACTTATTTCTATCTGGTCAGAATATGGGGAGATGTTCCTCTGATAATCGAACCGGTAGAAAAAGAAACGGACCTCAATGTATTTAAAACACCACGTATCGCTAAAGAGATTATTTATCAGCAGATCTCTACCGATCTTGTCAGGGCAAGAGCATTGCTGCCGACAACCAATGCCAATAATATGGAAACACGTGGGATGCTGACCAGAGGGGCAATTGATGCTATGCAGACCGATTTCTATATGTGGCGAAATATGCCGGATAGTGCGATCATTACGTCTGCACGATTGATCAATGCCGCAGGTGAACCGGCCTATGCAACCTATAAACTGGCGGAATTGTACAACCCCAATATAGACTACCGGGTTTCGGGCAATTCGATAGATAATGCGCCTTATTCGTTGATGTTTACCCAAGGGCTCTCCGAAGAGTCTATTTTTGAAGTCGTATTCAGCTTTGAGGATAATAATACTTCCAATATTTATGGGATTTATGGGAATATCAATGCGCAGTTTGCCGCGAGGGATGAGCTTGCAGGGGCTTTTCTGGATACCGATCTGAGGGTGTTGACAAATTTTCGGAGTAGTACCCAGATCTACAAGTTCTTTCCAAAGACAGGGTTTGACCAGTCTACCCAAAACGATAAGAATGTGATGATCTATCGGCTGTCCGATGTTATGCTGTTGAGAGCCGAAGCTTTAAATGCCCGAAATCAACGGGCACAGGCCTTTCTGCTGGTCAATAAGATCAGGGAAAGAGCAGGTTTGACGGCTATAGCTGCGGCCGAGTACGAGGCCTATACAGAGGAAGAGGCCCAAGAGGTCATTTTGACCGAAAGGCAGAAAGAACTTTGCTTTGAAGGGAAGAGGTGGTTTGATTTGGTAAGAACAGGCAAAGCCATAGAGGTCATGCAACCGATAAACGGTATATCCGATCCCAATAATCTGGTCTGGCCCATCAATCTGAATGTCATCAGGCAAAACCCACAGATAGAGCAAAATGAATTTTATAAATAATTATCATGTTGTTATGAAAAGAATACATCCATATAAACTTGTTGTTCACCTTATCCTTGCGGCAGTACTCACGGGTAGCTGTGGTAAATTGGAGTTGTTGAAAAATGTTGATTCAGAAGCTATATCAGCAGGAGAGGACTTGAAGAATCAAACGATTTGGGAGTTTATTTCTTCTACTTCGAGTATAGCCAACGATACGTTAAAGTCCCTAAGCCTGTTTACCAGAGCAGTGGAGAGAGCCGGACTCAAAGAGTTTTTTGGGCAAGACGGCCAGTACACGATCATCGCACCGCGTAATACTGCAATGGAAGCATTTATAGCATCATTGGGGTACAGTGATCTGGAGGATGTTCCACCGGCAGTATTAAGAAATATTTTTTTAGGAAATACCGTCAATGGAAAAATCTTTTCCTACGAGCTGCCGGAAGGTGAGTTGATGACCTTTGAGACTATGAATAAGGACAGCATATCATTTATACGTGAGCCCGCGAGCACCAATCCCTATAGGGTGACGATCAATAGCGCACCTACATTTGTCTCTACAGCTGTAAGGATACGTAGCCAGAATCTCTTATGCAAAAATGGTGTTGTCCATGTGATCGATACCTATACGCACTATATCCCCCGGACTTCTGCTCCGGATGCTGCCAGTCCCGGAGAAGGCAGTATGTCAGAAACACTTGACGTACTCAAGGATGCCTATATGTCCAACGGAAGCACGACGGCAAAAAATACCAATTATGGTTCGGCAGTAAGTCTTAATGTCAAAAAAGCAGCTGTAGATTTCACAAGAAGGGCTATTACTCAATTTGAAGTACGACAACCCCATTCCTTCCAGAGAATAGGTACGGCAAGGGTGGGATTGTACTGCACCCGAGTGGACGGAGATGGAGGGATTGTATCCCTATTTGAGGATGAGCCTATAGACTGGCTGGAAAATCAAGTTAGTTGGGCAAACTGTCCGATCCCGGGTACCGTACCTATCGGAGATGTGAACCTGAGTCCAGGTACAGGAGCATCTGGATCGGTAAACAAATGGCATTATATTGATATCACAAATGCTTACCAAGATGCTGTAAGACAAAATAAAACTTTCATAAATGTCGGTATTAATACCGCTGACAATGATCTGTTTACTTTTGCTTCAAAAGAATACTCCACAAGCAGTATACCTGTCGGCACACGTGCGCCTATTATCATCTTGACCTCCCCGGTAGCCTCTATTCTATCCAATCCGGTCAACGCAGGAATTACCGTTGACCGCCAATCGGGAAATAAGATACTGACAACATCGGAGTTGAAATTTGAAGGGGCAGAGAGTAAGAATATATTCTTTGTGGTGAAGGATCTGCCCCAGATGGGATATTTGGTTGTCGGTGGAAGACCTGTTTTGCAGGAAGGGGTGAGATTTAGCCAAGAACAAATAGAAAAGGGAGCAGTACGGTATCTACATAGCGGTGAAGGGAATATAGACAGTTTTTCATTGGAAGGGCAGGATTTCCAAGGAGGTTTTTATGATGATGTTTTGACCGTTAATGTGACCATACAATAAAATAAGAAAGCTTAATAAGAGCTTTTGCCCCGAAGAAAAAAGGGGGATGTCTCCTATGTTTGTTGAAGAAAAATGTAGGAAACATCCCCCTTTCTGATTGGTCCAGATAAACAAAACAAAAATACTCCGAACGAATATAGGTGTATTATGGTTGGGGTGTGTGTTCTCTCGATATAGAGAAAACATGCTCTTGCACTTTGCCGAGTGGAATGCCACGTGTACTCTTGACATTTGAGCCAATGATCACCTTATAGTGACCTTGATGTTTAAAAGAACCTGCTTTTGGGGTGAAAATAAAATAGGTATCTTTTCTCTTGACTTTCCAACTACCCTCAATCACTTCACCTGTCTGCTGTGACACGACCATTACAGACTCTTTTACCGAGGGTACATCCATCTGTGGAGCAAAATGGATGATTACCGGCTGGTCTGGTGCAACCACATTTTCGTTATTTCGTCCATTGTAAGGAGTGACGTATAGGATATTCGGTGGCAGATCAGGTTCAAGATAGCTTGAGAAAAATTTTTCGACAACTTCCTCTCTTATGTATCCCATATCCGGTTGAAATCCCGTGGCCATATGATGCCCCCTGTCTAGCATGGGTATGCCCAACCAGTTTGCATCATGATCTTTAGAGTAAGCTTCTACTACATTCGGCCAAGCATCCCAATGTTTATATTGGTCGGACTTCCCTACAGCCGTAATCGTCGGTGCATAATCATCTTTGACATATTTTTTAGAGCTTCTGGTTCCATTTCCCATGGATTGATACCCTACCTGAATATGGCTTGCATATCCTGTATAGGGCTGTGGGCCATAGGGCTCTCGCTTGCCAAATCTTTCGTCAGAGTTTTCGCTTATCGTAGGGTCCGAAAGGCGGGTGATGGCATAAGAGCCTTTCGAATGCCCCAGTCCGCCTATAAAATCAGGATCAATACTATACTTTTCAGCATTGGCCCGCAAGTATCTTATGGCAGCGGTATAGGCTTTTACTCCCGTAATATCATCCAACGAATAATATGCATCATGATGTCCGAAAATACGGGCAAGGGGGCTGTATGCATGATCAATGATGACGGTTACATATCCTCTTTTGGCAAAGGTTTGCTGAAAAGGGGTGTGCCTATGGATGTTTCGTTTCGTGGCGGTAGATACGATAAAAAAAACCGGGCGAGGTTTAGCGGGTTTTTCGGGATGTATGATATCCATACGCAAGCTCCAGTCGAAAGGGTTGCCTTCTGTATCTTTGAGATCACTCTTTTTTGTAGCTATCTTGTCGTAACCTTCTTTTTTGCCTACAATGTATTTGTTGTAATGATCTATTACCTTCTCTACCGTACCTTGCGATCCCTGCTTGTCCAATTCAAAGAAAACAACATCTTTTGTCTCGGTAAAACCCTCAGGTATAAAAGCCTCTTGATATGCCGGCCGTGGCTGTGCAAACAAGATGGTGGAGTGCAATAAAAATATACTTGTATGTAGTAGGGCAAAAATTACCCCGGATTCAACCTCCACGTTTGAAAAAAAACGATATCTCATGTAAAATGAATTTATTTGATGTCCTTTGTGCTTAATTTTGATCGATATAATGTCCCTGTGGTTATTGAACAACCAGCATTGGTGGATTTTTGGACTCTTTTGAACCAAACTCACTTTTAATGCCGGTCGATTTGGGATCGCTGATACGCAGGCTGATCTGCTTGGCTCCAGCAGTCACAGCTTCTTTGATATATGCTGTCAAATCAATTTCAATATAATTTTTCTGAACATTCACATCCAATTTACCCACTACTTTTGTAGGTTTAGGTGCATTAGACCATTTTATATCTTCCTCATTCCAATCTGCAGGAGTCTCGGCAACTTCCAGGGACAATCCGGCAGAAGCATCATCCACCTCATTGCAATATAATTTCAGATAGACTTTGCCCGGTATTGAAGTGCTTATTGATGAAATATCAAATCTCAAAAACGCATGTCTGAGAACGGTGCTACGGTTGGTACGAAGTACCCTCAATTTATTGTCTTTTCCATAGTTGCCTATATTATCTCCTGAATATACATATGAATCTGCAATAGGAAGAAGTTCTACACTGTTGTTCTGTCCAAAAGTGATACAAGAGATCGCCACCAATAAGAATAGGGATAGAATAATTTTTTTCATGCTTTTTTTACTTTAAGATTTATAATGAATGTCTATTGCAAGGTAAGTAGCCAGATGTTGGGAAATCCAGAATAATCTTTCAAAAAACCATGGTATTTGATACAATGGATATCACGATTTATACGACGATCTCATTGTATATCTTCATGGTTTTGACCTTGGTCTCGTTTACCATTTTTGCAAGCAGCCTCTTGTATACCCTGTCTATATAACTGTCCATTATCTGCCTTTTGAAATTGTCAAACGTTTTTTCTGCAGAATACACACCTTCTGATTTCAGCGTATCAAAATGTACGAGTAGTAAGCTGTCGTTTACCGGTATTTTGTTTCCTGCCAAGGAATTTTTGAGGACAATAAGTGCATTGCTAAATTTATAATCAAAAAATATCTGCTCGCTATAGACAACAGGTCCATAGATTATCTCCTTTTTTAGTGCCTTCTGCTGGCGTTGTTCATTTTCTTGTTCTAGTGCTGCCAACAATTCTCCATACGTGTTATAAGGCCATAATCTGTTTTCTTCCAGCAGTTGCTGTTGCACCTTAATTTCGATTAATGACTTCAACGCTTTGTTTCTTAACGAATCCATTGGTGTTGTTCCTTCAAAATCCGTGTGCCAGAAATCTTTTACCTTGGACAAATCAAATGCTTTGGCATATTCATTATACACCACAGCTCTATAGCGCATCATCTCCCGCTTCAGCTCTGCTGCCTCTACAGGGCTATCGTTTACGTAAGCTACGATAGAGAGGGGAGAGGCTGCTATAGATCCACAAAAAATAAAGATCAAGAATGTGGTTACTGTAATACTTTTCATAGGTACGAACCTCTGGTTAAACCGTAAGCTAATGTATGGCTTTCTTTCCTTAATGAAGCGGGTATTTCGGTTAAATTTACAGGGTAAATTTGACATAGAGGCATAAAAAACGGATGGAGAGCCTTCGCATGTTAAATATGACATGCAAAACCGTATCATTTCACCTGTACATATGCTGCGCTCACTTTCTATTTTTGACTATGTTGAGCAAACATAGCTATCAATTTGATTAATTACTTCGATAACATCAGCAAATAATGACCATTAGCCGTATTCTAATTGTATTCTTTTTATTAGGACTGTCTCTCAAGGGCCAGGCACAGCGTATATCCTACACGATCAATAGCAACTGGAATTTCTACAAAGGAACACTGCAAAACATTCCACAGGCAGGACAGGAAATCCAGTGGGAACCTGTCAATATCCCACATACTTGGAACGACCGTGATGTCATGGACGATGAGCCGGGCTATTATAGGGGAGAGGCTTGGTACAGGAAAAAGATATATATACCTCAGCAATGGAAGGACAAAGATGTGTATGTATTCTTCGAAGGAGCAGCACAGGTTGCAGAAGTGTTTGTAAACGGTAAAAAAGTAGGTTCGCATACCGGGAGCTATACTTTTTTCAGTTTTCCTATTACGCAATACCTCAAGCCGGGAAAGGACAATGTTGAAAACGAATTGCTCGTGAGACTCGACAACAGCCACAACGAGGATATCCCACCCTTGTCTGCCGATTTTACTTTCTTCGGCGGACTCTATCGCGATGTCCATCTTATCGCGGTCAATAAAGTACGGTTTGATATGGACAATGATGCTTCAAATGGTATTTTTATCACAACGCCAAACGTCAGCGCCGAAAGAGCAGCGGTAAATATCAGAGGCAGTTTTGTCAACAATTCCGCTTCTTCAAAAAATATTACGGTCGAGCATGTGATCCTTGATGCTGATGGTCAAACGGCTTATGCGTTGAAAAAAGAGTATAAAACAGCTAAAGGACAGCAAGTTTCCTTCTCGGATGACATAAATGACATCACCAAACCCCACCTTTGGTCTACTGAAAACCCGTATCTATATAGGGTCGTTTCGACCATCAGCGATAGCCAGACACAAGAGATATTGGATGAAGTGAGCAACCCATTAGGATTCCGGTGGTATAGCTTTGACGCGGAGAAAGGTTTTTTTCTCAATGGGGAACCGCTTAAGCTGATCGGAGCGAGCAGGCATCAAGATTACAAAGGAAAAGGAAATGCGCTCAGCGATGCTTTGCATATCCGTGATGTAGAGCTGCTCAAGGAAATGGGCGGAAATTTCCTGCGTGTGGCACATTATCCACAGGATCCCGCTGTGCTGCAAGCATGCGACAGATTGGGGATCCTCGCTTCGGTAGAGACATCCATCGTCAATAGGATCACGGAGACAGAAGCTTTTGCCGAACACGCAAAAAAAATGCACCTGGAGATGATACGACAAAATTTCAATCACCCCAGCCTGATTATCTGGGCTTATATGAACGAGGTTTTGTTGCGGCCCCGCTATGAAAAGGGAAGTGTCGAGCAGGAAGCGTACTTTGGTAAAATAACCAAATTGGCACAGGAGCTGGAAGATATAACTCGAAAAGAAGATCCATACCGCTACACCATGATTCCCAACCATGGCAATTTCGACCTGTACAATCGTGTACAGCTCACGAAGATCCCTATGTTGGTCGGCTGGAATCTCTATCAGGGATGGTATTCGGACAAGTTTTCGGGTTTTGCCAATTATCTGGACAGGCATCGCCGGGAATTGCCGGACAAGCCCCTTTTGGTAACTGAATATGGTGGAGATGCAGACATACGCCTGCACAGCTTTGAGCCGATACGGTTTGACAAGACGGTAGAATATACGACACGCTACCACCAAGCCTACCTTAAAGCTATGATGGAGCGTCCTTTTGTAGCGGCGGCCATGATCTGGAATCTTGCAGATTTCAGCTCAGAAACCCGAACAGAGTCTACACCGCATATCAACAGCAAGGGGATACTTACGTTGGATCGAAAACCCAAGGATGCTTACCGTTTTTATCAAGCCAACCTATTGAAGATACCCTATCTACAGATAGGCACGAAAGAATGGAACCTGCGGACAGGTATTGCCAAATCGGATACACAGTTGGCGCATACGCAGGAAGTGCTCGTTTTTAGCAATCAGCCTACTGTCACACTCAAACACAACGGTAAAATCATCGGCAACAGTTCGACCGCGCAGGGAATTGCACGTTTTCACGTAGACTTTGTCAATGGACAGAATACGCTACAAGCCCTGGCTACCACGGGAGACAAAGAGGAGATAACGGATCAGGCTGATATCTGGTTCAAAATGTTGCCTGTAAACCTTCATAATAAAAGTCTTCCTTTTACCGAAGTCAATATCAGCCTTGGGGATAAGAGGTATTTCCACGATGCGGCAAACCATCAGATATGGATGCCTGAAAAAGAATATCAGCCGGGAAGTTGGGGGTATATCGGAGGAAGTATCTTCCGTATGGAAAACAAGGCCCGCCACAGCTATGGCTCTGACAAAGATATTTTAGGTACGGACGCAGACCCTGTGTATGCCACACAGCGAACGGGAATAGAGCAGTTTAAATTCGATGTTCCCCAAGGCGAGTACGAGCTTACCCTACATTTTGCAGAACTGCTGTCCGATATCCAAAGGGAAGAATTGGTGTATAATCTGAATGGAGGTGGGCTGACAGGCGATAATTTTCAGGAAAGGGTATTTGATGTAAACATCAATGGTCACGTCTTTCTGAAAAACCTAAGCAACAAAGAATACCTCGAACCGGAAAAAAGTGTTAATTTTAAAACTTCGGTGAGCGTATATGACCACCAAGGCATTACCGTGGATTTTGTTCCCAAAACGGGAGAAACCATTTTGAACGGTATCCAGTTGAGAAAAATAAAGTGATTATATATTTCTTTAACCAAGCTTTGTCGTCATTTCGATGAGGAGGTACGACGAAGAGAAATCTATGGCCAAATGGGAAATTAATCTAATTCATCCATAGATTTTACTTCGTAGAGCTCGTTTCACTCGGTTCTCCTCATTCTTCGTCGAAATGACGGGTTGGTTGCTAAAGTGTATAATTGCCAAAAATAAAAGTAATATGATCAAAAGAGCTTTCTTTATTGCCATAGCAATATTTGTTTGTGTATCTTTTTCAGAGGCACAGGAGACATTTAATTACGATGAATCCAAAGTAGGTGAATATACCTTGCCTCCGGTGCTTACATTGTCCAACGGCAAAGTCGTTGCGAATGCGGCCGAGTGGCAATCCCGTAGGGAGGAAATACTAAACCTTTTCCGCCAAAATGTTTATGGGAGGATTCCTACAAAGCCCGATGGCCTTCATTTTGAAATGCGCAGGCTAGATGAGCAGGCTTTGTCGGGCAGAGCTATATCCAAACAGATCCGGATATATTTTACCAAAGAAAAGACGGGCCCACATATGGATATGATTTTATATTTGCCTGCTAAAGCCGGACACCCTGTTCCTGTGTTCGCAGGACTGAACTTTAAAGGAAACCAAAGTATTCATGCCGATAGCTCCATTATATTGTCCGAAAAACATCCCGAACTTTTGAAAAACACCAATAAACCTCATGATCAGCTTACCCGTGGAGAGCAAGCCGAAAGGTGGGAAGTCGAGACGTTGATTGGAAAAGGTTACGGTGTCGCTACCGCTTATTATGGTGATTTGGAGCTGGATTATCTCGAAGGATGGAAGAAGGGCATAAGGACCACATTGCAAACTGAATTGGGAATCACCCCCGAAGAGTGGGCTGCAATCGGGGCCTGGGCATGGGGTCTGAGCAGAATAATGGATTATCTGGAGACCGACGAGCAGGTAGATGCCGGAAAAGTCATCGTTCATGGCCATTCCCGTTTAGGGAAAGCAGCACTGTGGGCTGGCGCTAATGATACGCGCTTTGCTGCTGTTATTTCCAACAATTCGGGGGAGGGAGGAGCTGCTTTGAGCCGCAGGTGGTTTGGAGAGACCACCAATCGTATCAATACCAGATTTCCCCATTGGTTTATAGATAAATACAAAACGTACAATAATAACGCCTCTGCACTTCCGGTCGATCAGCATATGTTGTTGGCATTGATTGCACCCAGACCTTTATATGTAGCCAGTGCTACTGAGGATCTATGGGCAGATCCCAAAGGCGAATTTTTAGCAGCAAAAAATGCAGAGCCGGTTTATACGCTTTTTGGAAAAAAAGGATTAGGGAGAGAAGAAATGCCTCCTGCAGACACTTCTATCGGTGAAACTATTCGGTATCATATCCGCACCGGGAAGCATAATATACTCTTGTTTGATTGGTTGCAATATATAGATTTCGTGAAAGAGAATCTGGAATGAAACCTTATATCGAGCACCAAGGGTATAGCGTTATGTTTCACTTGAATGTATATATTCCCGTGGTGTCATGCCGAACTCTTCTTTGAAACATTTGCGGAAATAGTCGACATCCGTAAAACCTACGCTATAAACGACTTCGTTTATATTCATTTTTTTCTGTTTCAACAATTGTGCGGCTCTTTTGATACGGATAGTACGGATGAATTCTATGGCTGTTTTTCCTGTAAGGGCTTTGATCTTGCGGTACAAAGCACCACGTCCTACACCTACCTCTTTGGCCATTTCTTCGACATTCAAGCGAGGTTCCGAAAGATTCTTTTCAATAAAATCCATTGCTTTGGCCAGCAGGATGTCGTCTGGGGAAGTGATATCGACATTTTGCGGTTGTGTACTTAGTTCCGTCTTGTACCGTTCCATGATTTCTCTACGGGACGACAGTAGGTTGTTGACCCGTGCTTCCAATACATCCATGTTGAATGGCTTGGTCATATAATCATCGGCCCCTATCTCAAATCCTTCTATTTTGTACATAGCGGGTGTCCTCGCCGTGAGTAGGATAAAGGGGATGTGGCTGATACGGATATCGGATTTGACTTTTTTACAGAATTCTATTCCATTCATGACGGGCATCATCACATCACTGATGATAATATCCACCGCGATCTGTTTGAGTTTTTCCAGTGCTTCTTTACCATTGCCGGCATAGTGTACTACAAATCGCGCTGAGAAAGAATTGACCATAAATTCCAACAGATCCTTATTGTCTTCTACGACCAATATGGTCTTTTTTTCTTCCGAACCGGCAGCCCATGAACGTTTGCGTCTCCATCCGTTGTCCTCGTCTATCCCTTCGGTGTACTGTTCCTGTTGTATTGCTACATGCTCTGTCTCCGGGTTGTACAAATGTTTGCGGATCAATGGCAATTGAATGGTAAAACAGGTATATCCCGGCTGCTCATCGCTTTGCTCACGACTGTTGACATGTAGTGTACCTCCTAGCAATTCGGCCAGTCCTTTGGAAAAAGCCAATCCTATACCTGTGCCTGTACTGTTCATATTGGCATCTCCGCTGTGTTGGAACTGTTCAAAAATATAAGGAATGTTTTTCTCTGCTATCCCAATCCCGTTGTCTTCGACCTCTATAAGCACAAAATCTTCATTTGCTTCATCTGCTTTTAATCTGACCTGTATTTTTCCTTTGTCACGGCTGAACTTTACCGCATTGGACAGCAGGTTGTACATTATTTTTTCAAGTTTGTCGGCATCAAACCAGAGCGGCAAGGCGGTATATTCGGAAGATAATTCCAATTGCACATGCTGCTGTGCCGCATAGCTTTCAAAAACCGTACAGATTTCTTCCAGAAATTTGACCAGATCGTTTTCTGTATTTTTCAGGAGCATATTGCCGGATTCAAATTTTCTGAAATCCAATAATTGATGGATCAAACGGCTCAGACGCTCTCCGTTTCTTTTCATCATCAAGAGTTGCGGTTTCATTTTGTTGTTGTCTCTCACTGTCTTGAGCATGTTGTCCAATGGAGCCAGGATAAGTGTCAAGGGTGTTTTGATCTCATGGGAGATATTCGTGAAGAAGTTGATCTTTTGCTCGGCAAGTTCCTGATCCTTGAGGTGGCTCAAGTGCTCATAGTGCAATTCATTCTTGAGTGTAGCTGTTTTCAGGGAGTAATAGTAGAAGAAGTACAATAGGGCGACGATCACCAATCCATATACACAGTATGCCCACCAGGTCTTCCAGAAAGGGGGTAATACCTTGATCTTTACGACTTGCTCTTCGTCGTTCCATAGTCCGTCATTGTTGGCCGCCTTTAGCCTAAAGTAGTATGTTCCTGCGGATAGATTGGTATAGGTAGCCAGACGCTGATCTGCTCTCACGTAATGCCAGTCCTGGTCATTTTTCAACCCTTCTAGCCGATAGGCATATTGGTTCTTTTCCGGGGTCAAAAAGTTGAGTGCAGAAAATTTGAACGTGATGGAGCCGTAGTCATGTGCCAATATAATCCCATCTTGGCTAGCGGTGGCTTCCTTTGCGTCATGTAATTTTCGGTTCTTGACCAAAATATCGGTAAATACGACCTCTGGTTTTAGGGGATTGACCTTGATGGCGGAAGGCTGAAACGACGTGATGCCTTTGATGCCTCCAAAAAACAATGTTCCATTCTGCAGTCGGATGGTGGCGCCACTCGCAAACTGATTGCTCTGCAGTCCGTCTTCCTTTGTATAGTTGGCAACCTGTAGTCCCCCATAGGGGAAATCCTGTCGGTCTTCGCGCAACGTCAATCTTGTCAGTCCTTGATTGGTGCTGATCCAGATATTCCCATCATGATCCTGATTGATGGCGTGGACCACATTGCTGGCAATTCCCTGCTGTTCCATAAAACGATAGAACTTGCCGTTCAGCAAGAGGTTGAGCCCACCTCCGTTTGTTCCCACCCATAGCCTGTCCTTGGAGTCCACAAATACCGATAGGATGAAGTCGTTGCTGATACTGTGCTTATCTTTGGCATTGTGGTAGAATGCACGGCTTTCTGCTGTCTTGGTGTCAAAGTAGTTCAAGCCCTTTTGAGTAGCTAACCATAGATTCCCTTGTTCGTCTACTGCGATACTGTTGATGTTGTTGGAGCTGATACTTTTTGGATTTTTTTGATCGTATTTAAACGTGCGAACCGAATTGTCTTTTTGCAAAAAACGTAGGCCACCACCATTTGTTCCTATCCAAAGTCCTTTTTCCGTATTTCGTAAAGCATATATTTGTTTGCTTCCGTTGTCGGCCGGATCACTCACCTGGCTGTATTCCGTATAGGATTTTGTCCGCGTATCGAACAATCGGAGGCCATTGTAGGTGCCTACCCACATGTGATTTTTGTCTGCTCTGGCCAGAGACTTGACAATATTGTCCGATACATTTCGACCGCCGCCTATTTTATACCTGCGGTACGCTCCCGTATGGGTGTCGTAGAAATTCAATCCTCCTCCTTCCGTGCCTATCCACAGATTGTGCGCCTCGTCTTCGAGGATACTACTCACGACAGGGTGGTTTAGTCCCTCTTTGAAGAGCGCGCGCTCCGTGATCAAGCTAAATTTGGGACTCCCTTTGAGGTAGACGTTCAGCCCGCCGGCGTATGTGCCCAGCCAGACATTACCCGTGCGGTCTTCCAAGATACAACGGATGGAATTGTGGCTAAGTCCGGTTTCGTTCTCAGGTCTGTAAACATACTGTGTGGAGGAAGTCCCTTCCCGTACGGTCAGTCCTTGCAAAGTACCAATCCAGACTTCATGGTTTGTTCGGAAAAAAATATCCCTGACCGTTGCTCCCGGCAACATATGCCGTCCGCTTTCACAAGAGATGCATGCACCTGTCTTGGGGTCGTAGACAAAGATCCCGTTGCGCTCGGAGCCGAACCATATGTGCCCCTGATTATCTTGTTTGATGACCCGGATATATTCTTTTTTAAGAAATGAAATGGATTGGGGGAGATGCATCTTGGTGCCGGTAGACGCTCGGTATGCTGTCAGACCTTTGGTAGAACCAAACCATAGCACACCTTGGTTGTCCTTAAAAATAGCTTCGGATCTATTGTCCAGGTTCGTGACGGTACCTTTTCGATTTTCCGAAACCTGGTACAGCTTTTTTTCTTTGGTGTGGTATCTTTTGAGGCCTTCGATCGTTCCGACCCACAGGTCGTCGCCATCGAGTAGTAGTACACTGATAAAATCCCTGTTTAGTTGCTTGGATTGTGCAGAAACGGTTTCTATCCGTGTAAACCGGTCCTTCTCACTATCGAAATAATTTAGTCCGTCGGCAGTGGCTACCCACAGATTTCCCGTTTTATCTTCGGCTATTGCATTGATGACACTATTGCTGATACTGCCCTTGTCGTTTTCGGTGTTTTTGTAGTGCCTAAATTCATAACCATCATAACGATTCAGACCATCTTCCGTGCCGATCCATATAAACCCTTTCTTGTCCTGTATCATGCAAAGCGCGACGTTCTGGGACAAGCCGTCGTTAATAGTTAATCGCTTGAATGCTAATTGGGTAAATGCTATTTGAGGAATAAGGGTCGCTTGTACACAAAATAAGACAAATAGACAATATAACTTCATATAGGACAGCATGCGGCTCAATCTCAATTTTTTTGGAAGTTACAACTTTTGCTGCAAATTGTGAAAACCGCCCAAAACCCGTCCATAGACCAATTCACTTTCAAACCCTTTGCTCAACAAGTGACGAATGAGCTTGTTTTTCTCCATAACAGTCAATTTCGAAATGTCCTTGCCCGCCTTTTTTGCCATGTTGTCTTCAAAGATCTGCATGTATTCGTCCGGATCGATATTATTTAAGGCTATCCTGATCAACGGTTCGGATACTCTCTTGCCTTTGAGATGGTGTTTGATCTTGACCTTGCCCCAACCTTTCATGCGCAGCTTGCCCTGTGCATAGGCTTTGGCAAAACGCTCTTCATTGAGAAAATTGTCGAGAATGAGTTCGGAAATGATATTTTCCACGTCATCGTGGTGCAGTCCCCAAGCATACAGTTTGTCGCGTATCTCCTGTTGGGACCGTTCTTGGTAGGCACAGTAGCTTTCTGCCTTGAGTTTGGCTTGTCTAGGTGTATAGGTTCTCTTGCTGTTGCTTTGCTCTTCCATTGTACAAAATTTTTAGTACATAATAACCACATAGGAACATAGCTTTTTTCTTATCTATATTTTTAAGATGCCAAGGCATTGCAGTAGTCACACATACATATTTGCCATAATGCTATGACGGAAAATTCATTTTCTGTCTATCCTATCTAAATTATTCTTTTGGACGTTAAAAATTCAGATATTCCTATGTGTCTATGTGGTTTTAGTTTTTGTTGTGTATTAGTACACAAAAGTTCAAAAAAACATGCACTTATTAAAAATATTGATGACATTTGTTGCTAATTACTCTTATGTACACGACTAGTTCCATTCTTGAAGTTCTAACCTCCGTCAAAGTGTCTGTTTCCGATCCCAAATCGGAGATACAGCAGTTGGAGTACGACTCACGAAAGGTACGGCAGGGAGAAAAAAGTTTGTTTTTTGCACTCAAGGGATTGCGGGACGGTCATCTATTTATCGAAGATGCTTATCGTAAAGGTGTGCGAAACTTTGTGGTGTCCGATAGGGGATTGGATGCCGATACGTATGTAGGGGCCAATTTTATATGGGTAGAAGATACGTTGGTTGCCCTTCAAAAGCTGGCTGCTTTCCATCGAGAGCAATTTATGATTCCGGTGGTAGGTATCACGGGAAGCAATGGCAAAACCATTGTCAAGGAATGGCTTCACCAATTGCTGTCGGTCGATCGGCGATGCTATCAAAGTCCCAAAAGCTACAATTCGCAATTGGGCGTTGCCCTGGCTCTGTGGGAAATCCAGCAGGAGCATGAGATAGCCTTGGTTGAGGCCGGGATAAGTACTTCGGGCGAAATGGAACGTTTGACCCAAATGATCCGTCCGACTATCGGTGTCCTGACCTCGCTCGGAACAGCCCATGCTGATGGCTTTGACTCCAAAGAGCAGAAATTTGCAGAGAAGTGGCAGCTTTTTGAATATGCACACACGATCGTTGCACCATCCGACGCAGTCATGTCGGGTTTTTTGGATGAGCGCTGTTATCTTTGGGGACAGTCTCCGGAGGACAAGGTGTATGTACAAAGCCTCGAACCGCAGGCCAACCATACCCTCGCACATATTCGTGTAGAAGGTGTGTCGCATACATTGACCATACCTTTTATAGACAAGGCGTCGGTAGACAATGTGCTGACCTGCGTCACGGTCTTGTCGGCATTGGGGTATGCAATATCTATGATACAGGAACGTATCGCTGGTCTACGACCTTTGGAAATGCGCCTTCAACTGAAAAAAGGAAAGAACGATTGCAGTATTATCGATGACAGCTATTCCAATGATCTGGTATCTCTACAGATAGCATTGGATTTTGTACAGCAACAAAATCAACATCCCTATAAATCTCTGATAATTACAGATTTTATAGGCTCGAAATGGAATGATAAGTTTAAATCGAAGTTGGTATCTTTACTGAATGCCGTATCCTTTCAAAAAATCATATTGGTGGGAGAATCTATTCAACAGATTGCCGGGGATCTGCACGCTAAGGTACATTCCTTCACCCATACAGAAGATATTTTATCTGCTCTTTCGGCCTTGGACTTTGCGCATGAAACGATACTGATCAAAGGGGCAAGAAAATTTGGGTTGGAACGATTGGGTCAACTTTTAGTACAGAAGACACATGATACTGTGCTGGAAATCAACTTAAAATCTATTGAGTATAATTTACTGCAATATCGACAACGGATACCTTCAGGCACGAAGCTGATGGCTATGGTCAAGGCTTTTTCGTACGGTAGCGGCAGTTTTGAGGTAGCCAATATTTTACAGTTCAACAAGGTGGATTACCTTACGGTAGCTTTTGTGGATGAAGGCGTAGAGTTGAGACAAGGAGGTATTCGCTTGCCCATCATGGTGCTGAGCCCGCATGAGGACACTTTCGAAGACCTGTTGAGCTTTCGGTTAGAGCCGGAGATTTATTCCCTACGGATCCTTCGGGCTTTTATAGCCTTTTTGGATGATCGATCCGTCGATGATTATCCGGTGCATATCAAATTGGATACAGGCATGCACCGGCTAGGTTTTATGCCGGAAGAATGGGAAGAAGCATGTACTATCTTGAAAAGTACACTAAGGGTCAAGGTCAAATCTGTTTTTTCGCATCTTGTGGGTGCGGGCAATAAGGATTTTGATGACTTTACGGATAGGCAGGTCAATCTGTTTCGGCAGGAAGCCGATCAATTGGAAAAAGCATTGGATTATACCGTTGTCAAGCATATATGCAATACGAATGGGATCGTGCACCGTCCCGCTGACCACATGGACATGGTTCGGTTGGGTATCGGTCTATATGGGATAGATACGAGTGGCAAGGGTTTGGGTTTACAGGAAGTGGGGATGTTGAAGACCACTGTCACCCAACTTAGACATCTACCCGCAGGCGAAACGGTGGGCTATGACCGAAGTGGAATTTTACATAGGCAGAGCAAGATTGCAACCGTAAAGATCGGCTATGCGGACGGCTACGACAGAAGATTAGGAAATGGTGTCGGCAAAATGGCTATAGGGGGACATATAGTGTCTACGGTGGGTAATGTCTGTATGGATATGTGTATGCTGGATGTGACGGATATCGATGTCGTGGAAGGGCAGGAGGTCGTGGTTTTTCCGGATATTGTGCAGGCGGCAAAAGATATAGGTACTATACCTTATGAATTGTTGACCGGGATTTCGTCCCGGGTGAAAAGAGTTTATTATTACGAGTGATATGTTGAAGCGAATAGTACAAAAATTGTTGTATTACCTGATCAAAGGTACATTGGTTGTAGTGCCTGTAGCAGGTGCGGTTTTTTTGATCATTTGGATTGTGGCGTCTTTGGATAATGCGCTTAATATTACGCAGCACTTTTTACAGGACGAGCAAGGGCATCCCCTTTATATTCCGGGTATTGGTATCCTCACGGTATTGGTGATACTGATCCTTGTGGGATTGGTCTTTACGACGCTCGTGACCGAACCGATCAAGAATTGGCTGAGTCGTACCATCAACAAAATACCGTTGTTCAATACCTTATATTCTTCTATCAAGGATTTTACGGAAGCTTTTGTCGGTGATGCCAAGAAGTTCAACGAGCCGGTATTGGTAGTCGTCAATGAGACAGGTTTGAAAAAAATAGGATTCCTTACCCAACGGGATCTCAGCAAAATAGGGCTTTCGGATGAAGTGGTTGTTTACTTTCCTTATTCGTATTCCTTTGCCGGGCAGGTGGTAGTCGTCCATACTTCAAAAGTGTCCAGACTGAACATGTCCGCTACGGATGCGATGAAGCTTGTCGTGTCGGGTGGGGTGAGTGGATTGGAATAGTTGAAGGCAAGCCACACATCTGAGTGAGGGCACACTGACCCTGTGTAAAGATTTTGAAGCAAAGCTGGTTTTGGAAGTTTTATTGCTTATATTTACCTATATAAATAAATATTTGTCTGATTCAAATAAGTGAAAAAATATGATA
>NZ_JAAJTJ010000030.1 GCF_011030405.1 Parapedobacter sp. SGR-10
TAAAACTCATCAATTTGGACTAAATTTTTTAATCATGAAAAAGAACATTTTATTGTGGGGAGCTGTCTCCACCTTTCTTTTTTCCTGCAACAAACAGGAAATCATTCAAGAGGCACGTGCCTCGAACGACATAGAAATGACTCCACAGGGAGAATATTCTACCTTAGCAACTACTATTGTAAATGTAACCCCGTCTACAAATCTGAACGCTACATTTTGGTCTAATATTCAGACGCAACTGCAATCAAATCCAGTCGATGTCGTTTTCGCCGACGGGACTTATACTTTGACGTCGACCATTAATTTAAATAATATTGGACATTCAACCAACAGGTTGCAATTGAAATGTAATACGATAGGTTCCGCTGTTATTACCGGTTCAATTGCTACATTGATGTCGATAACCAATAATAGTAAGAATATCCTGGTACATCGGTTGAAATTTACAGGGCCTGTTACAGGTTATGGATTAGTCATACAGAGAAGTCAGAATATAACTGTAGCATATTGCAGATTCGAAGATATGCCAAATGTGTATTATGGAGCATTAGGAGCGCATTATGCTACAGCGGACAAAATAATCATCAGGCAAAACCATTTCGAAAATATCGGCGTTGGATCTACTGCGCATATGATTTACGGCTCGTATGGTGTGACAAGACTCAAAGTCATCAACAACACGTTCAAGGACTGTGCAGGATCTTTTGTACGGTTTAGGGGGGCTAACTCTACCCATGGTGTGGTGTATGGCAATACATTTACGTCTACAGGAACATACCTAACCGGTGTAAACCCAATTTTTGTCGAAGTACCGGTTTTCAATGATGTCAATCCGGGGGATGAAACATTTGGTACCAGTTTCATGATAACAAAAAATAAATTTAATTACAGTACTTCTGGAAACCAAAATACCAGATATGCTTTGGTTTTTCATCATAGTGGGTATAATCCTCCCGGAAGAACACATTTGATTAGTGCTACTGACGCATCTACATTGGGGAGCGGTACAGTAGCGCAAAAAAGGGCCATAATGTCATCAAAATTAGGTTTGGATGGAACAAAAATTCTTTTCGGAGGCAATACGAATACAAATGTAGCGACAAATGTGTCTTACAGGTGTCAGGGTGGGTATGGAGCCGTAGCTCCATGGACAGGTATTGTGAGTATTGGAACAGCAGTCACGGCATCAGGTTTGGCAACTACCTATGAGGAAGCTTTGGCATTTTATGATGATTTATACTAAAGATATCTCTATAAGAAAAGTTTGACAGCGATATCTAACACTAGAGACACTTGAAAAAACCGTCTTCAGATATTGGTGTCAAAGAAAATTTCAGTACACGACAAAAAAATGGAACCACATAGATACATAGGAAACATACAGTTTTTAAGGTGTGAAACAGATATTATAGTTGAAAACAAGTTTTCTCACATAGCTATGCGTGGCTATTATAATGCCTTTGGCATCTATGTAAATTCCGAGCAGAAGAAAAAATTATGTTCCTATGTGGTTTAGAAAAAATGTCGTTACTAAAAAAGAAAATATAAGAACGAAAAAGCATCCCATGATATACAAACACATAATCCTTTTTTTGATATTAATAAACTGTGGTACAACTGTTGTTGCACAGTCTTCCCGGACAAAACTCGTTAAGGAAGCCAGAGAACTGCATGAAGCCTTTGCAGCTGCTCTGCCCGGCGATGTGATCGTCATGCAGAACGGTGTCTGGAAAGATATTGACATACTGGTCAAGGGTAATGGAACAGCAGAAAAACCGATCACGTTAAAAGCCCAAACAGCAGGGGAAGTGATTGTCTCCGGGAAATCATCGTTAAGGCTATCGGGGCGGTACTTGGTAGTGGATGGTTTGTTCTTTAAGGATGGGTATTCGCCTACAGGAACATTGATCCGGTTCGGCAATGGAAAAGAAGTTGCCGACCATAGCCGGGTGACCAACATCGCTGTTGTCAGGTTCAACAGGCCGAAGGAAGACGGATCGGAATTCTGGGTTAATTTGAGAGGGATGTATAACCGTGTGGATCATTGTTTTTTTTGTGAAAAGGTGAGCGCAGGAAAATTGATAACAGTCTCCAGAGCTACGGATTCTGCCGATTATCACCAGATCGATCATAATTATTTTAAAGACATCCCGGTGCTTGGAAAGAACGGCGCTGAAGCGATAGGAATAGGCTGGAGCCAGACGTCCCTATCGGATTCTTACACGACAGTAGAATATAACCTGTTTGAAAACTGTAACGGAGAAGGCGAACTCATCGGCCTTAAATCAGGACGTAATATCATCCGTCACAACACGATTTTTAGATCTCAAGGAAGTATCAGTCTGCGCCATGGAAACCACAATCTCGTAGAGAACAATTTTATATTTGGAGACAAAGTGAGGCTGACGGGAGGCATACGTGTGATGGGAGAGCAGCATATTATCCGCAACAATTATGTTGAGGGACTGAGAGGGGCAAGGCAGGCAATAGCCCTTATTGAAGGCTGGGAAAATTCGCCTTTGCATGGATATCTGCAATTGAAAGATGTCATGATAGAAGGCAATGTGCTGGTGGACAATGATCAGGGTATCACTGTAGGGGAATATTACAAGCGCTGGGAACAACAGATCATGCCGGTATCAAATTCGACCATCAAAAATAATATCATCGTAGGTGCAGATGAAAAGTCACGGCTGATCCATGTATTGGATGAACCGATTAATATGATCTATGCAGGAAATGTGGTATATAACGGGCAATCTATTGAAAAATCAGGAATAAAGCGGGAAAACCCTAAGCTGGTATGGAAGAATGGTTTTTATCAGCTTGGTAGAAAGAGTGCCGACCAAGGAAATATCATCGGACAACCTCTAGAGCGTACCGAAGTAGGACCTTCCTGGATCAAAGAAAGATGGCAGGAATTAGGGATTGAGGATAGACCATACGGTAGTCGTTTAAATTTTAGCAAAACTGAGTAAATTGTTTCTCCCGAATATCTAAGGTGGGAGAAACATCTGTAAATCCTATTCGAAAAGATGGTTATTCATTTGTGTTAGTTTTATTGATCTTGTCTGTTCCTCATGGCATCAATGAGCTCGCTATGCTCGGTTCAATGGTATGGATGATGGCTTTGCAATTCCTGTCGTCAGTATGACAAAAGAAAACTTTGAATGATATTAAGAGTTGACTTATACCTATTTATCAAATACTGGTGGCACTGTGCTTACCCATGCGTTAGTCGAGGAGTTGATTTAGCGGGAAAAACTGAAAAAATTTTGATTTCTATCTTGAATGTTATATCTTAGTCAAGTATTAAATGTTATAGGATAGTCGTTTGATAAGTTTTATAAACCAAATTTATGAGCAATCCTTCATTAATATTTTGTGCTCGTTTTCTTATATAAGAAATATTTTATAGCACGTTTCGGTAACGTTAACAAAAAAAAATTGCGAATAAATAAAGATGAATAATGACGCTAAAAGATCGGTACAATATGGATGTTTAATTCATAAACAACCGTCTTTTCGGTAACGTTTACAATTGATGAATTATTCGATTATAATTTAGGAGGTTTTAAAACTATTTTATGAATATAAATTTAGGTATGAAGAGAATATTATTTATTCTGTCTATAAGTATAGTATGCTTGTATACAGTATCGTGCCGCAAGGATTGGAATGAAGAAGATGCGCTTTCACAAGAATCTGAAACGATTTCTTTTGTAGATTATAAAGCACTCCCCAAGACATCTTTTCCGGCTTTGAACGGTTATTTCACACCTCTAAACGAAGCGTCGGGATTTTTGGAAGAATGGTTGAATAATAAACGTCCTGGAGCCAAGATAGGTGAAGTGGTGTCGATTACGTACGATTATATGGATTATGATCATCCGGATTCCCTCAACAATCTGTCTAGAGAGATGACAGTTGTACAGACAGAGGATTATAAAGAGGTATGGGGAGACTTGTTTGTCGAGTCGTTTACGCCATCCAAACCGGCAGCTACAGAAATCCCTTTGATATTAAAGAGACACTATCCCGACGCACAGGAAGGTGCGTACAGAATTGTAAGGTATCATCAATCGGAGGTAGAGCCGACAGTGGAGCTCATCGATCACGTGGTATACAGCGAAGATTTCAGTACATTTAATGGATCGAGTGGTGGCGCAAAAGTCGCCCTCCCCGGCGCATTCAATGATAACCTGACAACAAGCACCCGATCCTGGCATATATACGTTCGCAACGAAGACTGGGGAGCGGCTATGTATTCAAATTACAACAGTAATGCGGGAGGGGATGCCTGGATTGTGCTGCCTCAGCAAGATTTGACATCGGTACAAGATGCTGTTTTTTCTTTTGATTTTGGAGTAGGTTATTCGAGAAATCCGGGCGAAAAAGACTATGTGAGGGTCATGATTACGGAAGAGTTTGATGGACAGAACCCACTGAACAGTACCTGGACAGACATTACCACAGAGCTGGGTGTTTTTGATGTGCCCAAAGAGACAGGTTATCCCGCTACTATTAGAAACTTACAGGCCAATTTGCCTCAGTATGCCGGCAAAAAAATCTACGTCGCTTTTCGGTCACAATTGCCTCTATTAGCAGGGACTTATGCCATGAGCGAATACTATGTCGTCGACAATTTGAAATTATCCGGCAAGATAGAAGGGATGAGTATTGCTTCGTCGGAGGAAGTATATCAAGTGTTCAAGTATCATCAAAATGAATGGCAGGTATTAAATAGTGTGTATGTGTTGCAACCGTCAGACTATCAAGGTATAGGCAAGGAGTTTATGACACCGGAAGAAGCACACGAGCTTATCTCTCCTTTGCTGACAACTCGGATTTCAGATCCGGAAGAGGGGGAGAAGAAAACGGTTTTGTATAAACAGGATAATACACAATTTCATGCCGAAAACTATGTGTATACAAGTGGTCAATGGAAATATGATGCGGCACCTCCTATGGAAAAAAGAACCGCCAAATTCAGATACACCTATCCCGATGAAAAATGGAAAGAAATAGATTTAGATTTATAAATGAAATCCCGATCACGATGAATTTAATTTACAATTTAAGATTTAACCTTCAGATTCTATTGACCGTATGCTTTATGGGTATTGCATCCGGGAAAGCAAATACCCTGCATTCAGTTAGTCAGCAGTCAGGTGTTGTGGGGAGAGTGTCCGATATCAAAAAGAACCCTATTCCAGGAGTTTTGGTAGAAGACATCAACGGAAGCCAAAAAGCTATCACGGATAGGAACGGACAATACAATATTGACCTGACCTCCTCTACGACGACGTTGAGGTTTAGTCATGTGAGCTTTGAGACCAAAGAAATAGAAGTCTCGTCCAAAAAGGTCATCAATATCACGTTGGCATCGACGAAAACGGTATTGAACGAAGTGGTGGACTTGCATTATTATAAAGTGCAAAAACGCAATACGACAGGATCATTGGGTTATGTAGATATGCAAGACCTTGGCGAAGCACCAGTGGGTAGGTTTGAAGAAGCTTTGGCTGGTAGGGTAGCCGGACTACGTGTCAGTAGTTCTCATGGACAACCGGGAGACCCGTTGAATCTGGTGATTCGGGGTGAAGGTTCTATTCATCAGGTGTCTCCACTATATATAGTAGACGGAATTCCGATCGAAAATCTCAATAATCTGGCTATAAATACCAACGATATACAAAATATAACCGTGCTTAAAGATGCGTCTATGTTAGCGCTATACGGGTCACGAGGGGCAAATGGTGTTGTTGTGATTGAGACCAAGAGAGGTTACGTAGGAAAATCCACTATACAACTGAATAGTTTTGTTGGTTTTCAAAATCCTTTGAAGAAAATCGAGATGATGTCTCCCTACGATTTTGTTCGTTATCAGATTGAATTGGATGATTTGCAAGCGAAAAAACTCTATACGCCTGCTGAACTGGATCCCAGCGATCCCGATTATAATCCATCGGGACGTAAACTGAATGATTATCGCAATATGAGTGGTATTTCCTGGCAAGATGAAGTTTTTCGGACATCCCCGATCCAACTGCACACGCTTTCGTTGACCGGAGGCGATGCCAATACACAATTTAGCATTTCTACTTCCTTATATGATCAAAATGGAATTTTGCTCAATTCGGGTGCGAATAGATATCAGGGCAAGGCCAATCTGGATCAAAAGTTAAGTCAGGTATTGCGAACTGGATTGGGGATCAACTATGGTGACAACGCACGCCATGGACAGACACTCAACTTTGAAGATGCTGTGAATTTATCTTCTTATTCCCTGGCAAGGATGTGGGGAGCACGCCCCGTTTCGGGAAACTATGGTGCAGATATCCTCTTGGGAAGCCTCTATGATCCCGAATACAATTCGGCCCCCAATATAAAATACAATCCCGTCTTGACATTGGAAAATGAAGAGAAAAAGCTTAAAAATTCCAACTTATTGGCTTATGCCTATTTGGAATACGATATATTGAAAAATCTAAAAGCCAGGGTTCAAGGCTCCGTAGCCTTGGATAAGGCAAAAGGAACGGCTTTCTATAATAAGAAAACACCCGCCGGAAATGGTGTAGGCGGAACAAATGGTAGTTTTTACTACGATAAGAGCAGGAATATCTCCTCGGATATCACTTTGACCTATCATGAAGTCTTCAACAAGGTACATGCGCTGAATGTACTAGGGGGATTTTCATATAACAAAATAAGAAATGAGGCTTTTGGATATGAGGTTGAATCGTTGCCCAATGATGGTATCGGTATTTATGGTCTTGACGAAGGGCTACCCACCTCTACTTTGTCCAAAGCCAGTGAATATAAGTTTAAGGGGTATTTTTTGAGAGGAGAGTATAATTACAGATCAAAATACTTTTTGACAGGTATGGTTAGAGCGGACGAAAGCAATGGTAGTCAAAAAATAGGCTATTCGCCAGCAGTGGCTTTGGCCTGGAACATGAAGCAGGAAAACTTTTTGAAAAGCGCGCAGGTCGTGTCCCATGCAAAGCTAAGAGCGAGTTTGGGAATATTAGGGTCGCCTTTTCGAAATTCAATACAAGTGGTAAATTTTGCATATCCAAGTGATTTTTTATGGGAAGGAACCAAGCAATTGGACATAGGCTATGATCTGGGACTCTGGAAGGATAGGGTAGGCCTGAGTATAGATGTATATGAGAAAGAGACTTCTACTGACAGGAGATATGCAGGTGTGGCGAGGATTGAAAACAAAGGGCTTGAAATTGCTTTGAACACGGTGAATGTCGATAAGAAGGGTTTCAAGTGGAGGAGTGGTTTTAATATCAGTTTCAATAGGAATAAGGTGCTTGAATTGCATCGGGATTTGGATGGCTATCCTATTTTCTCGACATCACCCCTTTTTAACCAATCCTTGTATGTCGTTCAGCCGGGACAGGGCTTAGGTACATTTTACGGTTATCAATTTGATGGAATCTATCAGGTAGAAGATTTTGACAGCAATGGAGGAACCTATACACTCAAATCCGATCGGAGTGATAATGGAAATTTCAGAGGAATGATCCAACCCGGAGATATTAGGTACAAGGATATAAATGGCGATAAGCATATTGACGAAAATGATAAGGTTGTTTTAGGAAATAGTCTTCCGAAGTATTTTGGGGGATTTAGCAATGATTTTACCTACAAGGCTTTTGATTTGAATGTCTTTGTTCAATGGTCTTACGGCAACAGGATATTCAATGCCAATCGCTTGGCATTCGAAGGAGACATTTATCAGAAGATGGGAATGAACCAATATGCCAGCTACAACGAAAGATGGACCCCAGAAAACAGATCGAATACGTTGTATCGGGTAGGAGGACAAGGCCCTGTAGGTATGCTGTCCAATAGAACGCTGGAGGATGGTTCTTATCTACGGCTCAAAACAGTTTCGTTGGGTTATACCTTGCCCAAAAATATGGTTAAGGCGATCCATGTCAAAAACATGAGATTATTCGCCAGCGCACAAAACTTACTGACATTCACGAAGTACACAGGACTGGATCCAGAAGTTTCAGTATATCATTCGATTCTGACTCAAGGATTTGATTATTCCGCTTATCCTCAAGCCAGAACCATTGCTTTTGGATTAAATGCGACTTTCTAAATAAGAGTTTTTAACGATACAAAATTTGAAAATGAAAAAGATTTCAATAACTCCATATACCCGTGCCGGAAAATATAAATTTCTAAAAACTGGATTTCTTGTATTCTCTTTTCTTATGTTCTGCAAAGTATCCGTTTCGTCTATGCCTATGGGTCCAAAAGAGGAGCAACAGCAGATGATAGAGATCCGGGGAAAGATCGTGGATGAACAGGGAAATCCATTGGAAGGTGTCAATATACAGGTGAAAGGTGGTACGACAAGGACGGCTACAGATGCACAGGGAAACTATAGACTCCGGGGTATACCGGCGAATTCCGTAGTGGTATATACGCTTGTCGGTTCTACACCACAGGAATATAAGGTGACTGAGTCAGGTGTCAGGAATATAACCCTTAGTCTGGAAGAAAAAAAATTGGATGACGTGGTTGTTATTGGATACGGGACCGTTAAGAAAGAAGATTTGACAGGTTCTGTGGGGCAGGTCAATATGGATGATCTGATGGAAGCCCCTGTCGGCTCATTTGATGAGGCATTGGCAGGACGGGTAGCAGGAGTACAGGTGTCTTCTTCGGATGGCCAGCCCGGAGTGGGAATGGATATCGTCATCCGTGGAGCGAACTCACTGACACAAAGTAATTCGCCATTGTATGTGATCGATGGATTTCCGATCGAAGACCCGGACAATGCGGCGATTAATCCCGAGGAGATCGAATCAATTAATATTTTAAAAGATGCTTCGGCAACAGCGATCTATGGGGCAAGAGGTGCCAATGGTGTCATCATGATCCAAACCAAAAAAGGAAAGGTCAGAAAGCCGATTATGTCTTTCAGTTCGTCTCTGGGCTTTCAGAAAATCCCCAAGACCATTAAAATGATGACTCCCTGGGAATTTGTGAATCTGGAAATGGAGATCAACAAGGCCAGGGCTACTGAAATCTATACACCGGCGGATTTGGATCCCGAGAATGAATTTTATGATCCCGAAGGTAGAACTTTAGAGGATTATCGCCATATAAAGGGGATCGATTGGCAGGATTTGCTTTTTAGAGAATCTTTGAATCAAAATCACAGCCTCGCTATTCGAGGAGGAACCAAAACGACTCGTTATTCCCTTTCAGGTTCTATATTTGACCAACAGGGGATTATCGTAAATACAGGTGCAAAGCGGTATCAGGGAAGATTAAATATAGATCACGAGTTTAGCAAACGGTTCAGGACAGCGGTAAATATCAACTATAGCGAAAACCTAAGGAATGGAGGGCTCGTAAACGCCGGGGGTGGGGCCAACTTTACGGCATACGCTTTGTACAGGACCTGGGCTTATCGGCCTGTCACAGGCAATCCCAATATAAATATTGTAGAGGATGGTTTTGACGATGAGTTTGACAATCCATCCGATCTCCGTCTGAATCCGATTGTCACGGCCCAGAATGATTATACCCATCGGAATTCCTATAATTTTATGACAAATGTGTCTCTGGAATATGACATAAATAAAAAATTGCAGTGGAAATCAACCTTTTCCATCAACAATTCCAAATCAGAAAACCAAACATTCTACAATTCCAATACACCACATGGTAGTCCCCGAAACAGGACGTTGGCAAGGAATGTACACGGTTTGTTCTCCCAAGGAGAAGGAACTACTTGGTCCAATGAAAACTTTGTGACGTATAAGAATACATTCAACAAAGCACATAAGGTAGAATTGATGGGAGGTTTCTCTATGCAAGAGATTCACACCGAAACCTTTGGCTTCGGCACCATGTACATACCGGATGAGACTTTGCTCATGCAAGGATTGGAATTAGGGGTTCCGTTTTCCTCTTCGGGTAGTGGTGGAGAAGGAGGTCTAATGTCTGCATTTGGACGCGTCAACTATGATTACAAATCGAAGTATTTGTTTACGGGAACGTTTCGGGCTGATGGTTCGTCCAAATTTGTAAAGGAAAATCAGTTTGCGTATTTCCCTTCGTTTGCTTTTGCGTGGAATATGAAGAGAGAAAATTTCCTGCAATCTGTCTCTGCAATATCGGAATCAAAAGTCAGGGTGAGCTACGGCGCAACCGGAAATAACCGGGTCGGTTATTATGAGCCTTTTACAGTAGCGACAAACACCCTGAGCAATACCTACGGATTTGGCAATGATTTGCCGATTGGTGGGATTGTCATCTCTAAAATAGGTAATCAGGCATTAAAATGGGAGACGACTTATCAATTTAACCTGGGATACGACCTGAGCTTGTTCAACAAAAAAGTGGATTTTACATTTGATTATTATAAAAAGAATACAAGAGATCTATTGTTGAATGCAGAAATGCCGTCTGCTACAGGCTTTACACGGGTTTTTAAGAATATCGGCTCATTGAGCAATGAGGGATTTGAGTTTACCCTGAAAACGACCAATATACGGAACAAGCAGTTTTCTTGGATATCCAGTTTTAACATTGGTTTTAACAGCAATAAGGTTGTCGGGCTGACCCGAAACCAGCATACGATGTTCTCCCCAATGACTGTTGGGCAGAATACAGCTGACCTGTATGCATCCAGAATCGGATATCCTGCAGGGATGTTTTTTGGGTATATCTTTGACGGAATATATCAGGTCGAGGATTTCGATGTCTCGTCTACAGGAGCATATACCCTCAAATCGAATTTGCCGTCCAATGGATCTGACCGGGACAAAATCCAGCCGGGACATATCCGCTACAGAGATCTGAATGGAGATGGAGTGATCGATGATAGGGATATGTCCATTATCGGAAGGGGACAACCCATACATGCCGGAGGGCTTGCCAATAATTTCTCCTACAAAGGGTTCTATCTGCATGTGTTTTTACAGTGGTCTTATGGCAACGATATATTCAATGCCAACAGGGTTATATTTGACGGTAACTACATCAAGCTATTCAACTTGAATCAATACGCCTCGTTCAACGACCGGTGGACCCCCGAAAATAGATCCAACACCCTGTACAAAGTGGGTGGAGAGGGACCTGCCGGATATTTTTCAGACAGAACTTTGGAGGATGGATCGTTTTTACGCCTGAAAACGGTTTCATTAAGTTATACACTCCCGTCCAGTCTCGTGAAGCGAGCCTATATGTCCAGATTAAGTCTTCGGATGGCCGTACAAAACCTATGGACATTTACAAAATATTCGGGTCTTGATCCCGAAGTGTCAACAAGGCATTCTGTTTTGACACCGGGCTTCGATTATTCACCTTATCCACAGGCCAGAACAGTGACCTTTGGTATCAATGCAGCATTTTAAAATAACACGAGATAATATGAAGAAGATAACATACCTATTTCTAGCATTTATAGTATTAAGTGTTAGTTCGTGTAAAAAGATTTTAGACAAGGAACCTTTAGACTTCTATGCAGATCTGACATATTATTATGACACACCGGAACAATTGGATGCGAGTCTACGGGGAGTCTACGATATGCTACAGTCGTCTGCACTCTATGGTGGGCTTATGAATTATAGATTAGGCCTTGAGGCCGACGAGGGGTACTATGCAAGAGAAAGTCCCGTGTCTGGTCCACACGCTAACGATTTTACTTCGGGTCACTCCGATGTCAATTCTTTCTGGCGAGATCTATATACCGGAATAGGGCGGGCCAATGCGTTTATCGCTAATGTAGATACAAATGAAGAGATCGATGAAGAATATAGGAATAGATTGAGGGGAGAAGCGTTGTTTTTGAGGGGATATTATTATTTCATGCTGGTCAAAACGTATGGCGGAGTTCCTTTGATCTTAGAGCCTTTGAAGGATGTGGACAATATCGATATTCCCAAATCTACCGACAAGGAGGTGTACGAACAGATTCTACTTGATATGATTGCTGCGGAAGGCCTGGTGGACGGTATTCAGGACATCGGACATGGAGGCCGGGTGAACAAATCGGCTGTGAGAGGTATATTGGCAAGGGTTTGTTTACATATGGCCGGGTATCCGATAAGGGATGTATCCAAATATCAGGAAGCCAAGAACTGGGCGTCAAAAGTCATCAATGATCCTATCGCAGGACATGCGCTGAATCCGTCATTTAGCCAGATATTTATCAATTATGCACAGGATAAATATGATCCCAAAGAGAGTATCTGGGAAGTCGAGTTTATGGGGAACGGTCAGGATGCGTATACAGAAACCGGACAAGTGGGATATCTGGCAGGGCCCTCTTCAACATCTACTGTCATAGGGGAGTGTTTTGGAGGTGTAAAAGCCACATCAAAATTGTATAGCATTTATAAACCTGGAGATTTGCGCCGGGACTGGACAATCGCAAGTTTTGTGTATTCGGGTGCAAATCATGATTTTTCCACATCCTATACGACATCGACGACGCAGACGTACCTCAACAATAGGCATGCCGGCAAGTTCAGAAGAGAGTATGAGACATTGCTACCTAAGCATCGAACACGGACACCTCAAAATTTTCCTCTTTTGAGGTATTCGGACGTATTACTGATGTTTGCAGAAGCAGATTATGAGACCGTCCATCTAGGCAATGAAGGTTCCAATGGCGTGCCGAGTGATTCGGCTCGAAATCTACTTATGGAAGTTAAGTTGCGTTCTTTTAATATGGGAGGAATTAAGGTATCCGGAGGTTTTGGTATCAATGCCGGAGGATCAGGATATTTGTCTCCACCCAAAATAACGTTGCCCAATGCAACAGGTACCGAAGCAGAGATCACAGCTACTGTAACTAATGGAGCCATCACAGCATTGCAGTTAGTGAGAGATCCCGTAACCGGATTTAAAATGGGATCCGGATACGACTTGCCCAATTATTCATACGTGACTATTACTCCGACCAATGGTGGGACGGGAGGGAGGGTCAACGCTCGGTTTTATTTTCCCGAAGATGCAGCATTGACAGCAGCAGAATTGAGTGACTTCCGAAAAACTATTCAGGACGAACGTATGCGGGAATTTGCTTTTGAAACCATACGTAAAGGTGATTTAATACGGTGGGGGATATTTGAGTTTGAAATGAGACAGGTAGCCAATACATTGAGTACAGCAAATTTAGCGGGTCGCTATTATTACAATTACTATGCAAATGTAAGAGCAAAACATAGACTGTGGCCGATCCCAGCGAGAGAATTAAACTTAAACAATGCATTGGTTCAAAATCCAGGATGGTAAGTAGAAAATTGAAATGAAAATGAAGACTTTATCAAAAATATTAATAGCAATTGTATCCATTGGATTGGTCTCCTGCGAGAGGGATATCGAAGTGTCCGGAGGGCTGGAAGAGTTTGATGTCACGGTAGACAAGACGGTTTTTCAGAAAAATGAGGAAGTGATGTTTCATTTTAAAGGGAATCCTGACATGATTTCTTTTTACTCTGGAGAGATATACAATGATTACAATTTCCGGGAATCAAGAGTGATTGATCTGCAAAAAACAATTGTAAATTTTAGGAATGCCTATCCCACTTTGGCAGGCTCTCAGGTATCTGATTTTAAAGTATTGGTATCCACAGATTTTAATAATAGCTATTCGTATGATAATTTAATAAGCGCGACGTGGCACGATATTACATCCGAATTTACATATGGCACTTCAGGCACTTATGTCGCATCGGGTGATTATGAGATTTCAGAACTATATGAGCAGGGTAAGCCTTTGTATTTTGCATTTCGCTACAGTAGCCTGCCACAAGGAGAACACGGTCCGGTTCGGAGGCGCGCGATACAAAGTGTACAATTTTTGGGTGAATCCATATATGGAACCCACGTATTGGCCGATATCGTTACTTCAGATTTTAGGATTGTGGAGAAAAGTGAGGATGCCAAGACAGCTTCCACGATAAGTGCCACGACGATCAATCTGGATGGCTATGCACGTTCTTTACCGACAGATCCTGATCCCGCGACGGATACCTGGGTAGTGACCAAGGCTTTGGATTTGGATAGAATAGATAGTGGTCCCGATAGGGCTGTTGCGATCAAAGGGAATAAGGATCCCCTCTTAAAAAATCATATCCATGTATTTACAGAGCCGGGAGAGTATATCGTGACTTTCCTAGGAATCAATGCGAATATAGGTGGATACAAAGAAGTGGTCAAACAGATAAAAATAACAATAGAAGACGAATAAACCTTATAACTACTCATGAATAAATTGCTTTTATCTGTTCTTTGTTTATTCCTTTTGGCAGACCCGGTGTGGAGTCAACAGACCGTACAGTTTAAAATTTCCCAACAGGTGACGGAGAAACTTCCTGCTGATCTGCCGGCATATTTTCCAAAAGATGATTTTTCCTTGTTTGAAAAGAATGCATTGAATGTGGTCATCGTAAAATCTGATGACCAGCAGAAGGAAGGACAAGGCACACATATAAGACAGTTTTTACAACAGAAGTGGGGGATAGACATACCCGTTGTATCGTGGCAAGAAGCAAAAAAAAGTGGGAAACACCTGATTTTATTTGGTACTGTTCATGAGAATACTCCTTTGAGGCAGCTCAATGCCAATTTTCAATTGGGAGATAATCAATTAGGCTATGAGGTCCGAACGATCTTCAACGCATTGGATTGGAAAAGAAACGTTATTTTCATTGGAGGGAAAGATAGAAAAGAGATCGATGAGGGATTGGAAGTGTTGGTACGTCGGATTGATAATCCCAAAAAGATACAACACTTCATAGCCTGTAAAGGATGGGATACCCGTTACTCGGCAGAACGTTTAGAAAACATGGTGAGCGGTTTGAAAGCCCATTATTCCAATAATGCCAGTTATGTGCTGACGCAATTTGCCATTAGAGATTCCCTCGGCAATATTGCTCATCTGTATAAAATGACAGGTTATGATCCTTATGCAAAGACCTTTGCAAGAATGCAAAAGATTGTTTTTGATCATTACGGCAGGACGATTAATGGTAGGACAGAAACAGCCCCAAGCTTTACTTTTCATCTCTTTCCGCAATTTGTCTATCTCATGGAGCATTCAAAAGAATTCTCGGATATAGACAGGTTGCAGGCCGCGGAGTTCATAAGAAAAATAGCCGAGGAGATGTTGGTGCATTGGGAATTGAAAGATCCATTGCGGTTATACAAAGACGAAAAGCAGGAATACCTTACCAATCATTCTTGTTTTGCTTCCCGCTCTTTGTCTTCTGCGGGCAGGTATCTTTTGTCTCGATATGACTATGAGCCGGCAAAGTTTTGGGTGGCTGTGGCAGACAACGCTTTTGCGGGTGTAGCTCCCCGGACATTTTCACCGGAGGATGCGGCAGGATACCAATATCTGGTTTATCAGATATTCATGGATTACGCATTGGCAAGTGGTATATATGATTTAGACTTTTTTGAGAATGACGTATTTAAAAGTTATGTCGAGTACTGTAAATTTCAATTCAATCACTTGGGATATACTGCGGGATATGGTGATGCGAATCCAATGGGGCATGATGGAGGATATACCGTATTGAAGTATGCTGTGGAGATACTGAGGGACAAAGAGGCAGCATACATTGTCAATCTGATAGAACATAAAAGAAAAAATAAACTGAAGGAATTTCCTTATACTGGGTTTCCGGGTTCGGATAGCTTAGGTCTAAAATATCAAGTGGTCGTCCCCTTCAAACAGGAACAATATGGTGTAGGCAATTATTATAAAAGAGAGACCTTGGACAAAGCCGTATTCCGAAGCGGATGGAATAAAGAGGCGGATTTCTTGTCTATAACAGGGATAAATGGTGATGGATATAATCATGGTCATTTTGATGCCAATGGCATAAGCCAGTATATTGCCGGTGATAAATTGTGGCTTTGGGAAGGGGATTACATCAAGAAATTTCCAAATGATCACAACTCGATCGTCGTCAGCAAAGATGGCAAGCTGACCGATCAGAGCAGAAGCTTGCAGAAGAGAAGAAAATCATCATTATCACAAGTTCTGTCAGCAGGGAATACCCCGGACAGAAAAAGCTCGTTACTATCTATTTTACTGGAAGATTACAACGGGACAAACTGGACAAGAAATATAAACTACTCTCCCAAAGACGGATTTTGGGTAATTGATGAATTGGAGATACAGGAGGATGGACAATATATAACCGAAGCGTATTGGAGAAGTACGGGGCAGGTCACACCACTGTCGCAAGGGTACAAGATTGTCCAAAAGAAAGCGGACAAGGACGATCTTTCGAATACCTTTTTCGTGGTAGAAGGAAGCGGTGCCCAACGAATGAATAGGACGGTTTTGGAAGAAATGCATGGCCGAAAAGACGGCAACTTGTCCGGGTATAGTTTTTCGGATAGAAATACCCAATATATTGTTCAACGAAAAGATGGAAGCTATAAGAAAGGAGATAAAATATGGTTTGTCAATTTTATGCAGGCCGTAGCCGAGAAAACCCCCAAGCCACCTGCTATTAAAAGAGTAGCCGACAATGTATTTCTTTCGCAATCGGAAAAATCCTTAAAACTAGCTGTATTAGGGCGGTTTGATAGTGATCTTATGCACATAGAAGCTGATGTCTGTTTTGTAGCAAAAGAGGGAATAGTAGCCAGAGGAGCACAGAAGTTGCAAGTGGGGGAGTTCAAGTGGCAATCTACAGACAAAAAAGACGTCTTTATACCCTTACCTCAAGAAATTACGGCAATACAGCTACAGGAAATATTGGAACGTTTAGACAAAACAGCTTCTTTGGTCACACCGGTAGCCTCCAAAGATGTAGACGTCAAATGGAATAAAAATGTAACCGTTGAAGATTTCGATTCAAATGTATCGGTGTTGTCTTCCTCGTCGGGACAATATGCAGTAGGATTGCAAAACGGCACTTTCATCCTAAAAGATGATAAAAATACTATATTGGCAACTCGAAAATTTCCTAAGGCCATTACGGCGATATGTGCGGTAGAAACATTCAAAGGTGTACACTGGGCCGTAGGTGTGGCTCCGGTCAATACCAGAAAGGGAGAGGGTGCTTTATATTTATTAGATACAGAAGCAAACATAGTTTGGGAAAAAGTTATACCGTTGTATCAACGTAGAAATGGTAAAGTCACGACGATATTTACAGCAAAAAAAGGAGCAGAAACCCTCATTATTGCAGGAGCACAGTCCTGGCACTACTATGCTTTTTCTATTGCCGGAAAGCAAATATGGAAACAGGCCGTGTACCACGGCGCCACTACAGGTGCTGCGGGCGATATGGACGGAGATGGCACAGATGAGATAGCGGCAGGAACCGAATATTACTACCATTCGATTATTAAGGATGGTAAAGTATTGCCACATATCACTACTTCGCCCTGGGTTTATGCATTAGCCGTGTTGGATCTGAACGATGACGGCCTCAAAGAAGCTGTATATGGTCGGGGAGACGGTTATCTATATGTACAGACAGTAGACAGCAATCCCATAAAGACATGGAGGCTAAATATCGGCGGTAAGCCTACCGCTATAGTAGAATTAGCGCAGGGTGAAGCGAAGCTAGCGGTGTCCAATGCCCTCGGTGATATTACATTTGTGGATGGTCTCGGTCAGGTCAAAGGAAGGGTGAGTCTTCCCGTATCTGTCGAAGATATGATTAGGGTAAAGCAAAACTTATACGCAGTATGTGCCGATGGATATGTGTATAAGCTTTCCCAAAAAGGTGAAGTCTTGGAAAAATATGCATATACATTTTCCCGAACATCCATATATTCACCAAAAATCGTGGCTAACGATGGGCAAATTCGTGTTTTTTCAGGAAAGAACGTGTATGCAATAGCCCCTTAGTACGGATAAAGGATGGAAGTAACTTAAAAATATATTAATATAAAAACTATGAAGAAAGTGAAAATTTGGAGTTTATTCTTGGTGATGATGGGTACCTGTATGTTGTATGGTAAAAATAAGGAGTCTATAGTAACTGTAGCAGATATCCAAGAAAAAGTATTGTTGTATGTTTCTTTTAAACAAATCGGGACAGGTACAGGAAAGGATGAAGCCAATGCCGCAGATTTTTTGAACGGAACGTTTTGGAATAGTGTCAACGTACACCTACAAAAGAAACCGGTAGAAGTCATCTTTTTGCCGGGCAATTACAGCAGGGCATATACCCAAAAGCCGCTTACCTTACAAGGTATAGGCAATGAGAAAAACCAATTGACTATCTCAGGTGTTGCTGATCGCACTATTTTTGAAGCCGTTGTATCCGGCAACCCGGATAAAATGAAAGGAGTGATGGTAGATGTTGTCGACTCACAGCATATTCTTATTAAAAATTTATCTTTTACGGGCAATGGTAAACTAGGATATGCGCTGAGGATACGTTCTACCAAAGGACAAGAAACCAAAAATATAATCGTAAGTGATTGTACCTGGTTGGATATGAGAGGAATAGTCTATGGTACTACAGGTGTTCATCAAGCCGGAACACGCTACGTGACCTACAAAAACTGTACATTCAAACGAGTGGGAATAGACAGTCATTCGCACCATATTTACAATGCGTATAACCCCTCCCATATCTATGTCTTGGATAGTCACTTCGAAGACTGTACAGGAGACTATGTCCGGTTTAGGGATAGTACAGACTTTTGTGTGGTCAAAGGATCAAAATTTGTACGGAATAAGGATTTCCCTTCTTACCCTTTTATTTCTATGCCCAACTTCAACAAAAAAAGAACGGAAAGTTTTGCCTCCAATTATGCATTCACAGACAATGACTTTATCAATAATGGGGACAATGTCATCCGAAATGCGATAGCACTTCATCATTATGGGTTTGATAGACCGGGCTTTAATTATCTATTGACCGAAAAAGAAGGAAAAATGCTTTCTGAAGGCTCTCCTTCGGATAAAAAGAAAATTCTTAAGGACAATTTTGGTATATATCCAGACCTGATCCGCGTATATAACAATCGATTTTCGGGCAAAATTACAAATAAGGTTGCCGTCGGTAGTTTTCCCGCATATGGAGCTACTTCCAAAGGATGGAAAGGATTTGGAGATATCTATGAGATAGTCAGACAAAGTGATTCTCCTTTTGATTGGGAAAAGAACGAACAGAAATATTTGGTAAATAAATAGTGTATAGGAAATAATTAAATTAAAAAATGATAACTACTTAAAACTTAATGATATGAAAAAAATCACATTATTTTTGTCAATAGTTTTTGGTCTGACGACCATAGAGTCAAAAGCGCAATGGGCAGAGACCGGAAATTTGAAGAATGTTACCTGGGAATATAGTTTTACAGGTAGCGGTACGGTAACGAGTGAAGGAAAAGGACTAGAAAAAACGTCTACTCCTGCCCAACAGGATTTTTTGCCTAAGCCTCCTTCAGGTGAGGTCAAGATCATAACAAATGAAGAGACAGGGCAGGGAAAAAGTTCATTTGCACTGAATGCCAATGGTGCAAATTCTGGTTTGACATTGGGCCATTCAAGTGGTAAAGGGCTTGCACCGGCAGCGGCTAAGTTTGTAGCGAAGGACTTTGCTGCTAAATCAAAAGTAATGAGCGTACATTTCACGCTTACGCCAAATAGTACGGCAGAAAACAATCAAGCGATTTGGTATTTCGTCGTGGGGGCCAGTAAAAACAGTAGCATCACTGGCAAGGGAGCGCCTCCCATCACCGGGTACACGACGAGTGACAACAGCATTTACACTTTATTTAGGCTTAGGAAGACAAAGGCCGGCGGTCCTTATGGATTGCAAGTGAGGTATAATAGCGGTGACGAAAAGAAATGGGGATGGCAAAGTGTACCTGCATCCTTATTGACCAACGGGAAAGAAGCTAAGATAGATTTATTCTTTAATAATTCGGACAAACCGCAATCCTATACTTTCAATGGAGAGACTAAAAGTTTACCGGCAGAAGCTTATCATGTATATATAAATAATGAGCAAAAAGGAGCAACATTGCAGTCTATGGCGCGTAACTATTCGCCACAGGACAAATCTATCGGGTACACAAAGGATTTGGAAGCTTTCAGCATTATGTCGCGTGAAGGGGCTCATTCGGGTGAAAAAAATGCAGAAGGAAAATTTATATACGACAGTTCAGCATCTTTAACGATCAACAATCTTAAAGTGATCCATCTCGCGAAATAAATAGAGCAGTTTGTTTTTTTTAATATGTTAAGTACAGGCGTGATGTGTGCATGAGCATGGCACACGCCTGCCTACTGATAGGTAGGCAGGTTGCGTGTGCCTTCTTTAAAAAAATATTCAATGAGAAAAATCAATCTATTACTGTTATCCCTTTTTGCCTTTTCGATTTCGGCACAAGAACTGGCAGTAATGCCTAAAGAAAATTTTAAGATTACCAATTTAGGCCCACAGTTGACCGATGTATCGCTGCAAGGGAGCATCTTTGCCAAGGGGCCCAACGGTAACCTGTTGATCTATACAGTTACGAGGGGTACTCCTGCACATCTGGTTGCTTTTGACGTAGCTACCCGCCAGCTGGAGGCAGATTTGCCTTTGCCAAAAGTGGATGGATCATGGGATGTGGAGGTCAGTTCGACAGATGTGATCTATATTGCCGGTGGTGCGGGAGGGCTTTTATACAAACATGTCCCCGGCTCGGGCAAGGTAGAAAATCTAGGGAAAGTGTTGGGAACGGAAAATTATTTATGGGATTTGGCCGCCGGAGAAAATGGAGAAATATATGGGGCTACGTACCCCAATTGCCGTGTCTTTAGATACCATCCGGACGAAGGTATTACGGATTTTGGAAACGGCCCTTTGATGGAAGGTGAAAACTATGTAAGAGGATTGGCCTACAGTCATGCCGAACAGAAGATATATGCAGGTATCGGTGCACATGCACATCTGATAGAACTTGACGTGAAGTCCAAGTCTAAAACAAATATATTGCCGGTCCAATATAGCTCATCAAAATTTGTCTATGACATAGGCCATGTCAAAGGGCTAAAATCGGGTGACAGGATTTATCTCAATGTGACGGGTGGGACGGCCAAAAATATATTGGTTTACAATATCACGAAAAAGGTTTACGAAGATGAGTTGCCCACCTTTAACGTAAAAACTGTTATTAAAGATCCACATTCACAAAAGGTGTATTATGTGCGGAATGGTAAGTTGATGCTGTTGGATTATGATTTTCCAAACCCCGTACCGGTAGAAATAGCCGACTTTAGGGGAAGTCCCCGAGCCTCTGCATGGAATGAAAAAGGTCAGCTTGTCTTTTTAAATACATATCAGCAAATCGTAGTGTTCGACCCGGGGTCAGCAAAAAAGGAATCCTACTCCTTAAAAGTGCCACCTCAGCCTATCGCTTTGACCTATATTGATATGGGACCGGACAAGAGAATCTGGTCGGGGGGATATTTGAGCGGTAATAATGCGGCATTTGATATAAACAAAAATGAACCTACGGTGTACAAAGGTCTATCTCAGACAGAGAGTGCTACGAAATTAGGATCCAAAATATATTTTGGTAACTATCCTAAATGCAGATTTCATGTGTACGACACTTCTTCGGAATGGAATATCAAACAAAAGAATCCGAAATTGATAGGAACTTCTGAAGGTCAAGACCGACCCTTTGGGGCGCTGGCGGTTCCAAGCTTAAACAAAGTGTTTTTTGGTACAGTGCCGGATTATGGAAAAAATGGAGGAAAGTTGATAGAGATTGACGGAGCTACGGACCAAATCGTCAATCAGGTGAGCGTTGTGGACAATCAATCAGTAATCACATTGGCGTATCAGGATAATATGTTGATCGGAGGATGTTCGATATGGGGTGGTTTAGGCGGTCAGCCCATAGACAAGGAAGCCAAACTGTTTGTGTGGGATCCCGTGAAAAAACAAAAAATAGTTGAAATCGTTCCCGTAGCAGGTGCCAAAGCGATTACAATCCTGATCAATGGTCCAGATGGTTTAGTTTGGGGGTATGCAGGAGGCACATTGTTCAAATTTGATGTAAAGAAGAAGGAAGTTGTATTGACCAAACACATTTTTGATGACAGTAGGGACTCTTTCCTGTGGAGACCGGACTCTTTTGTTGTCCATCCAAATGGAATGATATACGGATCTTTGCAAGGCAGACTCATTGCCTTAGATCCCCAGACACTAGAGGCTAAATCTTTCCAAAAATCAGGAGCAGATGTTATTCTCGGTCTGGATAAGGAATTGTACTATAGATCTGGTAAAGAGCTGTATCGTTTGGATATACTGCGTAAATAAGTAGTAGGCTGTCTAAAAAGTCCTAAATTTCCAGTTCGTCATCCTGAGCATGTCGAAGGATCTCGTTCATAGTGAATGCTTTACTAGAATGAGATGTGTTCGACTTCGCTCAACATGACGACTTTTTAGACACTTCCGAAGCTTAACGTTACTTTTTTATATCTTTAATGGCAAAGTTGAGAGTTTGGCCATTTGAAAACTGCGGAAGTCCTAATAGAAGGAATTCTTATAGAATTGAAATAAAATGCAAACAAAACTATATGTGACCCTTTTCGGTTTAATATTCTTTTGTGCCTGCGATACAAATAAAAATTTATACCGCGCGCTTGATTCGCCAAGGATAGACACCTTGACGGTCGCAGGGGATACCTATCGTGTCAAATGGCTATTGAAAGAAGATTTTGCTTCCGATGAAAGGTTGAAAAATTGGGTCTTAGAAGCCACAAAAGCGGATATGGAAATCAAGGATGGAAAACTTTTTATAACCGATTACGGTATCGGGTCAACATTATGGTATAAAAAGGAATTTCCACCGAATATTATCATTAGATATACAACCCGATCCGAAAAAGGTATGGCGGATAACAAATTGAATTTCAATCATATTTCACATGCTTGTGAAAATGATGGAACACCTTTAAAGATCGGAGAGGAAAGCGGACGTACGGGAGCCTATTCCCAATACCATCAATTTACGAACTATATAGCGACGTTGACATTCAAACACAGCCGGCTCAGAAAGGATCCGGGTTTCAGATTGTTGAGTGATAGTGAGACGCATGCTGTCGAAAACCAACGTTATGAAGTGGTGTATACGGTGCTGCAAGGAAGGCTACGCTATTACTTAAACAATCTAAAGGTACATGATAAGCAGGATCCAGAACCATTAAAAGGTGGAAAGTTCGGGTTAAGAACCTGGAATACCCATGCTTCATGGGATAATATAGAAATAGGGGTCATTTTGTAGAGATGATATCAAATCTTTATCCATCAAGGTCACTCCGTCAATTCGTTTAACGGACACATCAATCAAAGCAGATACATTATAGTATGAATATTAAGCACGTATTAAAATATAGTTTCAAATCTGTCTACCTCACGATGGCATGCTGTTTGTACTTTCTCCACGCTCAATCACAGCCTAAGCCGCAGGACTTGACAAGTGGACTCTCTTTGGATCATGACAATTGGATATACAAGCCGGGAGAGGAGGCTTTTGTCTCCGGTACGGTGAAATATAAGGGGCAGACCGTGGATCAGATAAAGATCATATATGAAATCGGTCCCGAAATGTTGCCTCCGATTATCCGGGATAGCCTGATGACAACAGATGGACGTTTTAAGATCTCGGCAGGAACGATGGATCAGTCTGGTTTTTTGAGATGCGTGGTCCATATGGAATACGGAGAGAAAAAGTATAGAGAAGTCATTACGGCAGCATTTGATCCCTATGCTATACAGCCCACCGTCACGCTGCCTAGTGATTTTATGTCCTTTTGGGAAAAGGCCATAGCAGACAACCGCAAAATACCGTTGGATCCCCAGATGACATTATTGAAAGATCGGTCGACTGATGAGGTGGATATCTATGAAATATCATTCCAAAACTATAAGCCCGGAAGCAGGATATACGGTATCTTGTGTGTCCCTAAGGCTCCCGGGCGCTATCCGGCCATCTTCAATCCTCCCGGAGCAGGGATACATAAGATCAAAGGGTATCCAAATATGGCTAAAGAGGGCATTATTACTTTACAGATCGGGATTCATGGTATTCCGTTGAATATGGAAGAAAGTGAGTATAAAAAATTGGCCAATACTACTTTCAAAAGATATAGGGTAGAAGGGATGAACGATAGGGATACATACTATTTTAAGCGGGTCTATTTAGGATGTGTACGGGCTATTGATTTTATTTATACCTTACCGCAGTTTGACGGGGAGAATATCGCGGCCATGGGAGGGAGTCAAGGAGGGGCACTGACACTGGTTACGACCGCATTGGATAGTAGGATAAAATATCTTGCGGCTTACGCACCGGCCTTGTCCGATTTAACGGGTTATATACATGGTAGGGCCGGTGGTTGGCCACATATGTTTAAGAATGAGCGGTTTCGTACACCAAATGCTATCCATAGTCTGCAGTATTATGATGCGGTGAATTTTGCCAAACATATTCGTGTACCGGGCTTATACAGTTGGGGATTTAACGATGAGACAACTCCACCTACGACGATGTTTTCTGTCTACAATTCCATTGGGGCACCTAAAGAACTATTTATCGAAAAAATTGCCGGACATTGGTATAGCAGGGCACAAATCGCAAAACGAACAAGTTGGCTGCAGGGTAAACTGCTGAAAAAGCAATAGTGAAAAAAATATACATCACATTAAAACTAAAAATCAGTAAAATGAACTTCAAACATCTTTTATTTCCTGTAATGCTGTTTACGGGGCTACTTTTTTCTTCTTCACCAATATTAGCGCAACAGGCTGTTGCCGGCATAGATGTGGAAGATCCCAAGACCGTCACTACAGATGGTGTAGAATTTTCTGTATTGCCCGATAAAAAGGACTGGATATATAAGACAGGTGAAAAACCTATATTCAAGATAAAATTGTTTGTGGATGGACAGCCCGTCGAGAAGGCAGATATGACCTATATGATTGGTCCTGAAAAAATGGAACCTACACGCAAAGGAAAGGTGTCTATAGCGAATGGATATGGACAATTGGAAGGAGAGGTTATGAACGAGCCCGGGTTTTTAAGATGTGATGTACGGGTGCGTGTAAAAAGTAAAATATACAAATCTGTGGCCACGGCCGCTTTTGAACCTGAAGCTATCAAACCTAGTGCAGTCACTCCTTCGGATTTCCACAGCTTCTGGTCGGATGCAATCAAAAAATCGAAGAATGTACCACTGAATTCAAAGCTTACACCTATCGCTGGGAGAAGCAATGATGTGGTAGATGTGTATCAAGCAGAATACGAGTTTTTCAATGATGGTGTCAAAAAGTTTTATGGTGTCCTATGTATTCCCAAAAAAGAAGGCAAATACCCGGCTATTATCCGTTTTCCGGGAGCAGGATGGGCACCCTTATCGGGCGATCCGAAAACGGCCGAAGATGGATTTATAACCCTTGATCTTTATATACATGGGAGACCGGTTATACATGATCGGTCTTATTATGTTGATTTACAGAATAATGAATTGAAAGGATATCAGTATAAAGGTACTTCCGATCGGGATTCGTTTTATTATAAAAATGTGATATTGGGCTGTGTGCGATCTGTAGATCTTATCTATTCACTGCCGCAGTTTGATGGAAAACATATCGGAGGATGGGGCTCTAGTCAGGGAGGTGCATTGTCGATTATCACGACCTCATTGGAAAAACGTATAAATTTTATGGTAGCCCTTTGCCCTGCCATGTGTGATTTTACGGGATACCTCAATAACAGGGCTGGAGGATGGCCACATTTCTTTGCCAAACCTGAGTTGTATCAAGACAACAAAGAACAGGTCATGAAGACATTGTCGTATTATGATGTGGTCAATTTTGCCAAAGATATCAACGTGCCTGCCTATCTATCTTGGGGATTTAATGATGCGACGACTCCGCCGACAACTTGTTTTGTGGCCTACAATATCATGACAGCGCCTAAACAGTTGTATATTATACCCGAAGGGGAGCATAAGATTTATCCTGAACAAAGAAAAAGGACATATAGTTGGCTTAAGCAGAATTTGCGAAAGTAGGCTATCTGCAACTCTTTTTTGAAATATCTGAACGCCGAGATTGAGCGATATAAAGAATAGTATTAGATTTATTTTTCATATATAACGTTAATTTTTTTTAAAAAATAATTAAATCAGTATAAATCGAAACAATATAATATGATGAGTGAAGGTGTAGAAATTATTTCAGTAGACTCTGATTTTGAACGGGAAAAGTTAAGGTATCATTTCGGTTTTAAGGGGGGGTATCTAACCGAGCTTTGGCAAAACATTGTCCAGATCAAAAGTAAAGGAGGGTTTGAAGCTATCGGTATGGCCACGCAAAGTGTGTTGTATGGCGATGCGAATGTGTTTGCTTCTACCTCCGAGGCGGGAGGCAATGCATTGATGTATACCGTGACCAATAAGGCCCTACAGCAAATCATGAACCGTAAATTTGACGACCCTATACAGTTTTTGGATCAGATCGTACCTGAATTGTATGAAACGGCGAAACAGATAACAGCTATAGAACAGCTGAATGTCAACTTTATCTATAATGCACTGTTGAGCGTAGACAATGCCTTGTGGTTGCTCTATGCGCAGGAAAATGGAGTGTCTACGTTTTACGAAATGCTTCCCAAGATTTATCGCGAATGTTTGTCCCATAAGAATGATAAAATTGCGGTAATGTACCAGATATCGTATGATATGCCGTTGGAATACATCAAAAAAGCGGCTGAAGATGGGTATTTTGTATTTAAGGTAAAAACGGGTTTTCCTGGTGATGACGAGGAGATGCTGCAAAAGGATATAGAAAGGCTGACAGAGGTTCATCGTATCTTGAAAGATGTGAGAACCTCTCAAACCGTCAATGGGAAGGTGTATTATACAATGGATGCTAACGGAAGATATCCGAATAAGGCTTTGCTTAAACGATACCTGGACCATGCGAAGGAAATCGGCGCTTTCCCTCAGATCGTACTTTATGAGGAGCCTTTTGTGGAAGAGAACAATGAGGATGTGTCGGATCTGGGGATACTGATTGCAGCAGATGAGTGTGTACATAGTGAGGGAGATGCTTATCGAAAAATTTCCCAGGGTTATAAAGCCTTTGTACTTAAAGGTATAGCCAAGACATTGAGCGAAACATTGAAGATCGCAAAGATAGCATACGAGCACGCTATTCCCTGTTTATGTGCCGACCTCACCGTAAACCCTATATTGATAGACTGGAATAAAAATATTGCCGCGGCACTTCCGCCTTTTCCGGGCATCGGTATGGGACTTATGGAGACGAATGGAGATATGAACTATGTGAACTGGGACATCATGAAAGCCCGGCATCCGCACTTTGGTGAAAAGTGGACAGAAGTTTCAAACGGAGTATTTGAGTTGGGAACCCGCTTTTATGAATGTGGTGGTGGAATTTTTTCTGTATCGGAATATTATAAGAATCTTTTTAAACGCTAATAAAAAAATGAATATGTACTTTGATTTGTCGATAAAACCTTTGAGATGGTGTGCCATCCTGGTTTTTGTAAGTGTATTGCTGCTTCCTAAGGCTCCCATGGCGCAGCAGAAGGCTTTGGAAATAGATATGACCGTGCTGCCCGGTTTGCAGTTTAGCCTGCCGAGGTTTCATGTAAAACCGGGGCAACAGGTCAAGCTAAAATTTAAGAATACGGACGATATGGATCATAATTTTCTTATCGTCAAGCCCGGGAAGCGGGAAGGGGTGGTGAGTAAGGCCCTGGCTCTAGGTGCTGAAGGGCCGAAACAAAACTATGTGCCAAAAGGCGATGACGTGCTATGGCATACAGTCACTCTTCATGATGGTCAGTCCGAGGTGTTGACTTTTATAGCGCCTAAGGAAGAAGGTGTGTATCCATACGTGTGTACGCTGCCCGGACATGGTTTTGTGATGTATGGGGCTATGTATGTCAACTCAACAGGTAAGATGCCACCTATCGAAAAGGACAATAATATTCCTCCGAATAGACAAAAGGCAGAAGCAGGACACGATCACGCCCACCATCAGTCCCACCCTTATGCGTTAAAGGCACCCTATCTGTATCGGACGTATGTCGAAGGGGCTGGCCCTGCAGCTATTGCTGTGCACTTACCGGCTCAACTTTCGTACTGCTGGGATGCCGGGGTATGCAAATTGAGATTCGCATGGCAAGGTGATTTTTTGGATAATACGGCTATTTGGAAAGGGCACAAGGATGCGCGCTCAGTGATTTTGGGCGATGTGTTTTACAGGGAGGACAAGAGGGCTGTCCTGGGAATAGGAGATGTTGCGCAGGAGAAGCCTCGGTTCAAAGGTTATAAAATAGTGGATGGTGGATATCCGGAATTTCATTATGTCATCAATGGCGTAGACGTGTTCGAACTGATAAAAGAACTGAAGAACGGAGGAGGTGTTGTCCGTTCTTTCCGAATCCCACAGCTGAAAGATCAGGTCCGTTTTGCCTACACGCCAACCGATGCGGTACGCTATTACTATGAAGGAAAAGAATTGTCTACAGATATTTTGGAATTGAGTGCTCAGGCAGGGAAGCAATTTGCTGTCGAAGTACGTATGTCGAATTAAGTTTTGTATAGATGAAAAGTTTAATTTTGTTGTCCAGCCTGGTATTCTCGCTGGCTTTATGTCAATCTACGCGAAAAGAAGCGCCGGAATCGTATATAATCGAAACTATCCCTATGCCAGAGGGACTTACAGCCGAAGTAGCCGCTTTGGAATTTTTGCCGGACGGCAGATTGGTGGCTGCCTTTATGCGTGGTGAGATCATGATCTTTGATCCTCAAAAAAAGGAATGGAAATTGTTTGCCACCGGTTTGCAAGAACCTTTAGGAATGTTGGTGGTCGACGAAAATGAACTGTTGGTCATGCAGCTCCCGGAGCTGACACGTATAAAGGACACAGACGGCGACGGGCTGGCAGATTCCTACGAGACGGTGTATGATGGTTTTGGCATGACCGGAAACTATCATGAATTTACATACGGACCTGTGAAGGACAAGCAAGGGAATCTATATATCGCGCTCAATTCCTCGTCGTCCGGCGGAGGGATAGCAGAAGAAGTACGGGGAGAGTTGAACATGGATGGCAAAGGGCAGGGTAGAGCTATGTTTTCCGTGGTACCTTATAGAGGGTGGGTGATAAAGATCACTCCTCAGGGAGAGGTCGTGCCATTTGCTTCGGGATTCCGTTCGCCTAATGGTCTGCTCATCGATGACCATAACCGTTTGTTGGTGACTGACAACCAGGGTGACTGGGTGGGTTCAAGCCACTTGTATCATGTAGAGGAAGGAGGTTTTTACGGTCATCCGGCGAGTCTGGTTTGGGATAAAAACTGGCACAACGGCAATCCTTTTGAGTGGCCTGTCGATTCGTTGAACAATCTAAGGGAAAAACCGACCGTAATTTTCCCACACAATGTTATTGCCAATTCGCCAACGCAACCCCTTGTGATCAGAGAGGGTATGCATATGGATCATTTTAAAGGGCAGTTGATCGTTGGGGAAATGAATACAGAACGTTTGGTCCGGGTCATGCTCGAGGAGGTCAACGGTGTCGTACAGGGAGCCGTGACACCTTTTATCGACGGACAGGGATTGAGAAAAGGCAACAACCGTCTGGCTATTGCTCCCGACGGAAGTCTGTGGGTGGGCCAATCGGATCATGGATGGTTAGGTGACAGAGGAATACAAAAAATAACTGCTACCAATAAAGTCCCGTTTGATGTAAAGGATATCAAACTCGATAAAGATGGTTTTGATCTGACCTTTACAAAAGGTTTTTCTGTCCCGAAAGGAACGGACCTTTCATCATGGCTGAAGATCAAAAAGTATCACTATCATTACCACGCCAAATACGGTTCGGACAGAGTCGATGAGCAGGAGGTCGTGGTGAAAGGATTTAAGCCGAAGGCTGGAAACACTACACTGTCTTTGCAGCTGGACGAGGTAAACGAAGGGTCTATTTATGAAATCACTATAGACACGCTGCTTGCCAAGGGTCAGCAAGATACATTGACTAATAAAATAGTGGCGTATACGGTCAAAAAGGCTAGATAAAAAAACGTTCCAAGCTACACGTACTATCCGTAGGGCAGTACGTGTAACTTGAAAGCATATCCTGTCGCAAGTTTTCCTGCGGAGAGCTCTCCGCTAGCCAGCGGATCGGTTAACGAAGTGTAGCTTGTGACCATTTAGTCGGAACGAAATCATGCACGACGGATAAAGTAACTGGATGAAAGGAGACTTAAAAATGGAACAACAACTAAAAAGAGGGATTATACCAGTGCTGCTGTGTGTTCTTTTGTGTGGTACAGGTCTTTTGGATACGGCCAATGCCGCCAACCGGATACGGGTGGCTACCATTGGTGAGAGGGCACCCACACTGGACAAAAGCGCAGGATACCAAAAGATGGTCCAACAGATGATTGCATTTTGGAAACAGCAGCTGGACCAGGTCATTCACGATAAGCCTGACCTGATCGTCGTGCCTGAGAATGCCGATTTCCCATGGGGACTGACACGTGCGGAAAAAGACGAATACATCAAAGTCCGCAGAAACCAGGTTCTTGATTTCTTTGCCTCTGTAGCGAAATCAACAGGTTCTTATCTGGTTTATAGTATGAACCGCTATGACGAGAAAGGGCTATTGCGAAATACCGGTGTGCTGCTGGGGCGTAACGGGGAAACAGTCGGTATGTATGACAAGAACTACCCCACTATCAAAGAAATGGAGGCAGGAATCAGACCCGGCACACGTGTGCCGATTTTTGATTGTGACTTCGGGAAGCTAGCTATCGCCATCTGCTATGACCTGAACTTTGACGAGTTAAGGGAGCAGTACGCAGCCTTGGATCCGGATGTGATCGTCTTCCCTTCCGCCTATCACGGCGGGTTTGTGCAGAGCGTATGGGCCTATACCTGTCGGGCATTTTTCGTCGGGGCGATCAGTGGCCGGGGGGCGCACTCCCAAGTCAGAAATCCGTTGGGAGAGGTTGTTGCCAGCTCGACAAATTATTTTAATTATGCTGTTGCCGATATAAATCTCGACTACAGAATCGTACACCTTGATTATCACCGGGGGAAACTGAAAGATCTGAAGAAAAAATACGGCAGCACCGTACAGATCAAAGATCCCGGAGAGCTCGGTGTATTGCTTGTGACCAGCGAAAATGAAAGCATCGGTATAGCAGAGATGTTAAAAGAGTTTGGTATCGAAACCGTGGATGATTATTTCAAGCGGTCGCAGCTCGTTAAAAAACAAAATGAACTTTAGGAAGATAAATACCGTCAATTGATCCAGGTTGGCCCGACTTCATTCTTTTGCAATGGCGGAGCCAATAGATTGTTCTTGAGCGGGCTACCTGTATTGTAGTGATAGGCGCTATCTGATCCAAGTGTCAATAGCGGATCTTCTATGGATATTCCAGGTATGTTCTTAAGGCCTTCTACATTCCCGTTAAAAAACAGATTACCCTCATAAATAATTTCTCCTTTGGGTGCTTCTAAGACCTCGATCAGTGGGGTGGTACTGGTATTTCCGATAATCACATTTTGTTTGTAGGTAATATTTTCAACGGGTATAGCCATCTCTACATCGGGCATGCCAGCTACCTGACCTTTCTGGCCGATACATATATTTTTATCATTATCAATAAGCGTATTGTTAGCAATCAAAATATTTTTGGTGGGATAATAGCTCCCTTTTCCGGGATAATTATTCGCGTCGCCCTGATATAAAGTAATGGCAGGCTTGCCTCTTCTTCGGGTTCCCTGTATATAGTTGTTGCGGATGATATGATTCTCTCCGATAACTAGAATTCCTCCCGTATAGTTGTCACGCAATCCCGGAAAGATATAATTGCCCTCTATTAAATTATTGTTGCCATGCCTTATCGTGATGCTTCCCGAAGCTTTGATAAATGTATTGCCGCGAATGATGTTTCCGCTTGATTTAATGTTGATGATTTTGCCTATCCCCAGCATATTTTCGAAGATATTTGATTCAACAACTGTGGCAGAAGAAGATGAAGCATTCGTGCCATCTCCTATGCGAATGGCTATAGCTCCACCCAGGCCAATGCTTGGCATATCTTTGAAATGATTATGATCTATGCGATGGTGATTGGCATCATCCGTCGGGCGCCAGACAATCATAAGTACACTTCTGCTGACTTTCCCCTCAAACAAGCTGTGGTCTACTTGGTTATGCTTCCCATACAATCCTATCCAGACATCGGTTCCGCTTTCTTTGTTAAATTTCGATATCGCAATATTGGTAATGCGGCAGTGATTCGCATGCGTTTTTCCATCTCGGAACTCAATGAGATGAAAATTCCGTGAGGAATGTCCGTTTTTGAAATGAAGCCCCTCCACTATGAGATACTCTCCTGCAAGGCGTAATGAAGATGCTCCCGAGATGATAACCTGTCCTGCTGTTTCGGCCTTTAAAGTGATTGGTTTGTTTTCTGCTCCTCGGCTTTTAAATACAATATCAATGTTGTTCCATATCCCGTTTTTCATAATTATTATGTCTCCCGGAACGGACTTACCGATCGCATCAACAAGCTCCGCTTCATTGGTTACAAAATGCTCGCTTGAAACAAGGCGACGCGGACTAGATGATGTCAATGTTATAAATATCACAAATACAGACAGTAATCGTGTTATATAATGTAAGCTGCTCATATTGTTTTATTATAAAAAATGTGGAATATTTTTAAATACATCTTATTCGTTGGTAAAAGTAACAAATATTGTATTGCCTGAAAATATATTTTAAACTGCCGGCAATATTACTTGGAAACTTAGAAATAAGTTACTACTTTAGTATTTCGGTATCGTTACCGAGATGAAGATGCAGACCGGTTAACGATAATAATTATGATAAAATAGGACCCAAATATTGATGTATGTTTGAATTTAAATTTCGTTTCATTATTCTGATCTGTGCGCTCTTCTGTACAGTGACCTCCCCAAGCATGGCAATAGACGTCAAAGATTTCGGTGCCAAAGGTGATGGAAAGGCAGATGATACAAATGCGATTATCGCCGCGATCAGCGGTGCTGTTGACGGGCATGTGGAATTTACAAAGGGTCTGTATAAGATAAGCAGAACCATTGAGGTCAAGCTCGGTGAGACGGGGCCCTTAAGTATTTCCGGTGCAGGAGGGACAGGGAGTGTGATTATGACGGGCGAAGGGCCTGCTTTTCGATTTATCGGATCACATGAGGGGTCAGCCCTTCCGTCTACGGTCAAGCCGATCGTTTGGGAGAAAGAGAGAATGCCCACAATTTATGATCTGGAAATTATCGGCGCACATAAAGATGCCGATGGGTTGGAATTTCGAAACACCATGCAACCGACAGTAAGAGGACTGCTCATTCGGGATGTTCGCACTGGTGTTCATTTAGTTTCAAGAAATAGAAATATCATTATCGCGGATTGTCATATCTATAATGCAAGTGGTATCGGGATCTTTCTAGATCAGGTCAACATCCATCAATTCATTATCAGCAATAGTCACATCAGTTATTGTAAGCAAGGTGGAATTAAAGTAGCCGGAGGTAATATCAGAAATTTTCAGATCACGGGCAATGATATCGAGTACAACTGTGATCCTGAAGGTATAGTTTCTGCAGACATATGGATAGATTGCAGCAAACCGGGAAGCAGTGTCCGGGAAGGGACTATCTCCGGAAATACCATACAAGCTATCTATAGTCCGAATGGGGCGAATATCCGTTTCATCGGGCAGGAAGGTAATCCGCGCAAGATTGGTCTATGGAGTATTACCGGGAATCATATCAGTGCGCAGGATATTAATATCCACCTCCAGCAGACGCGGGGTATCAACATTACAGGAAATAGTTTTATACGTGGCTTTAACCGTAATATTGTGATCGAAAACAGCGAGAACATCGTTGTGGGTAATAATGTGATGGACCGAAATGAAGATTATTATAGTGCCACCGATTCCACGGCGGTGGGCGGGGTCTCCATTGCTAATTCCCGCAATATCATTTTCAGCAGTAATATTCTAGAAGGGGCGGAAGCCGGAAACGAGCAAGCAGGAGGAGCATTAACGATCAATAATAGCCGTCATATCACCATCAACAATAATCAGATTACCGACCCGAAGTTTCAGGGGATTCATATAAATAATAGTGCTGGAGTTATGGTAAGCGCATGTATGGTGACGGAAAATCGGCAAATTCCAAGAATGTTGTCCGGGATTTTAGTCACCGGAGCATGCCCTGACACCGTGGTTCGCGGTAACCGTGTAGATAACGGTAAGAGCGGGAGGATAAAAAATAAAGCTACAGGTGCGATTATTGAATAATACCCGGATCAAGTTTTTATTGGAATCGATTAATTTTTAAATAACAATTCATGAAAAACCGAGAAAAGAAATTCCTGCTGTCCATGTTGTTGATCCTGATATCGACTATATGTGTGTTGGCACAGTCTTCGACGGAGAAGCTGGTGAGATCCGCAGAAGAGCTCCAGGCTGCTTTCGCAAATGCTTCGCCCGGAGATGTTATCGTCATGCAGGACGGCACGTGGAAAGATATTAATATTCGGGCGAAAGGCAATGGTACAAAAGATAAGCCCATTACCTTAAAGGCGCAAACGTTGGGGAAAGTGATTATCTCTGGAAATTCTTCTCTTTTATTATCGGGGGAATATTTGATTGTCGATGGCCTGCATTTCAAAGATGGAGGAACAACGTCGGGTTACCTGATCCGTTTTAGGGATGAGAAACGCCAACCTGCCAACCACAGTCGGATTACCAATATTGTCGTATCCGAATTTAATAGGCCTGCTGATGGCAAATCAGATGTATGGGTCAATCTGTTCGGTATGTATAATCGGGTAGACCATTGCTTTTTTCACGGCAAGACAAGCCCCGGGCGAATTATGACGATATGGCGGCCTACCGATGCGGAAAACCGCCATCAGATTGATCACAATTATTTTAAGGATGTGCCACTGCTCGGGAAGAATGGCGCCGAGGCTATTGGAGTCGGAGCAAGCAACACCTCGCTGTCTGATTCGTATACTACGATCGAATATAATCTATTCGAGAATTGCAACGGGGAAGGGGAGTTGCTTTCTATCAAATCCGGTCGGAATATCATACGGTCTAATACCGTCGTTCGATCGCAAAGTAGCATCAGCCTGCGTCATGGCAATAATAATCTGGTAGAAGGAAATTTTATCTTTGGCGATCGGGTGGCCCGTACAGGGGGAATACGGCTTACGGGAGAAAATCATGTTATCAAAAATAATTATATCCAGGGATTGAGAGGATCAAGACCTGCCATTGGAATTATTGAGGGGCTGGAGGATTCTCCCCTGCACGGCTATCTGCAGGCAAAAAATATTACCGTTGCGGGAAATACGATGATAGATAATGAGCTGAATTTAGTCGTTGGAGATTTATATAAACCGGAAAAGAAGCAGACGATGCCACTCTTAAATTCAAGTATCAAGAACAACGTTATTGTCGGCATTAATGAAATGTATCCGCTCATCAAGGTAATGGATGAGTCTGTGCATACAACTTATCAAGGAAATATAATTTATAATGGCTTGCTTGTAAAGCAGACCGGCGTGAAATATGAGAATCCCGGATTAATGGTGTCAAATGGGCGCTATATCTATCCGGTCGGGAGTTCCCTTAAAGGAAATATCGTCGAGAGTCCGCTAAAAAGAACCGATGTGGGGCCATCCTGGATCAAGGGGAGATGGTCGGAATTGGGAATCGAAGATATACCTTATGTGAATCACTAACTCGCTTATATTATGAGATACCTGTTTCAATTCATTTTTATTTTTTACCTGGGTCTCCTGAGTAATCTTTACTCTTGCTCGAAAGACAAGGTGACACCACCGGACAAAGAGCAAGTGCTTCCAGAAAAAGAAAAAGAAGACCCGCCGCTCCCTGATGTTCCGGACGAACCAGAGGGGCTGCTCGTCAGTACGGAAGAGGAGTTGAAGACCGCAATTGCACAGGCTGCACCCGGAGATCTTATCCTTATGCAGGACGGAAACTGGAAGGACCTTAACATTATTTTTAAGGGAACAGGTACGCCAGAAAAGCCAATTACCTTGCGGGCGCAGACGGGAGGTCAGGTAGTTCTGTCCGGAAACTCCTCGCTGCGCATGTCGGGCGAATACCTGGTTGTTGACGGTCTGCATTTCAAAGATGGGGAGACGTCCCTTGGTTACCTGATCCAATTCAGGGATGAGAAGCACCAGCACGCCCACCATAGCCGAATTACAAATATTGTCGTATCCGAGTTTAACCGAACTGTAGATGACGGTTCGGATGTATGGGTCAATCTGTTCGGTACCCATAATCGCGTGGATCACTGCTATTTCCATGGAAAGAGAAGTTCGGGTCGGATTATGACGGTTTGGCGCTCAACGGATGCGGCTGATTATCATCAGATCGATCACAACCATTTTAAGGATGTTCCTGTGCTGGGACAAAATGGTGCCGAAGCTATTGGTATCGGTGCGAGCAACACCTCCCTGTCTGACTCATATACGACGATCGAATACAATATATTCGAAAATTGCAACGGTGAAGGAGAACTGCTTTCTATCAAATCCGGACAGAATACGATACGTTATAATACCGTGATTGAATCTCAAGGTAGTATCAGTCTGCGGCACGGTAATAATAACCGGGTCGAAGGAAATTTCATCCTCGGCGGACAAGTGAGGCTCACGGGAGGTATCCGTATCATGGGAGAGGGACATATCATTAAGAATAATTATATTCAAGGTTTGCGGGGCACAAGAGCGGCCCTTTCATTGATCGAAGGGTTAGAAGATTCGCCACTGCATGGTTATTTGCAGATAAAAAATGTGTTGATAGCGGGAAATACATTAGTAGATAATGAGGTAAATATGGTTATCGGCGACCTTTACAATGTCACATCGGGACAAATTATGCCGGTTATATACTCCCTGATGAAAAATAATGTAATAGTAGGCATGAATACGATGTCTAATCTGATTCGGGTGCTGGATGAATCCACTGACATGGCTTACGAAGACAATGTAGTTCATCACGGTGTTTTGAATATTACGGACAAACCGGGAATACGTGTCGAAGACCCCCATTTGCAGATTGGGGCGGATGGGCTGTACCATTATGAGGAGGATAGTCCGTTCAAAGAAAATATTGTCGGACAACCATTAGATAGGAGTGAAGTAGGGCCAGATTGGATGAGCATACCCTAACAAAAGGGCCGAAAGGCTTTTTTTGAAACTTATTTCGTTAACGTTAACGAAATGAAGAATACGTGTAAAGATGACGACGCGAAAACCCGTAATTAATGATAAAAAAGGAGGAAATTTTATGAATATTAAAAAAGTGCTTATTGCCAACCGGAGCGAGATCGCTATTCGAATTAGCCGGGCCTGCAATGAATTGGGGATAGGGACAGTCGCGGTATATACCTTTGAAGACCGTTATTCGCTGCATCGTTATAAAGCAGACGAAGCATATCAGATTGGTAGGGATGAAGAACCGCTCAAACCCTATTTGGATATCGAAGCGATCATCGAAATAGCGAAGCAGAGTGGGGCGGATGCTATCCATCCCGGCTATGGTTTTTTGTCGGAGAATGCCGATTTAGCCCGTCGTTGTGCAGAGGAAAATATGACCTTCATTGGCCCTTCGCCCGAAGTGATGGAGCGGTTGGGCGACAAAGTGAGCGCAAAATTGGTCGCGCAAAAGGCGAATGTACCTATTATTGAAAGTAGCAAAAAAAACCTTGATATGGTCAGCGTGGCGTTATCAGAAGCCGAGCGGATCGGCTATCCCGTCATGCTGAAAGCTGCAGCAGGTGGTGGAGGACGTGGCATGCGGGTAGTACGCAGCGAAGGAGAACTCGAAGTCGCCTATAACAGCGCGCGCAGCGAGGCATTCAATGCTTTTGGAAATAATACGGTGTTCTTAGAAAAATATATTGAAAACCCGCGTCACATCGAAGTGCAGGTCGTCGGGGATCATTACGGCAATGTCGTGCATCTTTATGAACGGGATTGTTCTGTGCAACGCCGTTTTCAAAAGGTGGTGGAGGTAGCGCCGTCAATAAATCTGTCTAAAGAAAGCAGGGATCGGTTGTATCGATACGCTACCTCCATTGCGACGGAGGCTGGATATGACAATGTGGGCACGGTTGAATTTTTGGTAGATTCTGGAGGAGACGTTTATTTTATCGAAGTGAACCCTCGCATTCAAGTCGAACACACGGTTACGGAGATCGTTACCGGGGTTGATCTGATCAAGACACAGTTGTATATCGCTTCGGGATATGCCCTGGGAGATCCCATCGTAGGCTTAGGCGATCAGGAATCTGTCTTGCTGAAAGGATATGCTATACAATGTCGGATTACAACAGAGGATCCTGCGGATGGTTTTAAGCCGGATTACGGCACGCTTATTACTTACCGGAATGCTGCTGGCTTCGGTGTGCGGCTGGATGAGGGCAGCGCCTATCCTGGCATGAAGATCAGTCCGTTCTTTGATTCGATGCTTGCTAAAGTGAGTACATATGGCAATACACTGGAAGAGGCGGCTAGGCGTATGGATAGAGCGTTGAGAGAGTTTCGTATCCGTGGTGTAAAAAACAACATCGGATTTTTGGAAAATCTTATCATGCATCCGATCTTCCTCACCGGAAAGGCTACGGTAGGTTTCATTGCCGATCATCCTGAACTTTTTCAGACGGTGAAAAAGCAGGACCGTGGCACGAAGCTATTGACATTCTTGGGCAACGTCTCGGTCAACGGAAACCCGGATGTGAAGGGAGCGGCCCCACTTCTATCTTCTGCACCAGCGGTTCCACCGGCTTTCAACAGTCGCGGACCTTATGCAGAAGGGACGAAAGATCGGCTTGCTCGGCTCGGACCGGAAGGCTTCTGCAAATGGTTAGCTGAGGAAAAGCGTATACAGTATACCGATACGACTTTACGAGATGCACATCAGTCTTTGTTGGCGACGCGGGTACGCACATATGACATGTTGAAAGTAGCTGAAGGCTTTGCCAGGTCACATCCACAAATGTTTAGTATGGAAGTCTGGGGCGGTGCTACATTCGACGTGTGTCTTCGCTTCCAACATGAGGATCCTTGGCAAAGACTGGCAAAACTACGCCAGGCGATACCGAATATTCTATTACAGATGTTGATACGGGGCTGCAATGGTGTGGGGTATTCCGCTTATCCGGACAATCTGATCGAAGCATTTGTCGAGAAGAGCTGGGAGACGGGCGTGGATCTGTTTCGTATTTTTGATTCGCTCAATTGGATGGAAAATATCGCCCCCTGTATCGAGATGGTACGAAAACGTACCGCAGGGCTTGCCGAAGGAACGCTGTGCTACACAGGGGACATCCTCGATCCGAAGCGGACCAAGTATGATCTTAATTATTACCTGCGTATGGCCAAGGATCTGGAAAATGCGGGTGCACATATCTTGGGGATAAAAGATATGTCTGGTCTGCTGAAACCCTATGCCGCCGAAGAACTTATCAACGGATTAAAAGCGACAGTGAATATTCCGATCCACCTACATACCCACGATACCTCGTCCTTGCAAACAGCGACTTATCTCAAAGCCATAGAAGCAGGAGTCGATGTAGTGGACTGTGCACTGGGGTCGATGTCGGGACTTACTTCGCAACCCAATTTCAACGCCATATTAGAGATGATGCGTTTTCACGAACGGGAGAACCCATTCGATACAGATAGTCTTCGTGCATACAGCGATTATTGGGAGACCGTCCGCACATATTACGCACCTTTTGAATCGGGTATCGTCGCAAGTTCTGCCGAGGTATTTTGGCATGAGATCCCTGGAGGACAATATTCCAATTTGAAACAACAGGCAGCGGCATTAGGATTGGAGGGCCGTATTGACGAGATAAAAGAGAGTTATGCTGCTGCCAACAGATTGTTCGGGGATATTGTGAAAGTAACGCCTAGCTCAAAAGTGGTGGGCGATATGGCACAGTATATGGTCTCTAATCAATTGAACGAACAAGATGTGCTGTCGAGGGGAGAGACATTACCTTTTCCCGATTCGGTAGTGTCCTTTTTTCGTGGTGATATAGGTCAACCGGAAGGGGGATTTCCGGCAAAGTTGCAACATATGGTGCTAAAAGGACAGCCGGCCTATACCGATCGTCCCAATACACATTTACCACCCTTGGATCTAGCAGCCGATTTTAAATCATTTCTGGCACAATACGGACAAGATCTGGTCTTTACCGATTACTTGAGCTACAAGTTTTATCCTAAAGTATTTGTCGAATATCTACAAGCTTACCGCAAGTATGGTGATGTGTCGGTGGTGCCCACGCCCTATTTTCTGTATGGGATGAAACCCGGGGAAGAGACCACTATTGAACTGACCAAGGGAAAAACGTTATTGGTAAAGCTAGTGTCCATTGGGCCACCGGACGGAGAGGGCTGTCGAACCGTATTTTTCAAATTGAACGGCCAGACACGTAACTTGGAAATAAGGGATGTCCATTCTAATGTAGAGAAAAAGGAAAACCGGAAAATAGACAGCGCTAACTCCATGCAGATAGGATCCCCCTTGCAAGGTATGCTATGTGAAATGTGTGTGTCAGTAGGGGATGCGGTGTCTCTCAATCAACCACTATTTGTGATCGAGGCGATGAAAATGGAATCTACGATCACCTCGCCAGTGGAGGGGATTGTTGGACATATCGAGCTTCCGGTAGGTACGCTCGTTAAAACCGAAGATCTCATTGTAGAAATAGAATAATAAGACACAAAAAATGGATAGCATCAGTTTCAAACAACTTTTAGGGCATATTAGAAGAAACGTGCTCTCTCTGTTCGAATCTGGGGTCAATATTTATTTTAGTTTAATTTGGAAATTAAAAAATATTTTGCTTACTTCAAATATCGTTAACGTTTACGGTTGTTCTTGTAGCTGTTCTTTTTATTGAAAAATAACAATTACAAAAAATAATAAGGTGTAAGAGTATAGGGGCTCTGTTAACGTTACCACAAGCTCCAAAGGGTGTTAAAACAAACATTCCCCTTTGCGCTAAAAACCTTAAATTTTGGTATCATATTATGAATCTAAAACTTATGTCCAAACTTTTTAAATGTATGGTGTTTTGCATAGAATCAAAGCACTACATATCTCATGGTTTCGTTAAGCATCGAGTAGCGTTGCCCTTAGTCGTTGTATTTTTGATAGCTGGAGCATTGCAGGCTAATGCTGTATCCGCTGTGGACCTAAAAAGCTCCGCTGCGGAGAGGTTTTCAGGCGCCAAAGCCCAGACGATTAATATATCCGGCAAAGTCACGAATGAGAAGGGCGAACCTTTGGTAGGCGCTTTCGTTCATGTCCAGAACGAAAACCGTAGAGCGTTGACCGACGCAAACGGTAATTACAAGATCAGCGTGGCTGGAGAGAATTCTGTCTTGGCATTCTCCTATGTGGGGTTTGATATTTTGGAAATCAAGGTCGGTGACCGCAGAACTATAGATGCGAAATTAACGACGCGTAATCTTCATATGGAAGAAGTTGTTGTGATCGGATATGGAACGGAAACAAGGCAGGATTTGACAGGTTCCATCGGTACGGTGGATATGGATAATTTAATGAAGGCTCCTGTGGGTTCCTTTGATGAAGCATTGGCGGGCCGGATAGCAGGTGTTCAGGTTTCTTCATCAGATGGACAGCCCGGGGTAGGGATGGATATTACCATCCGTGGTCCAGGGTCGCTCACCCAGAGCACCGCTCCCTTATATGTCATTGATGGTTTCCCTGTAGAAGATTCGGATAATGCTGCGATCAACCCAGAAGAGATTGAATCGATCAATGTGCTAAAAGATGCTTCGGCTACAGCTATTTATGGCTCCCGAGGTGCAAATGGTGTAATTATCATTGAGACCAAAAAAGGAAAGGAAGGAAAGCCGGTGATTACATTTAACAGCTCTTTGGGGTATCAACAAACGCAGAAGAGAATGGAGATGATGTCGACTTACGAATTTGTGAAATATCAATTGGAAATAAGTAAGCTACAATCAAATTTTGTTGCAGGTAGCTTATACACTCCCGCCGAATTACCTACCACCCATGCATCATACGATCCTGAAGGTAGGACGCTGGAAGATTATCGAACTATCACGGGTACGGATTGGCAGGACTTGATTTTCAGGAATTCACCGGTTCATATAAGCAATTTGGCTATCCGGGGAGGTAATGAGACGACAAAGTACGCAGTGTCGGGTTCTTTCTTTGACCAAGAGGGTATTATATTGAATACGGGAGCACGACGGTATCAGGGGAGAGCGACCATTGATCAGACGATAAGCGATAAGTTAAAGATGGGGCTTACCGCAAATTATAGCCAAAATTTAAGGCATGGGCAAGTTGTCAATGATGCCGGTAATAGTTTTACGGCCTATGTATTGTATCGGGCTTGGGCGTACCGACCTGTTTCAGGCAACCCCGACGTAGATCTCACGGAGTACGATGATGATCCGGACAATACGAATGCATCGGACATTCGGATCAACCCATTGGTGTCCAGTGAGAATGAATACAGAAAGAGCAACAGCACCAACTTTAGCTCCAACGCTTATGTGGAATATGCGATTTTAAAAAATCTAAAACTGCGGTCAAGGGTTGCCGTGCGTAACACGAAAAACCGCCTTGACCTGTTTTATAATTCCAATACGCCGAGAGGTAGTTTGCTAAATAGGTCAAATAATCAAGGGGTAAACGGTTCGTTTCGGTATACGGAGAATAAAGGTTGGTCGAATGAAAATTTCCTGACCTATAACAACACGTATAACCGTTATCACCGGCTGACGCTGATGGGCGGTTTCTCGTATCAAGAAAATAAAAGTGAGCTTTTTGGCTTCGCTACGCAGAGAGTGCCTAATGAAGAGCTGGCTATATACGGACTGGGTGCGGGTCAGCCTTACTCTACAGAGACCGGTGGGGGTGAGTATGCTTTAATGTCTTTTTTTGGTCGGGCAAATTATAACTTCAAGTCCAAATACCTGCTCACCGCGACGATGCGTGCCGATGGCTCATCGAAGTTTATTAAAGGAAATCAATGGGGCTACTTTCCTTCAGCGGCTTTTGCCTGGAATATGGATAAGGAGAAATTCATGAAGGCGATAGCAGCCGTTTCTTCCTCGAAGCTCAGGATGAGTTATGGGCTTACAGGAAATAACCGGATCAGCAACAATGGTTATATGCCCAATTACGGGATGCCTTTAGCGTATTCCTATTCTTTCAATAATGGTACCCCTACACAGGGGATCGTCATCGAGCGTATGGCGAATCGAGACCTGACATGGGAAACTACAGAACAGTTGGACATCGGTTATGACCTGGGCTTGTATAAAAACAGAATTGGTCTTACCGTCGACTTTTATAATAAGATTACGCGAGACCTTCTTTTAGATGCAGATATGCCGATTAGCTCAGGGTTCCCAAGTGTATATAAAAATGTCGGTACACTTCAAAACAGGGGGTGGGAATTTACGTTGAATACCGTGAACATCCAATCGGAGTCGTTTACCTGGGAATCCAATTTTAATATCAGCTTCAATAAAAACAAAGTACTGAAGTTAGCCGATAATCAGAATAGCTTGTATAAAACGATGCGAGTTGGATCAAGTATTCCAACCCTGTATGCCTCCAGAGTCGGTTATCCTGCCGGATTATTTTACGGTTATATTTTTGATGGCATCTATCAGTATGATGATTTTGATAGCCCGTCTCCGGGAGCGTATATTTTGAAAAAAGGCCTGCCGGACAACGGGAGTACGGATGGCGTTCAACCGGGCGACATCAAGTATAAAGATCTGAATGGAGATGGTACCATTAATGATCACGATATGACGATTATCGGTAATGGACTGCCTACCCATATGGGAGGTTTCTCGAATAATTTTTCGTACAAGGGTCTTAGTCTAAACGTGCTTTTGCAATGGTCTTATGGCAACCAGATTTACAATGCGAACCGACTGATATTTGAGGGGAATTATATCAATATGTTCGGTGTCAATCAATATGCCAGTTTTGCGGATAGATGGACACCCGAAAATCCCTCAAATACACTTTTTAAAGTGGGTGGGCAGGGGCCTGCCGGATTGCAATCAACACGGGTGCTGGAAGATGGTTCGTACCTACGCCTTAAAACGGTTTCATTGGCCTATTCCTTTCCGAAGAGGCTCATTCAGCCGCTTGCTTTGACTGCTCTTGATCTTCGTGTTTCCGCACAGAATCTGCTGACTTTTACGAACTATTCGGGGATGGATCCCGAAGTGTCGGTCCGTAATTCGGTCTTAACGCCTGGCTTTGATTATTCAGCTTATCCGCAGGCTCGTACAATTACATTTGGTATAAATGCAACATTTTAGTATTGATTTAAAGAGGATTATGATGAAATATAGATATTATTTTTTGTTTGCGCTATGTTTGTTTAGTGTAAGCTCATGTGATCTGACCAAAGAACCTTTGGATTTCCTTGACGCGCCGGCTTATTATGATACAGCGGAAGACTTGGAGAGTAACCTCGCGGCTGTTTATGATAAATTAGGGCATAGAGATGTCTATGGACAATGGATGCTTTACCGAATGGGTTTGGAAGCTGATGAAGGGTATTATGCCCGGACAACGCCGGCATTTGGCCCCCAGGTCTATGATTTTACTTCCAGCGATGCCGATATATTTCGCCACTGGACGGCTTTATATACGGGAATAGGCCGAGCTAATATTCTCTTGGCAAATATAGATAGTAATCCAGAGATTGACCAAAGTGTAAGGGATAGGGTAAGAGGTGAGACACTATTTCTAAGGGGATATTATTACTTTTTGCTGGTTCAATATTATGGCGGAGTGCCGTTGGTGCTGGAACCGACTTCCGATGTGAATGATATACACAAGCCGCGGGCTTCAGCACCAGAAGTTTATGCCCAGATATTGAAAGATATGGAGACCGCTGAGGGCTTGGTCGACGACATACAGACCTTAGGTTTTGGCGGAAGGGTCAACAAATCGGCTGTTCGAGGTATTTTGGCAAGAGTTTGTCTCCATATGGCGGGTAATCCGGTGAATGACAAATCAAAATATGAGCAAGCCCGGTTTTGGGCTAAGAAGGTGATCGATGATACCGATGCTGCACATGCCTTAAATCCAAATTTTAGTCAGGTATTCATCAACTATGCGCAGGATATTTATGATATTCATGAGAGTATCTGGGAGGTAGAATTTCGTGGGCATGGCGAAGACGCATGGACAGAAGAGGGTGGTGTAGGCTATGTGAATGGTCCCGCCACCACAAATGCAGATATTGGTAATACCATTAATGGCGTTCGCACGACAGCAAAACTTTATACAGCCTATAAGGAAGGGGATTTGCGGAGAGATTGGACCATTGCCGATTTTACGTATGTCAATGCGACCGGAGCCAAGACTTTCGCTACTTCAACGGCAAGAAGAGATGTGTATACCCGAAACTCGGCGAAATACAGAAGGGAATACGAGATCCTTCTACCTAAAAGAGGTTCTGTTACGCCCCAAAACTTTGCGTTATTACGGTTTTCCGATGTATTGCTGATGTTTGCTGAAGCCGATTATGAAGCGAATGGAGGCCCAAGTCCAGAGGCCATAGAAGCTGTAAACCGCGTGCGCCGCCGTGCTTGGTCGACCGGGATAAAATCAGTCACGATCACCAATGGAGGATCGGGATATACAGCAGCACCTACCGTAACTTTTGAGGGTGGAGGCGGGTCTGGAGCCAAGGCTACAGCTACCGTCCTGGGAGGACAGGTTACGGGAGTGGTATTCGATAGAGACGCCGTGACAGGTCATGCCAGAGGTGCTGGGTATACATCGGCACCGACCATAACCTTTACAGGAGCCGGTACGGGTGCAATGGCTGACGTCGAAATTTACAAGAAGGAAGAAGCCGAGTTAAATGAGCTTGAAATAGGCGATTTCCGAAAAACCATTCAAGATGAAAGGTTGCGGGAACTGGCTTTTGAAACGCTCCGGAAAACAGACTTGATCCGTTGGGGAATATTTGTGTTCAACATGAAAAGAGTAGGCCAGGAAATACTTGCAGACATCCCGGATGCGCATTTTATCCGCCAGTATAATAATATTTCGGATAAACATCTGCTGTGGCCTATACCGGCTACCGAGATGAGTGTAAACCGGGCATTGACACAGAATCCGAAGTGGTAATTGATTAATTTTTAATACAGAGAACGATGAACAAGTTATTTTATCTTCTATCAGCAAGTGTGATCTTATTGGGATCATGCGAGTATAAGATGGAGTTGACGCCCAATCTGGACGATTTTGCGGTAAGTACGGGGGCTAATGTATATCGGGTAAATGAAATCGTAGATTTTAAACTGAAAGGCAATCCTGATATTATCACCTTTTATTCCGGGGAACTGTATAATGATTATGCCCATAAAGATGGTCGTATTATCCGCGTAGAGCATGCCGATCTCTATTTTACGACTTCCATACCCGTGACTGCGCGGCCGCAGGAAAATCAGTTTGCCGTCATGGCATCTACAGATTTTAACGGTGACTACAGCAGCTGGTCCAATATAGATGATGCGCACTGGGTAGATATCACAGATCGGTTCATATTGGCGACATCGATAACTTTCACCTCCTCGGGCGTGGTCGATATTTCGGATCTGATTGAGCCGGGCAAGCCGCTTTTTATTGGTTTTAAATATACTGTACGCAGTAAAGCAGAGATTAATGATCCAGCGCATGAACGACCAAGAACTTGGCATATACAAAGTTTTACGTTTACTGGTAATACGGACGCAGGTCCTCTTGTCATGGGCGATATGGAAACCGCAGGATTCAATATCATACATCAACATCCTGAGATTGTATCCAAGACCGTGCAATCTGCTAGCCGGATCACTTTTTTAGGTCATCCGATGGATGAACCTACAGACCCCGATATTCATACCGAAATATGGGCCGTCAGCAAACCTTTTGAAACCGGAGATGTCAATAGAGGACCTGATCGGCCGATTGCTGTCAAAGCGGATCTAAATCCTCGGCTTGAAAGTTATACCCACACGTATACAAAGCCGGGGATTTATAAGGCCTATTTTGTTGGTATGAATGCCAATATAGAGGGAAGCCAACAGGTCATAAGGGAAGTAGATGTTACGGTAATAGCGGATTGATTGGATATTAAAATATGAAGGACAAAAAAAATAAAATAACGTTGTTGATCGTATGTATGTTCGCATGGATTACTGGCACCATGGCGCAATCTTCAAATAAGATACCGGTCAAGTCGGCAGAGGAGCTCCATGCTGCTTTTGCTAAAGCGACTCCAGGCGATGTGATTGTCATGAAAAATGGCGTGTGGAAAGATATCGATATTGTTTTTAAAGCAAATGGTACGGAGTCTGCCCCGGTTACATTGATGGCCGAAACACCTGGTCAGACGATCATATCGGGTTCTTCTTCCCTTCGGATAGCCGGGCGTCATCTGGTTGTAGATGGCCTTCACTTTAAAGATGGACACTCGTCCCGGCCACTGCATCTTATCGAATTTCGTAGTGGTAATATTCCTGCGGAACATTGCCGGTTGACCAATGTCGTTATATCCAGTTTCAATAAGCCGAAAGGAACAGATGTTTGGGTGGGTTTATTTGGTAGCCACAACCAGATTGATCATTGTCTTTTTGAAGGAAAGACCAGCAAAAGTGTACTGATAATCGTCTGGCGTGCAACTGCCGATGCCAATTATCACCGGATAGCACATAATCATTTCAAAGATATGCCGAGCATCGGGCTGGGTGGAGCCACAGCCATCCGTATTGGAGATGGGGTACAGGCCTTGTCTTCTTCGGTTACAACGGTAGAGTCCAATGTTTTCGAGAATATGTTGGGAATCGGGAAAATTATCAATATCAAATCCGGGGGGAATATCATCCGGGGAAATACCTTTATCAAGGCTTCGGGAAGTATCTGTATCCGCCAGGGCAATGGTAACCTCATCGAAGGGAATTTTATCTTCCCGGGAATGCAAGACAATTATACGGGAGGAATCCTGGTGATCGGTGAAAACCATATTATACGCCAGAACTATATCCAGGGGACCCGAAGAAGAGGAAAGGCCGCTATTGCGTTGTATGAAGGGCAGCTTGATAACCATCCAGGCAAAGGGGGATATTATCCGACAAAAAATGTGCTGATAGCTAACAATACACTGGTAGACAACGATAAGAATATTGTGGTCGGTCAACTCTATAACCCGAGTAAAGGGCTGACCGTGCCGGTCGAAGGTATACGTTATGTAGGAAATGTTATTCTTGGTAATTCGAGTGCTACACCGGTTATCGAAGTTCTGGATAAACCGACCGGGGAGGTGCATTACGAAGACAATACATTTTTTGGTGGCAATCTGAAAGGCCTGGCGGGTATACCCGGTATAGCGATCGAGGATCCACAGCTGACGTTGGGTGCAGACGGTAAGTACCATTACAGCAAAACGAACCCCTTAAGAAGAAACTTAATGGGGCTGCCGCTGAAACCGGATCAGGTTGGTCCGAACTGGAGGAGACAATAATGAAAAGTACAAGAATGAATTTAACTGGAAAGGATAGATGGAAATGACAGGAAAACTAAAAAGAGGTATGATATCGGCTTTTTTATGCAGTATGGTATGCTGTATGAGCCTTCTGGATACGGCTAATGCAGCCAATCGGATACGGGTTGCCACAATTGGTGAAAGAACCCCGACTTTGGACAAAAGCGGAGGCTACCAGAAAATGGTGCAGCAAATGATCGCTTTCTGGAAAAGGGAGCTGGATCAGGTTATACACGACGATCCTGATTTGATCGTTTTGCCGGAAAATGCAGATTTTCCATGGGGACTGACACAAGATGAAAAGAACGAATACGTCAAAGTCCGCGGTAATCAGATACTCGACTTTTTCGCATCGGTAGCAAAATCGACAAACTCTTACCTTGTATACAGCATGAGGAGGTATGACGAGAAAGGCCTGCTGCGAAATAGTGGCGTATTGCTGGGGCGAAATGGAGAAACAATCGGCATGTATGACAAAAACTACCCCACGATCAAGGAAACAGAGTCCGGCATCATACCGGGTACCGAGGTGCCGGTTTTTGATTGTGATTTTGGGAAATTAGCTATCGCAATCTGTTACGACTTGAACTTTGATGAGCTAAGGGAACGGTACGTAGCGTTGGATCCGGATATAATTGTCTTCCCTTCCGCTTATCACGGTGGGTTTGTACAGAGCGTCTGGGCTTATACCTGCAGGGCATTTTTCGTCGGGGCTATCAGTGGTCGAGGTGCGCCTTCTCAGGTCAGAAACCCCTTGGGTGAGGTTGTTGCCAGTTCGACGAATTATTTTAATTACGCGGTTGCCGATATAAATCTTGACTATCGCGTCGTGCACCTCGATTATCATCGTGGGAAGCTGAAGGACCTGAAGAAAAAGTATGGCAGCAGTGTACACATTAAAGATCCCGGGGAGCTCGGGGTATTATTGGTGACCAGTGAAAATGAAAGCGTCGGCGTCGCAGCGATGTTAAAGGAGTTTGGGATCGATGTCGTGGATGATTATTTCAAGCGATCGCAGCTCGTTAAAAAACAACATGAGATTTAAAAAAACAAACGGAATCATCGGGTAGAATTTTATATAGAACAA
>NZ_JAAJTJ010000031.1 GCF_011030405.1 Parapedobacter sp. SGR-10
TATAGAGTATATTCAAAGCGTTCCTCGTTAGCTTTAACAAAAAAACACAATGGCGGCTTTCTGTCAGATTCTAAACGACTTCTGAAAAATATTAGGATATACAAAGCGGTTGAAGATAGGGCATTTATTAGTTTTGGAACTTCACTAATCTTCGTTTATAGGGTAGATGTACGGGTATTCCTATCACATCTCATGATAAGTATTCACAATCACTTATTGAGTCTTGTAGTGTATGGTAATTACAGCAAAACTGAATTTCATCGATTTAATAAATACAATGAGGCTGCTTGTGACGCCGTAGAGTGAGGACAATAGTCACTCACTAAATTCTTTTATCGAAAAATACAACGTTCTTGACGGTACCACATAGACTTTGTGGATCGACTATGATAGTAAAAAGAAGCACATAGGTGGGCTCTATGTAAGATTGAGAATATAGCAAATCCTCTTGATAAACTTTTTGTGTAAGCAGGATTGCAATCCTTCGTACAACCTTAAGTTTTTAGATAAATTTTTCAAAACCACTGTATACGCAATGTCTCGCGTTATCTCGAAAAAAAGAAACACATTAGCGGGCTTCCTGTCATTCCTGTTAATTTTTAAGTGAATATGTTTGTATAGAAAGTATCTATACGATCCCTAATTAAACAACATTGAGGCTGCTTGTGACGCCGTAGAGCGAGGACAATAGTCACTCGCTAAATACTATTTATTTGCAATAGAGCGATAGATTACAACTCGGGTATATGCAAAGGGTGAGCCTTACTGTGAGGAACCTGAGGCTTTTATGCACAAAGATCTGCGATAAGTGTTCTTGTCTCATATACACAACTGAGGTCGCTCCTTGTGAGTAAGGAAAATTTAAAACGTATGCATAAAGTGGCTGTCCTACACTTGTTAAATATCCAACAAAATAATTTTCATTAGGCTGCTTTTGACGTCCTAGCGTAAGGACAATAGTCACTCGCTAAATACTATTTATTTGCAACAGACGGTAGGTTAATGCATTTGTATATACAAAGGGTGGGCCTTGCTGTAAACTCATTGATATCATACACCACTGGGGCTGCTGTAAATCCTTTATTTATATACACAACTAGTTTCTCACGCGCTCAATCCTGTGAAAAGTATGTACAATAGGTGGGCTTTCTCTTGATAGGTAATAACAAATGGCAGTCATACACAATTGGGCTCTCTCCGTGTCATTAGAAAAACATTTAAAGGTATACACAAAAGGAGGTCGGTTTTTTTGATTGTAATAGCGTGTACACAATTGGCGTCCGCTTACTCGTTTTCTGCATCAGATCAATAAAAAGTATATACAAAGGTTGGCGCTTGCTTAAACTCCATTTAATTAAATCAAATACTTCAATACCGATAACATCAATATTCTATTCAGCTTTAATATAAACCTATCACAAGATCTCGGTTTTCCAAAAAATCCGCCAGAGCCGGCCGAGATCTGTGTAGGTAATTAACCAAAATGTTGATTATGAACAAAACTTTACAACAACAGCGAACAGAAAAACATATCGCTCTGCTCCGACAAGGAGACGAACGAGGATTGGATTTTTTCTACCAGCGTTTTTACGGCTATCTTTTCGCAAGAACATTTCGTGCAACGCAAGATGACTGTGTAGCCGAAAGCATCTCTCAGGAAGCATTATTGCGGTTATGGCTGTTCCGCAAGCAGGTTAAAGATACTGAACATATACTAGCCTTCTTAAAAACACAAGTCAGATCGGCAATTCATGCTTTCTATAATAAAACACGAAATAGATTTCACCGAAGTCTGCTTCGCTTAGATTCCATTGAGGATTATCAGGAATTTCTGCTCGGCTATGAAATGGAAGAAGAGGAGGAAATGGACCTGGTCTATCTGGAAAAATTAGAGGAAGAAAAACAGCAGCGTCTGGATCAACTGGGCAACCTTTTGCCAAGCCTTAACCAACAACAGCAATTATTCATCAAACTCTGTCTAAAATACAGTTTTAACTACGAACGTATAGCCTATTATCTTGGTGGGATTTCGGATTACGAAGTCAGCTTGCAGGTAGAGAAAACGATCGATACCCTGCGTGCTGTATTCAATAGTTCGCAAAAAATGGAGCTGATGAATAGACCGACCAAGATTGTGCTACAGGGGGAATTTGATGAGCAACAGGCTGAAATATTTCACATGCGCTACGAATTACAATTGTCCTTCGAGCAAATTTCAGAAGCATTACAGCTCAATCCATCCACGGTCAAGAAACTTTTTGTACAGGCACATGCCAAAATAAAAACAGCAAAGAAAACCGCATAAAAAGAAAAAATTATGGAAAAGGATACCATCATTTTAACACGGAAAGTGCAGATCTATTTGGATTGCGACGATAAAGAGCAACGCTCGGCATATTTCAAACAACTGTTTGAATGGCAAGATATGGTGTACCGAGGGGCCAACATGGTGATGACACATCAATATGTACAGGAACAAATCAAGGATTTGATCTATCTGCGCGATGATGTTAAGGTAAAACTGGCAGACTTTAAAAAAGATCCCGATGGCATCTTCACTTCTTCGAAAATGAATACCACCTATCGTATACTATCGCTGTATTTTAAGGGGAAGCTGCCTTCGAAAATTATCTCAGCCATGAACATGACGTTGAACAAGGCCTATAGTACAGATCGAACAGCTTATTGGAAAGGTGAAAAGTCTTTGCGTAATTATAGGAAAGATATGCCAATTCCGTTCGGTGGAGATCAGGTGAAGCTGAGCAATGACGAAAAAGGTCGAGATTTCAAACTGACACTCTTCAAAATCCCGTTCCGTACTTACCTTGGTAAAGATCGATCGGATAAAAGAGTTCTATTGCAAAGAGCCTTGGTGGGGCAAATCAAAATATGCACCAGTTCCATCAAAATTGTGAAGGGTAAAATATTCTTGTTATTGGCACTCGAACTCCCAAAAAAGCAGCATGACCTCAAAGAACATATCATTGCGGAAGCCTCGCTGTCCGTAGAGCATCCGATTACACTATCTGTCGACAAGGACAATTTTCAAATAGGCAACAAGGAGGAGTTTCTCTACCGGAGGATGGCCATACAGGCCGCGAGACACCGTATACAAAAAGCTGCGGCATTCAACAAAGGTGGCCATGGACGTAAGAAGAAGCTGAAAAGTTTGGAACATTTTAGCGAAAAGGAAAAGCGGTATGTCAATAGCCGACTACATCTCTATAGCCGTCGTCTGATCGATATCTGTGTCAAGTCTGAAGCTGGTACACTACTATTAGTCAATCAAACCAATAAAGAAGAAGTCGCTAAAGAAGATGAATTCCTGTTGCGTAATTGGAGTTACTATGGACTGATCGAAAAGATTAAATATAAGGCGAATATGGTCGGTATAAACGTTATTGTGGAGTAAGTAAATGTTGAGCAAGTCGTTTTCCAAAATACGTGCTAAATCACCCTTGTAAAGCATTGCAGGACTTTTTCATACTTTCCCCTTACAACATTGTTCAGATTGAAACACCGGACAATAATTGTGAATTGCAGAATGGCTAAATATTCCTATTAGTTTCACTAGGGTGATACTTTTGTTTCACCTTAATGAAATTTTAGTTTCACCCAGATGAAACTAAAATTACACGCTACTGAAACACAAAACTATCTATATATAGCTCAAAATGCAATGTATCAGGAAATCCCCTGTCTTCAAAAATTCGATGCATCGCTTTCTGTTCCGTCGGATGGATAAATCGCTCTTTTCGCAGACATCGATAATACTTGCTGTGACCAAAATAGGCGATAAGTTCGTCCTTTAATTTTCTAACGTCCTTGTGAGGAAGAGAGTCGAGTACATGCTTGAAGCCTTTGGCGTAACGTACAGGTTGCACCTTAAAGAAATAAGGACAGTTATTTTTATCGACTGAAGCTAACTTCCGCAAGTTGACGATATGTACCGAATCTATTTGTGATGGTAGGTGTTGGTACGCAATCTGGCGCAGGCAATCTGTCTGGAGGGGACAATCTTCCGTTATACAGTGTAAAAAGGTTGGGGGTACCAGATCATAGTGAAAATGTTTCATAAGATATTGTGTTTTTTTCAATATAAATTAGCAAGCAAGGCTAATAATAAGGAAAATATATCTTATAATGAAATTATTTTGACTTATTCCGGTGAACTAAAATACTTTCATGACCATCCCAGCCTACAAGGGTCGAGTCGCTATAGAGGCTGACGATCTTCTCTCCTAAAGCTATGTAGCTACTGTTTATCTGTCTTATGGGTTACTTTTAGCTAGCCTTTCCAATACATCTACCAACCTGTTGGAGTATCCGAACTCATTGTCATACCAGCCTACCACTTTGACCAATCCACCTACAATGGAGGTTAATAACGAATCGAATACACAGGAATAAGGGTTGTTGATGATATCGACCGATACAATGGGATCTTCTGTATAATACAATATGTTCTTGAGGCTTCCGTTAGCGGCTTCCTTAAACTTAGCATTGATTTCCTCTACAGTTGTGGATTTTGCCAAGGTACAGGTGAAATCTGTCAATGAACCGTTCAGTACAGGTACACGTATTCCGGCTCCACCTAATTTGCCTTCCAGATGTGGAAAGACATTGGTAATGGCCTTAGCGGCTCCAGTAGTTGTGGGGATGATGGAGGATGATGCTGCCCGTGCCCGGCGCAGGTCGCGGTGAGGGGCATCATGTAGGTTTTGGTCGCCTGTCATCGAATGCACAGTCGTGATATAGCCGTCCAGGATATGCCAGTTTTCGTCCAGTATCTGGACAAGTGGTGCTACATTATTGGTCGTACAGGACGCATTGGAAAAAAGGGGAGAGCCCCAATCAAAACCTGTATCGTTGACACCCAATACTACTGTAGGGATGTCTTTGTCCGGTGAAGGAGCGGAGATGATGACTTGCTTGGCGCCGGCATCCAAATGGAGCTGTGCTTTGTCCCGAGTCGTGAAAAGGCCTGTGGATTCGACCACAACGTCAATAGCAAGTTGTGCCCAGGGTAGCTCTGTAGGCGACTTGTGGTTGAATACCCGAACAGCATGGCCATTGATATAAAGATGATCATCATCGCTGTTTATTTCACCCGGAAAAGGCCCATGTACGGAGTCGTACTTGAGTAAATGGGCCAAGGTAGCTGCACAAACTAAATCATTGATAGCGACAATATCAATACTCTTGATATCTCTGCTTATCAGATTGCGCAGTGTATGGCGTCCAATCCGTCCAAATCCATTGATAGCGATTCTCATTATCTGGTATATGCGGCTATGATTTCTTTGATATTTTTATCTCCGTCCCAGAAAGTTTCCAATTTGCCCTCTTTGGAGTAGATATAGTTGGCAGGGAACTGTTTGGGGACATGGAATTTTTGGATAAATTCCTGGTTCCTGTCGTATAGCACCTGCACGTTGGGTTTATTGACCAGTTCTTTGGCAAATGTCTCCAAAAAAGAAGCCATCAGTGCAGGGTCGTTCATGGAAACGAAAAAGAGATTGATGTTTTTGATCAGATCGTAGTTCTTTCCTAAGGCATTGGCTTCGGAGCGACAGTGTGAGCAGCTTGGATCGAAGAGTATGAATACGGTTTTTTGTTGTCCTTTTGGGATATCCTGCTGTGTAAAGGAGATGCCTGATTTGACCTTGTAAAAGGTAAATGCAGGGATAGTGGCACTTGGGGATCCTTGGGCTATCGTAGGGGTAGCGGCTTGCTCTGAACCAGAACCTTCTACAGGATACTGTTCGGTATGATCGTTGTGGTCACTGTCTTCGCCGGTTGCAGGTGCTTGATGATCATGGTTATGATTGGCGTGGTCGTGGTCATCGTGGTGATGATGCTCGGTCTCTTTATTTTTGTTGTTGGAAGGGTTTTCGGAACAGCTTGATAGGGCTAATAATGTATAGGTACACAGACATGTAAAGTTTAGTAATATATTCATTGTACAATATTTAAGGTATACAAAGCTAAGCAAATTTATATAATTTTTATTGCTTAGGAGAGGGGAGGAGAGTTGAGATGGGAAAATAAAGGGAGGATTCTTTTAATCAGTTTTTCTTTGTGCTCAAGCCGCACGGCTTTTCTTTCTCCTTAGATGAGAAAGAAACAAAGAATCAAGGCTGTTTCATCCTCTCTTCGATACGGTACGCTCCACTACGGAAGCGCCTTTTGAAGGTCTCCAACCCGCAACCCCTAGGCAAAGACTGAAAAGGCTTGTATTGTGCTAGGTGTACGCCAATGAGACCGTAGCTCCACGGACTTAATCTTGATAGGATGAAAGGCCGTTTTTTAAGGTAATACTTTCTATTATAGCTCACAGATAACGTGCTGATATGCAGGTAAAGGATTGCTTTGTAGAATGCGCTTCGTCCATTCCACTAGCAGCGGAAGGAATAGCCCGGCAACGGAAGGCGGTGCGGTGGGATACCCCTAGCTACGTTCAGTTTTGTCGATGGCAATGGGTGTAATGGCCCTAGGGAGACAAAACCAAGGGCTGTAGTTGTAGGGCTATTGAGCCTTGGGATCGTGCGACAAGCTGCCTTGGAATGGACAAAGCACTTTGGTCCTTGGGTGCATTCCAAGGACTAGGCCTCCGCGGCTATTGAGCGGAACATAATATCTAATAAAAACCTCCCTTTTATATATCCTCACAAAACGAAAAAAGGGACAAACTTTTAAGTTTGTCCCTTTTTCTATATATTCTAGCTAATTTTACGGTATAGCCACCTTAGCTTTAGCTGGGGTAGAGGCTTGCGCAATGTGCTTGCCACCTCTCAAGTCGTACACGGAAGGTGCTGCCAATACTACTGACGAATACGTACCTACGACAATACCGATCAGGATGGCAAACGAGAACCCTCTGATAACCTCACCGCCAAAGACAAACAATACAGCCAACACGAAGATAATGGTCAACGAAGTGATGATCGTACGGCTCAAAGTCGAGTTGATTGCATGGTTGACGGTTTCGCCAAAATCTTTGTTGTGTGCATTGGGCTTGCCCAAAAATTCCCGCAAGCGGTCAAATACCACCACCGTATCATTGACCGAGTACGCAATCACCGTCAAGATAGCCGCGACAAAGTGCTGGTCTATATCCAATGAGAACGGTACAATACCATCCAGGATAGAGAATAGCCCCAACAAGATGACGGCATCGTGGATCGTAGCTATAGCAGCGCCGACAGAGTATTGCCATTTGTGGAAGCGGATCAAAATATAGGCAGCGATGATCAAGATCGAGATGATTCCCGACCAAGTCGCTCTGTCCTTGATATCCGAAGCTATAGAAGGGCCTACCTTTTGCGAAGAAAGGATATCATATTTGTTGTCCTGTATTTTGGACAATCCTTCGTTCAATTTGCCCAAGACCTCTGCGTCTGCTTCGTCCGATGTCTCATCAATATGATAAGTTGTCGTGATACGCACCTGATTGGAACTTCCGAATGTCTTGACTTCTGTTGTCGAGTTGAAGGTAGCATCCAGATTTTTGCGGACATCTTCCAAATCGACAGGCTTTTCATAGCTGACGGTGTATGTACGTCCACCCTGGAAGTCTACACCCAAGGTAAAACCTTTGGTAAAGATGAAAAACAACGATATGACAACAGCCACAGCCGAAGCAATGTAGAATGTTTTCCGTTTTTTGATAAATTGGAAATTAGCATTTGTCAAGGTATTCTCAGACCAAGGGAAAGATACGGATATCTTCATGTCTTTGCTCAACATGTATTCGAAGATCAGACGGGAAATGAAGATAGAAGTAAACAGGGACGTAATGATACCGATCATCAATGTCGTCGCAAAACCCAGGATAGGACCCGAACCGAAGAAGAACAAGACCACACCCACGAGGAATGTCGTGATCTGGGAGTCCAAGATAGACGGCATCGCATGTTTGTAACCATCTGCAATAGCTTGTCGGATGCCTTTGCCGAGCCGCAGTTCCTCTCGAATCCGTTCATATATCAGTACGTTGGCATCCACAGCCGTACCCATGGTCAGCACGATACCCGCTATACCCGGCAGGGTCAGCACGGCATTCAGCGATGCCAAAATCCCCATTAGGAAGAAAACGTTGAAAATCACAGCGATATTCGCAGCTATACCACCTCTGTTGTAGTAAGCCACCATGAAGATCATGACGACGATAAGCCCGATAACAGCCGAATCAACCCCGGCATCAATAGCAGCTTGTCCCAATGATGGACCGACAATGGCTTCCTCTACAATCTTGGCCGTAGTAGGGAGACGTCCCGCCTTCAATACATTGGCCAAATCTTTGGTGTCTTCAATTTCGAAGTTTCCGGAGATAGAAGATGAACCGTTGGCAATCTCTGTCTGCACGTTAGGGGCAGAATAGACCACCCCGTCCAACACGATTGCTATAGCTTCTTTGTTCGGAGCAGCCTTTGCCGTGATCTTACGCCATTCGCGTGCGCCGATAGAGTTCATGGACATGCTGACCACGGGAGAATTGGTCTGTTGGTCAAAATCATCCTTGGCATCCGTGATGACATCTCCTGTCAAAACAGAACCCGATTCGCCTCCTACGGTACGGATCGCATACAAAGGTAAGAAGTCAGGACTACGTTTTTCCGGTTTGACGGCCCAAAGTAACTTTAAGTTGGCAGGAAGCAAACTTTTGACTTCCGGTCTTGCCAGATAAGCATTTACTTTTGCCGTGTCTTTCAGATGGGAGATACCGACCTGCGGACCCGGAGCCAGTTGCTGTTGGCCATTTTCTGCTTGATAGACAGAAGGCATCAAGACACTGAACAATGGGTTTTCAGCGGCAAGATTAGCTTCTACAACAGAAGAGCTGTCTGACGCATTGGTATTGGCACCCAAGTTGGCCAAAAGATTGTCGTCGTTTTTGGTACTATCCGTAGCGACGGTATCTTTTTGTACAGTGGGGGTATTTTCGGGTTTCAGTGTGCCTGCCAAGGTACGATTGACGTTCTCCAAGATAGGGTATATCTCGAAGTTGCTGTGTGTTTCGAAAAACTCCAACTTAGCCGACCCTTGCAATAGTTTGCGAACGCGGCCTTCGTCATTGACACCCGGCAACTCAATCAAAATACGGTTTGTTCCCTGTTGTATCTGTATATTTGGTGAAGCGACACCGAATTTATCGATACGGGTGCGCAAGACCTTATATGAGTTTTGGATAGCGTTGTCTGCCTCCTTATAAAGGAAGTTTTTGACATCTGCTTCCGAGCTTGTGGCATTGATCAAACCCGAATTGTCCTTTGTTGCAAAGAAAGATGCCAAAGATGTAGAAGCTCCCGAAGCCTTATACTCATCGATAAATAAGTCTACGACATATTTGTTGGAAGATTTGCTCTTTTGGAGGGCACTGGCCAATGCAGTGTTGAATTTTTCATCTTTTGGATTATTCGCTAGATTTCTGATCAGTTCGTCCAACGAGATTTCCATTGTAACGTTCATTCCACCTTTTAGGTCGAGTCCCAAAGGGAGTTCTAAAGCCTTACATTCCCTATACGTGTACTTTGCCACACCGAGATTGTAGACCACCTCGCCCGAAATAGAATCTAAATAAGCCTTTTCTTTAGCAATGTCACCGGCAGCATGCTTTGCTGCATCACTCTCCACTTTACGCGTTACAAAAGTGAATGATAGGGAGTAGAGACATGCTAATGTCACTACTGCTACCAAAAATTTAATCAGACCTTTACTCTGCATTTTTCTGAATTCGTCTATTAGTTGATCTAGTTTAGTTTTTTACTTGATTCCTATTGATAAAAAATAACTTACCAAGAACCGCAAAGGTATAAAAATTTTGATGAAAGAAAACAATATATCGATATTGTTGTTAAAAAAGTTTGGCTTGGAGATAAGGGGCTGCCCGAAAAGTAAAGAGAAACCGTTTAATTCATCCTGAACGTAGTGAAGGGTCTAAACACTTGATTAATAGTAGTGTTTTTGGATTCCTCCTGCTGTCGGAATGACAATCAAAGGGTAATGTCATACTTTTCGGACAGTTCTCGTTTTTTGATTTAAAACTTAGCGCCAAGTGTCAATGCAAAATTTGTTCTCTTGTGATCAATATTTGCTACAGGACTTGGCAGATCCCAAAAGGCCTCATCCACTATATAGGCTGCTTCTTTGTAGGAGTTGACCTGATGGTTGACGGCCATATCAAGGTAAAGTGAATGGTTGAGTTTGACACCCAAACCTAAGCTACCACTGAGATTCTTGTCGTCCACGTCTTTATAAGGATTGCCAAAGTAGTTGAAGCCTGCACGTGCACTTAGTGCATTGTTCAGTAATACCTCTCCACCGATCCTAAAATTAAGAGCAGAGGTATAGATGTCTTTGATATCACTGTTGATGTCCGCAAATCCAGAGTATGCATAGCTACTGGAAGCATTGCTGTACTTCATCGTACTGTAGTCTATAAATTCTACATCCGCAGTAAGCAAACCTCTATTGAAGAATTTTGCGACACCCACAGCAAATTTCCACGGCGTGGTCATATTGTAATCCATGCCACTTTCATATTCCTTGGATTCATACGTATCGAATGGAGAAGTGTCGGGATTTGCGTCTTCGTAAAAATGGACATCTGTATAAGCGTATGTGTCATCTTTTATCGTCGTCCAGGTAGGGGTATTGATCGTCAGGCCAACATTCCAATCTACGGCTGGTTTGAAGATCATACCTAGTTTCATATCTACACCAGAACCCTCGGTCACTTGCGAGAAATTGTCGAACATTTCATAGCTGGCCTCTAGGTATCTATTATTGGACGGATCCAAGAGGTCGGAACCCGGATTATCTTGGGCTATTTCGGGAGCAGTTTTGGTCCATCCATTTTCGATAAACTGCGTGTTTTTTTCATACTTAAAGGAGGTGAGACCCATACTGGCTCCAATGTAAAACTTATTGTTGTAGTTAGCGCCAAATGAAATAGCCGTTCTCGAACGATTGCCGAGCATACGATGTTCGTTGTATTGGCTCTTATTGTCGTTCTCTACAGCTACCGGAAAATAACCCTCTTTGCCTGTGACGGCATAATCGTATTCTTCTACGATAAAGGAATCGTAAAAATCGTTCCGAAAGGTTTCATTTCCGGCCATACTCATCATATCAGTCAAAGTATGGACGATGGTGCTGTTGTCATTGACACCTTCATAGCTTCGGAAATTGTTGAAGTTTTGTGTCTTGTTGTAGCTCAAGCCCATGTTGAAGTTTTGCCAGCCCGAATTGCTTCGTGTGGGAAGATAAAATACCACTCCGGCTTGATCTACGCCAAAATTGCCTTTGTTGGTGGTGGTATTGGTGCCAAAGTACCCAACCTTATTGTTGTTTTGAAGATAATTGAAGGTAATCGAGATATCCGACCTCCCGAAAAAGCCTAAGCCGGCAGGGTTGCCGTTGATGGAACTGATATCTCCACCTAATGCTGTCTGCGCATTGCCGAGTCCTTTTATCCTGGCCGATGCACCGACATCTTCTCTGGAAAAGATCAACGCATCATCAATAGTTTGGGCTTGTAGATCTGCATACGTGATGACAGACAGACATAAAAAAGGAATACTATATTTTAGCTTCATGTATAATATTTAAATATATGAACGGATTATACTAAGGGAGAACACTATATGTTCTCCCTTGGAATATACTAGCTATAAATTATCTTCTTGATGAGCCGGAAGACCTACTGCTACCACCCGAGCTCCCTGAAGAACCTCTGGACGAGCCGCCACTAGACATGGAAGAGCCAGATGATCTAGAGCTACTTCCGCCTCCATAACTCGATGATGAGCCTCTTGACGAGGAAGGAGGAGGTGAGGATTGCCTTGTAGAAGACCCCGAAGAACGGGTTGTTTCTGTGCTTCTTGTCGAAGGAGGAGGTGTTGATTCTGTCCTCCTTGTATTTGTTGGGCGGCTTGTGCCGACACGTTCTGATGTGCCGCGTGTTCCAATTGTGCTGCCTCTGGTACCTGTAGACCTTGTCGTCGTCGAGCGGCCGCTAGTGCCGGTATTGCGTGTAGTAGAACCTACACGAGAACCGGTGACGATACGTCCGTTTTCATCGCGGGCTATACCACTTCGTGAAGATGTCGTCCGTGTGGTGCCTACAGTCGATGTACGTCTGCTGGATGTCGTCGAACCGACGCGTCGGTTGAAGTTACCTCTGTTTTCCGAGCGTACAGATGAACCCATTGGTCTAACAGTATATCTATTGCCCGAATAAGGATATGATGATCTTCCACCGTAGTATCCATAATAGGGGTGTCCCCAAGAACTGTAGTACGAGTTGTAACCCCATCCGTATCCATAGTAAGGGTATCCTCCCCAACCATAGCCATAATAAGGGTACCCACCCCATCCGTATCCGTACCAAGGGCTGCCCCATCCGAAACTTAGCGACCAACGTGAGCCCCATCCCCAATTGGACCAGCCTAGCCCAAAACCGGCGTAGCCATACCAAGGATCAAACCAGGGATCGTAGTAACTCATACCGGGAGAAGAGTAATAGAACCTGTTGATACGATTGGCGTATTCCAAGTCTTCATAGCTGTCCTCGTAATATTGCTGGTCAGTGTATTCATCCGAATAATACTGGTTATTGGCGTTGGCAGATGCATTTTGCTGACCATCGGTATAGTAATAGTCGGAGCTTTGATAGTCCGTGGGCCTGTTGGCCGTCTGGTTATTGTACATATCATCTTTGTAGGCAACCTGTCTGCTGGTGGAGCAGGAGCCTAATGCGATGACGGCCAAGAGTGCCAGACTTCCGATGATTGATTTATTCGTTTTCATGATATCTTTGCTCTAAAGTGTATATAGATACAGTCTTATTTACTATCTTAGACCCGAATTTTGGGAAAGGTTTAACCTTTCCAAACAAAAATAAGAATATTTTTTATAGTGAGGCCCTGTTTTGGACGATAAGGAAAGGCCAGAACATGCATTGTCACAATTTAATACAGTTTTTAACGCAATGAGCAAAGGAATAACAAGTAGAGCAGAGGATTATTCACAGTGGTACAATGATTTGGTTATAAAAGCCGATCTGGCTGAATATTCGGCCGTTAGGGGCTGTATGGTTATCAAACCCTATGGCTATGCCATTTGGGAAAGGATGCAGGCTATTCTGGACAAAAGGTTCAAGGAGACGGGGCATAGCAACGCGTATTTCCCCTTATTTATACCCAAGTCTTTTTTCTCCAAGGAGGCCTCGCATGTGGAGGGGTTTGCGACGGAATGCGCGGTCGTGACGCACTATCGCTTGAAAAATGATGGTCATGGACAGATAGTGGTGGACGAAGAAGCCAAACTGGAGGAGGAGTTGATCGTAAGGCCCACTTCGGAGACGATCATCTGGAATACCTACAAAGGGTGGATCGAATCGTATCGGGATCTGCCTATATTGGTCAATCAGTGGGCCAATGTAGTGCGGTGGGAAATGCGTACCAGACTGTTTTTGCGCACGGCTGAATTTTTGTGGCAGGAAGGACATACGGCGCATGCGACTGCGGAGGAAGCTATTGCCGAAACGGAGCAGATGCTGGAGGTCTATGCTGATTTTGCGGAGAATACATTGGCTGTTCCGGTGGTGCGTGGTCGCAAGACGGAGAACGAACGTTTTGCAGGGGCATTGGAAACCTACTGTATCGAAGCATTGATGCAGGATGGAAAGGCTTTGCAGGCCGGGACTTCACACTTTTTGGGTCAAAATTTTGCTAAGGCATTCGATGTTAAATTCACCTCCAAAGAAGGTAAGCAAGAATATGTGTGGGCCTCATCTTGGGGGGTATCTACCCGGCTGATGGGAGCCTTGATCATGGCCCATTCGGATGATCAGGGGTTGGTACTCCCGCCGAAACTGGCACCTATACAGGTGGTCATCGTACCGATATATCGGACAGAAGAGGAGAAGGCTAATGTGGATGGTTTTGTGGACAAGCTACAGGCTGAACTGAAAGGCAAAGGTATTTCCATCAAGTATGACGACCGGGATACACAACGGCCCGGATTTAAGTTTGCGGAGTGGGAACTGAAAGGTGTGCCGGTACGGGTCGCTGTGGGTGCCCGTGATATGCAGAATGGCACGGTAGAACTGGCCAGACGCGATACACAGCGTAAGGAGACAGTGGCACAAGAAGGTTTGGCCGGTAGAATCGAAGGTTTGCTGGAAGAGATTCAGCAGAATATCTATCAAAAGGCTTTGGGCTTCCGAAGTGCGCATACGACAGAAGTGCACTCCTATGAGGAATTTAAGGATGTGCTGGAAAATAAAGGTGGGTTTGTCTCCTGTCACTGGGATGGTACAGTCGAGACAGAAAAACGTGTAAAAGAGGAAACCAAGGCGACGATTCGCTGTATCCCATTGGATTCGGTCGAAGAGGAGGGAACGTGTATCTTTACCGGAAAACCCTCGAAAAGAAAAGTATTGTTTGCGAAGGCTTATTAGAGGAGTGGAAAGTTGAAAATGGAGAGTGGATAATGGACAATAAAAGTAACTTTCAACTTTCAATTTTTTAAATGTCAGACTTCAACCTCAAAGAATTTTTAGATAGTAAGGTCGAGCTGTACAACCAACCCGGATTTATAGCGAACGACCCAATCTGTATTCCGCATGCATTCGAACGTCGGCAGGATATAGAGATCATGGGATTCTTTGCCGCCATCTTGGCCTGGGGCCAACGCAAGACCATTATCAACAAGTGCAGGGAGCTGATCGATCGGATGGATGGGGCGCCCTTTGACTTTGTTAAAAACCATCAGGACGAAGATCTGAAAGCATTATTGGGCTTTAAACACCGAACATTCAATGATACGGATCTACTCTATTTTATCTCTTTTTTTAAGTATCATTATGTACATTTTGACTCTCTGGAAGAAGCTTTTTTGATAGAGCAGGAGCATGTGACGGATGTAGATATAGAAAAGTCCCTCAATACATTCAAATCTTACTTTTTTTCGCTTTCCGACTATCCTCTACGTACACGGAAGCATATTAGCTCTCCTCTGCAAAAGTCTACCTGTAAACGTTTGAATATGTTTCTCAGATGGATGGTACGCAGCGATGACAAGGGTGTGGATTTTGGTATTTGGAAGAAAATAAGCCCTGCACAGTTGATCTGTCCCTGTGATGTACACGTAGAACGTGTTGCCCGTAAGTTCCGCTTGATTACCTTGGACAAGGTTCATTGGAAAACAGCTGTGGAGCTGACACAAAACCTACGTTTATTGGATCCCCAAGATCCTGTCAAGTACGACTTTGCCTTATTTGGCCTCGGTGTGGAGCGAGAGGAGTAAATGATGTAGGGGCAAATAATTATTTGCCCCTACACCGTACAAGAAAAACCAAGTTTTCACGTTTTTCAGTAAATACCTCGCTATACATGAGAATATTTTGTATCTTGAACACAACTAAACATTATCGATACTATCGTGTTTGATGTCAGGCTAAAAATAGGCTTAATTAATGCGCTATTCATTGTTTTTATGGGCAGTTCCGTGTTTGCCCAGAATACGGTAGTCGGATTGGTGCAGGATACCTTGGGTAATCCATTATCGACCGTAAGTGTCAGGCTGACAACAAATCAAGATACTTTTTCTCAGGTCACGGATATGCATGGCCGATATACCTTCAAAGACGTGGAAGGTAGTGTCATGTATCTCACGTTCAATATGTTGGGGTATAGAGTCGGCTATCAATCTGTGCTCGCTATCAAGGAAAATACGACAATCGACGTACCTACTGTGTTGATGAAACCTCTCTCTTTTCTTATCAAGGATGTGCACGTTGTCAAGGTATTGCCCATACTGATGAAACAGGATACGATACAGTTCAATTTCGATGCGTATAAATTTCGTCCAAATTCTTTGTTGGAAGAAGCGATCAAGAACTTGCCCGGCTTTAATGTATCCAGAGATGGGGCAGTCTACTACAATGGGAAGCAGATTCGTCGGGCACAGGTGGACAACAAGGATTTTTTCGGTGGAAACCTGTTGACAGCGACGAAGAACTTGCCGACGGGATTTATCCAAAACCTACAGGTGATAGATTATTATGACAAGGCTAACCCAACTATGGGTGGAGAGCCCGAGAAGATTATCAACATTACGCTCAAACCGGATAGAAAGCAAATTTATTTTGGACAGGTCACTGTCGGTGGTGGGACCAATGAAAGGTATTTAGGTAGTTTTGGCGTCAATAAATTTGACGATGGACGTGAGATTTCGGTCATTGGATCCATCAACAACACGAATACGAATATGGTGTATCTGGGGGGGATGGCCGACAGCCCTCGCAAGCGCAGCCTGCTGGATATAGGTGACTATGCAGATCCGGTGGATGGATTGAACAAGGTAAGCTCCCTGGGGCTCAATATTTCGGATCGATTGGGCAAGAGTTTTGCGGTCAACACGTCCTACAACTTTACGCAGCGGAGGAATGTGACGGATGGTTTTTCACGGTTGACTTCTTCCTATATTGGCAATACCATATCGCGAAAGGAAGAATATATCATGGAGACCGATGATCATAATCACGGTCTCAAATTTAACCTCCAAGGTAAATTTGCTAATCAGGATGAGCTGCGGGTAACGGGAAACCTGAGCTTCAGCAGTCAGACGGTGTACAATAACAAGGATACGGAGATCACCAATGCCCAAGTGAGAAATAAGGGGCAATTTCAGGATACTTCGAAGTTTACCAGTCCTAATGGGGATGTAGGTGTATTCTATTCGAAATTTTTCAAGCAAAAAGGACGAAAGTTGGTGGGTAATCTCTCTCTGCGTTCAAACAATGTAAACCGAAACGAGAATGTAAACGAAAGCTATTCAGAAATCGCAATCGTGTCGGGCAACGTGGAACGGAACACCTATCTGCAAGATCAGTTGATCCATCAAAGAAATGTGACGAATTCTGCCAGTGCATCTTTGGCCTATACAGAGCCTTTTATGGATTTTGGACGTTTTGAGTTTAGCTATTTGTACGATATTACGGGAATAGATGCGGTGCGTTCGGTGTATGATAGACTGGATGCGGACAATCCTTCTTATATCGATTCGCTGGCGGTGGATTACGGATACTATTACAAGTTCCATCGATTTGGATTGAACTATCTTCATGAGATCAAAGATGTGCTACGGTTTAATGTGGGCTTTGCCGTGGAGCCTTTGAGGTTGGAAGGTAATTTGTCGTTGGAAAATATGAAGTATGACTATGACAATATCAATCTCGTACCTACGGCCAGTTTTTGGTATAGAATTTCGAAGGATTTGGATTGGCAAATTGATTATAGAGGCAAAAACAATCAGCCTAATTTCAACCAGATTGCCCCCGTCGTAGACAACAGTAATTCTCGCAATATCATCATTGGAAATCCCGAATTGAAGGCTGAGTTTTCGCACCGCTTTTCGACACGGATTCGTAAATCCATTCCGTCGAGGGCACAATATTTGGAAACCAATTTTTCCTATAGTAAGATTATGGATAAGATCGTGAGTGACAAAAGCTCCTTGCCCAATTCGACCATACAGCAGACGACTTTCAGGAATGCCAGGGGATATTACGATATGAGGTGGTTTTATGTGTTCAATACGCCTTTTGTCGTGGACGATCTACAATTGGATCTGATGGGGAATACGGATTATTTTAATCATCCTTCCTATATCGACAATCGCAAAAGGATAACCCAACAATTGATGCTTAATCAGTCTTTGCAACTTAAATATTTGTTGAACGATTATTTTGAAACGGGCTTTGTCGCCAATTATAACCTGAACAATGCCCGTTATGATATCCCTTTTCGGACGAATATCAGCGTTCATACGATGCAGTGGGGTATGAATACCAAAACGTATCTGTCGGACCATGTGTCGGTCGGTGTGGAAATGTCCCAACGTTACAATGAGGGATACACCAACAGTTTTATGAACATCAACCAGACGGTCATCAATAGTTTCGTGGAGCTGACCTTTTTACGCAACAAATTGGGCTTATTGCGCATTCAGGGCTTTGACTTGTTGGATCAGAACAAAAATATGGGGATTTATTCCGAATATATAGGCAATGATGTGTACGAGGCTCGAAACAACAGGCTTGGGCGCTATTTTATGCTGTCGTTGAATTTACGTATCCAAAAATATCCGAAGAAACCATGAAAGCTGTCGTCATAACTGAATTTGGAGGGCCGGAAGTCCTACAGGTTGTTGAGGTATCTGTGCCGGAGATAGGGGCAACACAGGTGTTGGTCAAAGTTGGAGCAGCGGGTGTCAATAGACCTGATGTTTTTCAGCGCAAAGGCAATTATCCGGCTCCACAGGGTGTGCCTGCGGATATACCGGGGTTGGAAATTGCGGGCTATGTGGTCGAAATAGGGAGTGCGGTGTCTTCTTTTCGGGTTGGTGATCGTGTAATGGCCTTGGTCGGTGGCGGAGGATATGCAGAATATGTTGTCGCAGAAGAGGGATGTTGCTTGCCGATTCCGGCAAATGTTTCATTTGAACACGCAGCTTCTCTGCCCGAAAATGTTTACACAGTATGGCATAACGTGTTCGAAAGAGGGCGATTGTGTGCCGGGGAAAAGTTCTTGGTGCACGGAGGTTCCGGTGGCATCGGGTACACAGCCATACAGTTGGCAAAATTGTTTGGTGCCGAAGTTTTCACGACGGTGGGCTCACGGCGAAAAGTTGATTTTGTCCGGTCATTAGGAGTAGATCATGTCGTGCAGTATAGGGAGGCAGATTTTGCCGAGGTGTGGAAGCAGGAAGGAATCGATGTCATTCTGGATAGTATTGGAGGTGCTTATTTTGATAAAAATATCTGCTTGCTCAATGAAGAAGGGAGATTGGTTTATATCAATGCAGTGGATGGCGGACAGGTGTCGCTCAATCTTTTCAAAGTCATGCAGAAACGTCTTGTATTGACCGGTAGTACCCTGCGGGCTAGAGACATGGTTTTTAAAGGACGTTTGACGCAGGCGATTGAAAAACATGTACTCCCTTTGATCGCAAATGGACGATTTGTGACGAGTGTAGATCGTGTTTTTCCGTATGAACAGGCTTCGGAAGCACACAGGTATATGGAAGCTGGGCAGCATGTGGGAAAGATCGTGTTAAGTTTTGGCGTTAGGCTTTAGGCTATGTTATAGGGTCTAAAGCATACAGCCTATGGCTTAAGGCATACTTTACCCGGAAACCGTTCGGCGTATTGCAGTACAAGGCTGTTCATATAATAGTTGCTGATACATCGGTCTTTTGCAGAGACGAGATCGGTTGGATCAATAGCTTGATGCATGACGTCTACAAATCCAAAGGCGTAGAGTGTATTGTCCTTGTAGTACACATAGGATTTTTCTTCCAGATGACGTCCTTGGTCGATCAGTAGAAAGGTCTGCTGTTGTGCAAAAAGATGGTCTATAGCTGCCTGTACGCGGTTATTGTATATATCTACCGGAGGGAGGTTGTCGTAACTAAATCGGGGTTTGCCATCCGATTGGGGAGAATAGAAGGTGCAGAGCTTGCTTTCCAATTGGAAATCTTCCACGAGATTTAGCAGTAACTGGTTTCCGTCCGTTGCCCGTTCGAAATATTGAAGGGTTTCGGTATTCTTGTTGAATTTGGATATGAGCAGACGCTGATACCCCTTTTGATCTTCATAGCGGACAAGGCCAAATTTGGGCTCGTATTTTTTCAATGCGCTGTTGTATTTGGGCCAATGTGTTTTGATCATTTGACATTCCATCAATAAGGCCATCAACTCTGTGCCGCTTTCTTCGAAATCTATGGAACAGATTTCATTGAGAAAGGCTTGTCGCCTTTGCGAACCATTGTTGCCCGAAAAATGGCTCAACACTCTTTTTTTGATGTTGATGGCTTTGCCGACATAGATGATCTTCCCGCTCCTGTTTCGAAAGATATAAATGCCTGCCGTATCGGGTAACCTTAAAAAATCTTCCTCATCGATATGTGTGGGCAATCGGTGTTCTTTGGTCTTTTGTAAGGTGGATGTGATGATATCTTCCCTGTCTCGTTGTATCAATGTTTCGAACAGTTGTACTGTCGCCTCTACATCGCCCATGGCCCTGTGCCTGTCACGGATGGCAATGCCGAGATTGTGGCACAATTTCCCCAAACTGTAAGACGCCAGATTGGGTATGATCTTACGGGCAAGCCGCACAGTACAGAGTTTGGGGGCTTTCCAACTATAACCTGCCGATTGCAATTCTTGTACAATGAAGGAATAATCAAAGTTGACATTGTGGGCAACAAATATCCTTCCATGTAACAGATTGTGTATCTTGGGAGCAATGTCCGGAAAAACAGGTGCATGCTCGACCATTTCGTCGCTGATCCCGGTCAATGCCTGTATATGGAAAGGAATCGGCATAGCGGGTTTTATCAAGGATTGGAACTTGTCGATGATATGCTTGCCGTTGTGGATGATGATGGCTATCTCCGTTATGTTGTTTGCCCCGGCGTAGGAACCCGTCGTCTCTATATCCACAATCGCATATTCCATCCCCAAAAATACGAAATAATATTACAAACAATCCCCAATCCTTTTAGAGAAAATGTTTTCCTTACTGACGTACTTGTCGTATAGGTAAAATCCAAGATTTGCCAATAGCAAAGCAATGAATCCCGCGACACCGGTCACACCATTTATCAGATCATTGCCGCCGACGAGATACAAGATACTAATACCGGCAATGGCGTTGTTCGTACCGTGGAATATGGCGGCAGTGATGACCGACTTCGATTTGATGACTACATAGGTCATCATTGGACTCAGCAGAATGCATAAAACAATCATCATACCAACCCCTGCGATGGGATGCTGCGGATAGTTGTGCCCGATGAGGATTAAGGGGAAATGCCACAGCCCCCAGATAATCCCCGTAATCAGAGAAACTGTTCCTGTTTTTTGGTGTTGCAGTTCCCGTAACAGATAGCCACGCCATCCGAGTTCTTCGCCAAAGGCAAATAGAGCGTTGATGGTATATCCTGCAATGATGGCACTGCCCAATTGTATCAGCAGAAAAATGAGAGGAGGGAATTTTGAAAGTTGTTGTTTGGCCAGCTCGGCCTGCTCCGGAGGCAAACTGGACAATAGGCCATCATAGCTCGGTGAGAACGATACACCGGGAAACAAGAGGCTTATGCCCAGAGCCATAAAGCTATAGAGGATAGGGACAATTCCAGCGACCAAAAACCACTTGTTGCCACGAACAGAGATATGTAGGTTGCTGAAGGGTTTCTCTTTGTGGATGACTTGCAGGATAATGGCGCAAGCAGCAGGCAACAGCATATAAGTAGATGCAAAAACCGTATAAACTAACCCTTTGGCTTGATGCAATCCTAGCAAGATGGCTATTCCGGCTATTGCCCAACTAAGTGCACAGGTCAGGATGATGAATTGGACGGATTTTTTCATAGACGTGGCTTGCGATTATGGAACACCATAAAGATACGAAAAGATCTGCATCTGTACATCAAGATCGTTGGCAAATGTTGTACAACAAAGAACACGAGGTGCTCATCGAAGATAATCCGTTTTTATGTCATGTCGACGATAGGAGACTTGCCTACCGCAGGCAGGTATCGATTTGCCGGAAAGACAGATTCCTTTCCGATATTCGGGACAGGCTCTACCGTCGGAATGGCAATGATGTTTCAACAATAAGCTTTTTGCCTTAGCAGATGATCGGCGATGACCAATGCGGCCATAGCTTCGACAATAATGACGGCACGGGGCACGACACAAGGATCGTGACGGCCTTTGCCGGATATTGTGGTTTCTTCGCCTGCCTGGTTTAAGGTTTGTTGGTCACGCATGATCGTCGCAACGGGTTTGAATGCTACTTTAAAAGTGATGTCCATACCGTTGGAGATACCACCTTGTATACCTCCTGAGAAGTTGGTGTGTGTAATGACTTTGCCATCGTCGGCCGAGAAAATATCGTTGTGCTGCGAACCTTGTAGCTTGGACCCTTCGAATCCCGATCCGTATTCGAATCCATGTACAGCATTGATGCTGAGCATAGCTTTTCCAAGATCTGCGTGGAGCCTGTCAAAGACCGGTTCGCCCAATCCGGCAGGTACGTGACGGATAATCGCTGATATGCGACCGCCTACAGTATCCCCGGCCTTGCGGATATCGTTGATAAATTCTTCCATTTCATGTGCTGTAGCCGGATCGGCACAGCGTACAATATTGGCCTCACGGGTTTCCAATAGAGTCTTGAGATCGCTGCTGTCCACATTGGGTGCTTCGATAGAACCCACACCGGATACATGTGCAAAGATCTCGATGCCTTGTTGTTTTAAAAATAGTTTTGCAATGGCTCCTGCAGCTACACGTGCCGCGGTTTCACGTGCCGAAGAACGACCTCCACCACGGTAATCACGGATGCCATACTTCATCTGATAGGTGTAGTCGGCATGTGAAGGACGATACTTGTCGGCTATATGCGAATAGTCTTTTGAGCGTTGATCTTCGTTGGGAATAAGAATAGCAATAGGTGTTCCGGTGGATTTGCCTTCGAATATACCCGAAAGGATCTGTGCGGTGTCACTTTCTTTGCGCTGTGTCGTGATCTTGGACTGTCCGGGACGTCTTTTGTCCAATTCGGATTGGATAAAATCCATGTCCAATTCGATATTGGGAGGACAACCGTCGATGATCACACCGATGGCTGTTCCGTGCGATTCGCCGAAAGTCGTGATCTTAAAAAGGTTGCCAAATGAATTTCCTGCCATTGTGTTAGTATTGAGATATATGTGGTAGGGGCAAATGATTATTTGCCCTTACTGAATTATGGAAAACCCCTGTTGCTTCAAATGATCCCAATACATAGGATACGATTTTTCGACAACCTGTGGTTCTTCGATGTGGATTGCCGGGAATACCAATGCCAATGGGGCAAAAGCCATAGCCATGCGATGATCTTCGTAAGTGGCTATGGAGAGTTGTTCAGGCTCTTTGAAATTTGCCGTTCGCAAATGGTAGGTTTCGCCGTCCACCACCAATTCTACGCCGAATTTAGCAATTTCATTTTGCAATGCTGCTATGCGGTCAGTTTCTTTGATTTTTAAGGTTTCCAATCCGGTAAAGGATACGTCCTTTTTCAAAGCGGCTGCTACCACCACGACGGTCTGTGCCAGATCGGGACATTCTTTAAAATCAAACAGTTTTTTGTCCGAGATGAAGGTTGTCTTGCGGAGCTGGATACCGGTTTCGGTAAATTCCGTAGAGACACCAAAATGTGCCATGATCTCTGCAATGGCCATATCTCCTTGCAGGCTGTTTTGCTTCAATCCACGAAGGAAGATCTCGCCTTGTTCGGACAGAGCCACCATGGCGTACCAGTATGAAGCAGCACTCCAATCGGGTTCGATATAAAGAGTGGTTTCCTTGGCCTGCTGTGAGGCAATATGGATTTTGTTGTCTGTCCATTCGTGTGTGATACCGGCTTCTTCGAGCATGTTCAAAGTCATGGTCACGTAGGGACGGGAGGTCAACTCGCCTTCGATCTCCAGCGTCAATCCTTTTTTCAAGGCGGATGCCACCAGTAGAAGGGAAGAAATGTACTGGCTACTGATATTGCCCTGTATCTTGACGGTGTCCTTGCTTTGGAACAGTTTGCCCTCGATATGGAGAGGAGGGAAGCCTGTTTTTTTCTGATAATGGATGTCAGCCCCGATCTCTTTAAGGGCATCCACCAAAATACCGATAGGCCGTTGCTGCATACGCTCCGTTCCGGTCAGTATAAAATCGCCCTGCACCAGATTGAGGTAGGAGGTCATGAAGCGCATGGCTGTTCCGGCAGGACCGATGTTGATGATTTGTTGTCCATGACCACTTTCGTTAGCCTTTGCCAAGGCATTGGTCAGTAGGAGGGTATCGTCTGCCTCGGATATGTTTTCGATACGAACCCGTCCCCCGCTCAAGGCTTGTATAATAAGAGCACGGTTGCTCTCAGACTTGGAGCCTGTAAGCTGTACCGTGCCACTTACCTGTTTAGTTGAATGTATTAGTTTAATGCTTGTACTCATTATGCGTTAGCAACGGTTGGGGCATTCATGATTTCGTTTTGCTTGCGGATGGATTCGTTGTGCAGCAATTCGAGGAATTTTACCGCAAAATCTTCGCTAAGGTTCAATGCTTTGGCCAATTGGGCACGCTTTTGTACGATCTCATCCCAACGGCTTACCTGTAGGATGGTCACGTCGTTGTCACGTTTGTATTCACCTATTTTCTCTGCTACCTTCATACGGTCGCCGATTTGCTTGATGATCTGATCGTCCAGCTTGTCAATCTGCTTACGCAATTCTGCCAATTTGTCTTCGAAAGCAGGATTGTTGGACTGCGCGTGACGCACGGCGACATGATCGAGCAAATCTGCCAATGCGGCCGGAGTAACCTGTTGTTTGGCATCTGTCCAGGCGACGGATGGATCGATGTGTGACTCGATGATCAATCCCTGCATATCCATGTCCAAAGCTTTTTGTGTGATGTACGGAATAAGTTCGCGGTTACCACAGATATGGCTTGGGTCATTGATGATCGGCAGGTCGGGACAGGCTGTTTTCAGTTGGATGGCCAGATCCCACATAGGTTCGTTGCGGAAAGCTGTCTTTTCGAACGAAGAGAAGCCTCTATGGATGGCACCGATTTTTTTGATACCTGCACGGTTGATGCGTTCCAGAGCACCGATCCATAAGGAAAGGTCAGGATTTACGGGGTTTTTGACCAATACAGGTACGTCTGACCCGGCTGCCTGTAGCGCGTCCGCGATCTCTTGTACGGTAAATGGGTTTGCCGTAGAGCGAGCACCTACCCATAGTACGTCTACGCCTGCTGCCAGAGCTTCTTCGACGTGCTTTGCTGTAGCTACTTCTGTCGCTGTCAATAGCCCTGTCTCTTCTTTGGCACGTTTCAGCCATTCCAAACCGATGCTTCCGATACCTTCGAATTCTCCCGGACGGGTACGCGGTTTCCATATACCGGCACGTAGTACGTTGACTTTGCCTGTATTGGCCAATAGGTGTGCTGTAGATACCAATTGTTCTTCGGTCTCGGCACTACAAGGACCTGCTATGATCAATGGTTTGTCTCCTGTATCTATCCAAGAGCTCAAAGGAAGGATGTCTAATGTATGTTTCATGTCTTAATGATTTACGATTTTTGATTTACGAATTACGATTTTTGATTTGAAAATGTCCTGAATCTTTAATCCTTGTTCTTTGTTCCGATTTATTATACTTTTTCATTTTTAATATACTCGCCCATGATGCTGAAATTGGCGGTATGCTTCAATACCTTCCGGATAGCGGCATCGTAGTCGGATTGTTTTTTCCATTCTACGTCTACATAGAAGTCGTATTCGTTGCGACGGCCGACTACCGGCATAGACTGTATCTTGCTGAGATTGACATTCTGTTCGGCAAAGCATTGCAGTACATTGGCCAAGGCTCCCACGGCATTGCCGGTCTGAAACGACAGAGAGGCTTTGTTGGCATTTTTCTGCTCGACGACCTGGTTGGAGAGAATAAGGAAGCGGGTCGCGTTTTTCTTGTGTGTCTCGATACGTCTTTCCAGGATTTCCAGGCCATAGGTCTTAGCTGCATGCTCGCTGGCAATGGCTGCGGTCGTTGTCAGTTTTTCATCTTTGATCTTTTTGGCGCATCCTGCTGTATCCATGCCTTCCTTGACTTCCCAATCGGGATGCTCGCTTAGGAATTCGTCGCATTGACGGATAGCGATCGGATGGGATTCTACGATCTTGATGTCACTCAGTTTTACACCGGGCAGCGCCAAAAGGTTCTGTTGGATGATCAGGTGTACTTCGCCGATGATGTGAAATCTGTAGTCCCGCAGTAAGTTGTAGTTGGGCAATATACTACCTGCAATGGAGTTCTCGATGGCCATGACGACATAGTCCGCTTTGCCTTGTTTGAGCATTTCGCAGGTCTGTTTGAAGGAGCTACATTCAAGTGTTTCGATGTCGTCACCAAAATATTTGAGTGCGGCTTCTTCATGAAAGGAGGCTTTGACACCTTGTATTGCTATTTTTGTACTCATATTGTTTCTTGTCTTGTCACAAAAAAAGTCCCGGATTTATATCCGGGACTTTTTTGTTTATTCCTAATCTATAAACATATCAATCCCGGCTTTTATCCATAAAATAAAAGAAGCCAAAATAAAAATATGTTGTATATCTTGTCATATCTCGTATATAGTGATCCAAAGGTAGATGTAATATTTTATATGTGCAAATAATTTTAAAAAAAAATGTTTTTATTTATCGTTTTTTATCACTTTTATGATGAGAAATAATAGCGTTTTTTACACTATAAATTTGATTATTTTTTCGCTTGTCTTTTATATTTAATTTTTTTTTTAAAACTATTGTATATGAGTTATTTATATTTATTTAGTGTTTTTTATATATAAAATAATATATTTTTTATTCAATTTTTTAGTCAAAATTATGGAGTATTTTGTGCTTATTTTGTTGAAAATATTATAAGAAATATGTGTAAAATATTGTATAGATATTGTGATTTTAATTGGTGTTTTATAGTGCAAGGATAAAAAATATTTCACTCTTATGAGACTTCTAATTCCGAAACTGTAACTTAGAGCCGTAAATGATGGTGTCTAAAAAGCCGTCATCCGCCAGTAGTCGGACAAGTTGTTGAGTGCCTGTCTGCGATAGGCAGGAAGTCGAGACATCTCGTCATAGTAACGCATTTACTTTGACGAGATCCTTCACTGCGTTCGAGGATGACGATCTAAAATACAGGGCTTTTTAGACAGCTTTGTCTCCAAGAATATATTTATGCTATATCTATTATTGAGTATCTGTTGTAGTGTCATTGTTTCCGTTATTATCAAGGTAGGGCGTGCTAAGGGTATCAATACCCAGCAATTGGTGCTTTGGAATTACCCTATTACCGTACTGTTGTCCTGGGTATTGTTGCAGCCGGATTTTTCGTCTGTGCAGCTGGGCCAATTGCCTTTTCATTTTTACATCCCATTGGCTGTATTGTTACCTACGATGTTTATCTTTATTGCTTTGGCTATACAGTATAGCGGTATTGTCAAGACCGATATTGCCCAACGGCTTTCGTTGGTTATCCCGCTTGCAGCTTCGTTTCTTCTCTTTGGCGAAAGTTTGGCTGATAAAAGTCTGATAGGTGTATTGGTAGGGTTGATTGCTGTTGCCTTTTCCGTGAGTTGGCAATCCTCCTCTACTTCTTCGAACCACAAAGCTATATTTTATCCTTTGGTCGTGTTCTTGGGGATGGGAGGGATCGATATTCTGTTCAAACAGGTGACGCAGTACAGTAGAGAAGTATATTTTGTTTCCTTATTTATTGTATTTACCCTTGCCATGCTGGTTGCGTTTGGGATTTTGCTATATAAACTTTATTTTAAGCACGAACAATTGGACAGGCGAGCCATATTATGGGGACTCGGGATGGGATTTTTCAACTTTGCTAATATCTTTCTGTACATGAAGGCACATCGCTTGTTGAAAGACAACCCTTCGGTGGTCTTTACAACCATGGATGTGGGAGGGATTGTCTTAGGCGGAATTGTCGGAATGGTCTTTTTTAAGGAGAGACTGAGTTTGTTGAATAAGATCGGATTGGGATTGGCTATATTTTCGGTATTATTGATTTATTATCTGTGAGTTTATTTGAGGATACATATCTAACGATAGAAGCGTCTTCGGAAGGTATATTTCGGGACAGGGGAAGTAAGTTTATCGCCTATGCCTATCCTTTTAAGGAGGAGTCCGGGCTGAAAGACATTGTGGCAGAGCTCAAATCCCGGCATCCGAAGGCCAGGCATCATTGCTGGGCGTATAGACTGACCACGGATCGCTCGGTCTTTCGGATCAACGATGATGGCGAACCTTCGGGCACGGCAGGCCGACCTATACTGAATGTCTTGCTATCCAAAGACGTGACGAATATACTGGTCGTAGTCGTCCGTTATTTCGGGGGGACGTTGCTCGGTGTACCCGGCTTGATTCATGCCTACAAGATGGCAACGCAGGAAGCATTGGACAGTGCTGCTATTGTAGAGAAGACGGTAAATGATATATATCGCATAGATTTTGATTATTTGCAGATGAATGCAGTCATGCGTTTGGTGAAAGAAGAAAATTTACCTATCTTAAAGCAGCAATTTGACAACAACTGTTCGATGGATGTAGAGGTTCGAAAAATGCAGGTAAATCAGGTGCTTCAAAAGTTGGATAAACTAGAACAAATACGCTATACATACGTAATGACCTTATGATTGCAGATTCTGAATTGATTTTGAATACAGATGGCAGTATCTACCATCTCAACTTGAGGCCAGAGGATCTGGCACAAACCATCATCCTGGTTGGCGATCCCGAACGCTTGCAATGGGTGTCCCGCTATCTGGACAATGTGGTTGTCAAGAAAGGGAAAAAAGATTTTATCACCCACACCGGTCTATGGAAGGGGCAACGGATCTCCGTCATTTCCTCCGGAATCGGGACAGATAATATTGACATTGTACTCAATGAACTGGATGCATTGGTCAATATTGATTTTGAGACCAAATCCCTTAAAGACGATCTTACTTCTTTGGATATTATCCGTATAGGTACGTCGGGATCTATACAAGGCAATATTGCTGTGGGTACGGTACTGGCGAGCGAATATGCTATCGGCTTTGATGCCTTAATGCAATATTATATCAAGCCTTATACCGAACAGGAGACGGCTATCAAAGAAGTAGCCCAACAACATTTTCCGGCTTTGAATTTTCAGCCTTATGTGGGTAGGGCCAGTACGAAGCTGTTGTCCCAATTTGCATCGGATCTTCCTAAAGGGTTGACGATGACCGTCCCGGGGTTTTATGGCCCGCAAGGCCGACATATCCGGTCAAACAATGTATATCCAGACCTGATCGAAAAGGCCGTTGGGTTTTCTTTGGCGGAGAAGAGGATTACACATCTAGAAATGGAAACAGCAGGAATATACGCACTGGCCAATATGTTTGGCCACCATGCACTGTCCATCAATACGATCCTGGCTAGCCGTGTAAACGATCAACTCAGTGAAAATCCCAAACAGATGATCGACGATATGATCCGCTATGTATTGGAGAGGGTGTAACTTGATTGATACCTGTGTAATTTGGCAAACCTCATGAAAGTGTTTTATATTCGCTCATCCTAAAAGGCATATTGTAAAACTTAAAAACAAGACTACTATATTAATAATGAAAAAACGTAACAGATGGTTGTTGTTGGGTGCACTGATATCTGTGCTATTCGGCTTTTCTCCACAAACAACAGTCCCTGCGGATGTCGTGTACATCAACGGAAATATATTAACCGTAAATGCGAATAACGAAAGAGCAGAAGCTATGGCTATTCTGAAGGGGCGGATCTTGGCTGTGGGTACCAACCAAAGTATACGGAAGCATCAGGGCAAAAGGACAAAGATTGTAGACCTAAAAGGAAAAACCTTAATACCGGGATTTATTGATGGACATAGCCATTTTGGTACATTGACCCGATTCAATACAGTGGATATATCGCCACCTCCGGTAGGCCAGGTACTGGAGATCAGTGATATTGTACGTGTCATCAAGCAGTACAAAGATTCGCTCCATATACCGGCAGGCACATGGATTTTTGCCCGAGGATATGATACCGATCAATTAAAAGAAAAAAGGCATCCCGTCAAGGGTGACTTGGACGCTGCATTCCCGGACAATCCTGTGTGGCTGACTCATAATTCTGGTCATATCGCTGTGGTCAATTCATATGCATTGAAGCTTTCAGGCATCAACAAGGATACGCCTGATCCAAAAGGAGGTCAAGTCGTGCGGGATCCCAAGACGGGCGAAGCGACAGGACTATTGTTGGAAACAGCAAGAAACCTGGTAAAGACCAGGCGGAAAGCGTTGACATTGGAGGAGCGGTTGGATCTGCTTCAAAAACAGCAAGAATGGTACGCCAGTCATGGAATTACGACTGCGCAGAATGGAAGTACGAGCCTGGCTACGTTAAACCTGCTGAAAGAGGCTGCAAAACGTAAGCTGCTAGACATCGATGTAGAAGTATTGGCTGCCCGTAGTCTGATGTTCAGGCTGATCGATGAAGGAATGAAGTTTGGGAAGCTTGATAAGCGGTTGACATTGACAGGTGTGAAGGTATTTACCGATGGGTCTCCACAGGGTAAAACAGCTTTCTTTACCGAGCCGTATCTGACTGAAGTGCCAGGCTGTGATTCGGGCTGTATCGGTATGCCTACCATTACGCAAGGATTGCTTGATAAAAGTGTTTTGGAAGCTTTCAAAAACAATATACAGGTATATGCACACTGTAATGGGGATGCATCGATAGATATGTACATCGAGGCGGTAAAAAAGGCCAATAAGGCTCTTGGAAAAGGTAGTCAGGAGCGTAGGCCTGTTATCATACATTCACAATTTGTGCGGCCGGATCAGTTGGATGCCTGTGCAGAGCTTGGGTTGATCCCATCGTTTTTCACAAACCATGCCTACTTCTGGGGAGATGTACATACCGAGAATCTAGGTGTAAAAAGAGCTCATTTTCTGAGTCCGTTGAGAGCAGCAAAGGAGAAAGGTGTAATCTTTACCAACCATACAGATTTTGGGGTTACACCGATCAACCAGCTTTTCTTGCTATGGACATCTGTCGCCAGAGAGTCCCGTTCGGGTCAGATCATCGGTGCAGATCAGCGTGTCAGTCCTGAAGAGGGATTGCGGGCCATTACATGGAATGGTGCTTATCAGTATTCCGAGGAGAATGTCAAGGGCTCGTTGGAACCCGGCAAACTGGCCGATATGGTGGTGCTGTCCGGTGATCCTACAAAAGTTCCTGTCCATAAAATCAAGGATATTGTCGTGTTGGAAACCATTAAAGAGGGTAAGACAATATTTAAAAGAAATTGATGATATTTAAATAATGAGTTAATAAGGCGAAAGTCCTTTTCTGGCTGAATCGAACCTTAATAGCAGAAACAGGAGGATCGTAAAGCTCCATAAGGAGGATCCTCCGTAGCTGATAAAAGGCAATGGTATCCCGATGACAGGAACGAAGCCAATAGTCATGCCGATATTGATAAAGAAATGGAAGAAAAGGATGGAGGCTACACCGTAAGCATAGGTGCGTGCAAAAACAGTTTTTTGCCGTTCGGCAATATTCACGATACGGATCAGCAATGTCAGGTATAAAAGGATCAATACTGCCGTGCCGACAAAACCCCATTCTTCGCCTACCGTACAGATGATAAAGTCTGTGCTCTGCTCGGGGACGAAGTTGTATTTGGTCTGCGTGCCCTGTAGGTAGCCCTTGCCAAACAGTTGTCCCGAACCGATAGCGATCTTGGATTGGGTCAGTTGATAGCCCAGGTCACGTGGATCATCCAGTTTTCCGAGAACCACATCGATACGTCCGCGTTGATGCGGTTTGAGGATATTATTGAATATATAATCTACGGACAATATGTACACAGACGATGCCACAAAGAACAAGAGCAGGCTCATGATATATTTCTTCTTTTTGCCCAACAAAAAGAAAAGCAGCGTCGTGATCAGAGCCAGTATGAGAATGAGAATCCATTGATTGTACAATAGTGCCAGGACAAAGAATAAAATGGCTAGCCCTGCTATGATCAGGAGATTGGTTCCTACATACCCCTCACGATAGAAGACAAATACAAGCGAAAGGAATACAAGTGCGGAACCGGTGTCTTTTTGCAACAAGACAAGGCAAAATGGTAACAATACGATACAAGCACCTATCACCAATGTCTGGAGATTAGGCATTTTGTTCGACTGTGTGTTGAGGTAATAGGCCAATAGCAGGCATGTGCCTAGTTTTGCGAATTCGGAAGGTTGTAGTCGAAATGTTCCTAAAGGAATCCATGCCTGATTGCCCCCTACACTACGCCCTATGCCCAATACAGCGATCAATAGCAGGATGACCAAAATGTAAAAAAAAGGCGTCATCGAGATAAAAAATCGCTGATCGATGATCAGTATGCAGAACCCGAGCACGATGGCCGTGAAAATAAACAATGCTTGTTTGCCATCGTTTGCAGATAGATTAAACAATGCTGGATTTTCCGGATCATATACTGCTGCCCGGATATTGAACCATCCAATAAGGCATAGTATGAGCCAAAGACAGACTGTAAACCAATCCAGGTTGCCCAAAAAATTACTATGTCTCGTTCTAGTCATGGTGGCGTCTTATTTGGCTATGGTGTACAAGTAGATTGGACGTATGATCCGTGGACGAAGCCTGTCCGCGATCTTCGCTGTTCGAGGCTGTAGTGCTTACTTTTGCTTCCTGCGGCGTTGGTTTTGGAGCCGTTTTTGGCAGTAGGTTAGCGTTGTATATGCGATCCTGGATATATTTGGGCAGTGTAATAGTGTCTTTCAGATGTTGTTCGACCAGCATACTGGCAATGGGAGCGGCCCAGGTACCGCCATATCCCGCATTTTCGACAAATACGGCAATCGCTATCTTAGGATCATGACGAGGCGCGAAAGCAAAGAATACTGCGTGGTTTTCACCATGCGGGTTTTGTACCGTCCCGGTCTTTCCACACATTTCTATATCCTTTATCTTCGATCCGGCTGCCGTTCCGCTGGATACCGCCCTGCTCATACCTTCGATGACCGGTTCGTAATGCTTTTCATCTACACCTGCCCACATTTTTTCGGTGTATTCTTCTTTGATAATCTGCCGTTCGCCTATGCCTTTGATCAGGTGGGGGCGATAATAGAATCCTCTGTTGGCGACAATGGCCATGAGGTTGGCCATTTGCAACGGCGTGATCCCCAGTTCACCTTGTCCGATGGAAAGAGAAATATTAAAGCTGGAACCCCATTTTTCATTTCCGTAGCGTTTTGTGTAGAAGTCTGCGCTAGGGACCATTCCTCCCTTTTCTCCAGGCAGGTCGATGCCGAGCGTATGACCTAAACCAAACTTGCCCAAGCCTTCCCGCCAGAGCTCGTAAGCCTTGGGTGCCGGCATTCCTCTGGAATCGATCATACGGGCATATACATGACCATAATAGGTGTTGCAAGATCTTTGTATAGATTTGATCAGATCGGTAGGGCCATCGACATGGGTGCAACGCATGAACCCTCTGCCTCCACCATAGCGGTATCCCCCCGGACAATTGAAGATGGTTTGGGGGGTGATGATACCAGCCTGTTGGGCAGTCAGTGCGGATACGACCTTGAACACAGAGCCGGGGGGGTAGGAGGCCTGTATAGGACGGATAAAAAGAGGTTTTGTCGGATCGTGCAACAGTTTCATGTAGTTGTTGCCCCGTTCTCTGCCGACCATGAGATTGGGGTTGTAGCCAGGGCTACTGACAAATGTCAGAATCTCGCCCGTAGCAGGCTCGATGGCCACCACGGATCCCATCTTGTTTTTCATCAGCTTCTCGGCAAGGATCTGTAGATCCCTGTCCAGGGAGGAGACCAGACCGTCTCCCGAAACGGCCAATGTATCGTATTTGCCGTCCATAAAAGAACCTTTCGGCCTGCCCAAAACATCCACCATCAGATTTTTGACACCGCGCTGGCCACGTAGCAGTTCTTCATACGATCTTTCTACGCCACTAGCTCCGATGTAGTCTCCCGAACGATAGAACCCCTTGGAGCGCTCAATGTCTTTTTCATTGACTTCCTGAATATAACCGAGAAATTGGGCTGCGATACTATCGGGATAGCTGCGCACCGTACGGTTTAATGCATAGAACCCCTTGAATTTGTAGAGGTGCTCCTGGAGTTGCGCATAGGTTTCGCTAGAAACCATTTTTTCAAACGTAGAACTGCGGTAAGAGGAGTGGGCCTTTGCTTTTTGCATTCGGGTCTCAAAACCTTTGAGGTCGATATTCAACAATTGGCACAACAAGGCAGTATCCAGGTCTTTTACCTCCCGTGGTGTGACCATGATGTCATACACGGGTTCGTTTTGTACGAGAATTTTTCCATTACGATCCAGAATGACCCCACGGGCGGGGTAGATATTTATCTTTCGTAAGACATTGTTGTCTGCTGACAAACGATACGAGTCGTCTAGCACCTGTATATAAAACAGACGAACAAGGATTAGAATGGCTAATCCGATAAAAACACCGAGAATAACATATTTTCGTTCAAAAAAACTGTTGTTCATCCCTTTCGTTTAACTTGCCAGACGCGACTTCCGTCGATAGGTAACAATGCCAATAATAAAAATCAAGACAATAGTGAATACACTGCTCAAAACAATACTGGACAATGTATTTAAAAAATTCTTAAAAGAAAAAACTTCCACGAAAAATAACACGATATGGTGGGCCAATGTACTCAGCACCACATAGGTTCCAAACCATTTGAAGCCCATATTTCCCCAAGAGGGTGTATTCAACGATTCTTGTGCATCTATATCGAGCGTGATGCGATGGAAAAATATACGAAACCAGGCCAGGGCTACACATGCTGCGGCATGTACACCCACACTATCGTAAAAAGCGTCTACGGTAAGCCCGGTCAATAGTGCGATGACAAACAGCATGAAATTGGACAGGCCAATGGGTAGCAGCAATATAAATAAGATGTACGGAAAGGGAGTCGCCAGACTATAGTAGCCCATATTCTTGAACAGTCCTACCTGAATGAAGATAAGAATGAGAAAACGTATAATATTGGAAATCAAATTATTATTCATTGTCTTTGTTCAGTGCTTCTAATGAAACTTTTTCCTCTGCCAGTTTGTCTTTTACAATGTACACGTGATGCAACTTTGAAAAATCAGTAGTCAATAGTATTCTGATCTCCTTGAAACTTTCTCCCGAAATGACTTCCGGTTCAATGACATGTCCCACCTTTATTCCCTTGGGAAAGAGGGTAGAATACCCCGATGTGAAGATAGGTTGGCCTACATAAGCCTTGACATGATTGGGGATATCCCGAACCATAGCATATCTCGAATCGATGTTGTTGCCCCAGACCAATGAGCCGAAAGCGTCGCTCACACTATCCAGACTGACCGAGATCCGTATATCAGGATGTAGCAATGAACGTACCGTACTGAAATTTTTGGAAACATTTTCCACAATACCGACGATGCCATTGGATGTGATCACCCCCATATTGGCATGGACACCGTGGCTACTTCCTTTGTCCAATGTGATGTAATTGCTCTTTTGGTGGATACTGTTGTTGATCACAGTAGCCACTGTAAAGTCATACCTGTCTATTTCGATACTGTCGATCAATTGTATCTGACTGTTGGTATCGATGGCAAGAAAACCTTGTAGTTGCTTTCTCAGCAGGGCATTTTCCTCCAATAGCTTTTGGTTGTCATCGGCCAAGGCCAGATAAGCTTTCCAAGAGTTTATTTTTTTGAAATAGGAACCTACGACAGCATTGGATGAATTGAAGAAAGATGCGCGTTGGTAATTGTTATTGCGTACGACCAAAACGATAGAAAATACGAAAAACAAGATAAACAGAAAAAATGCGTTGTATCTGACCAGAAAGAGCCAAAGGTTTTTCATATGTATCTATTTTGCTTTTTAACGGCCATATGGAATACGCATGTGCGTGTTTGTATTTTCGGCAACATGTGTATTTCATATCAAAGAACCCAAATGTTGTCTGTTTCTAACAAATATGCGATATAGAAAGTTTAAGGCTTTGCTATATCGCATGTTTTTTATTTGCACAAGCGCATTACTGCATCAAGAACTTGAAACGTCCGATGTTTTTAAGCGCAATACCTGTGCCACGTACGACAGCACGCAGTGGATCTTCTGCAACGTGTACCGGCAATTTGGTCTTTGCTTGGATACGTTTGTCCAAACCTCGCAGCAAAGCACCTCCGCCAGTCAGGTATATCCCCGTCTGATATATATCGGCCGACAGCTCGGGAGGCGTAATCTCCAATGCCTTCAGTATCGCTTCCTCTATCTTGGAGATGGATTTGTCCAAGCAGTGTGCTATTTCGGTATAGGATACAGTGATCTGCTTGGGGATACCTGTCATCAGGTCTCTACCTTGTACGGCAAAGTCTTCTGGTGGTTCTTGAAGCTCGGGTAATGCTGCTCCGACCTCGATCTTGATCTTTTCTGCGGTACGGTCACCGATCATGATATTGTGCTGACGGCGGATATATTGGACGATATCCGAATCGAAATTATCTCCGGCTACACGGATAGATTGGTCACAGACGATACCCGATAGTGCAATGACAGCAATTTCTGTCGTCCCTCCACCGATATCGATGATCATATTGCCCACCGGTTCCTCTACATCGATTCCTATACCGACAGCTGCAGCCATAGGTTCATGGATCAGGTAAACTTCTTTTGCACCTGCTCTTTCGGCCGAATCACGTACCGCACGTTTCTCTACCTCCGTGATGCCCGAAGGGATACAGACGACCATTCGTAGTGAAGGGAAAAACCAGGATTTTCCACCGTTGACCAACTTGACCATACCCCGGATCAGATGTTCGGCAGCCGTAAAATCGGCAATCACACCATCACGCAAGGGACGAACTGTTTTTATATTATCATGTGTCTTTCCTTCCATCTGCATGGCTTGTCTGCCGATGGCAATGACCTTGTTTGTCGTGCGGTCAAAAGCGACGATGGAGGGTTCGTCGACAACTACTTTATCGTTATGAATTATTAAGGTATTTGCTGTACCCAGATCTATTGCAATTTCTTTCGTAAACCAATTAAATAACCCCATTTGGTGTGTTCTTGTCTTATGTGTTTATTTTTATGCAAACCTAATGAAAAAAAATCGTTTATGATAGCCTATCTATACAAAAAAATGATATATAGGTTTCCACTGGATTTGGTGGTATGTAATATATTCCGAACGGTTAAAATCACACTTTATTGTATATTCAAGCCAATATAATAATTAAATGTATCTACCGATAGATTTTCCTTCGTCAGACCGGGGATACCAAGTTCTTGGTATCGGTTGGAAATGTAAAATAACGCTTTCTTTTTCTCTTTTTTTCCGATATGTATAGGCATTTCAAATTGATCTACTTCACTGATCCAACGGCCATAAATCTTGCCGTCTGCCGCAAATTTAATGTCCAAAACAGGCAGGCTTTTGTATTGTACATACTGCTCGAAAAATTTAGAAAGGCGATGGCCCGAATGCGCGTTGATATAATGCACAATATCATCATAATTTACTTGTTTATGGTAGAATGTACTGTTCAGCCCCCGCAGGATAGTACGCCATTTTTCATCGTCATCAAGGATGGTTCGCAGCATATTCATGATGACTCCTCCTTTGTTGTACATGTCAGAGGAGCCACTTTTGTTAACGTGATACGGGCCTTGCAAAGGGCGATCGTTGCGGATGGTAAAACGATTGCCGTTTACATAAGCTTGGCTAGCTTCCCTACCGTAGAAATAATCGATAAAAAGCGCTTCGGAATAATTGGTAAAGGCTTCATGTATCCACATGTCCGCTAGGTCAGCCGCAGTAATGTTGTTGCCAAACCATTCGTGTCCACTCTCGTGCACTACGATAAAGTCCCATTTCAATCCCCATCCGGTATCGGAACCATCTTCTCCCAAATATCCGTTTTGGAATCTGTTGCCGTAAGCGATGGCGCTTTGGTGTTCCATGCCTAAGTGGGCCGTTTCGACAATCTTGTACCCGTCTTTGTAAAAAGGGTAGGGGCCAAACCAGTACTCAAAAGCTCGTAGTGTTTGTTGTACATTCTTGCGGAGATGATTCTTTTTTGTCTCGGTATTATTTTCTTGTAAGACATAATAATCTATGTCCAAAGTTCCTTTTTCACCAGCGAACACTTCGGAGAAATGTGCATAATCTCCAATATTCAATGCGATATTATAATTATTTATGGGATTGCTGACTTTCCAATCAAAACGGTCATATCCGTCCTTGAGTCTGACTTTATTGATCAATCTTCCGTTGGAGACGTTCATCAGCCCACGGGGTACAGCGACGGATATCAGCATGCTGTCTACTTCATCGGACTGATGGTCTTTATTGGGCCACCATACGCTTGCGCCCAATCCTTGGCATGCCGTTGCTACCCAAGGTTTGCCTTTACTGTCTTTTTTCCAGTCAAATCCACCATCCCAAGGAGCTCTGGTCGCTTGTATGGGATGACCTGAATAATGTACTGTAAACGAATCTATTTCTCCTTTTGGGATAATACGCGGAAAATCTACCATCACGGCGTGATATTCCCTGCTGAAAGGGAGGGATTGCCCCTTGTATTCCACCTTTTCCACGGATAGATTGTCGAAAAGATCAAATTGCAGTTTCCGGAAATCTTCGGTAGCCGTAAATAGAAACAAGTTTGTTCCGGAGATGAATTTGTTGGGGATGTCTACCTTTACATCCAGGTGATAATAATGGATGTCGTAACAGGTACGCAATGGGGTGAGTTGTCCACGCAAGGAATCGGCTCGGCTAAACAGTTCTGTAGCTTTGAAGATTTGTGCATAGCTATGATGACAGACAAGTGTCATCATAAGGGATAAAATTAAGACGAACTTAGACTGCATGGCGCTAAGGTATTAGGAAGTTATTTCTGCATAATCATCCGCTTTGGGGATATGATCTAGCACAGTGTACCATTCCTTTGGGATATTGATTAGTTTTCTTTGTACGAGATCCATCCAGGCCCCATCTACATTGACTTCGGCAGCTTTGGTGCCATCTGTTTTATAGACGATGTGCCGAAAAGAGAAACGCGCATTGGAGAGGTTGAGTTTGGTCATTTCCACGTTGACACGGATGATTTCGTCCAGCATTACTTCCCGGTAATATATAAGCTCTTCACGAAACAGGATTGGGCCTATCTTTTGCTTGGCAAAATCGTCTAGAGATAGGCCGAGCAGACGTAGCATATTGCTGCGTGCCTGTGCACAAAAATCTGCATAAGCTGAATGCCTCAGATGCCTGTTGGCATCTATCTGAGACCAAAGTACTTGTCCTTCATAGTATGTACGTGTTGTCATAAATATTTTGCTCTTTCTCCAAAAATAAAGAAATGAGATGATATTGCCGAAAAGTTATGTCAAGATGATATCGTGCCGGCTCTCACAGGATGCAATGTCTCTGCTCCCCGTAAGCATAAAAAAGGCTTCGTACCCTTACGAAGCCTTCATGTGTTCAAACAGTAATTTTGATTACTTTAAAATGAATTTGACACCAAAAGTAAATCCATCACCACTAAAACCTGTGTCGTGGTTAAGACCTAAATATGGTTTGTAATCGAGGTGCAAACCGAGAGGAAGAGTTGGTATCTTATATTCCAAACCTATCTGAGGACGCAAACCAAAGAAAGTTGTCGAGTTGTTATCGTAGCTGGCTATTCCTACCTGAGCACCGACACCTGCATACCATGCTAATCCTTCCGCTCCACTGATGGCTTTTTCATATTGCCAATCACCACCAAAAGAAACCCAATGATTGCGAAATGCAACTTGAAACTGTACAGCTTGTGTAGGAGCAATTGCCGTTTTGTATTGGATACCTACATTAGACCCGTCATCACCATCAAATACGAGGCCCAAAGCTGATTTATAAGGCGTTTGTGCTTTGGTCTCCTGTGCTCCGAAAAGCAATGCTGCTACCACAGCAGCTGAAAGTAATACTTTTTTCATAACGTCATAGATTTGTTTACATGTTTTACAATAATAATGTGAAAATAACAAAATCCCTGCCAAAACAAAAAACTGTGTGTGTTTTTTATGAAATATGTAGCTGTATGTTGATTAGTAAGGATTTTATTTTTGTGTTATATAGGAGTAAAACAACCCCAACTGGCCGCTGGCTTAATCACTCCTGTAGAAACGCAACATCTTGCGTTTCTACTCCTCCTCTATATTTTTTACATATTTTATCTGGATTTTAAGAAAAAAGTCGTAGTTTTGTCCGGCAAATAGAAACCCAGAAAGATATTTGCCATGCAATTAGATCCACAAAAATTCGTAGCTGAAGGTCTTACCTACGACGATGTATTGTTAATACCAGCTTATTCGGAAGTTCTACCGCGAGATGTAGATACCAGCACTCACCTGACAAAGAAGATCAAATTGAACATACCGTTGGTTTCGGCGGCTATGGACACGGTGACAGGCTCTGATCTGGCGATTGCGATAGCACAGGCCGGAGGTATCGGCATGCTACATAAAAACATGACGATAGACCAGCAGGCTGCAGAGGTAAGGAAGGTAAAGCGATCAGAAAGTGGTATGATCCAGGATCCTGTGACATTGCTGGCTTCGGCTACTGTAGGAGATGCTTTCAGTATCATGAAAGAACATAAGATAGGTGGTATCCCCGTCATTGATCTTGGAGGAAAATTGGTGGGCATCGTGACGAACAGAGATCTTCGTTTTCAAAAGGTAATGAGTAGACCGATTAGTGAATTGATGACCAAGGATAATCTGGTCGTGGCCCCAGAAGGTACAGATTTGGTGCGTGCCGAAGAAATTCTGCAGAATCACAAGATCGAAAAATTGCCTGTAGTAGATGCAAACTATGTCTTGAAAGGATTGATCACGTTCAAGGATATTCAGAAATATAAGCACTATCCAAATGCCGCGAAGGATGAGCATGGCCGTCTTTTGGTAGGTGCTGCTGTCGGAGTGACTGCGGACACATTGGAACGTGTGGATGCGCTAGTCAAGGCAGGTGTCGATGTCGTTACAATCGATACGGCACATGGGCATTCATTGGGTGTCATCAATAAACTGAAAGAAGTTAAATCAACGTACCCCGATCTTCAGGTTATCGTGGGTAATATTGCTACAGGAGCAGCGGCTAAGGCATTGGCTGATGCAGGAGCAGATGCTGTCAAAGTTGGTATAGGACCGGGGTCTATCTGTACGACACGCATTATTGCAGGTGTGGGCGTCCCCCAATTGTATGCCGTGTACGAAGTAGCCAAAGCCTTGAAAGGTACAGGAGTGCCGATCATAGCCGATGGCGGCATCAAGCAGACAGGGGATATAGCCAAAGCTATTGCTGCGGGCGCATACACCATTATGGCAGGCTCTCTGTTTGCAGGTGTAGAAGAAGCTCCGGGAGAGACTATCCTTTTGGAAGGACGTAAGTTCAAATCCTACCGCGGTATGGGATCCGTAGAGGCTATGGAAAAGGGATCTAAGGATCGCTATTTCCAGGATGTGGAAGATGATATCAAAAAACTGGTTCCTGAGGGTATAGTAGGAAGGGTTCCTTATAAAGGTACATTGGCCGAGGTTGTCTATCAATACATTGGAGGCTTGCGGGCTTCGATGGGATACTGTGGAGCAGCGACTGTAGAACAATTGCAACAGGCGCAGTTTGTACGTATCACAGGTGCGGGATTGAGAGAGTCACATCCGCATAATATACAGATTACAAAAGAAGCTCCTAACTATAACAGTAGGGGGTAATGAAAATAACCTATGCTAGCGCACGAATCCTTTCGTGTGCTTGAAAGTATAGGCACGCGAAAGGATTCGCGCGCCAACAAAACGAAAAAGGCCGTTGTCAACGGCCTTTTTTGTTTTATAGCATACCGCCATCCACGGGCAGTATCTGCCCGGTCACATAGGCCGATAGATCGGAAGCTAAATAAAGACAGGCATTGGCCACGTCCTCCGGTTCTCCGGCACGTTTTAGCGGGATGCCTGCTTCCCATCCTTCGACCACTTTGGGATCCAGGACGTCAGTCATTTCAGTACGGATAAATCCCGGTGCAATGACGTTGGCACGTATATTACGAGATCCCAATTCTTTGGCTACGGATTTGGTAAAGCCGATGATGCCGGCTTTGGAAGCTGCATAGTTTGCTTGTCCGGCATTTCCTTGTACTCCCACGACGGATGACATGTTGATAAAGGAGCCTTTGCGGTTTTTCATCATGACCTTGGAGGCTGCTTTGGTTACGTTGAAGATAGACTTGAGGTTGATATTGATGACATCGTCCCAGTTTTCCTCGGTCATACGCATCAATAAACCATCTTTGGTAATGCCGGCATTGTTGACCACTATTTCCAATGTGCCAAAATCTGCAACGATGTCGTTGATTAGTTTTTCGGCTTCGTCAAATTTGGATGCGTCCGAGCGGTATCCTTTGACTTGCGTACCATAAGCTTGCAATTCCTTTTCCAAGGCTTGGCCTTTTTCTACGGAGGACAGGTAGGTGAAAGCGACATTCGCGCCGTGCTGTGCAAATACCTCAGCGATCTTGCGTCCTATGCCTTTAGAAGCTCCGGTTACTAAAGCAGTTTTTCCCTCAAGTAATTTCATGTATGTAATTGTTTTTTAATTGCCGATTGTGTGTAGTGCAAAAATGTTAAAATTCCTCCGTAATCCCAAAGTTAATTGTTTTTAGATGATCGATGCTGCTACCTGTTCATATAGTGAGTTTTTAGTTTTTTGAGTCTTAATTTGATATTTTAATAAAAAAGAGTGATAAATGAAACAATTTTGACAAAAGCATTCGTATTAACGATTTATGAATATTAATTTTGCACGGAATTTAACACATCATGGGCAAGAAAAAACAAAAATCAGAAGTTGACGTAGTTCTTATCGGTGGAGGTATTATGAGTGCTACCCTAGGTACACTTATCCATGAGCTTAATCCGGATATAGAGATTGAAATCATCGAGCGTCTGGATGTTGTTGCGGCTGAGAGTTCGGATGCCTGGAATAATGCCGGGACAGGTCACTCTGCTCTGTGTGAGTTAAATTATACGCCTGAACAGGCCGATGGGGCTGTGAAAATCGATAAGGCCATCAAAATTGCAGAACAGTTTGAGGTTTCTAAACAATTTTGGGCTTATCTGGTGGAAAAGGGCGTCATGAAGAATCCCGAACATTTTATCCGTCAAGTACCGCACATGAGTGCTGTATTTGGTGAAAAGGATGTGAAATTTCTGAAGACACGGTTTGAAGCCATGATACAGCAAAACCTTTTTAAGGGGATGGAATATACCGAAGATAGGGCATTGTTGGAAGATTGGGTACCCTTGATGATGGAGGGCAGGGATGCTGCTGAACCTATGGCAGCGACAAAAATGGATATTGGTACCGATGTGAATTTTGGTGCATTGACCCGTGATCTGATCAACTATCTGGCTCAAAAAGGAAACGTACACCTCTCTTTGCATCAGGAAGTCAAAGATATTGAACGGGAAGATGATGGAAGATGGGAAATAGAGGTGAAAGACCTCAAAACAGGAGATAAACGGGAAATCAAGGCAAAATTTGTCTTTATCGGAGCAGGAGGACATTCCCTGTTGCTACTCGAAAAATCCGGTATCCCCGAGGCGAAAGGCTACGGTGGTTTTCCGGTAGGAGGCCAATGGCTGCGGTGCAAAAACGAGGAGATCATCAAGCAACACCATGCTAAAGTATATGGCAAAGCTTCGGTAGGTGCTCCGCCGATGTCCGTACCACATTTGGATACCCGTTATATCGATGGTAAACAAGCACTTTTGTTTGGTCCGTACGCAGGTTTTTCTACCAAATTTTTGAAAAAAGGATCTTATTTTGATCTGCCGGCGTCGATAAAATTGTCAAATATCAAACCCATGCTTTCGGCAGGATTGGACAACCTGCCCCTGACAAAATATCTGATCACAGAGGTCATGAAAAAGCCGAAAGACAAATTGGATGCTTTGAAGCAGTTCATGCCCACGGCAAAATTGGAAGATTGGGAAATCGAAAAGGCGGGACAACGTGTACAGGTCATCAAGAAAGATCCAAAGCATGGGGGGATATTGGAGTTTGGTACGGAAGTTGTGTCCAGTGCAGATGGTTCAATTGCAGCACTTTTGGGTGCTTCACCAGGGGCTTCTACATCGGTAGAGATCATGATACAATTGTTGAAAAGATGTTTCCCTGACCGTGCCAAGTCGGAGGAATACCGCAAGAAATTAAGGGAAATGATCCCGTCTTGGGGGCGTTCGCTGAATGATGATGAACAATTGTGCAAAGAGATTCGTGCACATACGCATCGTGCATTGAAATTGGATGAAATATTATAATTAAATAAACTTATGGGGTGCTAAAATAGGTTTTACCTATTGAGAGGCTGAGATTATACCCAATTCCGACAAGTCGCATTGACGTCAAGCTTGGTAAGCTATATCGTCATTTCGACCAGAGGGAGAAATCTATGGTTAGACAGAGAATTAATTTATTCATCCATAGATCTCTCTCTTCGTTCGAGATGACGACCTTTATTCAATTTGCTTTAACCTGATACCACAGAGACAAGTCGGAAGGAACCTGATCCAGGTAATGCTGGCGTAGGGATTAATTTCTAAATCATGTCTTTGATAGCAGTTTCATAAGTGCAGTTTTTAAAAACTCACTTTTATGGAAATAATTGAAACTCTTACTGCAGCTTTCCAACAGACCTCATGGTTGGAAAGATTTTCGGTACTGTGCGGTATCATACAGGTACTACTGTCAAAAAACAACAAAGTATCCAACTATTTTTTTGGTATAATGGGTATCCTTTCGGGAATGTATGTGCTATTTGGAGCAAAACTATATGCAGAGATTGCTTTGAATATGTACTATCTGATCATGAGTATCTACGGATGGTGGTATTGGGTGAATAATAGAACAGCGGCACAGCAACCTATTACGTCTTGTAGTCGAAAGGAATGGAGGGTAGTTGCCGGAATCAGTTTGGTCGGTTTTGTTTTTTTGTACCTCGTCTTAGAGCACGTTACGGACTCGGATGTGCCGGCGTGGGATGCTTGGGTGTCTTCTACTGCATGGGCAGGGATGTGGTTGTTGGCTAAGCGTAAGATCGAGAATTGGATATTGTTGAATATCAGTAATGCCTTTGCAGTTCCGCTATTGATACATAAGGACCTGTACTTGTTTGCTGCCCTGACGACTTTTTTGTTTATCGTAGCTATATTTGGATTTATCAAATGGCGGAAATTGATGACAATACAAAATCTTAAAACTGCATGATATGTTGACAGATAAAGAGATACAAACGATAAAAGATCATCAAGCACAGAGCATCAAGCACAGAGCCTTGGTAAAAGAACAATTGGAGATGATCTATGCAAGCAATTGGTTCAATATATGGGTGCCCACTTTGTACAAAGGCAAGGGGTTGTCCCTGGTAGATGGTTGTGCTTTGCTCGAAGAACTGGCGTATTGGGATGGAGGATTGGCTTGGACCGTGACGCTGTGCGCGGGAGCAAATATGTTTGCCGGATACATCGATCCGAAGATCGCACAAACTGTGTTTTCAGATCCGAAGGTCTGTCTGGGCGGAAGCGGTCGGGTAGGAGGCAAGGCCGTATGGGATGGTGAGAAATATACGATTTCGGGTGTTTGGCAGTTTGCCACAGGAGCTCCCCATCTGACTCATTTTACGTTGAATTGCTTTATTTACTACGGTGACGAACAGCAGGTCGATGCCGGGGGCAATCCGTTGGTATATTCTTTCTTCGTACCTAAAGACAAAGTGCTGATACACTACGATTGGGATACATTCGGTTTGGAATGCACCGCAAGCCACAGTTTTTCGCTGGAGAACGTAAAAGTAGAGGCCAACTATAGCTTCCAGATCAAGCCCGAACATGGGCAGGTAGACGAACCTTTGTTCCGAATACCTTTTATGCCTTTTGCCGAAGTGACCTTGTTGGTCAACTATATGGGGATGTATAGGCGTTTTTTGGATCTGGTTGAAAAGTACTTTTTTGACAAATCCAAAGATACCTTTTGGGAATCCACATATAGCAAACAACGGTTTAAGCTTGTGGATGAATGCCAGATCGGACTAGCCGGAGATCGTAAAAAAACAACTGAACTCATAGCAACCCTATGGGATAAAAATGTTGAATCTCCGATTGCAGAGAATGATCTACTGCTCCAGGAGATTGCTTTGTTTTCAAGGTCTGTCGTAGGGAGAATACGCGAACGTGTCGTACAGTTATTCCCGTTGGTTGGTATTTCCGGTGCACAACGGGAGAATGAGTTGAATATCGTGTTTAGGAATATCTTCACCGCCACGCAGCATAGTCTGTTGAATATATCATAGAGGAGATTTACGATTTTAGATTTATGATTTACGATTGTGGGTTTTCGGAATTGGTTGTCATTTGTAGCCAATACTATGTTCATATTAACAAAGTTTTATAATCTATTTGCCTTGGCTGTGATTTCTGCAATATCGAGGACTTCTATTTCTTGCTCTTTTTCTTTGATCTTGACGCCGTCAAGTAGCATGGTCATACAGAATGGACAGGCAGCGGCGACAATAGTAGCCTTGGATTCAATGACGTCTTCGATACGTTCTACATTGATGTCCTTGTTTCCCCGTTCGGGTTCCTTGAACATTTGTGCGCCACCTGCTCCACAACACAGGCCATTGCTTTTGCATCTTTTGAGCTCCACAAGATCGGCATCCAGTGTTTCCAATGCCTTTCTGGGAGCTTCATACACATTATTGCCACGGCCCAGATAACAAGGATCGTGATAGGTAATCCGTTTACCTTTGAAAGCATGGCCGTCAGCAGGTTTTAACTTCCCTTCATCGATCAGGGATTGGATAAGTTGTGTATGGTGGATGACTTCATAATGGCCACCTAAGCCCGGATATTCATTTTTCAAGGTGTTGAAACAATGGGGACATGCGGTAACAATTCTCTTGATCTGGTATCCATCCAAGACCTGTATATTCATCATGGCCTGCATCTGAAATAGAAATTCGTTGCCTGCTCGTTTGGCCGGATCTCCCGTACAACTTTCTTCTGTGCCTAATATGGCATATTTAATGCCAACATGATGTAATATCTTACATATGTCCCTGGTGATGCGTTGCGCCCGCTCGTCAAAAGATCCGGCACAGCCCACCCAAAATAGAATATCGGGGTTTTCGCCTTTGGCAACCAATTCGGCAACGGTAGGTATATGAAGTTGATCTTCCATGTTCTTTTTATATGATTACACAGATTTAAGAGATTGTACAGATTTTACGTCCTTGTTCCTTAATCTTTTTTCTTTAATCCATATTTGTCCAATTTGCCCTGTCCGCTTGTGCATATTTCCACGGTGCTCCGTTATTTTCCAGGTTACTCAACATATTATTGATACTGCCCGGTGCTTTTGATTCTTCCATGACCACATATTGGCGGAGCCCCATGATAATCTCTAAAGGGTTGATGTTGACGGGACACGCCTCTACACAGGCATTGCAGGTCGTACAGGCCCATATCTCTTCCCGCGTGATGTAATCGTCCAATAGGGATTTGTCATCCTCTGTAGCCTGCTCTTGGTCCAAATGTTTGCCGACTTCTTCCAACCGATCGCGTGTGTCCATCATGATTTTGCGGGGAGAGAGCCGTTTTCCGGTGATATTGGCCGGACAGGCTGCCGTACACCGTCCACATTCGGTACAGGTGTAAGCATCCAACAGGCTTTTCCATGTCAAATCTTGTATATCTTTGACTCCAAATCGGCTAACCTCACCGTTGGGGGGAGGTAGACTGGGATCCAACATAGCTTTTACTTCTTCAGTAACGGAAGCCATATTGTCGAATTTTCCTTTGGGTTCCAGTCTGGAAAAATAGGTGTTGGGAAACGCCAGTACAATGTGCAGATGCTTGGATATAGGCAGATAATTCAAAAAAGCAAGGACGCCAATAATATGAAACCACCAGCAGAAGCGTTCGATAAATAATAATGAACTTCCTTGATCCGGCAATATCCCGGCCAAAAAGGAGCTGATCGGAAATGCCCCGGCCTGTGTATAATGTTGGTAACCTATGTGTTGTAGTTTCTGATCTGCGGCATTCATAAGCAGAAAAGCCGACATCAAAAGTATTTCGGCGATAAGGATAAGGTTAGCGTCCGTCTTGGGCCAATTGTCGAGCTCCATCTGATTAAGCCTTTTGACTTTCAATATATTGCGTCGGACCAGAAAAAAGACGCAGGATAGCAGTACCAGAAACGCTAGAATCTCGAAACTAAAAATCAGAAAAGTATAAAAGCCACCCAGGAACGATAAGACACGATGTGTGCCGAAAAGGCCGTCGATGATGATTTCCAGCATTTCGATGTTGATGATACAGAAACCAACATATACACATAGGTGAAGTAGGGCAGGGATAGGTTTCTTGAACATTTTTTGCTGTCCAAAAGCAACCAAAAGCATGGTTTTAAGCCGTTTGGAGGGCTGGTCTTGGCGGTCTATAGGTTTCCCGATACGGATATTCCTATATATTTTGCGGGCGTTTTTATAAAATAACAAGCCCGCAGATACGAATAAGAGTGCAAAAATGACTTGACTGATCATAGTTGATTATTCCCGGTTCATACAAATATATAGATAATGTTATTATTATGTTTGCATAATATTTTGTTTAGAAGAGTTATAAATTAAAGATGCAAAAATCGTAATGTCATCAATAATTTTTAAAAAGTACTCAATTAAGTACTTTTTAA
>NZ_JAAJTJ010000032.1 GCF_011030405.1 Parapedobacter sp. SGR-10
AAGAACGTGTTACCGTTATGGGCCATTCTAGACAAGGAAAAGCAACGCTTTGGGCAGGTGCACAGGATCCACGATTTAAAGTCGTAATTTCTAATAACTCAGGCTGTGGTGGTGCTGCTCTATCCAAACGTAATTATGGAGAAACGATCGAGAAGATGACAACAAGGTTCCCTCACTGGTTTTGTTCTGCCTTTGCGAAGTATGCGAATCAAGAGGATAAATTGCATTTTGATCAACACTTTTTGATTGCACTCATGGCGCCAAGAGCAGTTTATGTAGCTAGTGCCGAAGGAGATAGATGGGCAGACCCTAGAGGGGAATATCTAGCCGCATATCATGCCGGGAAAGTATATGAACTATACGGTTCAATAGCCTTCCCGAAGACAGGGCCACAGACACTGCTCTCCCCTTTCAAGTACACGCACACTGCGGAGGTACGGGAATGGTAATCCGTTGTCGCAAAAGTTTTAAGCGGCGAGTTTTGGGTACTTTTTCGGTCAAAAGTAACATTCCCGTATAGAGGAAGAAAACCTGTCCACAGAATATCTCCGTTTTAACCCAACATCATTTTATTACAAAACAACAATTTTAGACATATCTGCCCTCTACCGCACTCTCTTTGTAGCCTATATTTTACCAAATATTTGGTATACATAGAAACATCATACCTAATATTTGCTATTATATCGTTCAACTTAACATTTATTAACATCTGTTGTTTTCTTTTGTCCCAAGTAAGATCTGTTAGTATCCCTATTGAGACCAATGCAAGGTATGTGATAACCGAGCCATCAAACCGTAAACCGCTTGGTCGAAAGTAGGAAATACGGTGCTAATAGAATCTTTCAGTATTCGAAGCTGAAAGCAAGCCAGAATACCATTAAAATTAAAAAATTAACGAGTCAGATCGATTTTTAACTTTAATTACTATGGACGTAAAGACGACTAATCCACGAGATCCTATCTTTGAAAAGGGAAAATTGGGCAAAGCCCTATTGCACATGGTATTTTTTACCGTGGCCTTATTCGCCGGGGTTGGACAATTATCCGCTCAGGAAATCAAGACGGATACCCCCATCCCTGCCTTGAGCGCCTGTGGCGACCCACAAATGGTGACCGTTAAGGTGGCCGGGCTTGGGACGTGTACAGACCCTGTGCTGGACATCAAGATTCCTCCACACTTCGAGCTCGTCACCGGCACCGTTCAGATCGGAGGTGGCTCGCCTACTCTCCTGGACGAAAACGCCTTAGGGGCTAAGGTGCAACTGGAAGCGACCGCGACGGAACAGGTGGTTACTTTTCAGGTTCGTGCGCTCTGTGAAGCCATCCCGACCGAAGGGACATCGTCTCCGAGTATAGACTATACGGTGACCGGATGTACGTCTCCTTTGGAGGGTGATTCTGAAGCGCTCAATGTGGTCTATGCCGTGTTACACCCGACTGTGGTACCTACCGTATCATCCGGGATCATCGGCGACGCCTTCGAGCGGACGATCACCATTACCAATAAAGGAAATGGTGCGACCCGAAGATTTACTGTACAAAGAGCACCTAGTACAGGTCTGGCCTATGTTTCTAATGACGTTACAGGCCTGCCTGCCGGGTGGAGTTTAGATCCGGCTTCAGATCCAGCGAATGGTCTTTATATTTTTGATAATTCTACAGGATTGCTGGTCAATGGCCAGTCCATATCGTTCAAAGAAACCGTGGAAATCACGGCTTGTACAAATTTAAATACGACATATACTGCTTTCTATTCCAACCAAGGTGCTACGGATCCTTGCGAAGCGGGTAGCAGATCAGTCACTGCCGAGGTTGCCTTCGATGTATCCATACAGCCTAGACTGGTCATCACTAAAGTAGATATCAACGAAATCGAATGTCTGGATGACTCTCCCGACGTACAGATTTTCAAGATTCAGAATACCGGCGATGGTATCGCGAACGATATCGAACTGAAGATTGGAACCGGCGGTACGGGAGCGACCTATTTCGACGGCGAGGTCCAATGGAGCAATGATAATGTTGGGCCATGGAATAACTTGACAAGTTCGGATGTCGTCACTTGGGGAACGGACGGAAATCTTTACGGGACAGTGTCCAATACAAAAGAGCAGACCGTCACCATACCTGGTGAATTGCTTCCTAACGGCGAGATATACATTCGCGTTGTCCAAAAACATAAAAGCCGCAACACGGCATCGGTGCCCTGCGAAGACCTTCCTTCCAGTGTGGAGTTTGGCAATAGCTGGGCGGAAGCGAGCTACAGCCACAAGAACGACTGCAACACGACGCCTATACAGTCCGGCAGAACCACATTGCGGGACAATTTGGTTTACACCTTCTCCGGGGTCAATATGGGTCAGGTAGACATCATCCCCAGCCAGCGGTATATCGGCGACTTCGTGTTGTCGCAGATGGTGGTGGACTCCGAGGGGCTGGGTACCGGTGCGTACCTGGAGATCGAACTGGAGCTGTCATCCAATCTCGTGAATGTCGGCAATGTCAGACTGGTGGACTACACCGGGGCACCTATCGGCGGCACGGTGACTCCCGTAGGTGGCGTATACAAATTTAAGATCGACTACAATTCTGCGGACTGGCCGGCATATTCGGCAGCAGAACCCAGATTGGATCTCCGGGGAGCACGTCTGCAATTTGAGGCAGACCTGCAATGTCAGGCAGCGCCACAACCTTCAACGTTCTACAAGGTCACTACACGTTTGGCCAGAGGCGCTACCTGCCCTCCAATAGAGTCGTCATGCGTGCAGATTTTATTGAACAACAAATGTCCTGACGGGGAGTGCCTTAATGGAGGTTTATCTAGCGGTCTGAGTTCATTGGTACGGGCAGACTTTGGTTTTGGCGAGACCGATGGCACAACAAATGGTCTGCCAAATACCACACCGGTAGACCCTGCTTCGAATCCTTCAGTACGGGCTACGGCTTTTACAACAAATGATGTTTTGCGGATCTCCCAACGGGCTAGATCAGTAGCAGGCCTCCAAATGCCGACCGATGGATGGAAGACCGGAAACATGAAGGTCACAATACCTACTGGATTGCCGATGCAAGCTGTACCAAACAGCGGACAAATCTTAATTTCAAGAGGCGCTACAACCGCTACGGTAACCGGCCTATTGGTAGAAGTCGACGGATCTGTAGCGACGATGACTTTTGATGCAGCAGTTTTTGCATCTACTGTTGCTATGACAATACCGGGCTTTACAGGTTTCATGGATGAAGACCAGTTGGTGCTATCTCTGGATATCCGATCAACTGCGAATGCCAATGACGGCTTAAAAGAATTCGGTGTCGAGTCCACATTTACCAAAGATGGAGTCGACTACCATTGTAATACAGGAGGATCTTTTATATCTGCAGGATACTATGCCCGAGGCAATGTAAGCTTTACCCAGTCCGGCAACGGAAATATCGTAGACTGTGGCGACCAAAGTCATAAATCGGTTACCCTAAACTACTCTTTGGTTAATGACCAACGCAACGGTCTGTTCCCGGGTGAGTTCAAACAAGTATTTTTCCCGAAGACCGCCGTATTCACGGTGCAACCGGGCCTTAACCTAAAACAGGTACGTGTCGTACTGAGAGGCCAGGGCACTTTCGGTGGGTCGAGTGAAACTACAGTGACCCCTACCGGAAACGTCGTGGATCTGGAAGCCGCCTTGGCAACCATACAAGGTAATCCGGCCAACGGACCTCACTTGGACGAAGGCTTTGAAATACAATTGATCCCTATTGTAGAAAGCATCTGTACCACTGAACCTGATCGGCAGATTTCGGTAAACGTGACCTACGAAGGTACCGTACGGGATAATAGCCGTGGAGGCGCGAATGGGGTCGATGTTGTCAACGGGTCAGCTGCCACGCAAACGTTAAATCTCGTATACCACACCGGCGCGGGCGCATTGCAAGCCGTAGCTGTAGTGTCAAATACCGTGATCAGTGCCGATAAAGCAGAGTGGGTGATACAGGTCACCAACAATTCGACATTCCGCGAAATGAAGAACGTGTGGTTGACTAAATCATCAGGAGGGGTCAATATCACGTCGGTACAGCCCGTATCAGACTATGCAGGCACATCACCGGGAACTGCTGTGGGTGGTTCTGAGTCAGCCGGTTTCGAACTAGGTGACTTTGCAACAGGCCAAACCCGTTATTATCTGATCACAGCTAACGCTCCGACAGACTGTCAAAACGGTAGTATCGTATTGAACTACGGACAGTCATGTGACGGTACCGAGCGTTGTGAATTCGGCTCAACGCCATTGACGTTAGACTACACCATGGGTACGCCTCAGATACAAGCTGAAATAATTCAACAGCCTTTATCTACGGACCGGCCTGAAGTATGTGCTGACCTCCCTTACGTCATTGAGCTGAACAACGCCGGTAGTGGTGCAGCCCAAAATATTACTTTAACGATACCATTGGTGTCAGCTCAGCATTTGACATATAAAAATGGTTCTTTACAGGCTACAGCAGTCTACCAAGGATCTTACAGCCCTGTTACACACCCGTTTGACAACCCAAACATAGGCGATCCTCAGGTAGCTATAACAGGGTCAGCTATTACCATTACTATTCCTAATACTGCATTAGGTACAGGGGAGACTTTGCCTGCAGGATCAAAAATTACATTATCTTTCACCCTGCAAACAAATGGATGTGACTTCCGCAGTGGACAGCGTATCCGCTTCAACACCAGGGCGACAAATGTATGTAATACGTACACAACAACGTACTCGGCTACATCCAACCGTATTACTGTTCAAGGAGTACCAGACCAATTGCCGGTAGTAACGAAAACGGCATCTGCGTCGGTAGTGGCGACGACGAACCCGGCAGGTCCATTACATGCGACATACAATTTTGAAATAGCAAATTCGAACAGCAATCCTTATCCATTGAATGGTACAGGTTCTAGCCCACATAGATTCTCGATCAAATTGCCTGATAACTGGGCATTTGTGACAGCTTTGGCAGATTTATTCCCGGATAATGTCGCCGAGTACGTAGAAGATGATGCGGTACGTGGGCATGTATTTGTGTTGACAAACGATGTCGCTCCTGGATCTTCTATCGTATTGCCAGCTACTTCATCGCAATTGATCTATACCCCAGGGACAGCTATCGCAGACCTTGACTGTGGTACTTTAGGTACGATTACAGAGACGGTGTATGGAAGATTCGGTTCTAGCGCAGGCACTTGCCCTACAGCCACTTGTGATATCGAACATGTATTCATGGAGGGTTCTACGCCTTTGAATATGCAGACCACGCCTCCGACTGCTACGGGTCCACAGGTCTTCTGTGCAGCCGACAATCCTACCATAGGTGATTTGGTGGCTACAGGAGACAACCTGCGCTTCTACCGGAATGCTACGGGAGGTTCGCCATTAGCTCTAAACACCCTTTTGACAGACCATTATAATTTCTATGCCAACAATAGCAGGACTTTTTACGTTACGAGTTCTTTGGTACCAGATGGCGCATGTGAAAGTGCACGTGTACCGGTCAGTGTATACATACCTATCGCCAATGCAGGGCCGGACCAACAAGGAAATAACCGTACTTCGTTCACATTAGCTGGCAACCAGCCTGTAACGCCTGTAACCGGGCAATGGACTATTGTCAATGTTAGCGGTGCGACTCTCCTATCAGAGGTCATCATTACAAATCCTGCCTTACGCAATACTACGGTAACCGGTATCAAACCGGGCACAGAAGTGATCTTGAGATGGACATTGACAAATGCAGGAGCCTGTGAGACATCCGACGAAGTCCTGCTACGCTCGCTGATCCGTCCGATCGATGCAGTTGACGACCGCTATGACACCGTAACGTCCCTGGAGGTCAATGGCAAGACAGGCACGACTACCCCACTTCCATCTGTAGTCAACAATACACACGGAGGAAGTGATGATTTAGATGGAAATGTGCCAACCATAGGATCGGGGCCGAACGGCGTAACGATACATCCCGGTACGCCGAACAGCAACAAACTATCCATGGATCCTGCTACAGGACAGATTTCGGTAGAGCCGAATACACCTGCAGGTATCTATGCATTCCCATATACAATATGTGAGATCGCCAATCCGACGAATTGCGATGATGCCGTGGCTTATATCAAGGTCGTAGCGTCCAGCATCGAGGCGGTAGAAGACAAAGACGGTGATTTTGGCGAGCCCGATGATCCGATCAACGGATACACCGGAGGAAGGACACCGTCCGTACTGGACAACGACCTGTTGAACGGTGACCCTCTTGTTCCTGCGGATGTCAAACTGAACTCAGGTACCTCTCCTCATCCGGGATTGACCATGAACCCTGACGGCACCATTACGGTATCGCCGGGTACACCTGCGGGCACCTATACCTATCCATACGAGATCTGTGAAGTGTTGAATCCGGACAACTGTGATAATACGGTGGCTATCGTGATCGTCGGATCCGCTCCTATCCAAGCCAATGACGATGGCCTGTACGAAGTCAACGGATCTACGGGAGAGCCAAACGTAGGCAACGCCCTGACCAACGACCGCCTGAACGGGCAGCCGGTGACATTGGATAAGATCACCACCACCGTGGTCGGTACGGAAAAAGACGGCAACCCTGTGGGCGCTACGGATATCGTTCCCGAACTGGATACAGAGACAGGTATCATTTCTGTGCCTAAAGGTACATTACCGGGAGAATACAGGATAGAGTACCGTATCTGTGAAGTATTGAATCCGACAAACTGTGACAATGCATACATCACCGTACGGGTCAATCGGACGCCGATCCAGGCCAATGACAACACCTATGGCCCTGTAAAAGGCAACGAAGGCAACGTCAATGTCGGCAACATCCTACCCAATGATATCTATGACGGCAGAGTGCCGACCTTGGAAGATATTACCATCAGCAGTACGACAACGCCTCCGGGTCCTGGAGATACACCGTATCCATATATCGATATTGCTACCGGTAATGTGGTCGTTCCTCCGGGCACGCCTGATGATGACTACACCATACCATACACGATCTGTGAGATCTTGAATCCTGCCAATTGCTCTTCGGCTAATGTAACCGTAAGAGTAGCCGAATCCACGATCGATGCCATAGATGATCTGTACCCATCTGTCAGCAGCATAGTTGGCGGCACAACGACATCGGTATTGAACAATGATCTGTTGAACGGTACCATTCTGGATCCGGCAGACATCACCTTGACACCGGGTACCAGCCCACTTCCGGGACAGATTGCCATGGATCCGACTACAGGGGTCATCACGATCAATCCGGGTACACCGGCAGGTATCTACCAATACCCTTACCAGATCTGTGAAAACTTAAATAACGGCAACTGTGATAATGCTATCGCGACGATCGTCGTGACAGCCGATCCTATCGTAGCCGATAACGACGAGTACGGACCTTTCAATGGCGCCAATACCATAACCACTCCTGGAAGTGTATTGGATAATGACAAGTTGAATGGTTTGGCTGTCGCTCCAGCAGACGTAACGATTTCTATTGTCCACGGAGCAACTCCGATTAGGACAGGCGAGAAGGTTCCGGTGCTCGATACGACAACGGGACAAGTTACAGTAGATGCAGGCACACCGGAAGGCGTGTACCACATCACGTATAGAATATGCGAGGTAACGAATCCAACCAACTGCGACGATGCGATCGTGACAGTGGTCGTTACTGCACCTGAAATAGTCGCCAACGACAACAATTATGCCACAACCCCTGCCCATGATATCAATGGACTGACAGGAGGAAATATCAGTACCTCTGTGGTGATCGACGATACGTTAAACGGTGTCGCTTTACAGACCACGGATATCAATTCGACGATCACCCTCACACCGGGCACACGTCCACATCCGGGTATTTCCATGGATGGCAATGGTATCATTTCGGTAGCACCGAATACACCTGCGGGCGAATACGAGTATCCATATACGATATGTGAGATCTTAAATCCGACAAACTGTGACCATGCGGTGGCTACTATCCGCGTCGTTGCTCCAACTATTGTTGCGAACGATGATAACTTAGGTGCTGTCAACGGCCTGATGGGAGGTACCACATCGATAAACGTCCTGACAAATGACGAACTAGGTGGTACGCCTATTCCATCGCTGACAAATCCTGAGAGCGTCATATTGACACCTCTTGTATCCAGTGATCCAAGAATAACGATGAACGGCAACGGTACGATCACGGTAGCACCGGGTACGCCGGCAGGTTCATACACCCACACCTACCGGATCTGTGAGATTTTGAATCCGAACAACTGTGACGTGGCTATCGCGACCGTCACTGTGGATCCTGCCGATATCGTAGCCAATGTGGACAACTTCGGAGCGTCCAATGGAGCCACTGGCAATCCAAATGTTGGCAATGCGCTGACGAACGACCTGTTGAACGGGGTATTGGCGACGCTCGATAAAGTGAGAATTCAGGATATCGTACCGGCTACTCCTATCAATGGAGGGGCTGTACCGGCATTAGATCCTGAAACCGGCATCGTTTCTGTACCTCCGGGAACGCCTGAAGGTAACTATGTGATCGGTTACACGATATGTGAACTGCTCAATACAACAAATTGTAGTACAAACACTATCCATGTAAGCGTAGGTTACGAGGATATCATTGCCAGACCTGACCACTACGGTCCGGTGACGACAGCGGCCGGACATCCGAACCTAGGCAATATCCTGGTCAACGATGAACTGAACGGTGTGTTGGCTGACCTTTCTAAGGTCACGCTGACCGTGACTCCTGCCACGCCGAAATTCCCAAGTGCTTCTGTGCCTGAGGTAGATGCGACAGGTCAGGTATCTGTGCCTACGGGTACACCTGCGGGAACGTACGTGATCCCGTACAGGATCTGTGAGACGCTGAATCCAATCAATTGCGCAAACACAACGGCGACCGTCATCGTCAGTGCAACGCCGATCATTGCGGTCAATGACAGATACGGACCGGTAGCCGGTCTAGTCGGACGTGACTTGGGCAATGCGTTGGACAACGACAGCTTCAATGGAAAAGATGCCCTAGAAGCGTTGAATAATAACAGCATAACCATTGAAAATATAATTCCTGCGGCAGAGCAACCGACTGCTCCGGCAGCATATAGAGCCAACGTACCTGTACTGGATGCGCAGACTGGCGTAGTTTCTATACCGAATATGACACCAGCCGGTACGTATACAATCGGCTACAGCATCTGTGAGGTAGCTGATCCGACCAACTGTGACCAAGCGACGATCACGGTAGAAGTGGTACCTGCTCTCATCGATCCGGATGAAGATTTCTTCAAGAATATCGATGGTATCACAGGCACAGGTGGACCGACCTCCAGATCTGTACTGGATAACGACAAGCTGAACAACGTCCTTGTCAATCCATCCGAAGTGACCATCACGGAAATCGAGGCAGCGACCCCCCTACCGGGAGCAGTCAACGCCATTGTACCGGTGCTGAATATGAACGATGGAAGTATTACTGTCCTTCCGGGAACTCCGGCAGGGGAATACGAAATTCGTTACAATCTATGTGAGAACCTCAATCCTACCAATTGCGATTGGTCGACCGCATACATCAATGTGGTACTTCCTCAGATCGAAGCTACCAACGACACATACGGGCCTGTAAACAGTGTTACCGGAAATGATAACGTGGGTAATGTACTGGATAACGATTGGTTGGAGCTGAACACCATTGCGGCAACTACCGCAAATGTGGAGATAACACAGTTGCAAGGTGCTACGCCTGTACAAGGTGCGCCTACAGGTAGTCCACTGCCATTGCTGAACACAGCAACCGGTGTGGTCTCCGTACCGGCGAACACTCCTGCTGGCCAATACTTGATACATTATCGTATCTGCGACCGTATCAATGTCAAAAACTGTGACGATGCGATGGTCGTGATCAATGTCTTCAAGCCGGAGATCAAAGCTGTCGATGACAACTACACGTCACCGGTAGGTATGGTCGGCAGTCCTGACCTAGGCAATGTCTTGGACAACGACATCTTCAACGGTGCCCCTGCTGATATAAGCGATGTCGACATTAAAGTGTTGGTGCCAGCTGTGCCAAACCACAATGCGGTGAACACCAATGTGCCGGAAATCAATGTGGCTACGGGCGTGGTATCCGTACCTGTGGGTACACCTGCAGGCACGTACCAGATCCGCTACCGTATCTGTGACAAGCTCAACCCGACCACCAACTGTGATGAAGCAGTTGTTACGGTGGTCGTGCCGGCATCTGTCATCGATGCCAATGACGACTTCACTCCTGAGGCACATATCAATGGTTACAATGGCGGAACGACGGCCTCGGTACTGGATAATGATAGACTGAACAATTTAGCTATCGATCCTTCAGATATCACGCTTACGCCAGATATGGACGGACCATACCCCGGCAAGCTGACGTTCAATACCGATGGTACGATTACCGTGGCTCCACAGACCGAAGCGGGAACCTACCGTTGGTGGTACACGATCTGTGAAAACTTGAATCCGGGCAACTGTGACCGTGCCGTAGCGACCATCATCGTGGAAGCAGCACCGATCGATGCCGTGGATGACAACTTTGCGTTGACCATCGAACGCTTTGGATCTAAGACACCGAGCGTACTCGACAACGACAGACTAAATGGCGACCCGATTATCCGTGACGAAATCAAATTGACACCGGGTATACCGAGCCACCCTGGTCTGACGATGAACGATGACGGTACGATCAATATACCTGCCGGAATCAAAGAGGGTACTTACACCTATCCGTATGAGATATGCGAGGTACTGAATTCCGCAAACTGTGATGAAGCGGTAGCTACGATCGTAATCAAAGCTCCTGATTTGTATATCCCGAATACCTTTACTCCAAATGGTGACGGCAAAAACGATCGATTTGAGATCATCGGTTGGGAAGCCTACGATCGCATTGAGTTGGTCGTATTCAACCGTTGGGGCAACGAAGTGTACCGTAACGTCGACTATGATAACAGTTGGACAGGCGATGGCCTCAACAACGGTACCTACTATTACATGGTCAAACTCATCAAAGGTAATACAACGGATACCCGCAAAGGTTGGGTATTGATCAAAAGGAATTGATTTTAATCATCTGTAGAGACTTAAAATTTTGTCTCTACAGATTAAAATCAATGAAATCCATAAATTTGGTGTAATCATACATAAAGACATGAAAAAAAGATTTAAATATTTAACCCTTGGACTACTGTTGCTGTCAGGTGCTACCCTACAAGCACAGCAGAACATCCAGTTCACACAGTACATCTTCAACTCGATGAGCGTAAACCCTGCCTATGCGGGCTACAAGGGAGAGTGGTTCGGGCAGCTTGGCTTGCGCAGCCAGTGGACGGGTTGGGACGGCGCACCCCGTACAGGCTCCATCTCGATCGACGGTGTCCTGGATCCGGATATGCAGCGCCACGGTGTAGGTCTACAGGTGACGGCCGATGCACTAGGGCCGCAGTCTGCAAATGCGGCCTTCGTCAACTATGCCTTACGTCTACCGTTGGACCACTCGGGTGAGCACCGGTTAAGCCTTGGTGTGGCCGGGGGCGTGACACAGTACAGGATTGATCAAAACAAATTGAGTGCCATAGACCCAGATGACCCTACCGCCATAGGTGGTACGACCTGGAAACCGGACATCCGTCTGGGAATCTATTATAGCAATGCGAAATGGTATGCCGGTGTTGCCGCACACGACTTGTTCGCCGGCGCCAACAGTACAGAGGACTATGTGCTGGACCAGGGTGAGATTGTGGAGAGTATCCGCCGCAACACACACGGCTATTTTATTGCAGGAGCATTATTCCAGATAGACAGAGGATTGCTATTGCGCCCTAGCGTGCTAGTGAAGGATGACTTTAAGGGACCTACATCTTTGGATGTAAGCGCGATGTTCATCTTCAATGATAAGTTCTGGATAGGGCCGGGCTTCCGTACACGGAGTCGTATCTTCGATCGCGACTACTCGAACTATTCGGTGGACAAACTGAGCTCACAGAATTCGGTAAGCGGTATTGCCCAGTTCTTCGTAACGCCTAAGTTCCGTATCGGTTATTCGTACGACCACATGCTAAACCGTATGTCGGGTCTGCAGAACGGTACGCACGAAGTAACTCTTGGCGTTACATTCGGAAAACTAGGCAGGCAGATACTCAGTCCAAGGTTTTTCTAGTAGTCGGTCGTCAGTGCTTAAATTCTGCCCACTGACAACTGATCACCGATCACTGACAACTTTATAACAAAAGACAATGAACAAGACACTAAACTACATTATTTCCGCATGCCTGATGAGCAGTTTCTTCCTATATGGCACCGCAAACGCACAGGAGCAGCCGAGTCCGGGTCGTAGGGCCGAGTCGCTCTACCGAAGCATGGAATACGCCCGCGCAGCAGCGGCTTACGAGAAATTGGTGGATATAAAAAAGCCACGTACTTCCGACATGGAACGTTTAGCAGAGAGTTACCTTTACTTAAATCGATACGAGCTTGCCGAAAACTGGTACGCGCGAGTGGTACGTCAGCCCGATGCAAGCAGGGAAGCATACCTAAACTACGCTGAAGCGCTCAAGCAACGCGGTAAATATACTGCTGCCAAGGAACAGTACCAGCAGTATGCCTCTCGTTACGGCGTGAGCGATACGGTCACACGTGCTATTCGCGGGGTAGATTCGGCACTGGTATGGGTGCAGAACCCTACAAACCACAAATTGCGTAATGAAAGGGGGGTAAATACCGAACGTGCAGATTTTGGATACTTCCCCACAGGATCTGGCAAAGGCCTATACGTGACCGAGCCCCATCGGATCTTAGGTAGCGAAAGTGGTATGACAGGAGAATCATATCTACGTGTATACAGCGTTGAGCACAACGCAGATAGTACATTGGCCAATCCAAACCCGATCTTCAACGAACCGAACGATGGCAAGTACCACATCGGCCCTGTGGCGGTAGATCAGGCAGGACAGAAATACTATGTTACGCGTACCTATCCGGGCAAAACGGATACTGAACGTTTCCGAGCCTTTGGGCAGAAGTGGCGCAGGCAGAACCTTGAACTCCTTATCTACAGTAAGGAGGGAGATAGCTGGAAAGTAGAGAATTTCCCCTACAATAACGCAAAGGAATACTCGCTGGGCCATGCGGCACTGAGCGAAGACGGCAAGACGTTGTATTTTGCATCGGACATGCCGGGCGGCAAGGGCGGTGTAGATATCTGGTATAGCGAACTTCAGGCCGATGGTACCTGGGGCGCTCCCCAAAACGCAGGCGACAAAATCAACACAAATGGTGACGAGATGTTCCCAAGCTTGGACAACGGTACACTATACTTCTCGAGCAACGGACATATCGGCATGGGTGGATTGGATATTTTCAGCAGCAAGGGATCTAAGGGCAACTGGAGTACCCCGAAGAATCTAGGGTATCCACTGAACTCTGCTTCAGACGACTTTGCGTACACAGTAGCACACAAGGGGGACAATGGCAGCTATACGGGCTATCTTTCGTCCAACCGGGTAGGCGGTGCGGGGTCGGACGACATTTACTCCTTTACCTACAACTACATCAAGCCATGTCCACAAATTATGGTAAAGACTATCGTACGAGACAAAAATACAGGCGAATTGCTTCCGTTGTCAGACGTAACCTTGTTTAGCGAGACTAATCAAATAATATCTAAAGGAAAAACAGATGAGAAAGCACAAATAAGCTTTACAGTAGACTGCAATACAAGTTATCGTGTGCTAGGCGAAAAAGAAAAGTACCACGACGATTCACTACCGTTGGCAGCGGTCCATCCTACAAGAGATACCACGCTACAGGTGACACTAAACCTACAGCCAGCGTATAAAGTAGGCGATAGATTTGTCTTGGAAAATATACATTACGACTTTGACAAGCATAATATACGTCCGGATGCAGCAAAAATATTGGACGAATTGGTGCAGACAATGCGAAAGTATCCTACACTAAGGATTGAGCTGTCAAGCCACACGGACTGCCGCGGTTCAAATAAGTATAACGAGGACTTATCCCAACGCCGTGCACAAGCAGCAGTCAATTATATAGTCAGTCAAGGCATAGCACGTAACCGTTTGGTAGCTAGAGGTTACGGCGAAAACAGACTGCTCAACAGATGTGCAGACGGAGTCCCATGTTCAGAAGCGGAACATCAGGCCAACCGACGCACGGAAGTTGAAGTGTTGGAATTCTAAATATCAAGATTAAGGTTTTTTAAAATCTTATAGCTAAAAAATGAGGGTGTCCAAAAGGACACCCTTATTTTTTCATCATCTCCAATATCGAATCCAAATACTCCCGGTTATTAGCTAGACGGGGGACTTTATTTTGTCCACCTAGCTTCCCTTTAGACTTCATCCATTTATAAAAAGTGTCTGCCGGAGCATTGTGCACAACGGGAAAAGAGAGTGCCATATCTTTAAAACGTTTGGCATCATAATCCGAATTGATTTCCCGTAGTGTACTATCCAAAACTTCGCAAAACCTCTCAAAATCAAAAGGTTGATGTGCAAATTCGATAATCCATTCATGGGCACCAGCCTCTCCGTCCCTAAAATAGATCGGACCAGCCGTATAATCTTTGATACTTGCCCCTGTTGTTTGGCATGCAGCGTTTAGGGCCTGCTCAGCATTGTCCACAATCACTTCTTCGCCGAATGTATTGATATAGTGCTTAGTACGTCCCGAAATCTGAAAACGATAAGGAGACAACGATGTAAATTTTATAGTATCCCCAATCTTGTATCGCCACAGACCCGCATTGGTCGAAATAATCAAGGCATAGTTTTTTCCAATTTCCACTTGATCCAAAGACAATGTCTTGGGGTGTTCCTCATCAAGATTTTCTGTCGGTAAAAATTCATAATAGATACCATAGTCGAGCATGAGCAACAGATCCTCCGAATCGGAACGATCCTGCAATCCAAAATAGCCTTCCGATGCATTATAGTTCTCCAGATAATACATGTTATCCGAAGGGATAAGCTTTTTGAATTGTTCGCGATATGGCTTGAAACTGACTCCACCATGCCCATAAAATTCTAGATTAGGCCATACCTCCAAAAGGTTATCCTTACCTGTGATTTCCAATATCCGCTTGGCCATGACAATATTCCATGTAGGCACCCCGGCAAGGCTAGTCACGTCTTCTTTGATGGTGATTTGCGCAATCTGTTCGATCTTTTCCTCAAAATTTGGATTGAGTGTAACCTCCATATTTGGCGTACGTTTGAATTCAGCCCAAAAAGGTAGATTGCGTATCAAAATCGACGACAGATCTCCATAATAAGAGTCTGGACTAAAGTTATTGATTTGGGAAGAACCACCGATAACAACGGATTTGCCCATGAAAACTTTATTTTCCGGCCTGTTGTTGCAATAGATGGAAAGCATATCCTTTCCCCCTTGGTAGTGGCACTCTTCAAGGGCTTCCATACTGACAGGGATAAACTTGCTTCGATCCGACGTGGTACCGGACGATTTGGCAAACCACTTGATATCCGAAGGCCACAGCAGGTTTTGCTCTCCCTTGATCATACGGTCGATATAACCTTTTATATCGTCATAATCACTAATGGGAACCCTACTCTTATAGTCTTCAAGTGTAAAAATACTTTTGTAATCGTATTTTTTACCCCATTCTGTAGCTTCGGCCGAAGAGATAAGGTTTTGGAACCATTCATCCTGTACGTCGTGTGGATATTTCATGAAAAGCTCTATCTGATGAATGCGCTTCTTCATGATCCATGTAAAGAGTGAATTTAATATTGCCATAATCTAGTCATCAGTGGACAGTTGTCCGTATCTACTATTCCGTTAGCAGATTCTTGCGTCGCAACACAAAATTACGACCTAAGTAGAACTTACGTGCCAGCTCACTATCCGCAATTTCTTCGGGTGTCCCCGTCAGCATAATTTTACCTTCGGTCAGAAGATAAGCTCTATCCGTGATCGAGAGAGTTTCCTGTACGTTGTGGTCTGTAATCAATACGCCAATGTTTTTGGATTTCAGTTTGGCAACGATAGTCTGTATTTCTTCCACTGCAATGGGATCTACTCCGGCAAAAGGTTCATCCAAAAGAATGAAATGAGGGTTGGCCGCCAATGCGCGGGCAATTTCCGTACGCCGCCTCTCCCCTCCTGACAACAGATCTCCACGATTTTTGCGTACACGGTGTAAGCTGAATTCTGTAAGAAGTTCTTCTAGCTTAGCGTGGCGTTCTTCCTTGTTGGGGTAATGTATTTCCAAAACAGCCAAAATATTGTTTTCTACAGATAGTTTTCTGAACACCGATGCCTCTTGGGCCAAGTAGCCTATACCTTTCTGTGCCCGCTGAAACATGGCATCTTGTGTGATTTCTTCGTCATCGAGGAAGACATGTCCGTCATTCGGCTTGATCAAACCTACGATCATGTAAAAAGAAGTAGTCTTGCCGGCACCATTTGGCCCCAGCAATCCGACAATCTCTCCCTGCTCCACATGAAAAGACACGTCATTCACAACGGTACGTTGTTTGTATTTTTTGATTAAATGTTCTGCTCTTAGTATCATGTGGTGTACCTCACTTTTCACAAAGATATTTTAATATCGTATTCCTTTGATATTTAATTGCAAATTCTTCTTTCCTCTCCAACTATTCTCTTCTACAACATAACATATATCAAAAGGTTTGCCGCTATTGATATAATCAATATGCTCGGCCTGACCAAAAGCGATACACTCAAACAGTGGAGATTCATTTTGGCTAACATTGAATTTCAAATGGTTATTGCCCACAATAATGGCTTTGCCATGAGGAACGACCTGTCTGCTCAAAAATATAGGTGTTTCATTGCCGGGTCCAAAAGGCTCGAATTGTCGCAGGATACGATATAGTTTACTATCGATATCCTGTAAAGGGATTTCCAGTTCGATGGAAATTTCCTGTTGCAACATCTCAGGTTTGATGTTCCTCTGCACAACATCTTCGAATTTAGCTTGAAAAAGAGAGATATTTTCTTCCTTCATCGTCAATCCTGCGGCATACTTATGTCCCCCGAATTGTTCCAGCAATTCACTACACTCGCTTAATGCCTCATAAAGGTCAAAGCCGAGCACCGAACGAGCCGATCCGGCAACATGTCCATTTGTACGAGTCAATATGATAGTTGGCCGATAATATTTCTCGGTCAACCGTGAAGCAACGATGCCGATGACTCCTTTATGCCAATTGGATTTGTAAAGTACGGTAGATTTACGTGCAATATTAGCTTCGTCATTGTCGATCAGTGCAAGTGCCTCTTCGGTGATGCGCAAGTCAAAATCCTTTCGAATATTATTTTGATCGTCTACGGACAACGAATAATTGGACGCCTCGTCAATAGTCTTTGCAATGAGTAGCTCTACTGCATCTTTAGCATGATCTATCCGTCCGGCCGCATTGATTCGCGGTCCTATCTGAAAGACAATATCATTGATCGAAAACACACCCGACTTGTTATTGGATAGTTTGATCAGGGCCTGAAGGCCTATACTGGGGTTTGAATTGAGTTTCTTCAATCCAAAATGCGCCAAAACTCGGTTCTCCCCTGTAATAGGCACAATATCCGAAGCAATGCTTACAGCGACCAGATCGAGATATTGATAGAGCAATCCCGAATCCATATTGTTCTTTTTGACGAATGCCTCGATGATCTTAAAACCTATGCCACAGCCCGAAAGCTCCTTGTAAGGATACATACAATCCTGACGTTTGGGATCCAAAACAGCAATAGCCTGAGGAAGTTGCTCGCCCGGAAAGTGATGGTCACCGACAATGAAATCTACTCCGCGGGTATTGGCATAAGCTATTTTAGAGATGGCCTTGATACCGCAGTCCAACGCAATAATCAACGAGAAGCCATTGTCAGCAGCGTAATCTATTCCTTGTGTAGAAATGCCATACCCCTCTGCATAGCGATCCGGAACATAGAATTCGATGCGGGAGTGAAAGGCACGAAAAAAACTATAGACGACGGCTACTGCCGTGGTTCCATCTACATCATAATCGCCATAGATCAGAATCTTTTCATTGTTGCCGATGGCCTTTTCGATACGTGCTATAGCCTTGTCCATATCCTTCATCAGGAATGGATCGTGCAGATCCTCCAAGCTAGGTCTGAAAAATGCCCGAGACTGTTCGAAAGATTCGATACTCCTATTGACCAATAACTCCGCAACAATCGGCCTAGTTCCTAATGCAGATTGTAGCTTTTTTACCTTTTCAATATCGTTTTTTGGTTTTAGGACCCACCTTTTTTGCATATCTTTACGGCACTATTTACCCGTAAATATACAGTTTTACAGGTATAGTATCCTAATCTGGCAGATGTGTATTTACTGCGATTTGGCATAACTCTCATATTTACAACACAATAAAAGATGATACAGGCACACTCTCTTTTTGAAGGCTCTTTTTCCGTCGATAGCAGCAAAAAATTTATTCCTTTTGACCCACAAAAAGACGACCCCAAAGACAGGCCCGGCTCTTTGTTTGTGCATGTACACCCATTTTTGATCGAGACTAGTAGTGGCCTGGTTTTGTGCGATACGGGACTTGGATTGCGGACAGCCGATGACGAGCTTCTCATTCACCATAACATCAAAAAACTGGGATTTGAAGTGGAAGAAATCAAGTACGTACTCATGTCCCACCTACACAGGGACCATACAGGAGGAATGGTTGATTTTGGCCAGGGAGCAGGCCGAGTCGCCTTTCCGGATGCGGAGTATATCGTGCAACAAGGAGAATGGGAATACGCTTACAGTGGTGCGTCGACCTCCTATGATACGGCCATTCTGGATGTATTGCAGCGCAGTGGAAATCTCACCTTGGTAGAAGGAGAAGGGGCAGTCAATCATGAGATCGGCTATGTGCTCAACGGAGGGCATACCCCCTACCATCAGGCCTTCCATATCCAAACAGGCGGAGAACATTTCTTCTTCGGAGGGGACGTCCTGCCCGAACCGGAGGAACTCTTTAAGAATTTTATTGCCAAATATGATTATGATGGGCGCCTAGCCAGAGACCTCCGACTCCAATATTGGGAAAAGGGGGCACCGGAGGGATGGGTATATCTGTTTTATCATGCAAAGACCATTGCTATAGGCAGGCCAGAAATAAAAGAAGACGGTAATTATAAATTGATAGATGCAAAGAGTTAAAGGCTTTCAGCCTTTAACTCTTTGCATCTATGCATAAATTTATTTAAGTTTGTTAAGCTTCATACTGAGTATTCATCAAAACATATAAATCATGTCGATAGTTAGAGAAAGTGATCTAATTGGAATTGGCAAAAAGTATCAGATCGAAACAGATGCAGGCGATAACATGGTTATCGTCATCCATGATGATGGTCGCAGAGAACTATACCGCCGGGATGACGAGGACAATGAGACACATTGCGTGATGACTCTTTCCGATGAGGAGTCAAGGCAAATGGCTGGTATTTTGGGGGGGTTGTCCTACAAACCCAAAGCTTTGGAAACCATCGAGGTTGCCCTGGATGATCTACGTATAGAGTGGTACAAGGTCGGTCCTTCCAACGATGGGGTAAACAAAAGCATTGGCGAGCTAGAAGTCAGACAGCGAACAGGTGCTTCTATCATCGCAGCTATTCGGGATGACGAAACGATCATCAACCCTGGGCCAGATTACGTTATCCGCCCTGGCGTGACATTGGTTATCGCCGGTAAACAGAAAAACATCAAACTTTTAAAAGAAATATTGATATAGGAAGATAGCATGTCGCATATTATAATTTTAGAAATAGGTATAGCTGTTTTATTAGTTGCCCTTGTGGGCCTGCTTGCAAATCGCTTACGCTTTTCGGTTATTCCATTTTTTATTATTATCGGCATGCTGCTAGGCAACGAACAATACCCTGATTTTGTTGCCAACTTACTCGCCCAAACAAACAATCCATCGCTTACTGATGGATTCAAAGGTGTTTGGAAATTCTTTACATTTACGGAAAGCAAACCCTTCATTGAGTTTATGGGACGTTTGGGTGTCCTATTCCTCTTGTTCTATCTAGGATTGGAATTCTCGGTCGGAAGGCTGCTCAAATCCGGCAAATCCATTGTAACTGGCGGCGTTCTTTATGTCATTATCAATTTTGTTTCGGGTATATTGATCGGGTGGCTGATGGATTTACCATTCAAGGAATTGATGGTACTCTGCGGTCTGATGACTAGTTCGTCCACAGCCATAGTAGCCAAGGTCTTGACAGATCTGAAGCGTACGGCCAATCCGGAAACAGAGGTCATCATGGGCATGATCATGTTTGACGATCTGTTCATTGCCATGCACATATCCTTCCTCTCGGGATTGATATTGACAGGGGGAACCTCCTTTGGAGCAGTTTTGGGAACATCCTTAATGGCCTTAGGCTTTATCCTTGCATTCTTGTTTTTAGGAAGAAAGCTTATTCCTTTCATCGATCGGTTACTGCATGAAAAAACTTCTGAGCTTTTTATACTCATTATCTTCAGTTCACTGTTTGTAATAGCAGGTTTTTCTGAAACGATACATGTAGCCGAAGCGATCGGCGCACTGATGGCGGGTCTCGTATTTGCCGATTCAAAATATATCAAGAAGATAGAAGCTATGGTGTTGCCTTACAAGGATTTTTTCGGTGCTATGTTCTTCTTTAGCTTCGGTCTCTCCATCGACATCTATTCACTGGGCGGAGCAATAGGTTGGGCTACCCTAGCAGCCGTGGTGACTGTATTGGGCAATGTAGCATCGGGTTACTTTGCCGCCTATTTTTCTAAGCTGAAGCCCAAGGCCTCCTTCGACATCGGTTTGACTTTGTCTGCACGGGGCGAATTCTCGATTATCATGGCCAATATCGGCAAAGCAGGAGGATTATTGCCCGTCATACAGTCGTTTGTGGTGGTATATGTATTGATTTTGTCCATTATCTCTCCTTTGTTGACCAAGGAGTCCCGAAATATTTGGAATCTATTGTTTGGAAAAGAAAAAGTAGCCGCCAAACCGAAAAAGACGTTGGAAGATCTGGAAGCAGAGGCCGCTCAAAACGAGTAGAGACGTTGCAACGTCTCTACATGATAGAAAATTTATCTGCATCTTTCAAGAAAGGAAACTGTTCCCTAGCTCTTTCCAGATCCTTGGGTTGGAGTGTAAATGTATATAGATCTTCATCTTCGGGCTTGTAATAGACCACGTCTCCAACAGGAGAAATACACATAGATCCTCCTGAATAATACACCTCATTCCCATCATGTCCTACCCTATTGACACCAATCACAAAAGCTTGGTTTTCGATAGCCCGGGCAGGTATCAAGGTTCTCCAATGGGCAGATCGCTTATCCGGCCAACTGGCAATATATACCAAAAGGTCATATCCCTCTACGTGATTGCGGCTCCATACAGGGAAACGTAGATCATAGCAGATCATCGGACAGATCTTCCAACCTTTGAGCTGAAGCATAATACGGGAATTGCCAGACGTAAAAACCTCGTTCTCTCCGGCCATTCCAAACAAATGACGTTTGTCGTAATGTACATAACTGCCATCCGGAGACATCCATACAAACCTATTGTAATACCTACCTTCCTCTTCGATAATAAGCGATCCTGCGACTATACATTCATATGTTTTGGCGGTCTCGTACATCCACTGTACCGTCGTACCGTCCATCTTTTCGGCACACTTTTCCACATTCATGGTAAAACCTGTATTAAACATCTCAGGAAGCAATATCAAATCTGTCTTTTCTTTCAATGCCGACAACCGCAGGCTTAAGTTTGGCAGGTTCTTTTCGACATTTTCCCAGAATAAGTAAGCTTGAAACAATGTGATTTTTATGGGCTCCATGAGAAATCCTATACTATTTTCTTACCAAGGTAATAAAATAAAACCTAAAAACAACAGGAAAACTATCTTTATTGTTTTCTATGCATTAGCCGATCAGCCAGTTCGTACAGCGCTACCTTACGTGCCGCAGCGACCTCCACAGCATCCAAATTGCTATAAGCCAATTGGGTATAACGCTGCTTTATTTCATCTGCTCTTTGCTGGATAGCGTACTTCATATACAGGCTTTTCATCTCTGCAATTTTTCTGTCTGCCTCTTTCTCCCCCAAATCTAGCAGATTTTTGAAATACGATCTATCTTCTTCTTGCAGGTTATCCCGCAACAAAATATGCAGAATCGTTTTTTTATTGACAATAATATCTCCGCCTATCTGCTTACCAAAAGCTTCCATACTTCCAAAGGCATCCAAAATATCATCCTGCAACTGAAAGGCAATGCCTAGATGCACACCAAAATTGTAAAGCTTTGCCCTATTCTCTATGGAAGCCTCAGCGATGACAGCACCCATTTCCAAAGCACCTCCGATCAGTACCGAAGTTTTCAAGCGGATCATCTCGATATATTCCTCCTTTCGGATATGATCCAGCTCTTCAAAATCCATATCCAATTGTTGTCCTTCACACACTTCCAAAGCCACCCGATTGAACACCCGCAGCAATTCGGGGATAAGATGAGGTGGGCATTGCGCCAATTGTTCATAAGCTTTGACCAACAAAGCATCGCCCGAAAGGATAGCGACATTGTCATTCCACTTTTGATGGATAGTCTGCTGTCCTCTTCGCAAAGGAGCCTTATCCATGATGTCGTCATGGATGAGCGAAAAATTATGAAAATACTCTATTGCTACGGATGCCGGTAAGGCGTGCTCCATATTCTCAAGGCCAAATAAGTCAGCACCCAACAACACCAATAAAGGACGAATACGCTTGCCCGACAGATTTAGGATATAGTCTATAGGGGCATACAGATTTTCCGGAGACTTGGGCAAATCTCTACGTGCCAATCGTTCACTTATTTTTTCAGCATATATCTCGTTTACGTACATGCTTGCTAAGATAAGTATTAAATTTTAGCAATTCTTTTCATCTAAAGGAATGCCAGCCAAAAATCTTAATTTTGTAGAGAAAGGTTTAGTATAGGACCCTCTACTATCCTTAGTGTTGAGCGAAGTGGTCACTAAGAGATTGTTTAAATTTTATTTAAACCTTTTTTCGTCATGTTGAGCGGAGCAAAGCGAAGCCGACTGCGCAAGCAGGCATCAGGGACGTGTTGGTGCATGTGGGGCTGATGCAACAATACATCTCATCTAAACGGGTATTAGCCATGATGAGATTCTTCCGCTCCACTTCGTTCCGGTCAGAATGACAATAATATTATTGTTTTTAAACGGCTTCTAAAGATTCGACAATGACACAGGTAATCTCCGGACAACCTGTTATGAATGAAGTCAGAAGACTCCTATTTCATTTGTAAAGTCCGTAGAAAACCTACGGAACGCTACGGACAGTAAAGGGTTTAAAAATATCATGTACTGAAAGAAAAGGCGATTATATACTTTAGTAACCAACTCGTCATTTCGACGAAGAATGAGGAGAAATCTATGGTTGAACAGGGTTAATCCCCTACTTGGCCATAGATTTCTCTTCGTCGTATCTCCTCATCGAAAGGACGGCAAAGTTTGGTTAAAAGAAATGTATAATTACCAAAGAAAAAATTATATGTTTGCAAGAGACATCATGACATGCGGATACTGATCGTACATAATTTTTATCAACACCACGGTGGAGAAGATGTCGTTTTTGAGCAGGAAATGAAGTTACTCGCTACACGGCATGATGTAAAATCAGTTCGGCTTCGCAATAAAAAAGGATGGAAAGGCGTATTGCAATACCTGTTTTATCCATGGAATATCTTTTCTGCCCAAAAGGTTCTTAAAGAAGTCAAATCATTCGCCCCAGATATCGTCCATGTGCACAATACGCATTACGCTATCGGCCCCTTGTTATTCAGAAGTCTTTACAAGCGAAAGGTTCCTGTCGTTCAGACGCTGCACAATTTTCGTATCCTAGATCCATCTGCTATACTTTTTCACAAAGGAAAAGTATTTACAGATACCATAACAAAAGAGTTCCCATGGAAATCTGTTCGCAACAAGGTTCTGGATAATTCATGGATAAAAACGTTTTTAACAGCTTTTACTTATTATTTTCATAAAAAAATAGGCACTTGGCAACACGTAGATAAGTTTTTGGTTTTTTCTGAATTTGCCAAAGGACTGCTTTTACAATCCTCTCTCCGACTGGCTTCTAATCAAATAGCCGTCAAGCCAAACTTTGTCTACCCAATAGTACAGCAAACAGCGCACACAAGAGAAAATTACTTTGTGTACATTGGACGGCTATCTGTCGAAAAAGGGATCACCCCTATGTTGGAAGCATTTGCCGAATCGGGCCTCGTACTGAAGATTTATGGCACCGGCCCCCTGCAGGATACCGTAAAAAAGTATGTACACCTGCATACCAACATTGAATACTATGGATTTCAGCCTAAAGAAGTGCTACATGAGACGCTATCTTGCAGCCAAGCACTGATCATGCCATCTGTCTGTTTTGAAGGCATGCCCATGACCATATTGGACGCGTTCGCAAGCGGCACACCCGTGATTGCTTCTAAGATCGGTATTCTCAGTGAAATGGTACAGCCGGGAAAAAATGGGCTACATATAGAGCCGAATGACAAAAATAGCCTTATACAAGCGTTGTACAACTGGCAATATCTACGCTTAGAGGAAAAGAAACAGATGTCCGAAAATTGTAAAAATGAATATTGGGAAAAATATTCCCCCGAAAAAAACGTATCCTTGTTAGAGCGTATCTATCAGGAAGTCAAAATAAATCAACAATGAGTAATATTATAATTATAGATCCTCTAGGGATGGCCCCAAAAATTCGGGAGACACTGGAAACCATATACGATCCAGAGCTTAAGCCTGCCAATATCATCGATCTGGGTTTGGTGTACGAAATCATTACCAAAGAGGGAGGCATTGCCAAAGTGGTCATGACGCTGACTGCTCCCAACTGTCCTGTCGCTGGAGACATCATGGACGAAGTACAACAGAAACTGTCCGCCATCGAAGGTGTCAGCGAAGCGCTCGTCGAATTGACTTTCGATCCCCCATGGAACCGGGACATGATGACCGAAGAAGCAAAACTAGAGCTTGGGCTGCTTTAATACACCCAATCTCATTCGCTCCTGATATCCGTGACTCTACCTATTTCTTTCACGCTGAGTTTAGAAGAAAAGTAAGACACGATCAGTGATAGTGCGACAACGGTCAGAAATACCAATATAAAATCTTCCAGACGGATGTCGATCGGATACACATCGATGAGTGAGCCTTCTTCGCTACCCGTACGGATGAACCCGTACATTTCCTGTAGCTTACAGAAAATATAGCCTACGATAATACCCACTGTCCCTCCAATCAGTGAAATAAACACTCCTTCAAGGAAGAAAATACCCTCGACCATACTCCGCTCAGCTCCTAAGCTCTGCAGGATTTTCATATCTTCCTTTTTGTCGATGACCAACATGGTCAGTGATCCGACAATATTGAATATGGCGATGATACCGATAAAGGTCAGGATAAAAAAAACGATCCATTTCTCCGACTTGATGGTCTTATACAAGGTAGGATTCTGTTGCTGTCTATTCTTGACATCAAAATCAGCTCCCAATTCCTTTTGGAATTTTTTCTGCACTTTATCGATATGGTTCGGGTTTTTGAGATATATCTCTACTGCCGATATTTTATGCTCTTCCCCCAACAGATCCCGTACAAACCCTATAGGAGCAAGTACAAGATTATCAAATTCAGGTTGATAAGTCAACACACCCACCACATCAATGTTTTGGATATTGAAGTCCTCCAAGGGATTGAGGTTGTGGATGGAGATATCCTTGCGCGGAAAAAAAAGTTGTACATTATTGTATATGCCCGATATAGGTACTTTCAGATTGGCCTGTATCTGCGCACCTATCAGTGCCATATTGGTCGAATCTGTCTGTATCGAATATATGCCGCTTTGTAGGATTTCGTTTTCATTTTGGTTGTGTAGACTTTGGGGTGGAACTCCTTTGACCAGACCAATGAACTGTTGGTTATCGTATTGTACGAGTACCTTGTCTTCCAATACTTCGGAATAGCTTTGTAATGCCGTGTCCGAGCGGAGTTCTTCAAATGGGATCCCACTTCCGTCAAACAGTTTGCCTTTTACCGGTTCTATTCGTAGATGGGGTGCAAAACTGCTGTACATTGACAGGATAAATTTCTCCATCCCATTGTAAAAGGAAAGCACGATAACCAGCGCTGCTGTGCTCACAAAGACACCGACCACACTGATGGCAGAGATGACATTGATGGCATTGACCGATTTTTTGGAAAAAAGGTAACGCACAGCAAACAGAAGGGGTACTCTCAATTTTCTCATGCGCGAACAAAAGGGTTGGTCTTCTTTTCAAAGCCTATGGTTGTATGTGGGCCATGGCCAGGATAGACAATGGTCTCTTCGGACAAGGTATATAGCTGTGTCTCGATACTTCGCAATAGGATCTCATGATTCCCCCCGGGCAGGTCTGTACGTCCTATACTGTTTCGGAAAAGTACATCACCACCCAGCAAAAAATTTTGGGCTTCCGAAAAATAGCATACATGGCCGGGCGAATGTCCGGGTGCAAAAATAACCTTCAACGTATGCGCACCAAAGTCAATATTTTGTCCTTCTTCCAAGAAGGTGGTGGGTATGGGAGATGTTTCATATCGGATCCCCATCTGGGGGGCGTAGTTGTCTACAGCCACCAGGATAGGTACTTCATTTTTATGGAATTGCGGGATCAGACCCCATTGCTCAAAAACATAGTGATTGCCCAGCACATGGTCTATATGACAATGTGTATTGAGCAGCAACACAGGATTTAGCCCCTCCTCCTCGATAAATGATTGCAACATACGTTCTTCGGCAGGGCCATCCATGCCGGGATCGACGATCAAGCAGTCTCTCGACTCCTCATCGTAAAGAACATAGGTATTCTCTTGATAAGGATTAAATACAAAGCTCTTTATCTGAATCATATTTCAAACTTAGATAAAATGCTTTGGATTCACGAATGCCCGGGAGAAAAAATTAGGGCAAAAGAGATTTTTTGCCTTTACAGCAACCCTATACCTCCCACTCTGTAACGCAGTCCTACCTCGTGTGTATTGGTCGAAATACGTTGGTTTAACGTGTGGCTCCTGCCGGCAAACTGGTAGCTGTAGCCGATACCAAAGTCTCCGAAGTTAAGCTGCATCAGCGCCGATAGGTCTCCTTGGTTCTGCACGCCCATCCCCAGACCCAGTTTACGTGCCATGAACAGCAGCACGCTCACGTCGTAGCGCGGTGTCAGATCATCCATATGGCTCACCAACAGCGAGGGACGAAGATGAAAAGCCTCATCCAGACCGATCAAAGCACCGGCAGTGATGTAGTACACATTCCGGAATTCGTAGTCTACATTGCCCCGGCGACCCAACGAAAACCTCGGCATCGATATGCCAAAGTAATACCGATCCGGACGATAGTAACTCGTGCCGATACTTAGAAACCCACTTGTCTCCCGGACATCCTCCCGGAACGAGGGATCATTGCGATCGTCAATACCCATATAGTTACCCTGAAAGTGGATCAGACCACCTCCCATCGACAGGCTCAGGTACTCCTCCTCGGTGATACGGACCGCTTTGGCCACATAACCCGAAAATTCCGTCTCTTTTGAAACCCCCATGGCCGCATGCTTCGCATCGAAGCCCACCGACAGCAGAGCATTACGGAATCCTACATTGCCACTGGCCCATACAGACTTGGGGGCACCATCCACGCCGACCCATTGGCTGCGGCCGAGAACCGACAGGCTTCCTCCCGGATCCATCGTGCTCAGCGAACCATTGAACGAATTGCGCAACTGCCCGAACTGGTTGTAGCTTACCCCGTGCTGAGCCCAGCCGTAAAACGGTAGAAAGGCCAATAGCACGATCAATAGATTGGTTGTTGTTATTTTCATTTTTAGTCAGTTATCAGTGGTCAGTGGTCAGTAGTCAGGCTTTTAAATTCCTAATTCTCCATTTTCAACTCTCAATTATCCACTCTCCACTTTCAATTATCAATTATCAATTCACTGTCCGTTTCACCACAAAAAATCCCTTCTCCCGTTTCCATTCGTTGCCGTCTTTCACATCCAGGTAATAATAATATGTACCGTCGCGGACATACTGTCCCGTGAATACCCGATCACGGTTGTCATAACTTTCGATCTCGGCCAGTACCTTGCCGGACTTGTCGAAGATGGTGATCCTATTTTCGGGATAGTCACGAATACCCTCGAGCATCAGGAAGTCGTTGATCCCGTCACCGTTGGGCGATACGGCCTGATGCACACGGATCGGCAATGCGGCGTTGGCATCATTGGCGATACGTATGCTGACCGATACGGGGTCGGCAGGCAGGTAGTTATGGTTGCCGGGCTGTGTCGCCGTGACGGTAACTGTACCCAGGCGCTTGACGATCAGGGACAGGCCGTCCAGCGTAGCGACCTGTTCGTCATCGATGGACAACGTCACAGGCAGGCCGCTGCTGCCTGATACATCGAGAGCGACCGTACCGGCATCACGTGCCAGTGTGCCGGGCGAGATGAACGTAATCGTCTGCGGGGCTTTATTGATAGTCAACACCTGCTCTACATCTGCCGCAGGCAGATAAGCGGCATTGCCGCTCTGGCTCGCGGTAATGGTAACTGTGCCGGCGGCGTGAATGGTCACGATACTGCCGGATACCGAAGCTATGGCAGGATCACTGCTGCTGTAGCTGACTGTAAGATCGGAAGAGGCCGTAGCGGTCAACGCGAATGCCGCGTCGCCATATACTTTGTCCGGCAGAGGATTGAATGTGATCGTTTGCGGTGCCTGCGGTGTGGCCGATACCATTGCCGAGCCGAGGCTTGCATTACCGACCCGGTCTACGGCTCTTACTTCGTAATAGTAAGTCGTACCGTTGGTCAGCGACTGGTGCAGGTATGCGGTTGTTCCGGCCGGGACGGATGCGAGCAAGCTGAGCTGTCCGGCAGTAGTGCCGAAATAGACACGATACCCGTCAAGATCAGTTTCGGCATTGGCATCCCATTGCAGGTTTACCTGCGCATTGCCAAACGTGGCTGTAAGACCGGTCGGTGCGGCCGGAGGTACCGCGTCCACGAGGACAGCACCTGTATTGCCTACACTGTTCAGCGTCAGTACGGCATTATTGTTTGCTTCGTCTTGGATGGCACCACCGGTCAGTCCCAGCGTACCGACGGTAATACCGTCCGTGTCAAGGTCCCCTTCGGCGACTGTATAGCGGAACGTGATCGCGGAGGCACCCGAACCACTGAAATAACCGGCATATCGGGTGGCCGTACCGATAGTCAGAGCGATACGTGGGGTACCACCGCTCGTATTCACGGTAACAGGTTCGCTAAAGTGGACCGTAAAGTCGAGGTTCTGCCCGGCGATATATGTATTATTCGCAGGGACGGATACAGTCGTGACCACCGGTGCTATATCGTCCACTACCGTGACGGTAAAGGGTTTATCAAATGTAGCTCCGTGATTGTCCTCAGTCCGGATGCGCACCGAGTAGCTTCCCGCGGCCATGTTGGCGGGATTGTCGACACGGAGCTGATTGCCCGAGATATTGAATAAGCTATTGTGGTCACTACCCGTGCCGGATACCAGCGTATAGGTATGCGTATTCCCGTTGTCGGGGTCGGTGCTGCTGAGCGTACCGACTACGGCATTGGCTCCGCCACTTTGATTGACGCTGGTGCTGCTCAGGCTGATGTCGGTCGGCGGCTGGTTCGAACAATCCTCGCTAAAGCTCGATTGGCTATCTACATACGTCGTCCAGTTCGCCGTACTATAAGCGATGTTGTCCACCTGAATACAGGTCAGATTTGGGTTATTATTGACCCTAAAAAAAGCATTTGCAACACTTGAATTATTCCCGTTTTTGACGTTTAATGTGGTCAGTTGATTATTGTTACAGAGCAACATTACCAATGCCGTATTCTGACTGACATCCAGAGCAGTCAGCTGATTATTACTGCAATTCAACTGTTCCAATGCCGTGTTGTTACTGACATCCAAGGCCGTCAGCTGATTATCATAGCCGTACAAATTTACCAATGCCGTATTTTGGCTGACATCCAGCGTGACCAACTGATTATTGTCGCATGTCAAACCTTTCAATACCGTATTCTGGTTGACATCCAGAGCGGTCAGCTGATTATTACTGCAATTCAAATATTCCAATGTCGTATTTTGGTTAACATCTAATGTAGTCAACTGATTATCATAGCAGAATAAATATACCAATACCAAATTCTGACTTACATCCAAGGTGGTCAGCTGATTATTATCACACCACAAAGTTGTCAATGCCGTATTTTGGCTGACATCTAACGAGGTTAATTGATTACGATCACAGTACAAAGCAACAATATTGACAAAAGCCTCAATCCCGGTAAGGTCGGCAATGCCACGATTGGCAACAGAGATCGTTCCGGTAAATGCTATTGCTTCGTTGCATTGTATTTCGCCGTCGCCGTCGGTGTTGATGGCTGTATTTGCCAACAAAGCAGCTTTAAAGTTCGCATCGGGGATATGGACTACGCAGGGTGGTGTCACCTGATTTTCATACGCCCCGAGATCCACGGTATTATTCTGTATGCGGGGATTGCCTGCCAGATCGGTGCTTGCCGTGATGTAGCCATTGTCGCCGGCATCGATAGCCGGACTGCCTGTTTGCAATGTAAAATCACCACTTTCCGTATCGTTGAAAAGCGGATCGGTAGCGGCAGGCAGATTGTTGTTTACCACAGCGGTATAGGCACTGTGCGTCTGACCCTGCACCAGGCTGTTCTTCACATCGTATAGCTCTCCGAAAACACTGTTGGCACTCATATCCCAGATGATACTGTTGCGGACAATGGCCACTCCACTATGATTGTACCAATCGGAGCCTCCGTTAGCGGCGGTATTGTAGGATATAGTGACATTGGTAAGCGTGGCGGGCGGGTATAAACTATTGTTTCCATAATGGTAAACCCCTCCACCATTTTGGCCGGCGGAATTGTTGTAGATGCTGACATTCGTCAAGACCGATGCGGAATACACGAAATGTATCCCACCACCGTTTAGGTCCGCGGTATTGTCGCGAATAATCAGGTTAGTAAGGGTGGGTGCGGCTTCATCAAGAAAAATACCTCCACCTCTCGACAGATTTCCGACACCTGAAGCATTGCCATCGGTCAGCGTAAAGCCGTCAAGAACTGCGCTGGCTGTCAGCGTTCCTACATTTCTGACGACAGAAGCACCATTGCCTTTCAGAATGGTCGGGTTACCTGCCCAGTTCCGGTCGCCCATAGCGGGGTTGCCAGTATCGGCAAAACCGCCATAAACGCGCACATGCTCCACCAAGCTGAACGCAGTGCCCGAAGTGGGCTGGTATTCGCCTTTGGCCACCCATATCTGCAAGGGATTGCCGGTCGTCCAGTTGCTTTGGTTGTCATCGGCCCATTGCAGCGCATCCGCAAGCTCGGGGAGGGCATTGTCCCAGGAGGAGCCGTTGCCGGTGTATCCGGCGGCATTCTGGTCTACATTTTTGTTGACGTAGAGGATATTGCCGGAGCCGGGAGCATAGCCACCCCGATTGAGAAAGACGTGCGTGGTGCCGTGCCCTGCGGAGACGGTGGCGATATCGTTGCGACCATCGCTATCCAGATCGGCTATGACTACGTCAAAAGGCAGAAAATCCGCATGGCTCAGCATGCGCTGCTGATAGAACGTACCGTCTCCTTTGTTGATCAGGATGGACACATAGGCAGAACCCTGGCTGACAGCAGCTATGTCTGCATGACCGTCGCCGTCTAGGTCTCCGATCGCCGTTCCGGCAGGGCTGTTGCCGACAGCGTAGGTGGTATGCGCGGCAAAGGTGCCGTTGCCGTTGTTGAGCAATACGGATATGGTGTTGTCATTGCGGTTGGCGACGACCAGATCGTTGTGTCCGTCGCCGTTTAGGTCGCTAATAGATGTATGTATCGCATAATTTCCTGTCGGATAGGTGACGGCAGTGGCAAATGTTCCGTCGCCGTTGCCGAGCAGCACAGATACCGTATTGGAAGGGCCATCAGCGGAGAGCATATCGGGGCGACCGTCGCCATTGACATCGGCTATGCTCAGCCCCCTGCCGTAATTTACAGGATACGCGACCGGGAAGGCTAATGTGCCGTTGCCGTTATTGATATATACGGCTATATCTTCGGCGGTGGCGGATAAGGCCACATCGGGAAGACCATCGCCGTTGAGGTCGCTGACCGCCAGCCCCATTGCCCAGCCGCCGGAGATGGCATATTCTGTTTTAGTGGGGAATGTGCCATTGCCGTCATTCCACAGGATGACCAAATGGTGCTGGTCGCTCATGGCGGTGCGGTTCCATCTTGCGGCGATGATGTCGGGGTGACCGTCGCCATTGAGGTCGCCGGTCTGCACAGCTGTCACCGAGGTGTACTGATCCTCTGTCAGGTAGTTTACAGCCGGAGCATAGGTTCCGTCGCCGTTGTTGAGGGATACGGCGACACCGTTTTCGGGAACTTCATTCCAAAAGTCGCTTCCTGTGACCAGGTCAGGCTTGCCGTCGCCGTTGAAATCACTCCATGCGATAGAGGTAGGATACATGCCGGAAGGATAGGTAGCCTTGGTAAATACCACCTGCGCCGTGGCTGAAAACGACAGCATGGAGGTCAACGCAAGGCATATATAATACCTTAGGAGGCTTGGTTTTGATGTATTCATTTCTTTAATTCTTTTATACCTAAGTTGGATTGTCCGTCGTATAGTACATCATCAAAGCATTTTCACCTGGTAGATCAACCCATCAATAGACGATTGGTTATTTTTTGTAGTTGTTGCGCCACAAACATATAGATATGTTCTAAAATATTTCCCACCCCATAGGGGTGGTTTTGCAAAAAAGCAGTGATTTTTAAATTATAATGGTTGTAGAGTGCATGTACTTCCGAAGACATTTCCCACTGACACAAGGATTACCTACAGTTAGCCTGCCGTTGTTCACGTGCCAATATGTTTCTTTATGTAGAATGATCTGCAAAAAAATCTTAGTTTTGTATATGCACTTAACTGACCCCTTTTCGCTTTTATGAGAATTTCCCTTATCTTGGTATATCATCAGCTGACTGTTTGTATAGGAACACTCCTTTTGGTTTTGGGAATTTCAGAAGTGTTGTATGCGCAATCTCCTACTCCCATTCCGGGCGAGGTAGCTGGGCTACAGTTTGAGCCCATTCCGGGCAACGACAGCTTGTACATGGCAAAAGATGTACAGGGCGACACCTGGATAAAGGGAAACATTCCTCCGGCTATGCAGGGAATACCGATCGTTTTCCAGATCCCATCGTCCCAATTTGTAACGTATGACCTATATGTTGATCAAGGAGAGGGTTTTGTACGGATACACCAGGATATCAACCACGCTAAGCAAAAGGTGCAGGGACGCTATCCGCTATATTTTTTTAACAGCCAGGCAGCGGCGTATTATCTCCGAACGAAAGATAGATCGATCAGGGGGCTGGACGTAGCGGTATACAGACCCTCACAGTTCATAAAGGAAGAATCGGTCAACCTTGTACGCAACAGCTTGTACTATGGGCTAGCGATGATGTCCATTATCCTTAATTTCGTGCTTTACCTTATCTTTAGGGACAGAGGTTTTATCCTCTATTCGCTACTGCAACTGAGCCTGCTCTTGATTTTTTGCTATCAAGACGGAATGTTCTACTTCCTATCTCAGGGTCGATTTTTCATGCAGCACTACCTGATCTGGAATATTGCCGTCTGTGCTACGTTGGCGGGGTTGTTTGCCTATTATTTTCTGGATCTAAAGCACAATATGCCTCAATTCAAACGGTTGGCCAAACCTCTGATCTGCTGTATATTCGGCTCAGTACTGTTTTACACGTTGACAGAACATATGTTCTTCCGCTATCTGGCCAGTGTGTTTTTTTATACATTCCCCGTTATATGCCTGTATCAAGCGTTTAGGATGTTCCGCAGGGATGTATATGCACGATTTTTGCTGCTTTCGTTTGGAATAGTTGCGCTCATTTCGGTCTTTTATACTTTAAATAAGTATTTTAGCTTACCTTTTTTGTCCTACTTCGACATCAATGTCATCCGGTTGGCCAATATTTTAGAAATCATCGGTATCAGTTTTGCGCTGGTCTTTAAGGTAAAGGCCGTGCAGGATGAAAACGAAATGTACAAAGAAAGACTGAACAGACATCTCCATGAACTGGAACGTCTCAAAAAGATCCAACATACGATCTGGAAAAACGGAAACGGCGCGGGACAGGTATTACCCGATCTGCAAGAGGAAGTAATTGCCGAGCTGAAGGCGCAATATGATCTCACGGACAGGGAAGTGGATGTCCTGCTGTGTATCTGGAAGAAATTGACAAACCAGGAGATCACCGAAAGGTTGCATATCAGTATCAACACGACAAAATACCATATCCGCAGACTCTACCTTAAACTGGCTGTCAATAGCCGTGAAGAGGTACATCAAGTGATACAGAGTACATTTGCGGAATGATTTTATTTGGTTTTTTTAAACTTTACCTTACCTCCCACTTATATCAACCCTCTGGCCTTGATTTCCAGATACTTGTTGATAGAGTTGATACTCAAATCTTCCGGAGCAGTATAGATCGTCTGCAAGCCATGCCGATTGAGTTCTTGAATGATCAAATGTTTTTCGTAGACAAATTTTTCGGCGATGATCTTGTTATATATATCGATGGTCTTGGTCGCCTTTTCTTTGGAAAGCGCAATCAGTTCGGTATTCTTAAAGACAATCACGACCACGACGTGGCTCTTATTCAGCATCTTGAGATAAGCCAATTGCCTGTCCATCGCATCGAGGGTTTCAAAATTGGTGTAGACAAACAGCAATGATCTTTTGTTGATGTGCTTCTTGGCAAAGGCATACAAGTTGCCAAATTCCGTTTCTTGGAACTGTGTCTGGATACCGTACAGCTTGTCCGAAATCTTACGCATCTGGTTATTGTGCTTTTCTGCCGGGATATGATTGGTTACTTCGGTCGAAAAGGTCAGCATACCCGCCCGGTCCTGCTTGAGGATAGCGGCATTGGACAGTACCAAAGTGGCATTGATCGCATAATCCAATAAGGTCATGCCCTCGAAAGGCATCCGCATCGCTCTCCCGGTGTCGATCAGCGAATAAATAGGTTGGGATTTTTCTTCTTGATACTGGTTGACCAACAGTTTCTGGTGTTTGGCAGATGCCTTCCAGTTCATGTGCCTGTATTCATCGCCCCGCACATACTCCCGGATGTGGTCAAATTCCATCGTCATCCCTATCCGACGTATACGCTTGATACCCATTTCCATCAACCTGTCCGTGGTTGCCAATAGTTGGTATTTACGCATCTGTATGAAAGATGGATAACACGGTATCTGATACCTGTCACGAAGGGAGAACTTACGTGCAAACAGCCCCAAATGTTGTACCAATACGTGACAACTCCCAAAGGTATATATCCCTCTGGTCTTAGGATGCAAGACATAATCTACTTGGTGTAGCTGTTGTGGCCGTAAGTGCATACGATGTTCCTGATCCCGCATTTGCAATTGTTCCGGCAATTCTTCGAGGATCCGAGCACGAACCGTCAGGGGATAGGAGCTCTGTAATTCCAATGTTAGGGGATTCGCATCGCCATTGGACAGTTTTTCGGGATACTGTCGCTGTATATGCACTTTATTCGTCCGAAAATAGAGGAACAGCAGATCCCACAGCATGGCCATCAGCCAAATCCACAGCAGTATAGTGGCCACGGGACGTAAGGGCTCTACATAGAACGACACCACGTACACGGCCGCTAACCCCAATAGGATGTAATAAAACAGATTGGCAATATATAAGCTCCTCAAAAATTTCATCAGCGGGGTATTTCTACGCTTTCTACGATCTGGCGAATGATATAGTCTGTCGAAAATCCTTCCATTTCTTTTTCGGGCGTGAGCTGTACCCGGTGTCCCAATGTAGCCGGAGCAACATATTTGACATCTTCGGGCGTGACGAAATCACGGCCTTGCAAAGCAGCCAACGCCTTGGAAGCTTCCAATATAGCAATCGATGCCCGTGGAGAAGCACCCAACGTCAGATTTGCGTTTGTCCGGGTCTGTATGACCACCTCGGCAATGTATTTCAAGATATCCTCGTGTACAAAAATAAATTTGGCCAGGTGCTGAAAATGAACGATCTCATCCGCCGAAACCACAGCATGAACCAACTCCTCTTTATTTGTAGCCTTGTGGCCATGGTGCTCTCTGAGGATATGGAGTTCCTGCTCGAATTCGGGATACAATACGTCAATCTTGAACAAGAACCTGTCCAACTGTGCCTCCGGCAGGCGATATGTACCTTCGTGCTCGATTGGATTTTGTGTCGCAAAGACGACAAAAGGATTGGCCATTGGATACGTATGTCCATCGACTGTTACTTGTCTTTCGCTCATACACTCAAACAGCGAAGACTGGGTCTTGGCCGGAGCCCGGTTGATCTCATCGATCAACACGATATGGCCAAAGATCGGTCCTCGGCGAAATTCAAATTCATTGGTTTTCAGATCCAGGATAGACGAGCCTGTCACGTCCGAAGGCATGAGATCGGGGGTGAATTGAATACGTTTGAAATCGCTGTTAATGGCCTTGGCAATGAGCTTAGCTGTCAAAGTCTTGGCCACTCCCGGCAAACCTTCGATCAGAGAGTGTCCTCCGGCAAGGATCGAAACCAACAGCATATTGATCACCCGATCCTGGCCCAGGATAACTTTTTTGACCTCATCGCGCACAGCATCCATTCGGGCCTGCAACGCGGTGAGGTCTATCCGATTTTCAAATTCGGGCATAAATCTATTTATGTTCTCCAATTCGTTCATAGTATATGGGCTTTTTGTTTAAAGTCTTCAATCGTGTTATTTATGGTTTTCACATCGTCTATGTGATGATGTGGGTGCTGCCGATATTGCTGTAAGAGTTGCATACAGGTTTTGGTCTCCTCCGGATCTACTCCCGATTTGGAGGCCAATTGTTTTAGAAATTTCTCATCCAGGATATCCAATGTTTCCAAATGATAGAGAGACCGTAGCGTAAAGAGGAAGTAATCGATCTTCTTATGGATGATATTGCCGGGGTGGCCATTCTCATAATACAGATTGCCTATCGTCTTGGCAAAGTCTTTGGACAGATTGGGTTCAGGTCGGATGACCGTAATCGCCCTTTGTTCACGTTTGCTTTTGAAAACCAACAGTAAGAAAAGTCCGATCAGCAACAGATACCAGGCTTGATAAAACCCGGGTTGCGTCAGGACCACGCGCAAAGGCGTGCGTGGTTTTTCCCATTCATAATAGACATCCGAGAATAAGATCTCCTTATATCGTATCACTTGTAAGGCCTTAGCTACGTACCGGAATTTGTCTTCCTGTAAAATATTGTAGTTGGCAAACACATCCGGTTGCAAATGAAGGTATATATTTCCTTTGCCCACAGCTACACGAATAAAATTCGGCAAAGCCCTCCCCCTCGAATGCAAATGTCCCAATACGGTACAGTTCTTTGCATTGAGCTTGTCAAAGATCCAAAAATCATTAGACTTATCGACTTTGATACGGTTCGTATCTTTTGCCAAGGTATACGTGACCCTCTGATCAGTGGGTTGGAATCGAACATAATCCAACCGCCCAGAAGAGATGCCCAATGTATCCATGAGCAATTCTTCAAAATAGAGTGCCGAGAGAAATACGTCACCCCCTTGCTCCACATAGCGCATGATCTTTTTGGTATCTTCATTGTCCAGATCGGGGTATTGATCGATCGCGATCAATGTTACATCATATTTCTTGGCGCTGTCCAAACGTGCTATCTCTTCGTAAAAAGTATCGTCAAAATTACGATAAGTACGATGTTTACCGAGAATATAGGGCAATTCCTCGTGAAAGACAAAAAGACCATAAGGGATTTTGTCCCGTATATTGAATGTCTTGTGCCAGTTGATGGGGCGCTTGACTCCCGCGTCGATAATAGCTATACCTGCGATGACTACAAGCACTACGATGATCCAAACAACAATACCCTTTCTCATGACCACTTTTGTTGAAATTGTTTGAAATACCGTTCAATATCTGTATACTCCTGTCCCAAAATCTTCCGATCACCAAACCATACCCGATCAAATAGCGTAGCACAGGTCAAAAATTCTTCTTTCAACTCCTTAATGGCCACATCTTCCATCAACTCCACATTGGTCTTGGTATGTTTCCAATGGATATAGCCTTTTTCATGCAGGATCTGTATATTGAGCAATTGCTGATAACGGATAGCCATTGCATAATTTCCCTTTTGCAAGGCTTCACGGATATAATGGTGCAGATCCACCTGCATAAGGTTTCTTTCCACAAAAGCCATCTCTTCTTCCTCATCCAATTTTTCTTCAGGCAATTGTACATACACTTTTTTGCCCGAAAAGAACAATTTATAGAGCAAAAAAAGAAAAATAATCCCACCCAAAATCCCTAGGATCGTATAGAAGCCATCATAGACCTTCACATTGGGCTGGGGAAAAAGACTGTCCAGAAATCTGGTAAACCTCTCGATCAACTCATCCCAAAAATTGAGCTGTTCAGATATACTTTCCACATATTCAAAATCCTTGCTTTGATAACGGGACAGCATCTCTGCATAAGGCGGCACAGTGTCGATAGGCATCTGCGCCAGGATCGGAATGGAATCGTAATACCGGGGCTTCCAGTACTCGTATTCCGGTTGCGACTCGATTGTTTCTGCCGATATAGAATCTAGTTCCGTTATCACCGAATCTACCGTCTGTGCTAAAACATCAGTGGAAATTGAGGTCAACAGTAGATAAACCAGATAAAGTAACAGGTTAAATCGGTTTGTCATCACCCCTCCTCCCTATCTTTGCGATTCGCTGAAAGACATTCTCACCAAACTGTAGCTCCTTCCCCGACTCATAGATGATGCCATAGCTCAATACGGAGAACATATTGTAAACAATGAAAAACAAGGTCAGCAAAGAAGCACCCATGGAGACCAAAGTCTTACCGAAGTAAGTGTCAAAGAAATTGTCGTTGAAACCCACACTGTTGTAGGCAATCAGCCCAATCACCACAGATGGCACCAATGTCATCGTGTACAGCAAGGTCTGAAACAGGAAATTGACGACATAGGATGCCGTACCATATTCGAAAAACTTCTTTTTCAATAGCGTATAGGCCCCTTGAAACGTATCGATCAGCTCATAATATCCTTCCCGATACAGCATGAAAGCGGTAAAGAACCATAATCCCACCATGGCAAACACAATGCCCATACCTATCGAACCTACCATCGGTACAAACATACACGCAAATAGTACGATAGAAAGGGGAATAAGGGTCAGCATACCTACAATGATCGCTGCACCCAAAAAACGAAAATAACTCCCTATATGTGTCTTGAATGCCTGCCAAATTTCCTTTTCACCAAAATCCAAACAGCGTCGATCCCTCAGCATAATGAAATACTCTATAGTCAATCCGAAAGCGATCATGCCGATAAGTGTCATGACCAAAAAGGCTACCATAAAAGAAGAAATCACATTAAACAACTCGCCCGAACTATAATCTACATGCATGTTGAGCTGCGTAGAGAGGTAGTAACCCACGAGCAACATACCACAAATCGGAAGAGCTAGCATCCTAAAAAGCACCTTGCTCAAATGACCTATAATGATTTTCAACAAGTTGATGAAATCCTGTACAAACTCCCCCAACTTTCGCTCCCGCTTAAATTCAAACTCGATTATTTCCATCCGTACTTTAAGGCCATTTGTTTAGGTTTCACCACATAAAAATAAACAATAGCAACAGCAGATACAATAATGATGCTGATACATAATCCCAGGGAAACTTGATAGTATCGGGTGACAAACCCTTCTAAAGAACCTGCCACGATAAAAAACGGCACAGTACTGATCAATACTTTCGTCGCTTGCTTGGCTGCACGTTTGAACGATTCCAAGCGGGTAAACGAAGCGGGAAACAGGATACCATTGCCCATGGCGATACCACAGCCTCCTGCAATGACGATAACCGACAGTTCGATCGTGCCGTGGATCCATATCGCGGTCATGGCTTCTTGCAGCACATCATATTTGTAAAACAAATAATGGAAGGCTCCTACCATAATGCCATTGCTGAATAGAATATAGCCTGTGCCTACACTGACAAAGACGCCAAGGATAAACGCGTAGAACGCGACCTTTACATTATTGATCGTGATCGCCAAAGCCCCTCCCCAATCACTCCCCTGCTGATAGACAGCGGCCGGATTGCCGGACTTGATATTCTCGATTGTCATATTGACATAATGGTCTCCCATGATCAGACGTACAAAGTCTTCATCATAATGGGAAGACACAAAGCCGATAACACTCGCCAATACAAAAAGCAACAGGGAGTACAAAAGGGGTTTGCGAATAGTCCAAATAGCCTCAAACACCTCGTATCGAAAAAAATACAATATCTTATTGTTCGAGGACTTTTGGTCTCTGAAGACCAACTGATGAGCACGTATGGCCAGTTCATTAAGGTATTGCTTGGTCTTGCTCCTGGCATAGAAAGTCTGGGCATACGCCAGGTCATTCGTCAGCTCGATATAGTTTGATGCCAGTATATCCGGGTCTACCTTATCTTTATTCGTCAAATTATTTTCAATTGACAACCATTTTTCTTTATTTCGTTCTATAAAAGAGGCTTCCCGCATAGTTAAGTTGATACGACTATAGCCCAAATATATGAAATATTCATGTTTCCAAAGATACAGCACACATGAATATTCCATATGACCATTAAAAAGTCAAACAATATACATATGAAATATTTACATTCTCGAAAATACTGGATTTGTGACAGAAATTCTTTAATATAAATCGTCATGTTGAGCGTAGCATAGCGAAGTCGAACCGAGTGAAACGAGCTCATGAATGCCTTAAAAGACAAACAAAGGATGAATAAACATCTCGT
>NZ_JAAJTJ010000033.1 GCF_011030405.1 Parapedobacter sp. SGR-10
TTGACACATGATATGACGATTCGCAAAGCACACCCATCCAAAGCCCATACATTGGCAGGGTTGATGAACCTAGCCATGTCCGAGATTGTCTTTCAATTTATTGGCCGAGACGACATAGATGAGGCAAACAAGTTTATGGCTCATTTTATAGCGCGTCCGGACAATCAATATACGTACGATCATATTTTTGTTGCCGAAGAAGGTCATCAGATCCTAGGACAGATCTGTCTATATCCTGGGGAAGATCTTGTCAAATTGAGGCAGCCTATCCTAGACTTTGTCAAAAAAGAATTTGGCACAGACTACGAGGCAGGTCAAGAAACCCAAGCCGGTGAGATTTATATCGACACCTTGGCTGTCAGTCCACAGGCACAAGGCAAAGGCATTGGTAAGACTTTGTTGGAATTTGTTATTGACCTATATGTATATCAGCAGAATCAAATATTGGGACTGTTGGTCGAAAAGACAAATCCACATGCAAAACGTCTCTACGAAAAGGTTGGGTTTGAGGTCAAGGGAGAAATCATCATTTTTGGAAAAGTCATGGAACACATGCAAATAGGAGCATAGTGCCTATGCCGATCTCCTTGGGTAACGATTTATAGTGTTGTTATTGGGATTCTAAGGTTTGTCGAATAATCTATTGACGCTATATAATCATTTATCAAACTTTTCTCCTATTTTTACGTTTTATGTTAAAAAGAATAGGTTAACGAAGTTTATAGAGGCTTGAATAGATATATACGAATTTTTCTTCGCACTATTTTGTGGATTGTAGGTTCCCTGATAGTTTTGTTTTTCTTGATTGTTTTTCTGCTGCGGCAACCCACCGTCCAAAACTATGTCGTGGGTAAAGTAACGCATTATTTGGAAACAAAAATCGGCACACCTGTTCGTATAGGTTACATCAACATTGCTTTCCCTAAAAAACTGGTTCTGGAAGACATTTATTTTGAAGACCAAAGCCGGGATACCCTTTTGGCCGGAGAGAAGCTATCGGTCGATATCAGCATGTGGCGATTGCTGAAAAACACTGTTGCCATCCAGGAAATAGACCTGACCGGCATCACGGCCAAGATCAACAGGACAGCTCCAGACGGTCAATTTAATTTTGATTATATCATGCAGGCCTTTTCTTCCGGAGAGGAGTCCCCTGCACAGACCGACACCTCCTCTTCGCCTATGATTTTTGACATAGACAAGGTCAAGCTAGACCGTATACGCTTTGTCTACAACGACGATATGATCGGTATGGGGGCTGACATCAACCTACAGCATCTGGATACACGTATCAAGACCTTTGATCTTACCGACAACATGACGTTTGACGTTCCTGCTATCAACATAGATGGACTGATCGCACATATCAAACAGTGGACTCCGGCGACAGAAGCCACCACACCCACAGCGGAGGATTTCGGCATCACGGACGAAAACACACAAAACAGTTCACTCCTTCCCAACCTTGCGACACAGACCATCCAGCTCAAAAACATATTGATCAGCTATGCAGATCAGTCCTCTGCAATGGATACCCGCTTTGACATCAAAAACCTTTCGGCCAATATCGATGAGATTGACCTCAATAAAGAAGTAGTCCGACTGCGGGAGCTTATGTTGGATGGTTCGGATTCTTATGTCCTGTTGGGCAAGACAACCAAACAACTTCAAAACAACAATGACACAAGCTCCGTCAACTGGGTGGTATCCGCCGAGCGGTTATCCATAGACAAAACCAATTTTTGGTTTAAGGATGACAATCAACCTCGGATGAAAGGCTTTGATTATTTCAACATCAAAATAACAGATCTGGGCGGAGCATTGGATGACCTATATTATTCTTCGGATTCCATCTCCGGTTCATTGGCCAATCTGACAGCCAAGGATCATTCGGGTTTCTATCTTAAACAGCTCAAAGGCGATTTTGAATATACCAATACCGGAGCAGAGATCAAGAACCTCTTGGCCCAGACACCACGCACGACAATCCGGGATTACATCAAGATAAGCTATCCTTCGCTGGATGTATTATCTGACAATCTCCAGTCCTTACAGATCAACGCCAATATCCGCAAAACACAGATCGATATGACCGACATCCGGTTCTTTGTACCCGATCTGGACACGATGGAAGTGATGAAGCCGCTGTTGACCAAAAGTTTCTACATTGACAGCCGGATATCGGGCAAGCTCAACGATCTGCACATTCCCCATCTGGAATTCAAGACCCTTGACAACACCGAGATTAGTGCCAGCGCACATATCAAAGGACTTCCTGATGTAGACCGTATGAATATCGATCTGGACGTAAAGAAATTGAACACATCCAAAAGGGATCTGGATCAGCTCATCGCCAAATCCCTATTACCAAAAGATTTCCAATTCCCCAATGTGATGGCTCTTTCGGGGACCCTCTCCGGGGGAATGAGTGGATTTGATGCCAACATGTCCTTGCATACGGACAAGGGCAATGCCACAGTCAATGGAAACCTCAACATGGCGCCTCAAGACACCACCTATGACGCCCAAGTGACGATCGACAATTTTAACATCGGACATATATTAAACCAAGACTCTGTATTAGGTATTGTAGCTGTAGACATGCATGTCAAAGGTCGCGGATTGGATCCAAAGACCATGACTGCCAATCTTAATGGCCGTGTCAATACACTGGAAGCCATGGGCTATGCCTACCACGATATATCCTTGGATATGGACGCCAACGAGGGGGATATTGCCGGACAGGTCAAGAGTACAGATCCCAACATCAAGTTTAACATGGACATCGCAGCGGATATGCGAGGCCAATACCCCAAAGCCAAGATGGATCTGATGATAGACAGTGTCAATCTTCAAAACCTCAAACTCATGGAAGACAATATGCGCTACCATGGCAAGGTCACGGCAGACTTCAGAACCGCAGATCTTAATTTTCTGAATGGCCGCATAGATATTACCCAGTCTTCCATCGCCTACAATCAAGAGCGGTATGCCCTCGATACAATCTCACTGATCGCGCTTGCCGACACGTCCAAAAACAGTTTGATACTCCGGTCAGAATTTCTGAGAGCACACTTGGTCGGCAAATACAAGCTGACCGAACTGGGACTCTCCCTACAGGACATCGCCAAGGTGTACTATAACCCTACAAACGACACAACCAAGGTTCAATCCTATGAAGACCAACAATTTGAGTTTTCTGCCACACTGAACAATTCGCGCTTCATACGTGACTTTTTTCCCGGACTGGAGCAGATGAGCGACATCACACTAGATGGAACATTCAACAGTAAAGAGCAGAGCATCATGGCCAAATTGATTGCCCCCAACCTCAACTATGATGGCACCGTCGTACAAAATATAGGTGTAGATCTGGTCACGGCCGACAGTACCCTATATTATTCGGCATTGATCGAAAAAATAAAAATAAGCAACATTGAGCTCAACAATACGGTGCTCAGTGGACAAGTCAGTGAAAACACGTTGGACTTTGGGCTATGGATCAAGGACAAGCAAGCCAAAGACCGTTATCATCTCGGCATGCAGATGTCTGTCAACGAAAACAATTACATACTACACCTGTTTGAAGATGGGCTAATGTTGAATTATGACACGTGGAATATTTCGCCCGACAACCAAATAATGTTTGGTAACAATGGGATATTGGCACGCAATTTCCGACTTAGCCGTGAGGGACAGGAGCTATTCGTACAATCGCAGGATTCGACGTTCAATTCTCCGATAGACATCACTTTCAACAACTTCCGCATCGAAACTTTCAGCCAGATGCTGGAATCCGAGGTCTTGGATATCGGAGGAGGTATCAACGGTACGGCCACCATTTCTCGATTGGATGCTAACCCGGTATTTGTATCAGATTTGGAAATACAAAAATTTCAGTTTGGACAACAGCCTGTCGGTAATGTGCTCTTGAAAGTAAACAATGAAAAGGAGAATACTTTTGCTGCTGACATCCGGATCACCGAAAATGGCAACGATGTACAGCTTTTGGGCGAATTCATCTCCCCCCCTTCCGGACAGTCTTCTTTCAACGCAACATTAGATCTCAAACCTATGAAATTGAAGACTGTCGAGGCTTTCAGTATGGGCTACCTGCAAGGGTGTGAAGGAGATCTCACAGGATCGTTAAAGATCACCGGAACGACCAAAGCTCCCCGTATCAATGGCGATCTGACCTTTGTCAAAGGCAAGGTCAATATCAGTATGCTCAATGCAGACCTACTGATGGACAACCAAAAAATTACGTTCAACAACCAAGGTATACAGTTCCGCCAATTCCAATTGGCGGATATCAAGGGCAATACGGCCAAATTGAACGGAAGCGTAACGACACAAACATATACCAACTTTGATTTCAACCTCAACCTCACAACGAATAATTTTGCCGTGGTAAATTCTACACGTGAAGACAACGACCTGTTTTTCGGCAAACTATTTGTGACCTCCAACATCCGTATCCGTGGCAATATGGACAAGCCTACCATAGACGGCAATGTCACGGCAAACAGCAATACGGACTTTGTCTTTATCGTACCCAACGAGAATCCCGGTGTAGCGGACAGAGACGGAGTCGTAAAATTCGTGGACAAGAGCGACACAGCGCGTACCAATGTCTTTGCACAGCTGGATTCTCTAACTACCGCCACGACCCTATCCGGTTATGACATTGCCCTCAATCTGGCGACAGACCGCGAAGCGAAATTTAAGATTATCATTGACGAAGGTTCACAGGATGCGCTCAATATCCAAGGTATAGCCGAGATCAATACGACCATCGATGCCAGCGACAAGATCACCATGTCGGGGACATTTACCGTAGAAGACGGAAGCTACTCATTCAACTTTGGCCCTGTCAAACGGGAATTTGATTTCCAGAAAGGAAGTACCATCACCTGGAATGGCGATCCTTTGGACGCTCGGATGGATATCACAGCCGTGTACAAAGGCAAATTCCCGACATTGGAATTGGTCGCCAACCAAATCGGCAACGACAGTCAGAATCTCTATAAGCAACGTATTCCATTCGATGTCAAGTTGATTTTGACAGGCGAACTTTTCAAACCAGATATTAGATTTGACATTGATCTGGATGAAAATAATGCTATCGTCTCCCAGGATGTGGTCAGCAAGGTCAATATCGGACTAGCCTCTTTGAAGGAGGATCCGGCAGAGCTCAACAAACAGGTTTTTTCGCTCATTATATTGGGACGTTTTATTTCTGCCAATCCTTTCGAAAGTCTTTCGGGAGGCGGCGGCGTAGAGAGTACCGTACGGAATTCGGTCAGTCAATTGCTATCGGCCCAACTCAACAAGTTAGCATCCGACCTGATCAAAGGTGTAGAGCTGGATTTTAATCTACAGTCCGAACAAGATTATCTCACGGGTACGGGCAACAATCGAACAGATCTCAATGTAGGTATCTCCAAGATGCTTTTTGATGACCGTCTCAAAATCACCGTAGGCTCCAACTTTGAGGTGGAGGGCACTTCCCGCCCGGGGGAAAACCCAAACAACATCGCCGGAGACATATCCATGGATTACCAACTCTCCAAAGATGGCCGCTATTTTGTGCGGGCATATCGCAAAAACCAGTACCAAGCCACACTACAAGGCCAATTTGTAGAGACGGGAATAGGTTTCATTATCAATATGAGCTACGACAAATTCAAAGAACTCTTTATGAGTACCAAAGCATTGGAAGCCTATTACAACACGGATAGCCGTAGCTTCAGAAGAAGGTTTGATGTCGAGCGAATGGAGACCGACTCGGTGTATAGGGACAGTGTACGCTTTGTGATCCGCGACAGCCTGATGAAGCACAGTCCCGAGTACAGAAAACGCATAGAAGAACGACAAAAAGAGGAAGAATTGAAGCGACAACAGGATTCTATACCACAACAAGAGCCTAAGGACTCTTCCTCAAATTCGGCTCGGTCCTTCATACAAAAACCAATCGCATACATCCCACAGGAAGGAAGGAGACGTTATGAAAATTAAGTTGCTGAGCTGTACCACTTTAGTGTCATTGTTGTTTCTAGCCTCCTGCAATTCAACCAAACATCTTGCCGAGGGCGAGAAGCTGTATGATGGAGGCAAAGTAGTCTTGGAAATGGACACAGCCGTACCAGTTGCGAGAAAACAGGCATTCGAGGAGCATTTGGAAGGACTGCTAATGCCTAAGCCAAACAAAAAACTGCTAGGTTGGCGGTGGAAACTGGGTTTCTGGAGTATGGGAGGAGGCTACGATTCAACAAAAAACATCGTCAAAAAACAATTTAAAAAATGGGGAGAAGAGCCTGTACTCCTCAGTGATGTCAATCGGGAGTACAACGAAAACCTGCTGCGCAATAGGGTAGAAAACCTGGGTTTTTTCAATGCCTCCTTCAGTTCGGACACATCTTCAAACGGCAAGATAGCCACGATCACCTACACCGGTATCCCAAGAAGCATATATCGTATTCGTTCTGTGCATTACGATGTCGACAGTACCTCTCAGTTGGGATATGACATTGTCTCCGATAAGGAGAATTCACTTTTACAGGTTGGAAAGAACTATAATCTGGACGTGATCATCAGCGAACGGGAACGTATAGACAATAGTCTCAAAAACAAAGGATACTATTTTTTCAATCCCGACAATATCCTGGTCGAGGTAGACAGCACCATCGGTGACCATAAGGTCGATATGTATGTCACGATAAAACCCGAAACTGCCGCCCAAGCCAAACAGCCACAGCGTATCGGTGATATCTATATCTATCCCAACTACAAATTGGATTCACAAGGATATACACGGAGACGTCAGCGCAATCTGGAGCTCTTCGAAAACAATTACTACTTTATCGATCCACAGAATACCTTTAGAAAAAAAGTACTGGCCAATCATATTTTCTTCGAGAAGAATCAGCTGTACAATAGGCATGACCACAATCTGACGATCAGCCATCTGGTCAATCTCAATGCCTTCAAGTTCGTCAAAAATAATTTTGAACCCAGCTCTAACGAGGAAAATGCTCTGGATGTCTATTATTATCTGACACCATTGCCAAAGAAATCCCTGCGGTTTGAGATCCTCGGAAAAACAGCGTCGGTCTACAACGGCTCAGAAGCCAATGTAACATGGACTTTGCGCAATGCATTTAGAGGAGCCGAGACCGTGACATTGAACGTATTTGGAGGATACGAAACCCAAACGGGTGGAAAGGTCAATCTCAATTCAGCCTATTATCGCTTCGGTACCGAATTGGGTATTTCCTGGCCACGTATTCTTGCGCCATTCGATTGGTCGCCATCTAGGCGCTTCATTCCTCGTACATATCTCAAGTTCGGTTACGAATTTCTCAACAGACGGACAGCTTATATGCTCAATTCCTCTTCTTTGACCTATGGCTACCAATGGAAAGAAAATGATCAGAAGCAGCATGATCTCAGTGTAGCAGAAATCATCTATGTACAGCCTCGCAATATTACGGACGAGTACCAGGCACAGATGGATACAGTCCCGACGCTAAGACATATTGTAGAGCCGCAGTTTTCCTTTGGTCCAAATTATACATTTACCTTTACGAACACAATGCAGCAGGAGCTGAAGCACAATTTTTACTTCAAAGGCAGCATCAATCTCTCTGGCAATGTACTCGGTCTTATCCAAGGGGCAGATTATAAGAATGACAATATAAAAACACTATTCAATACACCTTACAGTCAATTTGTCAAGGTAGAAGCAGATTTTAGACATTATCTCAATATCACTAAAAACGCACAACTCGCCTCTCGCATCATGGTGGGAACAAGTTATTCTTACGGCAACTCGTACTCTCTCCCCTATCTGAAACAATATTATTCAGGAGGGCCAAACGGACTCCGCGCATTCAGAGCCAGATCGGTAGGCCCTGGTTCTTCGGCCCCGGAAAACCTGGGGGAAAACAACTTCTTTGCTGACCAAACGGGGGACTACAAATTGGAGCTGAATACAGAATACAGAGCCAAGCTTGCAGGGATTTTGCACTGGGCAGCTTTTATCGATGCCGGAAATATATGGGTGCAGCATGAAGACAATTACAAACCGGGGGCTGGCCTGTCCAAGAACTTTCTGTCCGAGCTTGCTGTAGGTGGTGGATTGGGGCTACGGTTTGATTTTACTTTCCTTATCTTACGTACAGATTTTGCCATTCCGTTTCGTGTCCCCTATCGTGATAAAGGAGACCGTTGGGTATTTAAGGACATCAATTTCAGAAGCTCCGGATGGCGGTCAGACAATTTGGTGTTCAATCTGGCGATCGGTTATCCTTTTTAGGGTATATTGTGATTCTTTATCTCCCGCAGATAACGCAGATTCTCCGCAGAAGACAATCTGTGCTATCTGCGAAAAAATCCGTGTGGATCAGCGGAAAAAATCGATATATTCTCTACATAAATACCCTACCCTACAATATTTTTTAGTACATTTATAACAGTTAAACTACTAAAGCTATTTTGTCATGAAAATAACAGTCATCGGAGCAGGAGCAGTAGGAGCCTCTACAGCAGACAACATCATTCGCCGCAATTTTGCAGAAGAAGTCATCTTATTGGACATCAAGGAGGGAGTTGCTGAGGGCAAGGCGCAGGACATGATGCAGACAGCCGCTTTACTGGGATTCAATACCAAACTCAAGGGTGTCACCAATGATTACGCACAGACCGCAGGCTCATCGGTAGCCGTGATTACTTCCGGTATACCCCGCAAACCTGGCATGACCCGCGAAGAATTGATTGGAACAAATGCAGGAATAGTCAAATCAGTAGTAGACAATCTTATTAAATATTCTCCCGACATCATCATCATTGTCGTCTCCAATCCCATGGATACCATGACCTATCTGGCTCTAAAGTCCAGTGGACTACCCAAAAACCGGATAATAGGTATGGGAGGTGCGTTGGATTCGGCACGTTTCAAATACCAGCTTGCGACCAAATTAAACGCCTCTCCAGGCGATTTGAATGCGATTGTCATCGGCGGACACGGAGACACAACCATGATCCCATTGATCAAAAAAGCAACGTGGAACAGCATCCCTGTCACCCACTTCCTGACCGAAGAGGAACAAGCTGAAATCGCACAGAAAACAATGGTGGGCGGAGCAACCTTGACTGCGCTGATCGGCACCTCTGCCTGGTATGCACCAGGAGCAGCAACGGCTGCTATGGTAGAAAGTATCGTTCTTGATCAGAACCGATTGTTTACGGCATCGGTGTATCTGGAAGGTGAGTTAGGACAAGAGGATATCAATATCGGCGTGCCTGTCATCATCAATAAAAAAGGATGGGACAAAGTCGTACCCATTGAGCTCGATGAACAGGAAAAACAACTTTTCGAAGCAAGTGCCACTGCCGTACGTAATATGAACAACGTATTGAAGGACAGTAATATCTTATAGAAACCTATCTTTGATAGGTCACGACAATATGCAAAAAATTCCCCTGTCTGTCTGTAACCTTCAAGGTGACGGTTACCATATTTTATTGAAAGTAGAGCTATTCGACAAGACGTTTCACATGGTCGTTGACACGGGCGCATCCAAGACTGTCCTGGACAGGGATATGCTCCTACAGTCGGGGATAGCCGAGACAGCTTTTCAACACACGGATGTTCTTTCGACAGGATTGGGGACAAACAGCATGCAGAGCCATATATTGGATCTACCCTATCTGAAAATAGGCCCATGGCACACCAAAAACCTCCAAGTGGCCGTATTGGATCTTTCGGCAATCAACTATGCCTACGAGCAGATGAATTTCCCCAAAGTGGTCGGTGTTTTGGGAGGAGACGTACTCATGCAGTTTGGAGCAGTCATTAATTACAAGACAAAGACCTTGCAATTGAATGAAAGGAAAAGACGGCAAACGGGCGAAAAGACTACTCCAAAAAGATAGATTTTAGTACCCTAAAAAACGAAGGAAAAAAGACTAACGAATAGACAACCGCTTGATCACGGTCTCTGTACCAGAGGTCAATTTGATGAAGTAAAAGCCTGCAGAAACCTTACTTTCGGTATCAAAAGACAGCGACTGTGCACCTGCATCCAAATTGCTGTTTGACAGGTTTAGTACTTCATTTCCCAATGCATCCATCAACTTGATCACGACAGTACTTTCTTTCGACAACTTGAAATTGACGTTAATCTGTTCGGCAACAGGATTATACATCACTTTCACGTTTGTAATATTCTTTTCGGCATCGTCATCTTTTCCCATGTACCCCCCAACAGAAGATTCCATGGACATGTTGGTCCGGGCATAATCGTGTCCGAATACGGGCATAGCCAATGAAAGCACAGCAAACATAATGATGTTTACCATGATCAACTTTGTCCTATATAAAACGAAAACTTTCATACCTTTACGACTCCAAGAGTAAAATTTAGTTTAACAAAAACAGTAATTAGTTATGTTAGGTTTTACTTGTAACAAATATAAATGTTTTTTTCAAGAATGAGACTCCGATTAAAAAAAAATCAAAGCTTTTAACAATTTTTAACGGCAAATTACGTTAACCAATTATTTCATTATTTTTGGCACGACTTTTACACACGTAGACAGACATCAAATACAACATGGCATCCAGTCAAAAAACAGGAATCAACCGACTGACTTTTAGCGGCTTACTCATTTCCCTCGGTATTATATTTGGAGACATCGGTACCTCTCCATTATATGTTTTCAAAGCTATTTTCAACAAGAATATCATAGATGCAGATCTGGTCATCGGCAGTATTTCATGCGTATTCTGGACGTTAACATTACAGACGACGATCAAATATGTATTGATTACCTTGAATGCAGACAATAAGGGAGAAGGAGGCATACTATCCCTCTACTCCCTCGTCAAGAGAAGGGCAAAATGGCTCATCATACCGGCCATCATCGGTGCTTCCACTTTATTGGCCGATGGGATGATTACTCCCGCTATTACCATTTCGTCTGCCGTGGAGGGATTGGCCATTCATGACCCCGACTTTCCTGTCATTCCACTTGTCATTATCATCATCACCTTACTGTTTCTCATCCAACGGTTTGGGACATCCATCGTAGGCCGGGTATTTGGACCACTCATGTTGCTTTGGTTTAGCACGATTGGCCTGTTGGGATTCTGCTATATCCATCATGCTCCGGAAGTTTTCAAAGCTTTAAATCCATATTATGCCATACAGACCATCATCCACTACCCTAACGCTCTTTTTATCATAGGTGCTATCTTCCTCTGCACAACAGGGGCCGAAGCGTTGTATTCGGACATGGGACATTGTGGCAAATCCAACATCCGTATCAGTTGGATATTCGTAAAGCTAGCCTTAATCCTGAATTATTTCGGGCAGGGTGCCTGGTTGATTGGGCACGAGGGACAACAGATCGGCACGACCAATCCATTTTATGCCATCATGCCAGATTGGTTTGTCCTCTATGGTATCCTGATCGCTACCATAGCAGCTATCATTGCCAGCCAGGCCATGATTTCGGGTTCATTCACATTGATATCTGAAGCAGTCCGACTCAATATTTGGCCCAAAGTATCTATACGATATCCCAGCGACCAAAAAGGGCAGCTGTATGTCCCATCCATCAACTTGCTTCTATACATTGGCTGTATGCTGATCATATTCGTTTTTCGAGAGTCTGACAATATGGAAGCAGCCTATGGTCTTGCGATCAACCTGACGTTTATTTCTACCACGATTCTGATGTGTTTCTTTTTATTAAGAAAACACGTCAAAACACTTTGGGTTGTTGTATTTGCATTGGTATATTTCAGTCTGGAAACCGCTTTTTTAGCTGGCAACGCAGTCAAAATAAGTCATGGCGGCTGGTTGACCCTGCTCCTTGCAGCTTCCATCTTTGGTACAATGTACACTTGGTACATTGCGCGAAAAATTAAAAACAACTATGTACGTTTCGTAGATATCAAACCATATTACCCGATTATTTCGGAGTTGAGCAAGGACAAGTCCGTGCCGACCTTTGCCTCTCAGCTCGTCTACTTGACCAGTGCAAACAACAAAGAAGAAATCGAAGCAAAAATCATGTATTCTATCATCAACAAAAAGCCCAAACGGGCTGATGTGTATTGGCTGGTACACGTGGACGTCATGGATGTGCCCCATGCCAAGGATTACCATGTCACGTCACTCATCCCGGGCAAACTCATACGTATTGACTTCAAGCTAGGATTTCGGGAAGAACAAAAAATCAGCCTGCTATTCCGAAAAGTTGTCGAAGAAATGGTCAAGAATGGAGAAATAGATATCACCAGTCAATATGACACCTTAAAAAAGCATCAGATTCCCGGAGATTTCAACTTTGTGGTACTGGAAAAAGTTTTTACCAAGACCTCTGACCTCAGCTGGGGCAAAAGAATCGTCATGGAGTACTACAGAATACTCAAGCATTTCAGTCTGAGCGAAGAAAAAGGATTTGGATTGGACAGCAGTTTTGTGACACTGGAGCGTGTACCTTTGAATATTCCGAACACGCAGCATATAGAACTGCATAGAATATAGTGAAGAAAAAGACCTATAAGATTTTGAAAATCTTATAGGTCTTTTTTTTAAAGGAGAAGTTATTATTCTTCAATAGCCTTCACACCCGGCAGGACCTTACCCTCCATGTATTCCAATAGTGCACCACCACCGGTACTCACATAGCTGACATGCTCGGTCATACCAAACTTCGCGACTGCGGCAGCAGAATCACCTCCACCGATCAGGGAGAATGCTCCTCGTTCGGTAGCAGCCACTACAGCATCGGCCACAACTTTGGTACCTTTGGCAAAAGTATCGAATTCAAAAACGCCCATTGGGCCATTCCACAGCAAGGTATTGGACGCACGGATGACTTCCGCAAAATGCTCTGCCGATTCGCTACCTATATCCAACCCTTCTCTATCTGCCGGTATCTGATCATTTGGTCCGTTATAGACCTCAGCATCATTTGAAAATTTGTCCGCGATCTGGGCATCGGTAGGCAATACGAGATTGACGTCCTTTTCTTCGGCTTTTTTGACAAGTTCATTGGCCAAGTCAAGTTTATCAAGTTCCACAAGGGATTTTCCGATCTCACCTCCCCGTGCCTTTACAAAGGTATAGGCCATTCCTCCTCCGATGATAAGGTTATCTACTTTATCCAACAAAGCCTCAATAAGCTCTATCTTGTCCGACACCTTGGCCCCTCCCATGATAGCTGTAAACGGTCTTTCCGGATTGTTCAATACTTTCTCCGCATTACTGAGCTCAGCGGCCATCAGATAGCCGAAATATTTCGCATCGGGAAAGAATTGTGCAATAACGGCTGTAGAAGCATGGGCTCTGTGCGCGGTACCAAAGGCATCATTGACATATACATCACCCAGCTGAGCCAATTTTTCGGCAAAATCTTTATCTCCTTTTTCTTCTTCTTTATAGAAGCGAAGGTTTTCCAACAGCAAAACTTGTCCAGGTTTTAATTCCCCGGATTTCTGTGCCGCCTCGGTACCGATACAGTCGTCTGCAAACTGTACGTCTACTCCCAATACCTTGGAGAGGTAAGGGACAATGTGCTTTAGAGAATACTTTTCTGTAGGCCCCTCTTTTGGCCTCCCTAAGTGGGACATTAAGACGACCGCTCCACCATCGGCCAATATTTTCTTTATGGTGGGTAGTGCTCCTTGGATTCGGTTATCGTCCGTGATGTTATAATTATCATCCAGCGGCACATTAAAATCTACGCGGATTAATGCTTTTTTGTCTTTAAAATTTAAATTGTCAATTGTTTTCATAAATGATCGTTATCTAATTTTTCCATCTCCGGTTTCAACATAGGCAATGAAAAAAATCTCCTGTCCAGTCCGTTGATTTTGGCGTGTAAATATATAAAAAAGGGAATGGTTTTTACCATTTTTTAGCCTCGGATTCGAATCCGAGGCTAAAAAATGTTTAATATATCTCTACTGTATACGGTATTCTTGCTTGTATACCCGTATTCGTCAGTACTTTTTTGAGGTCGATCAGATAACGTTGGTACTCACCGATCTCATCCTCCAACATCCAATTTTTGATTTTGTCCTTGGATGTGGACAGCAGGTTGGCAAAGGGATCTTTCTTTTCAGGCAATTCGACCACCTTGTAATCTTTCAATTCAGCTTTGTTTGCTGCGGCAGTAATGGCCTGTTGCAAATTTCCAACTTTATCCACCAGTCCAAGCTGTACGGCCTGTTCGCCTGTCCACACTCTTCCCTGTCCTATACTATCCACTTGTGCAACCGTTATCTTGCGGCCATTCGCCACCCTTTCCATAAAGGTAGTATAGACCTTATCTACTTCTTTCTGAATGATTGCCCTTTCTTCTGCTGTGAGTGGCCTGTCGGGATCAGCCATCAAGGACGAATATTTGCCCGTACTCACACCATCCACATACACCCCCAACTTATTGTTCAACAGCCCCTTAAAGTTAGGGATAATACCAAATACACCGATAGAGCCCGTCAAGGTCGTAGACTCCGCAAAGATCGAATCTGCTGCTGCTGAAATATAGTATCCACCCGATGCTGCATAATCGCCCATGGATACGACGATAGGTTTCACTTGCTTGGTCAGTTCGACTTCACGCCAGATTACATCGGAAGCCAAAGCTGATCCTCCGGGCGAATTGACGCGCAACACCACAGCTTTCACATCCTTATCCTTACGGATTTTTCGCAATTCCCTGGATATTCTATCCCCTCCTATATTGGTACCATCTCCCTCTCCATCGACGATATCACCATAGGCATACAGTACGGCTACCTTATCTTTTGCAGAGCCAGTCTCTTTCTTACCTGCATAAGATAGCAGAGAAACTGCCGGAATATCTTTATCCTCATCGATGCCTATCAAAAGCTTCAATTCGTTCAGCAATTCGTCCTTATAAAGTTTTTTGTCCACAAATTTATATTGCAGGGCATCATCGGCGTCACGAATGAGGTATTCATTGGCAATATGCCGCAAACTGTCTTTGTCTACCTGTCGTCCTGAGGCTATATCCGATAAAAAATTGTTATAGATGCTATGGAGGTAGGAGGTCACCTGCTCTCGATTGGCCGGACTCATCTCATTGAGCATAAATGGCTCTACGGCCGATTTGTAAGTTCCCACTTTGATAACCTGCATATCTATCCCCAGTTTGTCCAAGGCATCTTTCAAAAATACCACGGACGAGCTTAGTCCCCTAAAATCAACAGAACCTTCGGGGTGTAGATACACATCATCAGCCACCGAAGCAAGGTAATATGCTTTTTGGGAATAGACCTCACTGTAAGCTACGATAAATTTTTTGGATTCCTTGAAATCCAACAGGGCATCGCGAATGGCTTTCAGTGTCGCAAATCCTACACCTACTGTGCTGGGATTAAGATAGATCCCTTTGATATTGTCATCTGTTTTCGCAGCCTTGATACGGGCAAGTATATCGTTCAGACCTATAGACCGTTCGCTCCCATAGATAGGGATATTCAATTCGTCAAAGGGGTTGCTTTCCGTCTTTTCGACTACTGCATGGTTCAGGTTGATGTAGAGCACCGAATTGGCCGACACGGAGGCCGTCTTGGTCTGTGTCGACTGCTGTACCAATGCGCCTATAAAAACCATAATCCCAAAAAATAAAATTACCGCTGCGATAAGAACGCCGGTAAGAGTTGCTAGAACTTGTTTTAAAAACTCCATATTTGTATAAAATAATACCTAAATTAAGGAATTATTTGGTTTTACAGTACATTTTATTCAATTGTTATACACATGAACAAGGTCTATATCTTATTGGGTGCCAATCTGGGTAATCCGCTCGAACAGATCGAGCAGGCCAAAAACAGTATTGATACTACCATCGGAAAGATTGTCACGCGGTCTTCGCTATACGAAACTGAAGCTTGGGGGTTAGAAGAACAACCTCCTTTTTTCAATCAGGTCATTCTGGTCGAAACGGATATGCTTGCACCCGACGTCTTGGCAACTTGCCAGGAAATCGAAAATACATTGGGACGTGTGCGCCACAAAAAATGGGATACCCGCATCATTGACATCGATATCCTGTATTTCAATGACGAATGCATCCATACGCCCAAACTGGTCGTACCGCATCCTTATTTACATTTTCGTCGGTTTACGCTCGTTCCTCTCTGCGAAATTGCACCCGAATATGTACATCCACAGTTGTTCAAAACAAATCAAGAACTGTTGGAAGCAAGTACCGATCCCTTGTCTGTAAAAAAACTTGATCTCACATGATATATCGCCACCTCAATCCAGACACTATACGCAAAGCCATGATGGACAATGATGACATGACCAGGCAGTTTGTGGACATGTATATATTACAATGTCCTTCCGATTTCCAACAATTGATCGAAAATGTAAACAATGGATATCTCCAAGGTACTGCTGATGCAGCACACCATATCAAACCTACCATGGAGTATGTAGGAGCCACTGCCCTACGAATAGCTTTCCAAGAATTGGAAGATTTGGCACGGAGGGGAGAAGACAACGGCATGATCCGGAAAAAATTCGAAGCCCTTCAAGCTAATTTCGATGAGCTGATGAAAGAATTACAGGATTTTCGGGAGAGATTATGATGTTACGGAAACAACTACATTAAACGGGGCAGAACATATTGTTAAGATGTGTTAAAGTGACACACAGGCACAAGATTGGCATACCGCTTGCTATATATTTAGTACTTCATAATTTTAGGTTTATAATTGGTTAGTTAGTAAAAATCCTGAGGCTCCCCGCTTCAGGATTTTTTCATTACCTACTAACAAAACTCAAGTCGGGCAGCAGATGAACCTATTTTGCCCAGGAATACTTGACAGCAAATAAGTAGGGTTTCTATGCTTGATAAGATGGCGCAAAACCTGTATCTTTGTCCTAATGGATAACTTCATTGTCTCAGCCCGTAAATACCGCCCTGTCACCTTCGATTCTGTCGTAGGGCAGCGACATATTACGAATACGCTAAAGAACGCCATCCACAACAATCAACTGGCCCAAGCCTTTTTGTTTTGCGGTCCACGCGGGGTCGGAAAGACTACCTGTGCGCGTATTTTGGCCAAGACAATCAATTGTGAACAGATCACTGACAAGACAGAGGCCTGTGGCGAATGTGCCAGCTGTCAGTCTTTCCAGAGCGGGGCCTCGTTCAGCATTCATGAATTGGATGCCGCTTCCAACAATTCGGTAGAGGATATCCGTAGCCTGATCGAACAGGTACGCATCCCTCCACAGACCGGAAAATACAAAATCTACATCATAGATGAGGTACACATGTTGTCACAGGCAGCATTCAATGCTTTTCTTAAGACATTGGAAGAACCTCCCTCCTATGCCATCTTCATCTTGGCGACCACGGAAAAACACAAGATATTGCCGACTATCCTGTCAAGGTGTCAGATATTTGACTTCAATCGCATCAAAGTGGAGGATATGGCAAACCATTTGGCTTCCATTGCGGACAAAGAAGGCATAAGCTACGAGCAGGATGGTCTACATGTGATTGCCCAAAAAGCCGATGGAGGTCTGCGTGACGCCCTTTCTATGTTTGACCAGATCGTCAGTTTTTCCGATCGTCAAGTTACTTATCAGGCTGTCATCGAAAACCTAAATATCCTCGATTACGAATATTACTTCCAGTTATTAGAGGCCGTTGTCAAAGAACAAGCCGCAGAAGCCTTGTTGATCTTTGATACAATTCTAAACAGAGGGTTTGACGGTGGTCATTTTATGGCGGGCCTTTCAAATCATCTCCGCAATCTACTCGTCACCAAGGAACCCAAGACATTGAAACTACTGGAAGTAAGCGAAAACGTCAAAAAGCGTTACCTGGAACAGTCCGCCACCATCAGCTCAGGACTGTTATTGTCAGCGATGAATATCGCCAATCAATGTGAGATCAACTACAGAACAAGCAAGAATCAACGTCTACAGGTTGAACTGGCCCTGTTAAAGATGTGCCACCTATCCTCGGCGATCAAGATGGCCGTACAAGGTGTATCGGTTCCTCCCGCAACGGAGCAAAAAAAAAAACTAGTTGATTACACCGCACCTACAAAAACAGAACAACCTATCCCTGTATCTGTCGCCCGAGAGGAAGCGGCTCCCATAAAATCCCCGACAATACCTGCTCCGGCAGCGAATACTGTTGAACAACGTACTACAGAAGCTGCTCCCCCTAAACCCTACACTCCGGGCAAAGGATGGGGCAACATCAAATCAGCTGTCGCTGTGCCGAACCTGCAAACCGTCTTTGAAGAAACTGCGACAGGAGAAGGTGAGAAAGAAGAGCTCGTCGTCGGAAGTGAATACCAAGATGTCACCTTCAACAATTTCCTAGGCAAATGGAGCACCTTTGCCGAGAAAATGAAAAACGAAAGCAGAATTACCATCTATACGATCATGACGGCTTCTACTCCACGTCTTGATGGAACGGTGATTGAAATCGATGTGGAAAATATGGTGCAGATGGAACAGATCAAAGAGAGCAAGATCGATATCTTGAATTATCTGCGCGTGGAGCTTCGCAATTTTGCCCTGGATCTCAAAGCTGTACAGGTTGAGCAGACCCGATCCTTAAAACCTTATACATCACAGGAAAAATACCAAGCCATGGCGGCCAAGAATCCAGCCTTGGAGACACTGCGAAAAACATTCAACTTAGGCTTGAGCTGACGATGTACGGGCGAAACATTTTTCGCCCCTACCTACATTTTTTGATTTATTAATTTTTAATTTGCGAATATGCAACATTTTCAACGAAGAGACAGAGGGGATAAAAAAGAGTCCAATCAGATGGTCTTTGGTATCCGGGCAGTCATAGAGGCTATAGACAGCGGCAAAGAGATCGAATCGATCTTTGTACAGCGGGGTCTCAGCGGTAGCCTATTCATGGAGCTGAAGGCCTTGTTGAAAGAACACAACATAGGATTCCAACAAGTACCGATAGAAAAACTCAACCGCATTACACGCAAAAACCATCAAGGTGTCATCGCGGTCATATCACCGATCACTTACCACAATATTGAAGATCTGCTACCTATCCTATACGAACGAGGCGAAGTACCCTTGCTCTTGATGCTGGACGGTGTGACGGATGTGCGCAATATGGGTGCTATAGCCCGTACGGCAGAGTGTGCCGGTGTACACGCCCTTATCGTACCTCAGAAAGGTTCGGCCGAAATCAATCCGGATGCGATCAAAACTTCTGCCGGGGCATTGTACAAAATTCCTGTATGTCGTCAGGATTCACTGGGCAAGACCGGTCGTTTTTTGATTGATTCAGGTATACAGTTGGTGGTCGGCACCGAAAAAACCGATTCTTCTATCTACGATGTAGATTATACTGTACCTACCTGTATCATTATGGGTGCCGAAGATATAGGCGTTTCGAATGACTTGATACGCATTTCGGACAAACTGGCACGAATTCCAATGTTTGGGGAGATCAAATCGTTGAACGTATCCGTATCTGCCGGAGTCGTCATCTACGAAGCTATTCGACAGCGTGGGTTGGAAAAATAAAGTAGAGACGCATAATTATGCGTCTCTACCAATGTATTAATCATGAAGCTTTCCAACCATCAGTTGCAAATGCCTCAAATCATCCGAAGCCGGAGCTTCATATACCTCCAAATGAAAATATTTGATGGCAGCAAATAAGTGATCAAAGATATCTGCCATAATCTCTTCGAAAACTGCCCAGCGTATATCATTCGTAAACATATACAGCTCAATGGGGAGACCCGTTTCAGCCGGAGCCAATTGGCGTACCAATAAGGTCATACCTTGATGTATACGTGGATTTTGCCGGGCATAGGCCATAATATAAGCCCTAAATAGCCCTACATTCGTCATACGTCGTCCATTGATAGGCATGGAGGCATCGGCCCGCGTACTTTCATTGTAGGCTTTGATTTCCTCCCGTCTTTTTTCAATATAGTCAGAAAGGATAGCGATAGCATGCAATTTTTCGATCTCCTCTTCCGTCAAAAACCGAATAGTTGATATTTTGACATGTATCGCACGTTTGATACGTCTACCTCCCGAAGCCTGCATACCACGCCAATTCTTGAACGAATCAGCAAGCAGAAGATGGGTTGGGATCGTCGTGATGGTCTTATCCCAATTCTGTACCTTAATATTGTTCAGATTGATCTCGATGACATCACCGTCAGCACCGTATTTGGGCATTTCGATCCAGTCGCCCACACGGATAGAATCATTGGCAGAAACTTGTACACTCGCCACAAAGCCCAAGATGGTATCCTTGAATATCAACATCAGAATAGCCGATGCCGCACCGAGAGAAGCTAAGAACGTCCATGGCGAATTGCCGGTAATGATGGAAAAGATAATCGTTCCTCCGACAAAGAGCAGGAAAATCTCAAAGACCTGTAGATAGCTGTCCAGTGGTTTGTCCGAGAATGCCGGTTTTGTTCGGGCAATATCCCGGATCACCTTAAAGATAGACCGAATGATCATCAATAACGTAACGACCATCAAGATATCGACAAAGGTCACCAATACTCCAACCAAGGGAGGATACCCCTGAAAAACCACTGGAATGAGGTATTTCGTCACAGACAGCGGAATATATCGACCTATATAAACGAGTGTCTTGTTCTGGATCAAAAAATCATCAAAGTTATTCTTTGTTCTTCGGATGATTTTTACGACAAGATTGATGATCAGCTTATTGGTAATAAAATCGACCACAAGCAATACGACAATAAGGACAGCAACCCAGATAGCCGTGTTGACGATATGAGCCAGTTGCTCAGAAAGATGCCATTGTTCAAGCTTTTTGAACGTGTAGCTGTAGAGTTGGTTATGGTCAATCGGGGATAGGTTTTCAAGAATGTGTTGTGATGTTTCGCTTAAATTCATCTCACGAAAGTAATAAAAAAAGGTGGGTTAGCCAAGCCAACCCACCTTTTTCGTATGCTATATAGCCAGATTAATACCGACTTTTTGATTCACGGCGTTTGCCAGAGAAATCACGGAAATCCTTGTTATAGCTTCGTCCACGGTCACTTCCACCACTTCTGCGGTCTCTGTCTCTACCACTATCCCGGCTTCTTCCCCGATCTCTATCGCCTCCCCCGAACGAACGTCTGCCCCTGTCGGAACGACCTCCCTCAGAGACTTCGATACGTACCTGACGGCCATTGAAATCAACGGCTTTAAAACCTTGGAATACCTTGTCGACATCATGGTCTTGTACTTCGAAGAAAGTGAAGACACCCTTCATGTCAATCTTCCCAACAGATTTTCCGGGGATATTTGCATTGTTGCAAATAAAGCCCAACATATCACCTCTACTGAATTCATCCACTGCACCAAGGTTGATGAATAGACGAGTGTATCCATTGGAAGCCGAACGGCCTCCTCTATCACGTCCTCTATCCTCTCTGTCACGTTCGCCTCTACCGCTCTCACGGGCATCAACGTTCAAATCGGGCGCATTCTTATAATAATCCAAGAAACGGTTGAACTCCAAGGAAGCAAAACGCTTGATGATATCCTCTTTGGACAGGTCTTGTAATGACTCTACAATGGCAGGCATATACTGATCGATCTGTTCATCGTTGACCGCAACATTGTGGATCTTGTTTACAATCGCAAACAATTGTTTTTCGCAAACCTCTGTTCCTTGGGGAACTAATTTTTTCTCGAAAGGTTTACCAATTATTTTTTCAATGCGTCTGATTTTACCTAATTCTTTGACATTGATCAAAGAGAGTGAAACTCCTGTTTTTCCCGCACGGGCTGTACGGCCAGAGCGGTGTGTATAGTTTTCTACCTCATCGGGCAAAGAGTAGTTGATGACGTGTGTGACATTGTTCACATCAATACCACGGGCAGCCACATCGGTAGCAACAAGCAGTTGTAGATTGCGCTCACGGTAGCGTTTCATGACTTTGTCACGTTGCTGCTGTGATAGATCTCCATGCAACGAATCGGCATTGTAACCGTCCTTGATCAAGGCTTCGGCAATGTCTTGGGTTTCGATCTTTGTACGGCAGAAAACAATACCGAATATATCGGGATTTGAGTCTACGATACGCTTGAATGCCGCGTATTTATCTCTGGCTTTGATCAGATAATACTGGTGTTCGATGTTCACATTTCCGGTATTTTTCGTACCAACGGTCAACTCGAATGGATTGGTCATATAGTTTTGGGCTATACGACGTACCTCTTTTGGCATGGTCGCCGAAAAGAGCCAGGTTTTCTTGTCATCGGGTGTTTCCGAAAGGATGCTGTTGATGTCCTCTTGGAATCCCATGTTCAACATTTCGTCAGCTTCGTCCAAGACGACATATCTGACATCGGAAAAGTCAATGGCTTTGCGATTGATGATGTCGAGCATCCTTCCAGGAGTCGCTACGACAATCTGTACACCACGACGGATCTGACGCAACTGGTCAGAGATGTTTGCACCGCCGTACACGGCGACGACATGCACGTCATCTATGTATTTTGCATACTTTTCCAAATCTTTGGCGATCTGCAAACATAGTTCACGTGTTGGGCATAATACCAACGCTTGAGGATGTCTTTGAGAAAAATCAAGCTGTTCTAACAATGGGAGACCAAATGCCGCAGTCTTCCCGGTACCGGTTTGGGCTAATCCGACAAAATCGTCGTTACCAGTCAATAACACAGGAATGGCTTTTTCCTGAATAGGAGAAGGTTTTTCGAAACCTAGCTCAGTGATGGCATTAACAACTTCATGACGGATTCCCAGTTCTAAAAATGGGTTCATGAAATAAATTATACAATAGGCACTATTGCCTAAGGCGCTGCAAAGGTACGAACAAGAATCCATAATTCCTAATGTTTCAGGAGATTAGTGAGATAGACGCCCCCCGCTTATGATAGATAAATAAAAAAATAAAATCAATTTTTCATAATACCCTTATTTTTCATAGGTTTGGGACAGAAAAAACGAAATCTAAATTATGTGGTATAAAAAATCTATTGCAAAGCTCGTCGCTGAAGCAGAACAAAGTGGCGAAGGAACACTCAAAAGAACTTTATCCAGCACCGGTTTAGTGGCTTTGGGTGTTGGAGCGATCATTGGGGCCGGTTTATTTTCCTTGACCGGTATAGCGGCCGCCGAAAACGCGGGGCCGGCGGTGATGCTCTCCTTTATCGTTGCGGCAGTAGGCTGTGCCTTTGCAGGTTTGTGTTATGCTGAGTTTGCCTCCATGATTCCGGTAGCGGGAAGTGCATACACGTATTCGTATGCAACCATGGGTGAGTTTATGGCCTGGATCATTGGCTGGGATCTCGTACTGGAATATGCCTTAGCGGCAGCTACGGTCGCCGCCAGTTGGTCACAATATTTCAATCAGCTTCTGGCTATATTTGGTTGGCAACTGCCTCCAGAACTCCTATATGGTCCGTGGGAAGGCGGCATGGTCAATCTACCGGCTATTATTATCGTCTGTCTATTGTCCCTGTTGCTGATGAGGGGAACACAGGAATCTTCTTTTGTCAACAATATCCTCGTCATCTTAAAAGTCGGTGTGGTATTGCTGTTCATTGCTTTAGGATGGCAGTTTATCAATCCGGCAAACCATACTCCTTTCATCCCGGTCAACGAAGGCGAAGAGCTATTGAAGCAAGGAAAGATCGGCATGTTCGATTTCTTTAAGGAAGGCTATTTTGGGCATTACGGGATCAGTGGTGTACTCCGTGCAGCAGGTGTTGTATTCTTTGCCTTTATTGGTTTTGATGCCGTCAGTACGGCTGCCCAAGAGGCCAAAAACCCCAAAAAGGGTATGCCTATCGGTATCATTGGCTCTTTGATTATATGTACTATTTTGTACGTGTTGTTCTCCTACGTCATGACAGGTCTGGAACATTATTCCGCCTTTAAAGGAGATGCCAAACCCGTAGCGACAGCCTTTGCCAAGACAGGATACCATTTCTTAAATACAGCAATGATCGTGACGATCATTGCCGGATATACCTCGGTGATTCTGGTCATGCTATTGGGCCAAAGCCGGGTGTTTTACACGATGAGCAAGGACGGCTTATTACCCAAGATTTTCTCCGACCTGTCAAAACGTCAAACGCCTTGGAAAACCAACCTGATTTTCATGATCTTCGTCAGCATTTTTGCAGGATTTGTGCCTGTGTCAGATTTGGGTCACATGGTGAGTATAGGTACTTTGTTTGCATTTACCTTGGTATGTATAGGCGTGATTGTCCTGCGCAAGAAAAACCCACTGGCCGAGCGCCCCTTCAAGACACCTTTGGTACCTTTGATACCTATTTTGGGTGTACTGGTATGTGTGCTGATGATGGCCTCCCTACCGATAGAAAGCTGGGAGCGTCTAGCGATCTGGATGGCTGTGGGCGTGATTATTTATTTTGCGTATGGCAAAAAACACAGTGTCCTCAAGAAGGAAATAGAAGCTGAAAAATTGAAATAAAGAATATGGTAGAGACGTAAGATCTTACGTCTCTACCTAAAAAACCTATAAGGTGTTGACACCCTATAGGTTTTAACAAAAAAATGAAGACTGATTATGAAAAAATCTTTTTTATCATTCCGCCAATCGCAAGCTAAAGTTGACATCAAAATTGTCTCTTACCTTGATCAGTCCTCCGATCTTATGTGGCGGAGTTAATTCAAAATCTGAAAAAGTAAACAATCTTCCTCCTTCTAATAACAACCCTTCTTTGGTACGGGTCAACGCATACTTCAGATTGAAGTTTTTACGCTTTCCCGCCAATTCGATCAAAACCGTGCCATTGATCGTCTCACTGTTGGCCCCCATTTGAGGCATCCTGTCCAGACTAACAAAATGAATTGTCAAAGTAGGGTATTGATCAGCTTTTAAGGTATTTCTCAAATCCTTGTTCAACATTCTATTTTTACAGTCTAGCTGGTTGATTGCAATGGATATAGAACCTTTGAGGCTAACTTTTCCCTGTCCGGCAGTCCCTTCGATAGGTTTGGATTTGAACGCTCCCGTAGATGCACAGCCGAAAGTATTGACATTGGAACTTCCATGAATCATGATAGAACTGTTTGGCAGGACATTCCATACAAAAGAGTCCTTGCTTTGTGCCAATCCTCGTGGGCAGAGACTTAAAAAGCTCAAGCAGAACAGAAAATAAAATATTCTTTGTATGCTAATATTGGAATTCATCCTTCTGTGCCGTTTACTTTAGGGCGATGTCTTGAATGATAAATCAAGCATTGGCAGAATATCTGCACAATGCCTGACATTATAAAACACTCGGATTATGTGTTAGAACGAGATGGCGGCTTGAAGCACTACGCCATTGAACTTACCGTTGTGACGGTAATCTGCCTGTGGGAAATCTGAATATTTCTGATTGACATATTCACCTTTCATTACGATGTTTTTGGTCAAGAACCAACCTGCTCCCACAGCAACACGGTCAACCTTCACGTCCTCAACTGCGCTCCCCATCAGGACTTCGGAATTGACAATGTTATATCTCGCACCCAGAAACAGGTTTTCGTTATTTCCGAAGCGGTAGATACCTTCTACGGCATATTGACTCGTAGCCCTGTCCTTTTCGTCTGCCACGGCTTTAGAACGTCCATTTGCAAACTCCGCAGTACCAAAGAGCTCAAATCCTTGTGCTTTGGCAAATGCATTGAACATGAGAGCTGTCAATTTAGCATTGTAATTGTTCGCATCAAAACGACCGGATTTGTACATGGCAGTAGCCGCTTTTGCTGCACCGGCCGCTGTATAGTACTGCTCCATCACATAGGTGTAGTTAGATCCTGTGCGGTCACCTGAATACAAGGTCAGACCTGATCCGTTTGTTCCTGAGTTGTGATACACCGAACCGGTGAAACGTAATCTCAAATCATCGTTCAATTGTTTGTCCCAACCTGCTTTTAAATAAACGGATGGATTTCTCTTGTCAAATTTATCTTGATAACCGGTAGGAGCAGCTTCCTCAGTATGTCCTTTGATCATACCATTACTCACACCAACCATACCGATCCAGCCATTTTTCTGTGCGTAGACCTCGGCAGCGATTTCCGTTGCAAAAGCATCCATGATATTACCTTCGATAAATGGGCTGTATGAAGTATGCCCGCCGTCAGGTCTGCGGAAGTGCGCATCACCGTAGTTGATTTCCATGTGACCTGCTTTGATCGTGACAACCTCGTTGATCTTGTCCCATATCTCACCTTTGAACGGAAGTTTATCTACTTGCAGATAACCGCCTTTTACCCAAAATTCGTTGTGGTGCTTGGAAGCCATATAGTTGGCCAGATGAAGGCGAATACCATCGGCAAGCTGTGCATCAATGTATAGATTGGCTTGTGGCAAGCTGAAGCCCGGAGCTAATTGCGCTAAAGCATTTTCCCTATCGGCAGGGGTCGCACCTTTAAAATCATTGTTCAAAGCGTCTTTGTTTGAGTTCTTCAGTGATTGGAACTGAAGTGAAAAACCTGCGCCTATGCTGAACTTGCGCCCTGTGTATGCTTTGTCCATGTCCTCTTTGGTTGTTTCGAACATGTGTAGACCACGTTTGTCATAAGGTCTAAAGAAATCAGGTTCCCCATAAGTAGCTATCCCTCCTTTGTCTTGTTCGGATTCTTCCTGTGCAAATACGACAGCCGGTATCATTGTAGCCATCATTGCTGAGATGACCATCCAACTTTTAATTCTTCTGTTCATGATAGTAGTTTTAGATTGTATGTTTTTGTTGTTAATAATTATTTGATTCTGTGTTTATGGTGTCAGTTTGACATTGTAATCAATGGTGATCGAATCCCCGGTCTTGATCGTACCCATCATGACTGTAGGTGGTGTCACCTTGTATTCTGTCATGTTGAACCTGGTGGATCCTTTTACGGAGATACTCTTGTCCGCTGGATTGTACACACCTGTACCTTGGATGGTAGTGGCTTTGGCCGTACCTGCGATAGTTAAGTTTCCGGTTACGGATACCTTAAAGTTGCCTCCAGAACCAGGGGTTACCTTTCCTGATGTCATTGTAAAAGTAATCTGCTTGTGTGTCCCGGTTTTCAGTGCCTTGTACGCATTTTTGTCCAAACCGCTCTTGCTGCTTTTCAGCGATTCGGCCGATACATTAAAAGAAAGAGCGTTAATATCTGTTACTTGATCATTCGAAACTGTAAATGTAGCTTTAACAGCACCGCTTGAAGAGGTCATATCCCAATCATGCAAGGTGGATGTACCTTTGATCGTTACTTTAGCTGCACTAGACTGATAAGTTTGTGCGTTCACGTGTTGAAATGCGAAGGCGATAAATCCGATTATCGCTATTGCTGTCATTTTTCTAATCATTGTTTCCATAATCGTTTGTTCTAATAATAATCAATTTCTTATACCCAAAAGTACCGCGAAGTATGTGCACTGCACATGGTTTATGATAGGATATTTAGTGATCTTCATTAGTTTTTGAAAATAAATGAAAGGCCTTTTTTAGTGTATTTAAAGGCTGTTTTTAGGAGAAAAAAACTTTGTGGAGTATATTTTATGACCTAGATCACAATTTGGAATCAAAAGGAGACAAAGTAGAGACGCAATGCATTGCGTCTCTACATGTCTATACAAAAAAAGGAGCCGCAAAATGCGGCTCCTCCTATTATTAATAATTGGATAAAAATAATCTTAATACAATGTGAACTCTACACGACGGTTTTGCTGACGACCTGCTGCGGTTGCATTGCTGGCAATAGGTTGGTCAGGACCATATCCTGTCGCTTCGATACGTGAAGGGTTGGCTCCTTTGGATACCAGGTAGTTTTTGACAGCTTCTGCACGTTCTTTCGAAAGACGTAGATTCAATTCTCTAGAACCGGTATTGTCCGTATGTCCGGCCAATTTCAAGCTGAAATTTTTCTCGATCAATAGTGCTGCTACACGGTTTAGTGATGCATGAGAGCTTTCACGGATAGTTGCTTTGCTCAGATCAAATTCCAGGTTGCTGATTGCTTCGGCAACGACTTTCTTGTCTTCTTCGGTCACGACTATCTTCTCGATCACCTTCGTCTCATGCTTCATTTCGGGCAATGGACATCCGGATCCATCAACTTTTACACCGGCCGGTGTATTCGGACATTTGTCATATTTATTGGCAACGCCATCACCATCATCGTCTTTCAGCTCGTTGGCCAAAGCATCCACTTGGTCTTTCAGCGCTTTATTGGACGCGACCAACGCATCGCGTTCGGCTTTCAGTTCGTCATATTTGGACGTATAGTCCTGTACCAACGTTGCCACAGGATTGCTATTGCCCAGATAAGGCTTGCTGCCACTGCCTAAGGCTATCTCCAAACCAGCATGGGCATAGGAGAACAGGTCATTTTTGTACTGACCTCCCATTACACCGTCAAAACGTTGGTTGGCCCAGTTCAATTGATAACCCAGATCAAGATTGATACCTTTGGCCACGGCAAATTTGAACCCCGCGTCTACAGGCACGTATAGTTTTGTTGTCGCGTCATGGTTGGTAACAGTCGTCCCGTCGTTGTATGAGGTTTCGAAATTTAATGCACCGATACCTACTGCGAAGTAAGGTTTGATAATGCTGTTGAAAAATCGCCAGTTGGTATTGGCCAACGTCCATTCTGCACTCAAAGCACCGGACCAGGGAGTTTTTGTCTCAAACGATGAACCGTTATCTTCGTTTTTGCCAGCTACTTTACCGCCCAGATACTGTGCTTTTAGGCCAAATGAAGGAGAGATTTGCTTTTTGATGTAAGCGCTATACCCTACATTATGCTCTAGCTTATCAAAGCCCTCACGGTTGAACCCCAGGATATTGGACTGATTCAACACACCGGCATTGATCCCTACAGACCAGGTCCGGTACCCGGATGAAGATCCTAGCGGTGTGGTACCGTCAATAGTTGCGGTGTTTTGCGCAAATGTTGTAGCCGAGACCAATCCCGCACCAAACAACATGCTGATTTTGAGTAAATGTTTATTTTTCATATTTTAAATTTTAGTAAATGGAGCAATTTAACTGCCATTCTACACAAAAATAAGTACTATTTGGTCGAATGCATATTAAAAAAAAGTCTTTGTAGATAACAAACTACAAAGACTATTGTTTTTTAAGAATTGAAACTTCGGAAGTCTCCCGGATATTTCTTATTATCCCAAATCAAATTTATAGCCGACTCCTTTTACGGTAGAGACATAATTGTCGCCAATCTTCTCACGCAACTTGCGGATGTGCACGTCGATTGTCCTGTTGGTCACGACCACCGAATCTTCCCATATCGCTTTTAGAATTTGGTCTCTTGTAAAAACCTTATTGGGTTTGGAGGCCAAAAGGTAAAGCAACTCAAACTCTTTTTTGGCCAACACAATTTTTTCTTCTCCCCGATAAACCATAAACGAATCCCTATCTACCACCAGATCCGCAATTTCCAACTTATCGGCTACTTCTTCTACCGCTTCCGTCGCATTTCTGCGCAAAATCGCGTTGATACGGGACATTAAGGCTCTCGGTTTGATCGGCTTGGCAATATAATCATCTGCACCCACATGAAAACCGGCTATTTCAGAATATTCTTCACTACGTGCCGTCAAGAACACCATGAAGGTATGCTTGAATTCGGGCATAGCACGCATGACACGACAGGCCTCGATGCCATCCATCACAGGCATCATCACATCCAATATAATAAGATCCGGATTGACTTCTTTTGCCTTTTGGATAGCTTGTTTTCCATTGGAAGCGGTAAATACCTGATATCCTTCTTTATTCAGATTGTAAGCAATCAATTCCCGGATATCCTGCTCATCGTCTACTACCAATATTGTATGCTTTGCACTCATCGTTGTTTTTTTGCTAAAATATGTACTTTATGGTAATATAAGGTTAATACAATGTTATAAAATTGTTAACCGATAAAGTTAACTTAACAAAGAGAAAAACTTTTCCAAAGTTTGGAACTTTGGAAAAGTTAAATCATTCAAAAACCGTCTGCAGGAAAACATCCAACTCTTTACCCCGTAGATTCTTAGCCAAAATCTTCCCTTCCGGATCGACCAGCACCGATGCAGGAATCCCCTTGATCCTATAATCCAAGACTACCTCCGAGGACCAGGCCTTCAAATCAGAAATATTCGTCCACACCAATCCATCATCTCCGATCGCTTTCATCCAAGAGCCGGGATTGTCGTCCAGCGATACTCCCAAAATATCAAATCCTTTATTCTTGTAGCGCTGGTATAAACGGACGAGATTCGGGTTTTCTTTTCGGCACGGCATACACCAGGAAGCCCAAAAATCGACCAATGTATATTTATCTCGGAAATCTGATAGTTTGACGGTCTTATTGTTGGGGGTATAGGCAATGATTTCCGGTGCAGATTGTCCCACAGCCAGCTTTTTCAGTTTTTCTATCTCTTCTTTGAATTGGGAAACCGTTCTATTGTCCAAAAACTGATCCTTTATTTGCTCGGAATATTGGATCAACTCCTGCTCTGCCAACTCTGGATCCAACGTACTCATGGCATAGAATCCCGCCAGATTAGGCTGCCGGTTTGCAAATGCCACAGCCTCATCGGTGTAAAACCGTAGGCTTTCCTTATAGCTGGACAGATATTCAGCCCGTAGGTTGTCTATTTCCTTTTCTGGTTTGTCCACAATCTGTCTCAAAAAATCCGCCTGCAACGAATCTTCTACGGCGGTCTTCTTTTGTCGAAGCGGGGTAAATTCCTTTAAGGCGATGGATAGATCCGAACCGCTCACCTCGTATTGCTCAGGATCACTCATCAAGTCCGTGGAGAAGATCAATACTTCGCCGGGAGAAATGATAACAGGGTATTTATTTTTACCGATCTCGATGGATAACAATCTCGGTTGGGTAGCTTCACGTTCAAATTTGAATCTGTCCCGGTCACTCAGATAGACCGAATCCAATTTGCGATCCCCTTCGTAAAAGGCTACGACCTTGACATTGCCAGGGTTACTGACCTTTCCCTCTACAACAATTTTATCCGCTCCACCACAGGCAAAAAACAAGGGTAAGATTAGGAATAAGAATAGGTATTGAATCGTTCGCATGATAAGCAGGAGATGAATAAAAAATCTTATTGGGATTTATTGCTCTTATATTGCGAATAGGCATTCTATTTGTCAATTCGCTTTAGGCAATTCTAGGGTATTTGAATGTTTTTACCAAAGGAGGATTATCCCGGAAATTGATACGTTCTTTTTCAAGGTCGTAATTCCTTTGTAAACGCAACCAAAAATCTGCCTTTCCTCCAAATACTTTTTCTAATCTCAATGCAATATTCGGCGTTATGCTACCTTTCTCATTGATCACTTTAGACAGACTCAATCGTGATATTCCTAAAAATGCTGCAGCTTCTGTTACACTCAATCCCGCTGGAGATATGATATCTTCTTTCAATATGATACCTGGGTGTATGATATTACTTTCGTGCTTTTCCATAATTCAAAACTTTAATGATAATCCAAAAAATCTAAAATACTTGCTTCATGGGTTTTATTGTCAAATTGAAAGATTATCCTCCAGTTCCCACTTACGGTCATAGACCAAAAACCATCCAAATTACCTTTTAACAAATGAGGCCTTAAATATTGCAACCCGTCTAAATCATCCGGGATTAGTTCAATATTGTCTATAACAATCAGTATTCTCTTGATTTTATCCGCCAAATTTGCAGGAATTTTACTTTTGTCTCCTTTCGTCCACAACAATTTTAACCCCTTATGCTTAAATGACACTATCATGATTGTATACTGCAAATATACAATTATCACTTATATACTACAAATAAAATAGCAATATCCTATGAAAATTGAATAATGCGTATGAGAAGAAGTAGATTCAATATACAAAACTCTTCGCCCTCGCTATGGCTTTCTGCAATCCCGATACATCTTTGCCTCCCGCTGTCGCAAAGAACGGTTGACCACCACCGCCACCTTGTATATCCTTGGCCAAATCCCGAACGATTGTTCCGGCATTCAAGCCTTTTTCTTTGACCAAATCCTCCGATACTACCACGGTCAAACTTGGCTTGCCTTCTATATCCGCACCCAATACCAGGAAAAGATTGTTCATCATACCTTTCAGAGCATAAGCCAATGTCTTTACCGCATCTGCATTGGGTAGATCTACGACTGCTGCCAAAAAATTAACCCCATTGACTACCTCAAATTTTTCTTCCAGCTCTTTCTTCATCGCCAGAGACCTCTCCTTAATCTGGTTTTCAATCTCCTTTTTGAGTGAAGAGTTTTCTTCCACCAATTTTCCAACAGCGGAGACAAAATCTTTTGGATTGTTCAGCAGTTCTTTAACATTTTGGAACAACTCAAAGTACTCCCTTATCACTGCTGCCGCTTTGGAACCCGTAATGGCCTCTATACGTCTTACTCCTGCGGCCACAGCCGATTCGGAAATAATCTTGAAGAAACCGATCTGTCCCGTAGCCCTGACATGTGTACCTCCGCACAGCTCCTTGGAAAACGTATCGTCGAAAGTAATCATGCGTACATAGTCCCCATACTTCTCGCCAAACAAGGCCGTCACACCCATATCGATCGCTTGTTGAAAAGGCACGTTCCGCTCCTCTTTCAACGCTATATTTTCCCTGATTTTTTCATTGACAATATCCTCTACCGCTTTGATCTCATCCTGCGTCATCTTTGAAAAATGGGAAATATCAAAACGCAATACATCCGCTGACACCAACGAGCCTTTCTGGTGAACATGGTCACCCAACACCTGCTTCAAAGCCGCATGCAGCAAGTGTGTGGCCGAATGGTTGCTCTCCGTATCCAAACGCTTCTGTGCATCGACCTGTGCATCGAATACAACATCGACCTGCGTAGGAAGCCTATCGACAAAATGAACAATAAGGCCATTTTCTTTTTTGGTATCTGTCACAGCAATCTTTTCGCCGGTCTCCGATACCAGAACACCCGTATCGCCGACCTGTCCCCCCCCTTCGGCATAGAATGGAGTAACGCTCAATACCAATTGATACTGTTCCTTACCCTTGGTACTGACCTTGCGGTATTTGATGACCTGCGTTTTCGCCGACAAGGTATCATAACCCACAAATTCGACCTCCTCATCTTCTCCGACCAATACCCAATCGCTTGTATCTATAGATGTGGCGGCTCGTGACCGTTCTTTCTGCACATTCAGTGCTTTTTGAAATCCATCCATATCCACAACCAGACCTTTCTCCCTGGCTAGCAATTCGGTCAAGTCTATGGGAAATCCATAGGTATCAAACAATTCAAAAGCAAAATCACCTGCAATGACAGACTGTTGTGCCGCATAGTTTTCAAAACGCTGAATACCTGTCGTTAAGGTCCGCAAGAAGGATACTTCCTCTTCCAAAATCACCTTTTCTACAAAGTCCTGTTGTTGATACAACTCATCGAAAACATCTTTGAACTGCTCCGCCAACAGAGGTACCAGCTCATGGAAAAATGGATTTTTGAAGTTCAGAAACGTATAGGCATAGCGCACCGCACGACGTAGGATACGACGGATTACATACCCCGCTTTGTTATTGGACGGCAACTGTCCATCAGCAATAGCAAAGCTGACCGCACGGATATGATCGGACAGCACACGCATCGCAATGTCGGTCTTTTCATTTTCACCGTATTTTATACCCGCCTTTTCTGCTATAAAAGAAATCAACGGTTGAAAGACGTCTGTATCGTAATTGGAAGTCTTGCCCTGTATGGCACGTACCAATCGCTCAAAGCCCATACCCGTATCTACATGCTTCGCTGGTAAAGGTTCCAATACTCCGGATTTCAGCCTATTGAACTGCATAAAGACCAGATTCCAGATCTCAATGACCTGTGGATGGTCTGCATTGACCAGATCCTGCCCTTTGACCTGTTGGCGTTCGTCGTCAGGACGCATATCATAATGGATTTCCGAACAAGGGCCACATGGCCCTGTATCGCCCATCTCCCAAAAGTTGTCCTTCTTATTGCCCAACAAAATCCTATCCTCCGCCACATGTGCCGCCCAAAAACTAAAGGCTTCTGCGTCCCGGGCAAGCCCTTCGGATGTATCGCCTTCAAAAATAGTGACATACAGGCGGTCCTTGTCCAGATGATAGACTTTGGTAAGAAGTTCCCAGGCCCAGCCAATAGCTTCTTTTTTGAAATAATCACCAAAAGACCAGTTGCCCAGCATTTCGAACAACGTATGGTGATAGGTATCGATCCCCACCTCTTCCAAATCGTTATGCTTTCCCGATACACGCAAACAACGCTGCGTATCTGCTACACGAGGATATTTGATAGTGGCCTCTCCTAAAAACAAGTCCTTAAACTGATTCATACCGGCATTGGTAAACATCAAGGTGGGATCATTCTTGATGACAACCGGTGCAGAAGGGACAATATGATGTGACTTATCTTTGAAAAAATCCAAAAACGCGCTGCGTATTTCTTTACTGGTCATGAAGTTCATTTATAAAGGTACAAAGCTACTTAAAAATGGTTTCTGTTACAATCCCTAAATGAGAGTTGTGGAGAGGCACACGGAAGGTTCTCTAGAGCTTACTCTCTAGGCACACGAAGGGGTTCGTGCGCCAGCATAGGGTATCTATCTTAACAAAAAAACAATTTAGTGGTTTTGGTCATTTAATATATACAATCATTTTGCTATATTTAACAGGAGTTCAACAAGGGTTTCATTTCATGATAAAAACAATACTAGTACCTACGGATTTTTCAGAAAATGCACATTACGCTGCTAGATACGCCTGCAAATTGGCCGTCAAGCGCAGCCTACATATCGAGCTATTCCACTGCTACACCACAAAATCAACTGTCTTTAATGAGGAAGACGATGATTCGTCGGTACTGAAGGCCGATATATTGATCGTAGAATGGAAAGAGAAGCTACTGGAGGAATTTCCTTCCTTACAGATCAAAACCACCTGCGTAGCCGGATTATTGACTGAAGTCGTACCTCCGATGACTGAAGAAGGTTCGTATCTATTTGTAGTCATGGGTACTACGGGAGCCGGACAGGGTAAATCAATCATATGGGGGAGCAATGCCAGCAGCATCGTATCCAAGTCTTCTGTACCCGTATTGGCCATACCGGATGGATATGACAAATTCCAATTTGACAATGTGGCCATGTTGACCAATTTCAAACCCGAAGAATTGGAAACACTTACCGATTACATCTTATATATCGGCAACATTCCCCGATTGGATCTGATCCATGTATATAAGGACCTCAGCAACCAGCATCAAGTGGAAGATCTGCTAAAATCCTGGTCGTTCAATATTCGGGAAATCGATGGGATAGACTCGGTACAGACCATATGTAGACCTATCGATGAGCAAAGCAGTGCTTTGGATACCGTGCCCGAAGTGGTCCAACATATCATTGCCGAAAAGAACTACGATATCATCCTGGTCACGAAGACCCGAAAAAGCTTCTTCGAAAGGCTTTTCCGTCCATCGGTATCCAAACAAATAGCACTACACCTAGACAGACCTACATTCTTTGACAATAATTAATCTTTCCTATGGCAAACAAAATTCTCATACCGGTTGACTTCTCTGAGCATTCTTACAAAGCTATAGCTTACGCTGGCGCATTAAACAAATCGGTGTATCACGATATCGACCTCGTGCATGTCTTTACAGACTACAACGATATCTATAAAGATTCTCAGTCTAATACAGATCTCATAGATCCCCGCGTAGGATCTGCTAAACGTGACATGCAAAAAATTGTATCTGAACTAGTCGCAACGAATCCCGAACTGAATGTGAACGTCATCTTTCGGGATGGAAATATCTATAATGAAATCCGCAAACTCACTGCCAAGAACGAATACGATGCCATTGTCATGGGAACAAAAGGATCGTCAGGATTGGATGCCGTACTCAGTGGCTCCAACATGTACGACGTCTTCGAAAACACCCAGGTGCCCGTCTTGGCTGTTCCACTGACGGATCGCAAAATACGGTTGAACAAAGTGGGGCTACTGTGCAATTTTAAGGATGGTGAAATCGAGGTTCTAAAACAGGCTATCAGATTATTGGGCAAGGACTTTGAGCTGATTCTGATCCATATCAATACGGACAATGCCGATGTAAAGGGTATAGACAAGAAGTTCAAGGATTTTATCCACCGGATCATCCAGGAAACAGGGGTAGATGACATTTCTTATGTTATCAAAAACCAGGCTTTCTTCATTCAGTACAAAGAGAACGTATCCAAGTCCATTGACTCTGTCATAGAAGATGAGCAGATTGACCTGCTCTTGGTCACAAAGAGTAAAAAAGGGTTCTTGCGAAAAGTCATGGAAGAAAATATTGTCCGTAAAATGGCGTATCAGATCCAGATACCGAAATTCTTTGCGAAGTTGTCGTAGCTATAAAAAACGTAGAGACGCAATGCATTGCGTCTCTACTACAAATTAATTTAAAAATATATTAACCTTTTAATTGAAAGAATAACCTGTCCAGGCAAAAACACTTGTATTGGCACCCGTTTGGCTATCGTTTTTAGTCAACGTAGCGCCATCAGGATTTTTTATTTTACTCTCAGCGAATGAACCAGCAGGGTTAAATGTATAGGTAATGCTAGAAGCTTTATTACCATTGCCTTTTCCATCTTCAAAATCAATAATATCATCAAAACTAGAGGTTTCACCAATATTGATCAACAAATTAGTAATATTTGCAGTAGCACCTCTTCTGATTTTCAGAACATCGACCATTTTTCCTTCAGTTCCGGCTGTAGTTGATTTATGAACAATAGTCATACCTTCAATCTTGAAATTAGACTGATAAACGGCATTTGGTAAAGTTCCGTCGTGGTTACCATCGGCCTCGATACCACAAGGGTCTTTCTCGTTAGTTTTAAAAGCAGTTTCCCAGATACCATATGCATTTTTCAAGGTTCCTGTATACCCTTGAGTAAAGTCGAACATATCATCCTCAGAATTCACAACCAACAGGTTCGTGACGTCAACCGAGCCACCGAAGAACTCGATACCATCATCCGCACCGTCTTTGATATAGATGTTACTGATTTTAGTACCTTTACCCACACCGTTCAGTGTCAAACCGTTGTGTTCTTTGTCATCAGATATATTTGCACCAGAGTATTCAATAATCACATAATCCAACTCACCGGAATTGTCATTCACATCATCACCGCCATAGAATATGTTTGTGTTGATTTCTGTTTCAAAGTTACTCGGCGAAGATTCAGTGGCACGTGCAAGAGGTGTTTTACCATTGATGATCAAACCTCCCCAAGCACCGGATTTTTTGGTAACAGCTGTAAATTTAATTGGTTGAGTGGCTGTACCTTTTGCAATAATCTTGGCACCTCGCTCGACCAACAAATAGGCACCTTTGTCATTCGCAGTGATCGTCGTACCCGCAGGAATAGTTAATGTCGCGCCTGAACGAACGATTGTTGCTCCAACCAAATCAATAGAATTGCCTTTAACTACGGCATTTTTACTCGTGATACTTCCCAGCAGTTCAGTCAATTCAACTGGTTCTCCATTATCTACACCATCACCATCCCCTTCTTTGTCCGAACATGCACTAAACAACAGTACCGAAACGGCCATCATACTAAGTAGTTTTCTTTTCATTTTTTCTCTTTTTTATTTATTACAATATTAATTCACGAAAGCAACTAAATGATTAATTTAATATTACCAAATCATTAAAACTTATAAGACAATCCTAAACTTATGTCCATGCCCCGCTTATAAGATTCCAAAACGATATTATTATTCGAATCAGACTCCCTTTCCAAACGAAATTCCGGATTAAGTAGGTTACGAGCCTTCAAGCTAACACCCCATTTTTTATGAATATTGGCCTGTGTAATAAAATCAAGTGTTGGAATTCCTTTTTCGATAATATCTCTATATGCGTTATTACCACCAAGGGAATAAATACGGTCACTGAAATAATTTAATACCGCTGTCGATGCCAGATTCCAGTGTTGTCTGTTCCACAGGTAAGTTACATCAGCATTGACCAGTACCGGCGATGCACCCTGCAATGCAGACTCTTTTGCTGTAAACCTTGGTATGATATTTTCAAGTTTTTGATTACTGTATAGATACGACAGGTTTAATCCTCCCGAGAGCACATTATCGCCATATTCACCTGCTGTTTTGAGGATATTTTTCTTCAATTCCAGCTCGGCTCCGGCAACGGTGGCGGTCGAACCGACATTATGGTAAGTCATTACGTTGCCGCTCATCTCCGTACGTGCGATCGGATCGTTCAGCTGTTTATAAAAAACACCGACAGAAATCAATTCTCCCGAAGCAGGGAAGAGTTCCCACTTGGCATCAAAATTCATATTTTGAACAGGTTTCAGATCTGGATTACCTTGTGTGGTATACGTCGAAAATGCATTCAAAAACTCAGCTATCTCAATAAATTGCGGCAAGGTATAAGACATACTCGCAGATGCTCGCAGATTGCTCTTATCGGTCAATGCATACTTTAGGTTCAAGCTTGGCAATACATAATTCTTCTCCAGTGGCTTATTACCGTTCAGCTTCGAATCATTCAAAGCAGTTTTGTACGTGACCTCCTGGAATACATTATCATACCGGACACCCAACAAGGCCGTAAACTTTTCAGTAAATTGGTACGTGCCCAACAGCAATGCTGAATGCACACGCTTCCTACCTTTATACCATTCCGGCTCAAAGTTGCCAAAGCGTGAACTCAAATCGAAAAATCCGGACTGTAAGGCCTTATCGTTAAATACATTATCAATATTATAAACATTGTCTGGATCAAGTTGACGGGAACCATTTATCTCATGCGTATACAAAGTCGCATTAAAATCTCTGTCCGTCATGTTGCCGTTATACCCCAAACTGATTTTACGATCAAACTCATTGTCCTTATCTAGATTATATGTCGCGATAGCTTTTGTAGACCAATTTTTTTCTGTCAAATCGGAATAATATCGTTCGTTTGAGTTTTGCTCCGCCAATAGATAAAAATCACTATTTCCACTACCATCAAATATTTCTGCTAATCTGATTGTACGACGGTCAGGTTCATTTCCTTTTACCAGGTTGTACGCGATTCCAAGATCCAGATTCAAGACATCGCTCAATACAAGTTTTGACAAAAGTTGATTCACAAACAAGTTATTATCTACAATATGTTGTCTTCTGAACAAGCCTTTGTCATTCGGGTTGGGATCGTTGGTCAGTCCATAATTATCTTCAAATGTCTGGCTTTGATTATTAATATACAAAGAATTGAATGCTACATAATGCGCACCAAAGGAATACTTTAGATTTGCAACACCGGTCTTATCGACATTATACTGTGAAAGTGTTGATTTCTGATCTAAGAAAACAGTACCATCCGTTAATGTCTGACGAACGACGCCATCATAATATTTGTAATCCGAATTCATGTTAGCCGACAAAAACACATTCAGGTTATTCCCACCTATCCTAACTTTCTTTCCTCCCGCCAATGAGAATGATGAGTTCAACGGAGTTCCTTCCATAGGAATAGAATTCCATTTGTTGGGAAACGCATATGTATTTCCATTGGTAATAGAACTTTTTGATTCTTTTAACTTCCCGAACCAATTTGAACCTGATACTTTTTTAAAATTGTCGGTATTGATCGCCTCTGTATTGATACCTGTAGATGCACCTATTTCCAAAAAACCGTCTTCAGTAAGTTCTTTGGATACAATATCGATATCAGCTCCGGCAACATCTCCCATGAGCTGCGGATTGAACGTCTTGTTCACCGAAACACTTTGGATAACGTCTGTACCAAAAAAATCAAGTGAAATATTTTTATTCAAAGGATCTTCCGAAGGAAGCGCTAGGCCATTCAATGTCGTGTTATTGTATCTGTCCCCCAGACCGCGTACAAAAACATTGGCTCCACTGGCCGATTGCGTTACACCGGTCATTTTTGTCAATGCCCCTTTGGCATCGCTCACCCCTTTTCGGGACAGTTCCTGCGAACCAATCTTTTCCAGCATCAGGTTGGATTTTTTTCGCTCGTCCAACAAAGCCAACTCGGTAAACTGTGCTCTTCTCCGCGTAACCACGACCTCGTCTATACTGGAGTTTTCGGCCACCAAGACGATGTTGATGTTTTCCCAGGGCTTTTCGCCCAACACTACCGTAGTCGTATCCGAAGCGTATCCCACAAATTTGCTAACGATTTGATACGCTCCTTTTTTCGGTACAGGCACCACAAATTCGCCCTTTTCATCGGTGGTGACAGGACTGGTTATACTGGAAACAGAAATACTGGCTCCTATAATAGGTTTAAAAGTTTCTACATCCACAATCTTACCTCTGATCCCTTGAAGAGATTGGGCCATTGCATTGGAAATAAACAAAATACCTCCTAATAGCAATAAAACATGATAAATACGCTTCATACTCGTGTTAAATTTATGTTGCAATATTATCACGCAATTATTACTCTGGCATTAACAGAAGGTTATTAATACATTAGCAATATCTTAATTTAATGTTAAGATGTATACATGCGTCTCTACGGCCGTGCTGACGTACGAACCACGACGTGTTCTCCAAAAACATGAA
>NZ_JAAJTJ010000034.1 GCF_011030405.1 Parapedobacter sp. SGR-10
TGAAATGGCTATTCGTTTAGGAATAGATTAATCATAAAGAGGTCACATTGAAGGAGGTTGTTTTTAGCAGCCTCTTTCTTTTAGGGTTGCACATAACGCCCGGAGGCTTTGCGTTCGGGCGGGCTTTTTAGCACTGCACTTGATACGAAGACCCACAGTTTAAATTTAGCACAAATTTTCATACGAAGCACTTCGCCCCGCCTGACGCAAAACCGATGTTAGCGGTTCGTTGTTTGTCTTTCCGTATCCAACTGTAACAAAAAAAGTCAAGCGAAACACTTACTTCACTTGACTTTTAGTACTGTTGTCAGTCGTCTTTATTGTTCAGCGTGAAGCCCGACTTTGTTTCCTTCGCTGTCAATGATGATAGCAATAAAACCTGCTGGAATTTGTGTTTTGGGTGCAATCACTTTTCCGCCTGCCTGTTCTACTTTGTCAAGAACAGTTTGAATACTTGGGCTTGCGTTGATGTAAACGACTGTGCCATTGCTTGACGGATTGTTTCTTGCGGTCTTTGACAAAACGCCCGTTACTCGTCCCGATGTCGCTTGAACAACATTTGGATTGAAAGGGAAGAAAACAGCTTCATCGTTTCCGTCTGCACGTTTGACCATTTCTATGTCCAAAATAGTTTCGTAGAATTTTTTTGCCCTGTCAATGTCTGTTACAGGAATTTCAAACCAAGTCAAAACGTTGGTTTGCTCGTCAATTTTTTTCAACTTTTGCATATCTCTTATATTTTCAGCAAAGGTCAAAAATGTTGCGGTGTCAGACCTGTGATAAACGTCACATAATTATTCCAACACTCTGCGTTTTCTAATTCGGCTTAATGTTTCCCTTGCTACACCAAGAAAGGAAGCTAATTGAGAAAGTGAAACCCGTTGTAAAATTTCGGGATGTTTTACTTCTAAATATTCCAAACGTTCTTGTGCAGAATAGAGTTTGAACAAGGTTGAAAATTCTTCTTGTTTCGTAGCAAACAAGCGTATGCAATTTCTTCCCAAAGTTTCTATTTCGTTGGCTTGTTGGGCTGTTTGAAACAATTTGTCTTTGTTAAAAATTATGGTGGTTAATGGTTCACAAGCCACAATATTAAATTCCGATTTTTGCCCGTCGCCAAAACTGTTGATGTTGGTTGCAATTTCGTTTTCAAAGAAAAATCCTGTGTTTTTTACAACTCCGTCAATTTCATAATAGCTTTTGCAGTAGCCGTTGTCAATGTAAAAAAGTGAGTTGCAAACTTGTCCTTGTCTTAGTAGCAATTCGTTTTTCTTAAACTCTTTTTTTGTCAATACAGGTTGAAGCAGTTCCCAACTTCTGTCAGAAAAACTTGTCAGCGAACGAATGTATTTTAGAAGATTGTCCATTGATTTTTGTGTCTGCTGTGTCGTCCGTTACAATGACCGCTAACATCTGTTTTAACGAAACGAATATACGGAAAATTTCGCTTAACCAACCCTATATACGTGTTTCGTTATTTGACTTTTCTTTCTACATAAGATATTGATATATTTGTATTTAAAAAATAAAACCGCACAAATAGCGAAACAAAATATTATAAAATACTATTTCCCTGATATGAATAGCGAAATCATACTTGAAACCTTCGAAAAGAGATTGCTGATGCAGAGATATGCTGGCAATACCATTAGATCGTACAAGGATTACGCTAGTATATTTCTTAAACATGTTAGCAAATACCCCTCCCTTGAAGAAATTCCACTGTCAGATATTGAGGCGTTTATAAACGAAAAAGTTCAAAATGGGAAAATTAGTGTTTCCTATCAAAAAGGATTAGTGGGCGCAATCAAGAAGATGTACGAACTGATATTGGACAAAAAAATCCAACTGGATTACTTATACCCGAAACGCTCATTTTCTAAATTACCTAAATTCTTTTCAAAAGAAGAAGTAAGAAATATTCTCGATAACACTCAAAATCTAAAACACAAGGCTATTCTGATGACAATCTATAGTTGTGGACTACGTCTTAGCGAACTGTTGAATCTCAAAATCAAAGACATAAAATCTTCCGATGGAATTATCAGAATCCATCAAAGCAAAGGTAATAAAGATCGGATTGTATCATTACCAGACAAATTGCTGGCGACTTTGAGACATTATTATCAAGCATTCAAGCCAAAGGAGTACCTCTTCGAAGGTGAGAAGGGTGGCAAGTATAGCGAACGAAGTGTACAGTTGATTCTGAAAAAAGCATTGATCAAAGCAAATGTTCAGTCGGAAGGCTCTGTACATACATTGCGACATTCTTATGCCACACATTTAATCCAATCAGGTATCGATATCCGAATTGTAAAAGAGTTATTGGGTCATGAAAATATAAAAACGACTATGATCTACACTCATATCACTGACATAGACAAGCAAAAGACTCCTAGCCCTCTTGATTTTTTATAAGAATAAGATGAACTTTTCACGCTCTATAGAAACAAGCATTATGCTCCAATCATTCTTTAAGAAGGGTTATTCTTCTAGCTTAACTTAACTTTGCTTAGGTTATTGAATAATCAATATTCAGATATAATTTGTCCGAAATGTGTCCGAAAAAAGAAAAAGCCACTGATTATCAGTGGCTTTTGTCGGGGTGGCAGGATTCGAACCTACGACCTCCACATCCCAAATGTGGCGCGATACCGGGCTACGCTACACCCCGAAAAGGTATCACCTTTAAAAAGTATGCAAATATATAAACCTTTTTCCGCAAGTACAAACTAAGGAGCGCATTAAATTTAAAAAATACAGGAGTAAAATGCATTATAAGAAAAAATAAACTGTCTGAACAAAATGGAGTTTCACCATCGTTCAGACAGCTTGTAGACACGCTATTTAGCCGGGATGATCGTAATCTTTCTAAATTCTACACCGGTATGGTCACCTTGCAGATAGATTGGTCCTGGTTCCCCCTCTTTACTGTCCAACGCGCCTCCGGTAATGCCCGGTATCTCCTGGTTATTGATGACCGTTTTGCCATTGGCAACGACAGTCACCATACGTCCGCGGAGCGTGATCTCATATTTATTCCATTCATTCGGTCCCAAAGTAGCGATCTCACTCGGAGCCAAGAAACCATATACACCACTGAAGTACAATGATCCGGGGTGCCTGTCCATCGGTGAATCCTCGATCTGCACCTCATACCGTCCCCTCAAATATATACCCGAATTGCCTCCTTCTGCATAGCGGAATTCGGCGATCAGCTTAAAATCTTCAAAAGTCCGTTCCGTGATCAAGTTGGCACCTGCTTTTTGATTGATCAAGATACCATCCTTCACAATCCATTGATTATCATCAGAAGAAGTTTTCCACCCTGTCAGATCCTGGCCATTGAACAGTTCGATCGGCTCTCCCCATTGTACCTCACCGGTGCGTACCAAATAAGGTGCTTTCACTCCAGTGAAGTTAAAGATATTCCCTTTATTGGTCGTAATCGTACCTTTTATCTCCTCTCCTATCAATTCACCCTGGATTGTAAATAACCCGTCGCCACCTTCCCACTGTGGAGGGATCTCAAAAGAGAATGTGCCCTCATTAAGCTTGATGTGCGAAACAGGCCGGCTGCTGCCTGCATCTGAGACAAAGCCGCCCACCAATGTATTGAATCCAGACAGCTTGACTTCCAGCCACGACGGAACTTCTTTACCCTCCTTATCCACAGTTATGTCCCAACGACCGATCAAACCTTCAGCTTCTTTAGGGATTGTCTGCGTAGCCGGATTGTGAATTTCCTCTTTCTGTTTGTCTTTATGGACATCGTTACATGAAATCTGGGTCACGCCCATCATCGAGCCTAGTAAAATAAACAGGCTTGTAGATTTTCTAATCATTTTTATTGTCGTTTTTAGTTTAAGTTTTAAAAGTTCCCTCGCATAGTGTTGTTATCCCCTTTTCAGATGGTAACCTTACCAACAAGGCATTCACAAATTTATCATTTATTATTTGTTCGTCCCATGTTATCATGAAAATTCTTCATCTGAATAAATTGGAAATCCTTTTTTTGGACTACAATTGTCATGAAATCCTTATATACATTGTGCCTCAGTATCACACCTTTTTTCCTAGCCGGATACCAAAGAAGTCTTGGATTGGATGGGAGATGGCATCAAGGATGAGTATCCCCGAATAGGGTGCATAATACGCAAGTGATTCGATAGCTGTAAACAAAGGGTCCTCCTCGTGAATTTATTATAAGGAGAAAGCCGTGTTACTCTTCATGGTTTGGATCCACACCCCATTCTGTGAATCTCTTGGTGCAGCTGTTGTACACCTGTTGTATATCACTGACTTTGGTGAAATCATCGAAGTCAATTTTTTTATTTGCACAGGTGTACCCAAAAGATGGCGGAACGGTGTTACAATTAGGACACATCGTCATCGTAAAATAAACCAACATCCCTTTATACATACCGGCATACAGGTTTATTTCCATTGAATGCTGTTCAGTACATTTTAGCTCTTCTTTAAAGAACTCTTTTATTTGTAATGCACAGGCAGAGACCTCCTTCTGCTCATTTTCTTTTTTACAACCAAACAATAGGGCTACAGCAACTAATAACGTACACAATCTTTTCATATCAAGAGGTTTTATAGTAAAACGTACGAAAGACTTTTCCGCTACAATTCACCCTTCTAACCTTTGCAAGACTTAAAATTTATGGTATGCGATTATTATTTTTTATTTTTAGCCTTAACGACCTTATCTATCACCGGTTTTACAACACCTTCCATCACATCGTACCCTTCCGGAAGGGGGTGTACGCCGTCTTTTGCATATTTTTCGGGTAAGCCATTACGGGAATCTTTCATCGCGCTATGATAATCCACATAAGGAATTTTATGCTGTGCTGCATAAGTCTTTATCCTGTTGTTTAAAGCAACAATGTCATCGGCAGGTTTCAGTTCTTTGCGCCATCTGAATTCGTAAGCCGGTAAAATAGAGCATAATATGACTTTAATCTTATTGGCTTGGGCAAGTTCTACCATAGAAATAATATTGCCTAGCGTATTTTCGGGTGAAATATAGCCCAGGTTTCTTGCAATATCATTGGTTCCTGCCATGATGACTACTACCCTGGGTTTCAGATCTATGACATCTCTTCTAAACCTCACCAGCATTTGCATTGTTGTTTGTCCACCTATGCCTCTGCATAGATAGTTATTCGCCGTGAAAAAATCGGGATGTGCTTTATACCAGTTTTGGGTTATGGAATTGCCCATGAAAACAACCGCACCCTGTGGTGCTGTATTATTTGCCTCTTCGTATCTCGAAAAGTTTGCCGAGTCATCTTTTGCCGAGCCTGGCTGTGCCATAGCTATACAAAAATTTAAATAAATTATGGCGATTATATATTTGTGTAACCAAAACATTCCGTCATCTTGAGCCCATTCGACAGGCTCAGGGCAGGCTGTGTGAAACGCAGTCGACTGCGTAAGCAGGCATCAGGGACGTGTTGGTGCCTGTGGGGCTGATGCAACATTAGATCTCATCTAAGAAGGGATTAACCATGATGAGATTACCTTCGGTGAGCTCGCTACGCTCGGTTTGCTTCGCAGCTGCCTTCAGCGGTCTTCCGCTTCTCCGCCAACTGGCGGATCCGGTCAGAATGACGACGTTATTTATGGTTGGTCATGAAAGTATACAATTACCTAAATTTTTTCTTATACAGCTTATTTTCAGAAAATTGCAAGCAATAAAAAAAAGAGACATACCAGAATTAGGATTGGATTTTGCCTCTTTTGCAACTTTGGTAGCGGGGAGCAGGATCGAACTGCCGACCTCAGGGTTATGAATCCTGCGCTCTAACCATCTGAGCTACCCCGCCGTTTTTCGTGATGCAAATATAGCAATTCGGAATGATTTTCAAAGTTATTTTTAGATAAAATAACAAACGTTTTTGCCCTTATTCACCTTCAAAGCCACAAATCGCTAAAAATGAAAGCTATGTATTGTGAATAAAATACTTTGTTGTGAATAAAAATTATCATTCGGACTATACAATTAGAACAAAAAATTGTATTATTACAACCAACTCTTAAAAAGAAACAAATATTGTAAAGACGAGAACAGACTATGGCAGAGAAAACCAAAATAGAACTTGAATATATCATCAATTCTTCACCCAGAATACTATACCCCTATTTGGTCGAACCTAACGAACTGGCACAATGGTTTGCCGATGATGTCACCTATCATGATGGCGTGTATGAATTCATTTGGGACAATGAGTCTTTCAAGGCACGATTGGCAGCCTCCAAAGAGAACAAATACGCTAAATTTAAATGGATCGATGACGAACCGCATTACTTTGAATTAGAAATCATCCAAGACGAATTGACCAACGACGTCGCCCTCTCTGTTGTCGATTATGCCAAAGATGAAAATGTAGAGGACAGAAAAAAAATATGGGACAACTCAATTAGCTACCTACAAAGTGTAATCGGTGCATAAAAAAGACTATCTTTGTATAACTATTTTCTTCCACTCAAATCATTAGTTCCGGGAGGACAATAGCCTATATGAAACCGGCATGAGCTGCCAATTGGCAGACAAAAAATATGGCTCATGCAAGTTTCATTGCCTTTGAAAGGTAGTTAAAACAATGAAAAAGGTACATTTACTCATATTACAAGCATTCATCCGCCCATTTTTTGTCACTTTCTGTATTGTGATGTTTGTGCTTTTGATGCTTTTTTTATTCAAGTATATTGACGATCTGATTGGTAAGGGTTTCGAGTGGTACGTCATTCTGGAGCTACTCTCCTACCAATGTGCCGTACAGTTGACCATGGCTTTGCCCCTATCCATGCTCCTGTCGTCTATCATGACCTTTGGCAATCTGGGCGAAAGCTATGAACTTGTGGCGATCAAAGCCGCAGGCGTATCACTGCGGAAAGCCATGACCCCCTTATTTTTCCTTATTGGTATATTTGCTGGCGGTTCATTCCTTTTCTCCGACTATATCCTGCCCGTGGTCAATCTAAAAATGGGTTCGCTGCTTTATGACGTCCGAAATAAAAAAGCGGATTTTTTTATCAAGGCAGGTGTATTTAACAATACTATTCCAGGATATTCTATCCGGGCAAAGAACAAAAGTAAAGATGGCACCGTATTGTACAATCTTACTATTTACGACAATACCAAAGGCAGTGCAGGTAGCAACGTACTGTTGGCAAAAGAAGGATATATGTTTGACTCCCGGGATCAGAGTTTTATGATCCTCAAATTGAAGGACGGCGTGCGTTATGAGGATAGCCGCGTAAAAGATGCCAAACGCTATGATCCACGCCAACAATTCACACGCTTTTATTTCAAGGAAACAGAACAAAAGTTCAGCATGGAGGCGTTTCAAATGAAACGTACAGATGAGAATCTATTCAAATCACATCACCAAATGCTGAACCTGCGGCAACTGAAGCTCAAAACAGATTCCAATAAGGCACTGATAGACAGTATGACCGCAATGTATGCGTTGGAAAGTAAGTCGTCCATATTGTTCCAATCTCCATATTACAGAAAAGAAGTGGTGACTCCTGCTCAGATTGACCCTAAGGCAAACATATTGGATTATATCCCCAAAAGCTTGCGGGCATCGACACTGAGCAATGCTTTGATGCAAGTCCAGCAATCACAAGACATGAATACCAATAGACTTGCCGAATTCAAGCGGCTCGTCGATTCGGATATCCGGTACAGGATCGAGTTTCACCGCAAATTCACATTGGCCGTATCCTGTTTATTGCTATTTGGAATAGGTGCACCCTTAGGCGCCATTATCCGTAAGGGAGGCCTAGGAGCTCCAGTAGTCTTGTCCATTATCTTCTTTTTAACCTATCATATTATTTCCACCGTAGCCGAAAAATCAGCCAAAGACGGTGGTATTACCCCATTCTGGGGCATGTGGTCGGCCATATTCATTCTGACACCCTTAGCCATTTTCCTCACCTACAAATCCACTACGGACTCGGCGCTGTTTGATTTGGATCAGTATAAAGTCAAAGCCCAATTGATGTGGGAATGGGTTAAGGAGAAAATAAACTATAGGAGAAAAAAATCTGCCTAAAATCTTTATGACTCCAGTATTATAGAAAGAACAAAAAACAAACTTACCTTTGTACATATTTTAGCATAACATATACATAAGCACAATATATACATATCCATGGATATCAAACTGAATACGATAGAAGAAGCGATTGAAGATATCAAAGCCGGAAAAGTAATCATCGTCGTAGATGACGAGGACCGCGAAAACGAAGGTGATTTTGTGACCGCAGCACGTAATGCTACACCGGAGGTAATCAATTTCATGGCTACACATGGCCGCGGATTGGTCTGTGCCCCCTTGACAGAAGAACGTTGCAAAGAATTAAAACTTGCCCCCATGGTCGGCCAAAACACCGCTGTTTACGAAACAAACTTTACTGTATCCGTGGATCTTCAAGGTTATGGCTGTACGACAGGAATCTCTGCCTCGGATCGTTCAAAAACGATAAAAGCACTTATAGACCCCAACATCAAGCCCGAAGAATTGGGTAGGCCCGGACATATTTTTCCATTGATAGCGATGGACGGAGGCGTCCTCCGCCGTACGGGTCATACAGAAGCCTCGGTAGATCTAGCTCGTCTAGCAGGATTAGAACCAGCAGGGGTATTGGTCGAAATATTGAAGGATGATGGCGAAATGGCCAGGCTACCCGATCTGGTGGAAGTCGCCAAACGTTTTGATCTTAAGATCATTAGTATTGAGGACTTGATCGAATACCGTCTTAAGCACGATACACTAATCAAGGAAGAAGTAAACGTGCAAATGCCTACGGAATTTGGTGACTTTCAGCTAAAAGCATTCACACAAAAAAATACAGGCGAACAACACCTTGCTTTGTACAAAGGAGAATGGAAAGAGGACGAGCCTGTGTTGGTACGGGTACATAGTTCATGTCTGACAGGAGATATTTTTGGCTCATGTCGTTGCGATTGCGGGCCTCAGCTTCATAAATCCATGGAAATGATCCAACAGGAAGGAAAAGGAGTTATCGTCTATATGAACCAAGAAGGCCGTGGTATCGGCCTTATCAATAAATTACATGCCTATAAATTGCAAGAAGAAGGAATAGATACAGTGGATGCCAATATACAACTTGGATTCAAGGCCGATCTACGTGATTATGGTGTTGGGGCTCAAATTCTCCGCCATCTCGGTGTAAGGAAAATGAGGTTGATGTCCAACAATCCTACCAAACGAGCGGGTCTCATCGGATACGGTCTGGAAATAGTGGAAAATGTGCCTATAGAAATCAGCCCTAATCCCTATAATGAGGAATACCTCAAAACCAAACGGGATCGCATGGGACATGCTATCTTAAAGAATCTATAAACAAGTACGGAGGCAGTACTGCCTCCGTACTTGTTTCATTCAAATAAGTTAATCAACCTTCTCTCCTCTTTTCCCTCGATAGCCCTTATAGAGTTTGATCAGCAGCACCAATAGGATAGCCAGACCAACCAAGCCTACAACGCCATAGATCCAACTCAAAGCAGACTTGAGGACAACGGTAAATACAATAGCGAATAGCAAAAGAGTAGCAACTTCGTTCCATAAGCGCAATCGTCCGGATGTCCAGGTAGACTTGTCGTCCCGAAGCTTGTACATGATACGCTGCGTGATAAAATGATAAACAATCATACCTACGACAAACAACAGCTTCATGTGCATCCACCCCATGGTCAGGAGAGCAGGATTCACATACAGCATGACTGATGCTGAGACTATGGTCAAATACATGGCTGGGGTAGTAATAACCCACCACAGTCTGTTTTCCATGATGGTAAACTGTCGATGCAATACCTCATAGGCTGCCATACCCTTACCTTTGGCTTCTGTATGGTAAATAAATAGCCTGGGCATATAAAAAAGCCCTGCCATCCAACAAACCACAAAGATAATATGTATCGCCTTGGCGTATAAGTACAACATGAATTATGAATTATGAATTATGAATTATGAATTATGAATTAGGCTCGTAATTTCTAATTCGTAATTCATAATTTATCAATACCTAAACCCCTTGACCACATCTATGGCGTATTTCACATTATCAAATGGAATATCCGGCATGATGCCATGTCCAAGGTTAAAGATGAAACCACTTTCACCGCGCATATGTTCAAACAGTTGCAATATCTTTTCACGGATTACTTTTTTGTCTGCATACAGGACAAAAGGATCCAGATTACCCTGTACGGCTATGCCTTCGGGCAAAGCTTGTTTGATATTGCGAAGATCGGCGTTCCAATCCACGGAAATCACATCCGGATGTGCTTCTGCCATCATTGGTGCAAAGACAGACGATCCCTTGCAAAAAGAAATTACCGGAACCGATCTCTTGATTCTGGACAAAATATATGTATTGTAATGGTGCGAAAAGTCCCTGTAATCATTCCACGACAATGCCAAGGCCCAACTATCAAACAACTGTACGGCATTGACCCCGGCATCGATCTGCATATTCAAATAATCCACCGTGACATCAGCAATCTTTTGCAGGATGAAATGAGCCAAGGCCGGTTCATTGTTCAACAACAATTTTGTACGTTTAAAATCTTTGGAAGAACCACCTTCTACGAGATAGCTCAATACGGTAAACGGTGCACCTGCAAAACCAATCAAGGGAATACGGCCCTTCAAACGCTGTTGAACGACATGAATGGCGTCTGCTACATATTGCAATCTGTCCACACAATCTACCGAAAGCCGTTCTGCATCCTGCATGGACCGAACGGGATTGGAAAAACGAGGGCCTACCCCTTGCTCGAAGGACAGCTCACCCCCCATCGCTTCAGCCGTGACCAAGATGTCCGAAAACAAGATAGCCGCATCTATATCCAATAGATCTACGGGCAACATGGTCACATCGGCAGCTATCTCCGGCGTTTTACACATTTCCAGAAAACTGTGCTTATTCTTGATCTCCCAATATTCAGGCATGAAACGTCCTGCTTGACGCATCATCCACACCGGAGGTCTTTCCGTTGACTGCGAAAGGGCAGCTCTGATCAACAAATCGTTTTGTAAAGTCGTACTCACTACTTAAATTAAAAGGTTAAAATTAAAAATTAAAAAAACTGCACAGTTTCAAATCTCCTCTCCCTCTACTCGCACTGTCGCAAGTTTAACGAAGTGTAACTTGTGACCCTTACTGTCCGTAGAGTTCTGAAAGGTCTCTACGGACTTTTTTGACAAACAGGAGTCCGAGACTCCCTCTCCATCGTCCAATCCTTAGTGACCGCTACGCTGAACACTAAGGATAGTAAAGACAACGCTTCATATCTGTTACAGATTACCTCTAATCTTTTGGATAATCTCTTGTTGACGAGCCGTAAGTCTCAATTTTTCAGCTACAGCAAGGTATCCTTCTACCCGTTCCTTATCTCCTTTTCTTAGATTAATATTAGCCAGATTGATGAGCACCATACCTTTTTCATGATCTTTCCTCCAGGGCAAGCGAGAAGCCAATTGAAAATGATACTCAGCTTCGTCGACCCTACCTTCCTTCAATGCAATATTGCCCTGCATAAATTCATAGAAATTCCGTCGGCCTTTGCGCAAATGATCAGGATTCTTAATTTCAGACAGGAGATTCTTGGTTTTCTCATAATCCTGCTTATGAAACGCCTGCGTAGCCAAAAAAACCGTCCCCTCCCTATATTGGCTCCATACAATATAGCCGATAATCCCCAACAGATAAATACACACGCTATAATATCCTGACACCAGACAGTACGCCAAAGCGATCACAACCAAAGCAATGATAATAAACCTGGATCGGGTATTCATGCTTAGTTTTCTGTTTGTACTTCAGGATTATCCGTAAACTTGTACCCTACCCCCCGTATAGAATGGAAATAGATAGGATGCTTTTGATCCGGTTCGAAATATTTACGGAATGTCAATATGAAATTGTCGATCGTACGCGTAGAAGGGTACACGTCATAGTTCCACACCGTCTCCAATATCTGCTCTCTCGAGACAGCCTCATTCCTGCGCTCGATCAGCAATTTAAGCAACATCGTCTCTTTTTTCGTCAAGGAAGTAACCGTACCGTCGGCATGGTGCAATTCGTAGGAATTGAAATAAATGGTCTTGTCACCAATGGTATAAGAGTTCAATTCTTTTAATTCATCGCCTTTCATGCCACGACGAATCAGATTGCCAACACGAAGGATCAGTTCTTCGAGGTTAAATGGTTTGACCAGATAATCATCGGCTCCTTTTTTCAAGCCGGTGATCCGATCTTCACTGCTGTTTTTGGCAGTCAAAAACATGATAGGGACTTCAGTATTCTGCAAGCGAATGGTTTCTGCAACTTGAAAACCGTCGATTTCGGGAATCATCACATCTAGAATAATCAAGTTAAAACGTTCTTCCTTAAAGATTTTCAACGCTTTCTTTCCATCCGTTGCAGTAGTCACACGGTAACCTTCCAATTCAAGGTTCAATTTGATGGCTTCCAACAAATGCTCTTCATCTTCGACCAATAGTATTCTTTGCTTACTTTGCATAATTTTCAAATGTTACTTCAAACACGCTGCCGGACGGCTTGTTGTCCTTGACCGTAATACTGGCATTGTGCTTTTGCAATACCGATTTTACTATATATAACCCCAAACCAGTTCCCTTGGTTTTACGGGTTGACTCATTTCCGATTCGGTAAAATTTATTGAATATCAACCTTTTTTCTTCATCGGGAATCCCGATACCATGATCTGCTACCGAAAAGATAAGGTTTTCTCCTTTTTTGTACAAATTTACTTCTACATTGGCGCAAGGAGGCGAATATTTTATGGCATTCTCCACCAGATTCGTTACGACATTCGTAATGGCAAACTTATCTGCATGTAGAACCAGTCCTTCTTCTATATTAGGTTTCAGTATCTCTGTTTTGCAGGCATTTTTCTGCAACCTGTCTAAAATATCAAGCACCAGTTCGGACAGATTAAAGTCTTCTTTGGGCAGATTGAAGCTCCTGTTTTCCAATTTGGTTGCCAGCAATACATTTTCGACCAGATAATCCAGCCGCTCGATATCTTTGAGAGAATTACCCAAAAAAACTTGCTGTTGTTCACGATCCAGGTCCCTTTTGAGAATAGTCTGTAGATACAATTTGACGGAGGCCAAGGGAGATTTCAGTTCATGCGTCACCGCCAACAGAAAATTCTGCTGCTGCTGACGATAGTATCTTTCTCTTTCAAAGTGCTTTTTGAGCTTAATAACAGCCAAGGTAAAAATGGCCAAGAAGATAAGCCCCTCACCTATGACCATCCCCTTACGATCTGGAACATACTTTACAAACATATATCCCCAACCGATAAGCTGGCAGAGGGCATAGAATGCCAACAGATAAAACCAAAACAACGCTCTCTTCATGTATGCGATTTCAACAAAAATAGACAAATACCCCTGCATAATAAAATATGGCTCATTTTATGACACTAATAAGAAAATCAGAGGCATGTAGAGTCTTCCGAAGTTTTGAAAACTTCGGAAGTCTGTCAAAGCATTTTCTTAAATTTGCATATGTTCAGCCACAAAAAGGATATTTTCTTCGATCTGGATCATACGATATGGGATTTTGACAAAAATGCGGAGGAAACCTTACGGGATCTTTACTACAAATACAACTTTGATGATCTCATCAAGCAGAAAACACCGGATCTATTTATCGAGACCTATACCGTCAACAACCATCGTGTATGGGATCTGTATCACCACGGCAAAATAGACAAACCCACTCTTCGCAGACTGCGTTTTGCAGATACCTTTGCACAACTAGGGGTAGATCCTGCACTGTTTCCCACCGCTTTCGAAGAAGAGTATCTCGTGATATGCCCTACCAAGACCAATCTTTTCCCGCATGCGCATGAGACTTTGCAATATCTACAATCAAGGTACAATTTACACCTGATTTCCAATGGCTTTAGGGAGGCTTGCGAAAAAAAGCTATATCACAGCAAACTTAGCCCCTACTTTAAAACTATTGTCATTTCTGAAATTGTTGGCATCAACAAACCCGATCCCCGTATTTTCGAACATGCCTTACAACATGGCGAAGCGCACAAGGAAACATCTGTCATGATCGGAGACAATATAGAAGCAGATATTCGAGGGGCAATACGAGTCGGCATAGATGCTATTTTTTTCAACACTACAGGTGTAGAAAAGCCGGGAGACGTACACCACATGGTATTGGATCTCAAAGAATTGCAGGATATTTTCTAGTAGAGACGCAATGCATTGCGTCTCTACGAAATTTACTTTTTATTTCAGCACCTTTACCGTGATATTACGGTACCAGACATCGTCACCGTGGTCTTGGAGACCGATGATACCCGGCTCCTTACCCACATTTTTCAGCAATTCAAACGCTAATGGCCATTTATTCTGACTGAATTTGCTGGATTGCAACAAAGTCTCCCATTCGGGCGTTCCTACTGTATATTCGACGACCTTGACGCCATTTTGGTAATGCTGTACTTTATTATTTTTTACGACGATCTTTACCTTGTTCCATTCTCCGACAGGTTTACTGTTTTGAGGTTTGGCCGGAATCATATCGTATAGGGACGCCGACTTCCTGTTGCCATCCACACCTTTCTTGGCATCAGGGTGATTTTCGTTGTCCAACACTTGGTATTCCGGTGAAGAGATATAAATAGCTTGTCCTTTGACTTCCTTGGCCAGAAAAAATATTCCCGAATTACCACCTTTGGAGATCTTCCATTCCAATTCCAACTCGAAATTCTTGAAATCATGTGCAAAAATGAGATCACCACCTTCCGGCTTATCAACATTCGGTTTTTTCGAAAACTTTAAATAACCATCTTCGATCCCCCACTTATTCGGCACATGGTCTTTATTATACCCACGCCAGCCTTTCAAGGATGTCCCGTCAAAAAGAATATAAGCTCCTTTTTTATTTTTCTTGAAATCTTTTAAGTCTACTTTTGGGAGGTTAGCCAACTCGTACTTAGGCACTTGAGAAGATTTTTTTTCTTGTGCATATGTAGCCGACATTGACATCAGTCCTATTACCATGAATGCTAATATTGTTGTTTTTTTCATCATTTTTAATTATTCACAATAAACTTAGATAAATTAATTTTTATATGCAATATAAGTGCGTCGCACATAAAAATTAATTATTCATTAGAGTTAACTTCTATAGGTATTATTCATAAATGTTTGTTTTTTATGGAATGAATGAGACCGCTTCGCTAAGTTCATGAGCACTTCGTGGTTATCAATCTCTCCTCTGCCTTTGAGAGACAATTTTATAGAGGAAATATAGGAAAACAAAATGTATACTTTCAAACTTAGTACAGTTTAATAAAAATTGTTACACTTGCACGTATTCGTACGCTAACAAGATTTTGAACATTCTCCATCCAACTTTCTTCATTTCAGAAGTTTTATTTATTTTAGCGGGCCTAATTAAAGAAGACAAATAATCTGAACAATAGAAAGGCATACCAAGAATTCAAACAATATGGCTCAATTAATCAACCAGAACGTTTTTAAAGATTTTTTCAAATCCAGCAATGCAGGTGGGCTCCTGCTACTTATCTGTGTCATTGCATCTATGGTCATAGCCAACACACCACTCGCTGTCAATCTGCAAAATCTATTGGATCATCAAATAGGATTCGAAAATGAAAGTATCCATCTCAACTATTCCATTCTTCTATGGATCAATGACGGATTGATGGCCATATTCTTCCTGTTGGTTGGCCTAGAAATAAAACGGGAAATCGTAGAGGGTGAGCTTTCCTCACCCAAGCAAGCTTCACTGCCTATTCTCTGTGCGATCGGTGGGGCCATCGTGCCAGCTTTGATCTATCTCAGCCTCAATGCTGGAAAAGAAACCTCAGGAGGATGGGGTATTCCTATGGCAACAGATATTGCATTTGCACTTGCCGTCATCAGCGTACTAGGCAACAAAATACCGGGTAGCCTTAAGATATTTCTCGCCGCATTGGCCATTGTAGATGACCTCATTGCCATTTTGGTCATTGCCTTTTTCTATTCTTCGGGTATAGAAACGACCTATCTGCTTTATGCAGCTATCGGAATGGCTGTTCTTATCATTATGAACAGGTTCAATATCCAGAATCCCTACCTGTACCTTATACCTGGTATATTTATCTGGTATTTTGTGCATCATTCGGGCATACATGCTACGATTGCGGGAGTTCTGGTAGCCATGACCATTCCGACCAACGATACAGACGTCGAGTCTCCTTTGGAAAGACTGGAACATGCCTTGACCAAACCTGTTAATTTTTTGATCATCCCACTCTTTGCTTTTGCCAACACCAACATTACCTTGGAAAGCGAAATGGTGCACGGTCTGACTGCTCCCTTAGGCCTGGGGATATCCTTTGGCTTGTTATTGGGAAAACCTATCGGCATATTCCTGACCTCCTATATCTGCACCAAATTGAAGATAAGTACCTTGCCGGAAGGAAGTTCATGGCGACATATTATCGGTGTAGGATTAGTGGCCGGTATAGGTTTTACGATGTCCATATTCATCGCTATCCTATCTTTTAGCGATGCACTTCATATAGCCGAGGCAAAATTGTCTATATTAATTACCTCGTTATTGGCAGGAGTATTGGGGTATTTGTTTTTAAGGTTAGGAAAAAAGTAGTGGCTCCTTCTGAAGAACCCAAGATGTTCATCGTTGCGATTGCTCAGTTCCACATTACGGATAGCCCCTCTACCCCAGCACTACATCAAGGCTCATCATGATCAAAAAACCACCGATAAAGCCTAGAGTGGCTATATCGGAATTTTTATTCTGCTGTGCTTCGGGAATTACTTCCTCCAGGACGACAAAGATCATGGCTCCAGCCGCAAAAGCCAATGCATAGGGCAGTATGGGAGTAAACATCGTTACAGCCAACGCACCGATGACGCCTGCGATAGGCTCGACAATGGCGGATAGCTGTCCGTAAAAAAAACTTTTGCGACGGCTCAACCCCATTCTACGCAAAGGCATCGAAACAGCAATTCCTTCCGGAAAGTTTTGCAAACCAATACCCAATGCCAAAGTAGCCGCCCCCGCAATACTGGCTTCAGGAATACCTGCAGCCACTCCTCCAAACAACACTCCTACGGCCAATCCTTCGGGAATATTATGCAAGGTAATCGCCAAAATCAACAACGTCGTTTTTTGCCAAGGAGATTTGATTCCTTCAACCTTTTTAAAGTTGGCATGAAAGTGTGGTAAAACCTTGTCCAAACCAAACAGGAAAAACGCTCCAAGCAAAAATCCTACTACGGAAGGCACCACTTTTAAAAAGCCTTCACCATCGCTCATATTCATGGCCGGTATCAAGAGACTCCATACACTGGCCGCCACCATGACCCCCCCTGTGAATCCCAACATACCGTCCATAACATTACGGTTGGTCTTGTTGAAAAAAAACACAAAAGCCGCTCCCAAAGCCGTGACCAGCCAGGTAAAAAGCGTGGCGTACAATGCTCCCAATATAGGATCTATACTTTCTAAATAAGCTATGATCGAATCCATAATTTTATAACAAAGTAGAGATGCAATGCATTGCGTCTCTACAAAAGGGGATAAATTAAATCACTCTTGATTTATCCCAATTTTCCAGATAATCCGCTACCCTTCTGACAAACGAACCTCCCAACGCACCATCAATAACCCTATGGTCATATGACATCGTCAGGTACATTTTATGACGAATGGCAATGACATCGCCATGTTCGGTTTCCAATACGGCCGGTTTTTTGGTAATGGTGCCCACCGCCATAATTGCCGCTTGCGGCTGGTTAATGATAGGCATACCGAAGATATTGCCAAAAGCACCGATATTGGTAAAAGTAAATGTACCACCTTGTGTATCGTCCGGTTTCAGTTGATTGTTCCTGGCCCTATTGGCCAGATCATTGACCGCCTTACTCAATCCGACCAGGCTCAATTGATCGGCATCCTTGATGACGGGCACGATGAGGTTGCCGGACGGGAGCGCCGCCGCCATACCTATGTTGATATGCTTGCGTTTGATGATATTATACCCTTCCACCGAGACATTGATCATCGGGAAATCTTTCAATGCTCTGGTAATGGCCTCAATAATCAAAGGCGTGAACGTAATATTCTCTCCCTCTCTTTTTTTGAAACCATCTTTAACCTTGTTGCGCCAATTGACCAACTCCGTCACATCAGCCTCCACCACCGAAAATACGTGGGGCGATGTATGCACACTCTGTACCATGTGATCAGCAATAAGCCTACGCATACGATCCATTTCGATGATCTCATCTCCCCCCATATTTCTCACCGATTGTACAGGGGTGGATGGAGTATATTCTTTCGCCGGTTCAGAAGCTTTCTTTTCTTCTCTTGTACTGCCGTGCATACGTGCCGCAATATAATCCAGCACATCCTGTTTGGTCACACGCCCCTCGGCTCCAGACCCCATGATACGATCCAATTCTTCCTGTGAAATACCTTCCTGTTGCGCGATACTCTTGACCAAGGGAGAGTAAAACCGTCCTTCACTATTCGTGAGCACGGGATGCTCGATGATCTCATCTGTACGTTCTTCCAATTCTTGTACGCCTGGAATATCCAATTCCTGCACGCCATCTTTGTCCCCTTCCAGCTCTTCTTTGGGAGAAGTTTCTTGCCTTTCTTCAACAGCAATGACGGGTTCTTCACCTTCTCCTTCAATCTCAATCAATGCGATAGCTTCTCCTACCTGAACGACTTGACCTTCGCGAAAAAGTATTTCTTTCAATACCCCCTGTACAGGAGAAGGCACATCCGAATCCACCTTGTCTGTTGCAATCTCGACGACAGCTTCATCCTCTTGGACAGGTTCCCCCACAGTCTTGAGCCACTTTGTCAGCGTCGCTTCAGACACACTTTCCCCCATTTTCGGAAGCAGAAGTTTATATATTCCCATAATAATTCCGTGTACTAGGTTGCTAATTTAAAAATTAAATAACAAATTCACGATAAACAAAATTAAATATCACGGAAGCTATTTTATGGTTTTTGCTTTATAAGCCTGATTTAGTCGAATAAAAATGAAGGCATAAATTATACACTTCTTGTCCTTGGGCCGGACGGGCCCTTCATTTTTGTCTTGACACAAAAACGAAGCAAAAAAGTCAAGACTCTGTGCGGCATGTTCAAGCCGCCACGCTCCACTACGGAAGCGCCTTTTGAGGTCTCCAACGCACAAATCCCGCACAAAGACTGAAAAGGCTTGCATTGTGCCAGCTGTCCGTCATCAAGACCGTCGCTCCACGGGCTTGCTCTCCATGCCGCACAAGGTCGATGATAGGTATTACTTTCTACCTCGCCCTGCAAATAACGTACTGATGTGCAGGTAAAGCTAACCGTTATGGACAGCGTTCGTCCATTTCATCAGCATCGGCAGGAATAGCCCTGCAACAGGAGGCTGTGGGATGGACTGCCCATAGCTCTGTCCAGTTTTGTTGATGGATTGGTGGGCAATGGCCCTAGGGAGACAAAACCAAGGGCAGCAGTTGCAGGGCTATTGAGCGAGGGCCTGTGTGACAAGATGCCTTGAAATGGACAAGCCTTTTGGTAGTTATGGATCAGTGTTTGTTTTCAATGGAATCCATGAGCTCGCTCCGCTCGGTTTTGGGCTTCAAAAGTCATGAGGCCGTCCGCCGGCGAGGACGGAAAGGTAGCGGGAGGAAAAAAATGCAGTTGTCTAAAATATATGTTCGTTTATTTACAGCATCATTTATTTAAAAAAACCTCTTCCCTATACAACATCCACATCTTGATCAATGCTTGCATAGCACTACGTTCGATATTGATATCACGGGTATTATGAAATTGGAATTTTTGTGTGAGCGTTTTGGTTTTACCGGCTACCGCTATCCACACCGTACCGACCGGTTTGTCCGGAGTACCTCCGGAAGGTCCTGCGACACCACTCGTTGCGATACCATAGTCTGCACCACTCAACCGCTTGACACCCTCGGCCATCTGGATCACAGTCTGTTCGCTGACTGCTCCAAATTGCTCCAAAGTATCCTCCTGCACACCCAATACGCTCATCTTTATCTTGTTGTGATAAGCCACTATACCACAATCAAATACTTGGCTCGCTCCTGCCACCTGAGTAATGCGCGATGCGATAGCGCCCCCGGTACAGCTTTCGGCGGTAGCCAATTTTGATCCGGACCGTGCAAATTCGTCCACGATAGCTTCTTCGAAACTGATATCCCTGCGGCTCACGAGATAGGCTTGCAAACGTTCTGCAATCTGATCGGCAAAGCCCTCTGTTTGGGATTTTAAGACTCGCTCATCTGCACCCTTAGCTGTCAATCTCAACCGAACAAGACCGATTTTGGGCAGATAGGCCAATTTGATATACGGGGGCAAGCTTTGTTCGATATCCGCAATCTGCTCCGCCAAGTAGGATTCGCCCAAGCCGACCGTAACGATATGGGCATGGTACAATTTTATAGCAGATTGCCTTTGCAAAAGCTTGGGCAGTACACGGTTTTCCATCAGAAATTTCATCTCAAACGGCACACCGGGCAAAAAAACATATATTACCTCATTCCTTTCCACCCACATTCCCGGAGCGGTACCGACATCGTTGAACAGGACTTCGCTACAGGCCAAGACTTCCGCCTGGGCATAGTTCGATACAGGCATATCTTTACCTAAACGGTTTGCAAAGAGTGATGTTACATGATTCAGTACCTTTTGATCTGACACCAGGTTTGTCCGGAAATAATCGGCGATGGTCTTCTTGGTGACATCATCCTGCGTGGGGCCAAGCCCACCCGTCACAATGACCAGTTTGCTCCGCGAGGAGGCTATATCCAAAGCAGATGTAATGGCTTCTGCATTATCGGAAATAGAAACCATATACCCTATCTGTATATCCAAGGACGCCAAGCATTGTGCCAGCCAGGCCGAATTGGTATCCACAATCTGTCCCAACAATATTTCGTCCCCAATGGTTATGATCTCTGCATTCATGATGAATTATGAATTACGAATTATGAATTGTTTTTTTTGAATCAACTACAACATTATGGTATTGTTAATTTCAGATAGATTGTCATTCCGATGTTAGGAGGAATCTACTGATAAACAGATGCTTCCTGTCGTCAGCATGACAAATAGCTATACAAATTTACCAACTCATTCATAATTAATAACTATAATGGCTATTCTGTTTGGTCAATTTCAAATCCTGCAGAATAGATGCTTTTGCACGTATCGTGATATTATAGCTCTGATACCGTCCGAAAGGTACCCAACCTACGGACATATCCCAACAGTGCAAATCCCTATAAATAGAGAACCGTGTCAGAGAAACCTCTTTTTGCTTAAAGTCATAACCCGAATTGAATTGTATTTTCCATTTAGGCGTCACATTGACATCTCCATGTACCTGCACCGTAGCCGTATAATCAGCTTTTTCCCGACGTTCGGAAGGATCATATCGCTTGAAGTACTGCATGCTGAAAGAACCGGCCAGGTTCCAGGGAATTTTGAAGTCTACAAAGGCATTAGGGTCCGAACTGACACGCGCCAAGGCCGCTTGCTGTTCGGGAGTCATACTCGGCATGTTGTTTTTCAAGGAGTCTATATTACCATTACGGCTCTTGGCAGCATCGGGATTGAAACTATAATCAAACGACATCCCAAGATTGGTCAAACGTGCCAATTTACCGTCCTGGATCACAAAACGGTCGATACGTTGTCCCCGTGCATCCAGCATGTAGGGATCAAAAGTACCGTTGAAGTTCAAGTTGATCTTTTGGTTGAACAAACTCGTCCTTCCCGAAAAACTGATCGTCGACAACTTCAACGAATCGGCGGCAAAGTTATAGTTACCACTGAAAGACAATCCTTGCAGGATAGGTACTTTTTTGAAGGCTTCCTTCCCCGTTGTATCCGCTTTATTCCTTATCTTGGCTTCGATATTATTGTCGACCGAAAAACCTATCCCCATCGAACGCCCTGCGGATGGTGAGCCGAAAATGGCCCCTTCAAAAATGGAGTATTCCTGCTGCCTACCAGTCTCATCAATATAAGTTTTGTAAAACCCATACATGGGATCGGAGAAGTCTGGCCGGTAGTTGAGGTTTACCGAAGGCGTAATGACATGGCGGATAGCTTCTATCTTTCCCATTTTGGGATACATACCATACACCTTCGTAGATAGTCCGGATGACATGGAGTAATCGTAAGCCCGTCTGAACCCACTGATGGTATCCCGGACTTTCTCAAACCCATATACTTCATTCTCCAAGCCATTGCGGATAGTCTGCAAATACCATCTTTCCGTATAATTGACTGAGGTATTGAACTGGAAATATTTGAAAGCCTGCAAGCTCAGACTGACAGGGATATTGTGCTGGAAACCGTTGGTAAACTGACTCAATGTTTTCTTCGTAAACAGGGTAGAATCTCCGGTAGAGAGTGAATTGCGTCCTTGTAGGCTATACCCCACCGTGATACGTTGATACCATTTCTGCTCTCCGACACGCTCTTTGGGTTTGTCAAAAGGGTTGAAAGTCGACACATTCACGCTAAAAGTGGGCAGCTCCAGGTCAACCTTGCCGGAGGCCATATCTTGCCGATGGCTTACACTTGACGTGAAATTCACCTTTCCATCTGCGAAAACTTTTCCATAACTGATCGAGGACGACATGTTGTTTCGGGTCAACTGGTCATAATCATATGTACTACCCGCTGCCGTATTCCGGAAATAGGAAGATGTACCAAAGTTGACCGATGCGGAGAAGGATGTTCCCGGATTGGCTTCCTGACGTTGGGTATGGTTCCATGTCACATTGAAGTCTTTATTCGTTCCATAGTCCGAAGCCCCTTCCACTCCCGTTTTTGTCGCCGCATAGCGGATGTTGAACCCACCGTTAAACTTATAGTTGACAATGTAGTTGGTCCGTACCGATGCCTCCCAAGATCCTTTGGAGTAGAGTGTACCGCGTATCTCACTATCCCAATAATCGTTGAACGTCAGATACCAGCCCATATCACGCAGGGCAAATCCCCTGGCCATATCCTCCCCAAACGAAGGGAACAAGAACCCGGAGGTCTTTTTATTGGTCTTTGGAAAGAAACCAAAGGGTACAGCTAAAAACTTGAATGGTATATTCTGCACGACAAGGTACGAATACCCGGCCACAATCTGATTTTGAATGGCTATCCCTTTGGAAATATGTATACCAAAGTGGGTGTGCGGATACGGCAGGTCACAGGTACTGTATAAGCCTTGGTAGATAGACATCTCGTCATACATGTTCTTCCGCAATTCCCTGGCTTGGATAAAACCGCCATCCACTTCGGTCATGATACTGAAAGTCTTGGCCTGTTGGGTTTCATAGTTGTAGCGCAGAGAATCCACTGCCTTGGGTGTATCATTCGGGAAGAGCACGACCGGACGCCCCACGTATTTACCATTGTGATCCTCTACACCACTGGCAAACAAGGTCTTCGTATTCCTATCCAGACGGATATAATCTGCCGAAAGCTCAAAATCCAGGTACTTGACTTTAGCTCCTTTGTAGAGATGAACAATATTTTTCTTTACTTCGTTCCAAGATGAATCGTTGGCAACAATGGTCACGACAGTCTCCAATCCACTTTTGTCCTTCATGACCACGGTATCCTGTCCGGTGGCTATCTTAAGGTGATTGACAGATGTATCGGAGGAGGAGGAAAGCGTATCCTTGACGTTGTCGACCGTGTTTTTTACAGAATCCTGTTGTGCGAATAGGAGGTTATTTCCTGCTACGAGGAGGGTAAACAGCATTAAAAAACTCGTTAATGTCTTCAAGATACAGTAGTGAATGTTAAATTCGCAGCAAAAACTAAACTCTTTGGCACAAAAATAGTCAAAAACAAATAGAAAAGATTGATATTTTTATCATATATATAATATCCCTTATCTTTGCATGATTTACATATGGGAACCGTTTACAAATTTGTCAAAAATATAAAAATGAATTTTTTAAATAGTGTTAAAAAACTCAGCTTAGCCACCACCCTACTAGCAATCTTCATTACGACTACCTCTACTACTCCTATTCCACCACCACATGACTCTGTGAAAGGGGGAACTATGTCCAAGGTGAAATTAATCTGTCTGGATGCAGGACATGGTGGGCATGATGCCGGAGCGATGGGGCGAAGGTCCAAAGAAAAGGATGTTGCATTACAGGTCGTTTTGAAATTGGGCAAGCGTCTCGAACAAGAGCTGCCAGATGTCAAAGTGATCTATACACGCTCCACCGATGTCTTTATCCCCTTGTTTGAACGACCCGCTATCGCCAACAAAAATAAAGCAGACCTATTCATTTCGGTGCATTGCAACTCGGCAGACCGGGATGTACGTGTGAAAAACAAACGTGGGCGATACGTCAAAAGTGTACAACGCAACCCTTCGGCACGAGGTACAGAAACATTTGTCTTAGGTTACAACAGATTGGACCAACAGGACGTGGCCATCCGCGAGAATGCTTCCATTCTCTTGGAGGAAAACTACAAGGAAAACTACAATGGTTTTGACCCCAACGATCCTTCGACCTACATTGTATTCAACTTGATGAAACGGCAATACCGCACCCAGAGTATCCGATTGGCTAGCCATTTTCAACATGCATACGAGACGGCATCACGAACAAACCGTGGGGTAAAAGAGGGTCCATTTGCTGTACTGAAGACGGCAGGCATGCCGGCTGTGTTGACCGAAATAGGGTTTATCAGCAATCCGGATGAGGAAGATCTCATGATGTCTGAAAGTGGTCAGAAACAAATTGTAGAAAACTTGTTCCAATCCATAAAAACTTACAAAAACAATGTAGAGAAATAAACTTTTCTTACATTAGTATTGTTATTAGCGTAAATACTTATTGGGACAACATTAAAACGACATACTTTGAAAATTTCTAACGAAACGAAAGTCGGTGTACTGACTATAATCGCCTTGGCAATTTTGTTTATGGGTTATAGTTTTTTGCGGGGCAATGATGTGTTCTCCCGTAGCAATTCCTATTACACGGTATATGACAATGTAGATGGGCTTACGGTGTCCAAACCGGTCATGGTCAATGGCTACCAGATCGGGCGTGTTTCCAAAATGGACTTGTTGGAAAACGGAAAAATACAGGTCGAATTTAAAATTGACAGCGATCACCCTATTCCTTCCAATACGATAGCCCGCATCGTGAGCGCCGATTTATTGGGCAGCAAAGCGATTGTATTCGACCTTGGCAACAGCAAGACAATGGCAAAGCACGGGGGAATCCTACAATCCGATGTGCAGGCCAATCTGTTGGAAAAAGTCGAACCGTTACAATTGAAAATCGAAAATCTGGTGGTCAAACTGGATTCTGTGCTGAGTGGGATCAATACGACATTGAACGACGAGTTTCAACGGGATTTCAAACACAGCCTGCGCAGTGTCACGGTATCGCTACGCAATATCGAAAACATTACGCATGATGTAGAGGGCCTGATGGGGTCAGAGCGGTTAAGGCTGGCCAAAATCATGCAAAACTTGGAGTCCATTACCAACAATTTCAAAAACAACAACCAAAGGATCAATTCGATATTGGCCAATTTTGACACCTTGTCGAATGACCTGGCCCAAATGGAAATCAAATCGACGGTCGACAATGCCAACCGCGCTATGCAGGATGTACAGGTCATTACGGACAAAATCAGCCGTGGCGAAGGATCATTGGGATTATTGGTGCATGATGACAAGCTGTACAACAATCTGAGCAGTGCTTCCGCAGAATTGGACGCTTTGGTATCGGATTTGAAAACAAACCCAGGTAAATATCTAAAACTGTCGATCTTCGGCAAAAAAGACACGAAGTAGGGACAAAGATCTCACGTCAGGCACGAAAGGGTTCGTACGCCAACAAATAAGACACGATGTATGGGCAAAAAATCTTTTGCCCTCTATTTTTACAACGTCTCCTTTAGCCAGCCAAAAAATTCCCGATGCCATACCTGCGCATTATGGCCGGACAGTACCCAATGGTTTTCATCGGGAAGATATACGAGTCGACTTTTAATCCCTTTCAGTTGGGCAGCCTGAAAAGCCTGCAACCCCTGTTCGATAGGTACTCGATAATCTTTTCCACCTTGAAAAATCAGCAGCGGCGTATTCCATTTGTCAATGTGCTTGATGGGGTTAAAATCCGTATAGGATTTTTCGTTCGCTTTGTCCCAATACGGCCCACCAAGGTCATAATTGGCAAAAAACAATTCTTCCGTCGTACCGTACCAGGAGGTCATATCAAACAGGCCACAATGTGAGATCAAGGTCTTAAACCTTCCCTCATGCACTCCTGCCAACATAAACACGGAATAGCCACCATAGCTAGCCCCTATCGCACCCAGACGATTCTTGTCCACATAGGACTCCCTTGCCAGATCGTCTATGGACGATAGATAATCGCGTATGGACTGTCCCCCCCAATCTTTGGAAATATCTTCATTCCATTTGACACCCCAACCGGGCATCCCTCTCCTATTGGGAGCGATGACAATGTATCCTTGCGAGGCGATCAGTTGAAGATTCCAACGGAAAGAATAAAATTGTGTGGTCGCTGATTGTGGCCCCCCTTGACAATACAATAAGGTAGGGTATTTTTTAGCAGGGTCAAAATCGGGTGGATAGATCACCCAAGAAAACAGATCTTTGCCATCACTTGCTTTTGTGGTACGTCCTTCTACCTTGGTTTCCTTGATCAAGGCATACAGGGTATCGTTGACCTTGGTCAAAGGGCGAAGAGACTTGGCTTTGAAGGCATACAGATAAATTTCCGTGGCCCTGGTCATACTCGTGGAGGTCACCACCAATCCGTCGGCTATCTCTCCCACAATACCTGTCACATCAAATTGTCCCTCGCTCAGTTGTATAACCTTCGGTAATACATCATGTGCAAAATCAGTCGGCAAATGAATCTCAAACAGTTGTACCGTACCCCGCACAGGAGCAGTAAAATATATCTTTTTATCGTCCTTACTCCACAAAAAAGAATTTACCGTACCATCCCAATGAGCAGTAAGGTTCCGGTGTCCACCCGAAACTTTATCAAAAACGACAATATCGTTCTTGTCGGATTCGTAACCATCGGTCTTCATACTCAGCCAAGCCAACCTATTCCCGTCAGAGCTAAATGACGGATGGGTATCATATCCCGGCATGCCATCCGTCAGATTGGTTGTCTGCCCTGTAGCAAGATCGTAGCGGTATATATCTGTGTTGGTGCTTTGTGCATATGCTTTGCCGAATTGTTTCTTACAGACGTATAGTACCGATTTGCTATCGGGCGACCATGCCAGATCTTCGGCTCCACCGAAAGGCATCTGCGGTGAATAGAAAGGTTCGCCTTCCAAAACATCCTTGGCCTCTCCTATTTCGCCATCTGCATAGCTCGCTACAAAAGGATGATTAAAGCGTCCATCGTTAAATGTATCCCAATGACGATAATCGAGATCATCATAAATATACACGTTGGATTGAGGCAAGTCCTTGTATTTATCGACACTGTGGTAGTTCTTTAGCAGCACAGCTTTGCTGAAAAGGATATGTTTGCCGTCTGGTGAAAACTTAACATTCTCCAATCCATCGGCTACTTGGGTAAGCTGTGTAGCCTCCCCTTTGTAAAGGCTCTTTTTCCATAGTTGTCCCTTGAGCAAGTAAATGACATCGCCATTCTCTGCAATATGCACAACAGATTCACCTCCTGCCTCATGTGTGAGTTGTTCAGAATTGCCAGTCTCTAAAGAGAGTATATATAGATTTTTTTCGGACTTGTTGTCTCCCAGGGAATAATTGGACACTCCGTACACGAGCATTTTACCATCTGCGGTCATGCCTTCAGCGGATACGCGGCCGAGTTGCCACAACATCATTGGCGATAGAGGTTTCGGTTCAAGACTCATTTTTATCTTTTCCGAAACCAAGGATTTATCAATCATTTTTTCGGGAAAATGCTGGGCAAAGGAAACGGTAGTCGACATCAATGCAAGGGCTAAAATGGATAATTTGTTCATGACACATCATATTGCTACCGCAAGATAAGAAAATATCAGGATTATGTATTCGATGAATAAGTTAGACTTCAAAAACTCAATTGCAAAAAAATGTTAAATCTATTGACGCATTTTATTGTGATTTATAATTTCGAACATCTTTCTAAATTCTTATTAAAATCATTTTCTATGTCAACCAAGAACAATAAACTTAGGTTAGTTTTATTGGGCCTTCTATTGATGATTTTTATACGAGTAGATGCCCAGACCGTACAACTTTACACAACCTATCCAAAAATCACGGTTTCTCCAGGAGAGATCGTCGATTACAACGTTGAACTGATCAACAACAGTAACGCTATCCGTACGAGTGAAATCACAGTTGAATCCCTCCCCAAAGATTGGGGCTATGAGCTTAAATCCGGAAATTATACGGTAGATGAATTGTCCTTACTCCCAAAGGACCGCAAGTCTTTGAGTTTACGCGTGTTTGTTCCCGGCAAGCAAGCCAAAGGAACCTACACCTTCAACCTTGTGGCCAAAGGCCAGCACCGATTGCCGCTGACCGTCAAAATCACGAACGATGGCGTCTCCAGTGGAGAGTTCAGTTCCAGCCAGACCAATATGGAGGGTGCGGCCAACTCCACATTTACCTACAATGCTACTCTATTCAACCGATCTTCGGATGCCCAGGTCTACGCCTTGTCTGCACATGCCGAAGCCGGTTGGGGCGTGGTATTCAAATCCGAAGGCAAGCAGGTCAGCTCGGTCAATATAGATCCAAACCAACGCAAAGATATATTGGTCGAGATCAACGCACCGGAAGGAACCAAAAAAGGTTCTTACAAGATACCTATCCGTGCGACCAGCGGCACAAGCCAATCGGAGATCACGTTTGAAGTAGTGGTGACAGGATCGTACAAACTTGAATTGACGACATCTTCCGGACGTCTGAACTTTGACATCAGCTCAGGATCGACACACAAACAACAATTGGTGGTCAAAAACACCGGTAGTTCGGACATCAATCAGATCAATTTTTCGGCTGAATCTCCCAGTCAATGGGAAGTGGTATTTGAACCGTCCCGGATCAATACACTAAAGGCAGGAGAAACAGCCAATATCAATGCCACGGTCAAAGCGTCCAAAAATGCCATGGCAGGAGACTATATGCTGACCTTCTCGGCACGTGCCAATGATGCCAATGCACAGAGTCAATTTAGGGTCACGGTCGAAACTTCGTTGCTCAGCGGATGGCTAGGCCTATTGTTTATCGCATTGGCTCTTGGAGTAGTCTTTTTTTTGATTCGTAAATATGGAAGGAGGTGATCGTGGATACTCCTATCATCGACTTAAAAGGTTTGCACAAATCCTACGGCAAGCATAAAGCTGTCGATGGACTGGACCTTCAAATTTACAAAGGAGAAATTTTTGGGCTGCTCGGCCCTAATGGTGCCGGAAAATCGACAACGATACTGATGATGATGGGCTTGAGTGAAGCCTCCGCAGGCCATATCAATATCGCAGGGATCAATCCGCAACGCAATCCCATCGAAGTCAAAAGGGTCATCGGTTATCTACCTGACAATATCGGCTTTTACGAACAACGTTCGGGGCGGGAAAATCTTGAGTTGATCGGGCGACTGAACGGATTATCCACAGAGGAAGCCCGAGAAAAGGCCTATGCACTCTTACAAAAAGTAGGTCTTGACAAGGTAGCTGACAAAAAGGTAGGCACATACTCCCGGGGGATGAAACAGCGGCTCGGATTGGCCGAAACCTTGATCAAGGATCCACAGATCCTCATCTTGGACGAACCTACACTCGGGTTGGATCCTACAGGCGTCAAGGAGTTTCTCCACCTCATCCAAGAGCTGAACCGCAGCCAACAACTCACTGTGCTGCTTGCTTCTCATCATCTTCACCAAGTGGAAGAAGTGTGCCACCGTGTAGGCTTGTTTGTCGCTGGCAGGCTAGTTGCCGAAGGAGATATCCAACAGTTGGCCGACCAGCTATTTGCCAATAGCCACCCTACCGTCCTGGTGTCTACCGATTCGACCGACAAAGAAAAGATCAAAAAAGCAGAAGATATGCTCATTGCGCAAGAAAGTGTGGTATCTGTGGACTTTCGTGACAACAACTTCACCATACAGCATACCAACCATGATACTTTGCCGATCATGGATATTTTTCTGCGGACACAAGTGCCTGTCACGTCATTACAACAACGGACATACGGATTGGACGACATCTATTCTTTCTATTTTAAAGACAGTAGTATATGAAAAAGTATTTTGACCTGAAGTCCATGCGGGTATTGGTAGACAAGGAAATTTCAGACTATATACGAAGTAAGAAATTCATCATATTGCTTTTGATCGTACTCTGTACGAGTGTGGCTTCGTTGTACAGTTCCCTGTCTACTTTGCGCAACAATGTACCTTCGCCCGATGATGCGCAGGCTTCTTTTTTCTTCTTACGGGTATTTACCCATTCGGACGGGACATTGCCTCCATTTCATGTTTTTGTCAGTTTTTTGGGACCTCTGCTCGGTATAGCAATGGGGTTTGACGCCATCAATTCCGAATACAACGGCCGTTCGCTCACGCGCATCCTCGCTCAACCTATTGCCAGGGACAGTGTACTGAACGCAAAATTTCTGGGAGCCTTGACTATCCTATTTTCCATTTTTACTATGCTCATCGGTTTGACACTGGGATTAGCGATCTTTTGGACGGGACTCACACCTTCGTTGCAAGAATGTTTACGGTTGTTTCTTTTTCTAATTGTCACCGTGGCCTATGTAGGTTTTTGGCTCAACTTATCGCTCCTGTTTTCGGTCACCTGGAGGCATCCGGCCACATCGGCATTGGTCAGTATCGCGATATGGCTGTTCTTTATGGTATTTTACCCCATGATTATCAGTGTTATTGCCAAGAGCATGGCTCCGGGCATGTATGCTTCCAACCAGGAGATACAAGCCTTTCAGAAGTTTATATTAAGCATCATGCGCCTCGCCCCCAATCAACTGTACGAGGATGGAACGATAGTCCTGCTGATGCCTAATGTCCGAAGCCTCAGCCCTCTATCCATGGAACAGATCCAGGGTGCCATACCTTCCGCCCTCCCGGTATGGGAAAGCGTCAAGGTCGTCTGGACACAGGTAACGGCATTGGTTGCCCTGACGGTTGCTTGCTTTGCCTGTTCTTATTTTATATTCATGCGCCGGGAAATAAGGGCGTAGATGTAGGAGACGTGATTCATCACGTCTCTACATTTTTACAAACAATTTTTCCGTTCCATTGTTCTTCAGATACATCAATACGATAATGCTATGGATAAATTAAAGAAATTCGATTTAATGGAGAAAATTTCCCGTGAGCTGGAAGATGTAAAGAATAGTCAACAGGCTATTTTGGAGAAAATCGGAAAAATAGAAGTAGACAACATCGAGTTGGGTGACAAGACCATTGAAAGCAAATTTCCCGACATCTATCAGCGAACAGCTGAAAATATGGATGCTATCAATGAAATCCTCGACACTTTCCGGCAAAAAGTGGAAGAGTTTGGAGACAAAAATAACATAGATAAACTCCGGGAGCAAGAAGAAATCAACAATTTGAAATAATCTGAATTTTGTAGAGACGCGATGAATCGCGTCTCTACATTTTTCCCCACAAAATCCACAAAGCTGTCAGATACATCTTGACAAAAACCCATTGACGAAATAAAGTTAACATCATCTTCTATCCAATTGGCTCCAATTGACTTTGGTCGACAGACGCATCATGACCGCCAGGATGACAAATATTCCGATCGTACCCACCAACAGTGAGAAGTCCTGTAGCTGCATAAGCACAAAGATAAACCCATAGAAAAGGGACAGGATACCGCTGAACAGTAGACATATTTTTCTGTCTTTGGTGATCCAATAGATGAATGCGGCGATCAAGACCGTCGTAGCCACAAACGAAATCAGATAGCTGATATTGAATATCACATGCTCCCCAAACGCCAAAAGCAAGGAGTAGAACAACACCATGGCACAGCCTATCAACACATATTGAATGATATGGATACGCTGTTTTTTGATGATCTCCGTGAAAAGCAACGAAGAAAAGGTCAGCAATATGACCAACAGACCATATTTTGCCACACGTGTCGTCTTCTGATAGTTGTTGACAGCTTCCAAAAAATTGACCTGTACCATATCGCTTTCAGATGCAATCGCCTGCCCATTTTTCATTGCGGGCAAGAGAGTCTCCTCTACCTGATAATTGTTGGTAATTTGATACAACGCCCCTTTATGGTTGGCCCATTGGTGCGGAAATTTACGGTCAAAACTTGGGATATTCCATTCCGCTTTAAATTCGTCCGGCCCTACCTCCCTGTTTTCCGGCAAGTACGAGCCATTGAAGCTCGGATTGGCCCATTTTCCCTCTACCACGATCTGGTTTTGATCAGCCAAGGGGAATACATTCAACGATTTCGAGCCTCGCAGGTCATAGTGTATGTCAAATTTATTGACCGTAGACTGTGATGTTGACAGGTCCAATGGCGCAGACATCGTACGTTCAAACATTACCATATTAGTGGTATTGGTCTCAAAAGCGGCTTTTTCTGCTCCAATCTGTATGACCGGATTGGCCTTTAGGCCTTTTGTATCACTCATACCTATAAAAACCTTCGCTTCCGACCATTTCAATTTTTCGGGAGCAGTGCCCAATTTTTTCAGATCCAACTCATCAAACTCTCCCGTAAGATGTAGGGTAGAATTGTACACCACACTTTGGTAAATGCCCCGTTTCAGGTATTCCGGTTCTACCTTGGCATATACCTTCATCGATTTGGGCACAATAAAAATATAATCCTCTTCCGTCACCGTTTCTTTCGTGACCTTCCCTTTATCATCGGAAATGTTGGATGTATATTGATATTCATAAGGAATCCCAATAACAGGGCCCGAGACTACCTGTTGTCCACCCCATTTGCCCGAAATCTCCGCTTTCACATTTTCATCCCTCACCATCCGCTCTCCGATCAGATCCTGCACCCAACTCAGCGGAATCAGTAGAAAAAGCAATAATACGAGGATAATCAAAAGCTTGACAACAATAGAATTGCTGATTTTTTCCCATGTGGAGACCTCTCTAGGCAACTCCGGTACATTGTGATGTTGTGTTTCCATTTTTTCTTGTTTTAGTTTTAAAAAGTACTTTGTATTACAAAGTGAATGAATAAAAAAAATTATTTTTGTTGTTGTTTTATTAAATTTTCCAACGCCAGCAAATGGTTTTCAAAGGCTTTTTGTCCTTTGGCTGTCTTGCTATATCTCGTATGGGGCTTGCGGTCGACAAAACTCTTGAAAATTTCGATATAGCCCTCCTTTTCGAGGCTCTTGAGATTGGAGGCCAGATTTCCATCCGTGACTTGCAACAGATCCTTCAACCCATTGAAATCATAGTCGTCATTGGCCAGCAATACACTCATAATCTGTAGCCGTACGCGGTTTTCAAACATTTTATCGTATAGGGACCAGTCCAAGCTCATTATTCGTAACGTTTGTGTACTATGATGCCATATACAATATGCAGTACGCCAAAACCCATCGCCCAAAACCATAGTCTGTATCCCGGAAAACATAAAGCCAATAGCCCTAGCAGGATCTCAAGGATACCGAGCCAACGTATCTCCTTAAAGGTAAATGTACTCCCGGCGCACAACGCCAAACCATAAAAAACCAATAAGGAAGATGCGATCATGCTATAATCTCCACGAAGCATTAATATGCAGGACAATAATCCTCCGGTCAATAAAGGTATCCCCACGGCATACAACAGCGATTTACTTGCCGCATTCCAAATAGACTGCCCTGCCCTTCCGGCCTTCCAACGTGCCATCCACAGTCCCGTGAGCAAAGATGCCACCAGGACACATGCCGCTATGCCCGCCAATTTATAGACAACAAAACTATTTGTCACATAATAATCACGATAGCCAAACTGACTGTTGAAACCATACACCATATAATATCCTGCAAAAGCTCCTAGCAGTGCATATAAACCGATGAGCACGCCAGAGAGCCCACTGATGGACAAAAACTTGGATGACCGCTCCATCAAGGAGCGGATCTGTCCTATTTCTTTGAGTACGTCGTTTTGATTCATATAAAGTACTTTGTTTTTCAAAGTAATGGATAAAAAAGAATATTTACAAAAGTTTTTTGTTTTTTTTAGAGACGCGATGAATCGCGTCTCTACTACATTTTCAACTACAACACCATTATTTTATAAAAAAACTTGACATGTATCGTTTCGATTCCTATCTTTGTGCCACAATAAAAAAATCCTAACTGCGGAAGTGGCGTAATTGGTAGCCGCACCAGACTTAGGATCTGGCGCCGAGAGGCGTGGGGGTTCGAGTCCCTTCTTCCGCACTTGATATCCTCCCGACCAAAATACATCGGGAGGATTTTTATTTATAATGCGAAAATAACGCGAGAAAAAGTATGAATATTTCACATCAGAAAATCGACGATGTCAATGCTAACATTACAGTTGAATTAGCTCCAGAAGACTATAATCCCGCTGTCGATAAAGCTATTAAAGATCAAGCAAAAAAAGCAAAGCTACCTGGATTTCGTCCAGGAATGGTTCCTGCAGGACACATCAGACGTACCTATGGCAAAGCCATCCTATTTGACGAGATCAACCGCTTGATCAATGACAGAATCGGTGCTTATATCACAGAACAAAAACTAGAAGTCCTCGGTCAGCCTCTTCCTGTGGATGAAGACCAAGACAAGACATATGCTTGGGATTTTAAGGACAACTTCAAGTTTAGCTACGAAATCGGATTAGCTCCGGAATTCGAGATTCCTTTCAGCAGCACGACAGAATTTATCGAGTACGATATCAAGGCAGACGAAGCCACCTTGGAAGAGCGTGTCAAAAACCTCCGTCGCAGCTACGGAAAAATGACTAATCCCGAAGTATCAGAAGAAGGTGATGTGCTGTATGCTACCTTGAAACAAATCAAAGAAGAGGGTATCGAAAAGACAACATCTGTACGTACAGACCTTGTTCAAGACGCCAAAATCAAAAAATCTCTGGTAGGTCTTAAAAAAGACGACACCGTAAAAATAGATGTAAAAAAAGCATTCCAGACTGCTGATCTGGCACGTATCCTCGGTATTACCGAAGATGAGGCCGAAAATTTGGATGTAACGAAATTCGAATTGACCGTCAAAAACATCAACCGTCTGGAAGAGTCGGATCTAAATCAAGAGTTTTTCGACAAGATATTCCCTGCTGGCGATGTAAAGACAGAAGCACAGTTTCAAAAGAAGGTCAAAGAAGAAGTAGAAAGCCTTTTCAAACAAAATTCAGCCCAGAAACTACGCAACGACATGTACACTTTCGGTATGGAAAAAATCGATGCGAAATTTCCAGAAGAATTTTTGAAAAGATGGTTGAAAGCAACCAATCCTAATCTTTCTGCAGAAGAAATCGAAGAAGGCTTTGCTGATTTCCTCAGCAACCTAAAATGGACAATCATCGAAAACCGTATCATCACTGCCAACAATCTGGAAGTAAAATACGATGAGGTCATCGCCTTGGCAAAAGAGCGTATCTATGCACAGATCAAGATGTACAACGTCAACGATGAGCCTACCGACGAGCAATTGGGTCAATTTGCCCTACAACTGCTATCGGACAAAGAACAGGCCAATCGCCTATTCGAAGAAGTAAAAGCGTTGAAAGTATTTGATCACCTAAAAGACGCTGTTAAAGTCAAATCCAAAAAAATCGACTACGACAAGTTCGAAAAGTTGGATAAATAAAAAATGTTTTACACAAAAGTGAA
>NZ_JAAJTJ010000035.1 GCF_011030405.1 Parapedobacter sp. SGR-10
ATTTTTTATTTTTCCAGAATGGACTTTAGATCTGCTGGCGAATAATTGACAGACTTTAATGTTTTGTTGTCCCCTTCACGAAAGACCAAAAATTTGCCGTCAACTTGCTTGTAGTATGATTCTACACCTTTGGCACGATAATGCTCTTGGGTAGCGATAGCTTCTTGTTCATTTTTGCAGGCTTTACTCATATTGGAGCGTTGCACTTCTTCAAAAAGGTCGTTGAATTTGTCCTTCAAGCCAAATTCCAATATGGCACCAGACAATACATACTGTATATCACACAATGCATCTGCGATCTCAACAATATCTTTGGCTTTTATGGCTTCTTCCAGTTCCTCCAATTCTTCTGCTATCAAGGACACACGTAGTTTGCAGCGGGCTTCTGATGGAATCTGTGGTGTATCCAATATAGGATGCTGGAATGTCTTGTGAAATTCAGCTACGGATGTTAATGATTTTGGATCTGTCATTTTTATTTAGTTGTCAGTTGATCAGTGTTCAGTTGTCAGTGTTCAGTTGTCAGTGTTCAGTTTTTATTATCTACTGACGACTGTTGACTGACAACTACTTTACAAAATGTTTAAGCTGTATCAATTCTCTCTCATCGAGGTATCTCCATCTTCCGCGAGGGAGGTTCTTCTTGGTCAAGTTAGCATAAACCACACGGTCTAGCTTGACTATTTCATAGCCCAACGATTCGAATATACGTCGTACGATACGATTCTTGCCACTATGGATCTGTATACCTACTTCTCTTTTGCTGGCCCCTTGGATATAGCTCAGGTCATCGGGTTTGATGAAACCGTCTTCCAATTGCAAACCAAACTCAATTTTGTTGAAATCTCCCTGGTTTAGATTTTTGTCCAATTCTACATGATACAGCTTCGTGACGTTATTGCGTGGATGGGATAGTTTTTCCGCAAGATTACCGTCATTGGTCAATAGCAAGAGACCGGTTGTGTTTCTATCCAGACGCCCAACGGGGTATATTCTTTCTTTAGTGGCTTTGGCTACGAGGTGCATGACCGTATGTCTTTCTTGTGGGTCATCGGTTGTGGTGATGTAATCCTTAGGTTTGTTCAAAAGGATATACACCATTTTTTCGCGTTTCAACCGTTCGTTATTGTAGCGTATTTCGTCTTTTGCCGGATCGACTTTTGTTCCCAATTCTGTGACGACCTCTCCATTGACCGTAACGACACCGGCAGCGATGAGTTCGTCGGCTTTTCTTCTGGAGCAAATGCCTGCATTGGAAATATACCTGTTCAGACGGATCAAACCATCATCTTTGGCTTCTGCTGCTGCGGGCTTTTGAGCGGGTGAGAATTTTCTTCCTCTTGAATATTTGAATGTATTTTCGTTGTCTTCTGTTTTTTGGAATTTCTTTGCGTAAGGTTTGTCCCTGCCGGTATTAAAATTCTTTCTATACGGCTTGTCTTCATTTCTGTCCGTGTACGATCCTCCAAATTTGGAAGACTTGCCGAACGGCTTTCTTTCATCACTGCTGTTAAAAGGTCTTCTATCGTCTTTGCTGAAAGGTTTCCTTTCATACTTGCCAAATGGCTTTCTATCGTCCTTACTAAAAGATCTTTTGTCATCCCTATCGAAAGACTTTCTCTCGTCTTTGTTGAAAGGTTTTCTGTCTTCTCTATCGAACGATGGTTTTTCGAACGATCTTCCTTTAGCATGTGAACTGTTTCTTCCTTGACCACCCTTGGATTTGAAGCTTTCGGAGTTGCTTCGTTGTCTTTTGGAGTTGTCATCACGACTGTTCCTTTGATTTCTGAATGGCATAATTTTTATATCAAAATGAGGTGCAAATTTACGAAAATCTTTGTTAAAAATGAATTTTTTTTCAACACCTGTTTTCTTTGTTTTTGTGGCCATAGCCTATGATTTTGGGAGTAGGTATAAAGAGTGTGAATTTGTAACTGTTTGTTTTTTAAACAAATACTGTTTACCTTTGGCAATTCATAAATGGACCAAGCTGTTTCTTGATCGCTTTTGCGTGGATAGAATAGCATTAAGGGAGTGAATGATAAAAAAGAAAATTTTATGTACAGGTACGATCTTGTCGCTGTTACTTTTGTCAAGATTGTACTCTACACCACACGGGGATCCTATCGAGGATCCTTACAAAAAAAGCCTCATTGAGTATGCGGAGAGAAAGGCAGAGGAAAAGAGAAACTCAAAGGCATTCGAAGATAATTTGATCTCTTTTGCAGAGGAGGATTTTCCGCTAGAAGATCAACGTGTAAAAAGGCGATTGGATAAGTATCTTTCCAGATTATCTTTCAAAAGGCACCAATCGTATAGGTTGCACAGACAGGCGGAAAAACATCTGCCGCAAATTACAGAAATTTTAAAATCCTATGATATTCCCGAAGATTTTAAGTATATCCCTTTGGTAGAGAGTGGATTGGATCCTAGGATTTTGTCGCATAAGGGAGCTGGCGGTTATTGGCAGTTCATGCCGGCTACGGCTCGTCTGTATGGTTTGAAAGTGAATGGATCAGTGGACGAACGCAGAAATCTGATCAAATCTACACATGCCGCGGCAAAATATCTGAAAAGTTTGTACAACAAGTTTGGAGACTGGACATTGGTGGCGGCAGCCTATAATGTGGGGGAGGGTAGTTTACAATCCTCTATGCGTAGACAGAAAGAAAATAACTACTTTAAGCTTAGTCTGAACGCAGAGACTGCGTCTTATGTCTATAAACTGGTCTCCATGAAGGAAATCATCGAAAAACCGGAAAAATACGGGTATAGTATTTAGATGTAATGTAGGGACGCAATGCTTGTGTCCCTACATTACATCGGAATATACATCACGTATTTAGTGTCAAAAAAATCTTCTTGGAAATACCCGGATAAGGGATGGAGCTCGGCTTTGACTCTGGCTTCTTTGATCTCTTGTCGCAGGTCTCCGCCTTTGAGGTATAGGATTCCGTTCGGAATACCGTTTTTGTCCTTTTTTTCAAATTTGTTTCTTACCCAAGGCATGAACTCGGCCAATTGTGTGACAGCACGTGAAACGACAAAATCGTACGTGTAGTCCAATTGTTCTGCCCGAATGTGATCTGCTTCTACATTTTCCAGTCCCAATGCCTGGGCTACCTCGCGTACGACTTTGATTTTCTTTCCGATCGAATCGACCAAATGAAACTGGACCTGCGGAAACAGAATAGCTAAGGGGATACCGGGAAAACCGCCTCCGGTGCCTACATCCAGTATGCGGGTACCGGGTGTCAGCTCGGTCACAAACTTGGCAATACCCAATGAGTGTAGTACATGCTTGAGGTATAGGCTTTCGATGTCTTTGCGAGATACGACATTGATCTGATCGTTCCAGAATGGATAGAGCTCGCTCAATTGGGCAAATTGTTCCTTTTGCCTTTCGGTCAATTTGGGAAAATATTGGTATATGATGTCTACGGTTGGATTCATGGGTTTTATTTATTATTCGATAGAGACATAATTCATTGTGTCTCTACTACCAGGATATTTGTTTTTTATGCCTATTGAACAGTCCATTTGTACAGATATAAAAATAATATAGGATATCCAAAACAGGTAACCAGATCAGTAAATCCTTCACAGCCAATTTTCTATAAATCTTACCAAACACGATCAATTGACTCATTAGGCGTAGTAAGTAAGCGCCTACCACATATTGCCAACAAACAGGATATAACACCAAGACGACAGCCAGCATGGTATAAAACAATATAGCTGTGATGAGCTGTGTTGCCAACATGCGTTTGTGCTTCCTCTTATAGAGTAACGATGCTCCGGAATGTCTGGCTTTTTGTTTGTAATAGGCTTTCCAGGTATTTTTGGCCGTGGAGTACATATGTGCATCGGGATGTATCGCGATGTTGACGTTGGTTGGTGTCGCATTGTGATTGATGAAGAGATCGTCATCGCCAGACTTGATGTGCATGTGGGCATTGAAACCTTTGCCCCGGAAAAACAAGGACTTGGTATAGGCGAGGTTTCGACCTACCCCCATGTAGGCATTGCCTTTGAGTGCGTAGGAAAGATAACTCATCGCCGTATGGGATGTTTCGAAGCGAATTAGCTTGCTTAAGAAAGTATTGGTTTTGAAGTAGGGCGAATATCCAAGCACGATTTCCTTGCCTTCTATGAAAGCACCGCTCATTTCCTTAAGCCAATGTTTGCTCTGTGGTTGACAATCGGCATCGGTCAGTATCGATCTTTCATGTTGGGCAGCTTTGATCCCTAATGTCAAAGCAAACTTCTTATTGTGCTTCAATTGGACATGCTCCTTGATGTCGACGATTCGCAGGTGCTTGTACTCCCTTGCAAAATCCTGGAGTATCCATTTGGTATCGTCGGTTGAACAGTCGTCTACGACAATGACTTCGTATTCGGGATAGTCTTGTTCCAATATAGCGGGAAGGAATTCTTTGAGATTATCCTGTTCGTTATGCGCACAGATAATGACGGAAACAGGAGGAAAATTGGTGGAATCTTGATAGGACTGCACCTTGTACCGTGCCAGTCTGCCATATACAAACAAAATATAGTACAGTTGGACGCATAGTAATATTCCCAAGAGGCTATACAAAATATAAGGTGTGTCGAATTGAATGTTCGAAAGATAATCCATATAAAACTCAAAGATAAGGTGTTCTTTTCATATTTATGATGAAATAGTTAAGAATTGCTAATTAAGTGTGTCAAATGGCGAAGCCTCAGTTTTTTCTTGTATTTTTGCGGCTGATTCAGGAGAAATATGAAATTTACGCTTCAAGCCCAAGACCCCTTATCCAAAGCCCGTGCGGGTGTGATGGATACGGCACATGGGCCTATAGAAACGCCGATCTTCATGCCGGTAGGTACAGCAGGTACCGTCAAGGCAGTGCATCAGCATGAATTGGTACAGGATATACAGGCACAGATTATTTTAGGGAATACTTATCATTTATATTTACGGCCGGGATTGGAAGTGCTGAACAGGGCCGGGGGATTGCATAAGTTCAACGGTTGGGACAAACCTATACTGACCGATTCGGGAGGTTATCAGGTGTATTCTTTGACCGGGGTGCGCAAGATACGGGAAGAGGGGGTGACTTTCCGCTCGCATGTCGACGGTTCGAAACATCTTTTTACACCCGAGAACGTTATGGATACACAGCGTATTATCGGAGCAGATATTATCATGGCTTTTGATGAGTGTACACCTTATCCCTGCGATTATCAGTATGCGCGAAAGTCGTTGGATATGACGCATCGTTGGTTGAAGAGATGCTGTGATCGCTTCGATGAGACCGAACCTTTGTATGGCTACGAACAGACACTTTTTCCGATTGTACAGGGATCTGTATATAAAGATTTGCGTGCCCGGTCGGCAGAGACCATTGCTTCTTTTGGACGAGATGGCAATGCGATAGGCGGACTTTCTGTAGGGGAGCCTGCTGAGGAAATGTATGCGATGACCGAGGTGGTGACGGACATTTTGCCCGCAGATAGGCCTCGCTACCTTATGGGGGTGGGTACACCGGTCAATATTTTGGAAAACATTGCTTTGGGGATTGATATGTTCGACTGCGTCATGCCGACACGTAATGCGCGAAACGGAATGTTGTTTACCCGGCAGGGGATTATCAATATCAAGAATGAGAAGTGGAAAGATGATTTCTCACCGATAGAGGCCGAGAGCGATCTGATGGTGGACCGTGTGCATACCAAAGCCTATCTGCGGCATCTGATTCGTTCGCAGGAGATATTGGGGGCACAGATCGCTTCTTTGCACAATCTACATTTCTATCTTTGGTTGGTCAAACAGGCCCGGGAAAAAATCATCGACGGTACTTTTTACGAATGGAAAGAAAAGATGGTGAAAGTGTTGGGGCAGAGACTGTAATGCGTATAGCGATATGCGTAGTGTGTATTGGGAATGAGGTGGTTTGAAAATGAGATGATTTGGTTTAAGGTTTCTGACTACTGATGACTTAAGGACAAAAGATGTTTTGCACCTACTGATTACTGAAATTAACACTCTCATAACTTTTATCCCTTTCATAACTTCCGTAACTTTCTTACTTTTGGCTTTGAAGAATGAACATCATTGATCGCTATATCATCAAGAAGTATCTGACGACGTTTCTGTTTACGGTCGGGATATTCGTTGTTATCATTGTTATCTTTGATATTTCGGAAAAACTGGATGATTTTCTAAAGAATAAAGCGACGATGACACAGGTCATCCTCCATTATTATGCTGTGGGAAGTGTGCCTTTTTTCCTCAACATGCTGACGCCGCTGATCAATTTTATTGCGGTCATCTTTTTTACGTCCAAGATGGCTGATCAGACCGAGATCGTCCCGATCTTAAGTGGCGGAATGAGCTTCAATCGCTTCCTTCGGCCCTATATGATCTCGGCATTTATCATCTTTGCCTTTACCTTGGTGTCCAATCTCTATATCATTCCTTTCACCAACAAGGAAAAGGTAAACTTTGAGAATGTGTATGTGCATCCGCATAAAGTTAGTTCGTCGACGTCTTCGACCCACATGCAGATCGACAGCAATACCTATGTGTATATAGACAATTTTGACACGCAGCGGGCTGTGGGATATAATTTTGTGCTGGAGATATTCGATGGGCTGGAATTGAAGGAGAAGCTCATAGCTGATAGGGTGGCCTGGGACTCGGTGTCGGGTAAGTGGCGTATAGAGAATTATACGAACAGGATCATCAATGGTCTAAAGGAGGAAATGCAAAAGGAAGAGCGTAAAGACACGACCTTGGATATGCGGCCTCAGGATTTTGAAGCCTATGAAAATATCTTTACGGCGCTGACTACAAAAGAGCTGGATGAACGCATAAAGAAAGAAGAAATCCGTGGAACGGGTATGATGAGCGAGTTGCAGTTGGAAAAATACAAGCGTTGGATCAATCCCTTTTCGGCCTTTATATTAACGCTTATGGGGGTTTCGCTTTCGTCCAAAAAAGTACGGGGAGGGATTGGGTTGAGTCTAGGTATCGGTATCGGATTGAGTTTTACCTATTTGGTCTTCAATCAGTTTTCGACTATGTTTGCCTTAAAGGGTGGATTGCATCCTCTTTTGGCTGTGCTGATACCGAATGTGACGTTTTTGCTGGTAAGCTTAATCTTGTTGTACAAAGCACCTAAATAATATAATCTATGATTTTCTCGGATCACCAACGTCAACTGTTGGTCTTGCATTTTACGGTGCTCATTTGGGGATTTACCGGTGTGTTGGGAGAGTTGATCAGTATTTCAGCCTTGCCTTTGGTTTGGTATCGGGTGTCTATAGCTGCAATTTCTCTTTTTGTGTACTTCCGGTTGACCGGAAAATCCATGCGGGTATCAAGAAGAGATCTCTTTAAATTTTTGGGTGTGGGTTGTATTGTGGGATTGCACTGGATATTGTTCTTTCACGCTATCAAGGTTTCTACAGTATCGGTCACGTTGGTTACGCTGTCTTCGATCACCTTGTTTACGGCGGTATTGGAACCTATTGTCAATAAGCGTAGACTTTCCGTAGCAGATATTGCGGTAGGTCTTGTTATTATTTTGGGTATTTACTTGATTTTCAAGTTCGAGTTCCAGTACCTTTGGGGGATCGTGTTTGGGCTTCTTGCTGCGTTTTGTGCTTGTATATTTGCTATTCTCAATGCGCAAATGGTCAAAAAGCATAGCCCAACGATTATTACTTTTTATGAGATGATTGGGGCATTTATCGGTGTTTCTTTGATCATGTTAGTTACGGGGAAGTTTTCGGATGAATTGATCTTGTCGACCAAGAACTGGATATACCTTCTGTTGTTGGGGAGTGTATGTACAGCTTTGGCGTATGTATTAGGGGTCGCGGTGATGAAGGAACTATCGGCTTTTGCCGTAGCATTGGCCACGAATATGGAGCCTGTGTACGGTATTATCATTGCAGTATTGGTTTTTGGACACAAGGAAACGATGAGTGCAGGGTTTTATATAGGGGCGGTGATTGTGCTTGCAGCCGTGTTTTTATATCCTTATCTGAGGAATAGATTTGAAATCAGAAAAATAAAGAAGTTGTCTGAAAAGCTCTGACAGACCCTATAATCGTCGTTGTGCATAGCTTGCTCTCTCAAGTATTCGGAAAAAGCACACATAGAAGATAGATCTGCCTTTACTTTGTTTCCTCCTCCGTGTCGGCGATCTGATCGTTTTCCGCTGTAATTTCCTCCTTATTCTGCGGGTTGCTTTCCAGTTCGTGTGTTTCCTTGTTGTACATTCCAGCCAGTTCGTCGATTATGGTTCCTTTCCAAAGGGGTGTACCCGTGAAATAAGCTGCTCGCCCAATCATATGGGCGGCGATCGGGGAGGTGATGATCAGGAAAAAGGTAATGGCAATGGCTTTGGTCGTGACCGAAATATCTGGAAACAGAATGGCCGCACACAGCAAAAGCAAACCTACACCAAGGGTAGCAGCCTTGACCGTTACAGAAAGGCGTAGATAAAAATCTGGCATTCTCAATATCCCCAAGGAGGCAAAGAAGATGGCAAGTGCACCTATAGTGCTGAATATAGCAATTAAAATATCAATCATTTTCTTGTTTTTCTATGTAAGCCGAGAAAGCTACAGTTCCCAAAAATGCGATAAGCGCAAGTATAATCGCTACGTCCAATAGTACTTTTTGGTCGGAACGTATCGTGAATACGGTAATGATACCAATACCTATGGTGATGATCAGGTCGAGTGCAATGACCCTGTCGACTACGCGTGGGCCTTTTATCAGGCGTATAAATACCAAAATGACCGAAACGGCCAATATAGGAAGTATAAAATAGTCAAAATACGTAGCTAAACTCATCTCAATATTTCTAATAGTCTTCTTTCCAGTCCTGTTTTCATTTCCCGCACGAATACTTTGGGGTCATTTAGATACATCACGTGGATATACATGGTTTTCTTGTCTTCGCTGATATCCAGGATCAATGTGCCCGGTGTCAGGGAGATCATGGTTGCCAGCAGGTTGATCTCCAGTTCAGTATTTGCATTCATGGGATACCGAACGACTCCCGGTTTCATGAAGTATTTTGGTGTCATCACATCATAGGCTACCTGTAAATTTGCCTTGATCAGCTGTACAAAAAAGTAGAGTATGAAACTCAATACCTTAGGCACCCTGAAGAAATAACGTTGATCACTGTCGTGGCTATTCATGATCCAGAGGATACCAAACCCAAGCATAAACCCAAAAACAAAATTGGTGTAATACATGGATCCGGTAAGGGCTACCCATATAAAGGATAGCAGCAGATTCATCAAAAATAGTCTAATCATAACTTTCCTTAGTTTTGTTTTCCAAGTACCGCTTCAATGTACATTGTACTGTCGAGTAGTTGATCCGAAATTTTATCTACTAACTGGACAATCGTTTCTGCATTCAGTCCAATAAATAAGGTGACCGAACATAAGATGCAGATTGGCAATACCAATAATATTTTTCTAAATAAAGGGAGAGGTTCGAACTTGTCCTCGACTATAACATCTGAAGGACTATCTTTCCAAAAAACTTCTGCCCATAGTTTTGCAATCACGTACAATGTCACGAGACTACCTAAAATCAAAGCACCTACAAAAGCAAATTGTTGTAACGTAAAAGCCGCTTTAAATAAATATATCTTTGGCCAAAAACCGGACAATGGCGGAATGCCTACCAACGAAAATAATACCAAAGCAAATAACAAAGATATCTTCGGGTAGTGGGCATACAGCCCGCCCAGCTTTGTCATGTCCATGGTACCTCGCAATTGCCGTATAAGGCCTGCGATCAGAAACATATTGGTCTTGACCATGATATCATGAAACAAGTAGAATACCGTTCCCATCAAAGCTACTTTGGTAAACATCGCAATACCACCCACCATGAAACCGATATGGCAAACGATCAGATAGGAAAATAATCGTCGGATATTGGTCTTGATGACCGCTCCGAAAGAACCTATGACAATAGTCAGTACAGCAATGGTCATCAGTAGGTTTCGGGTGAATTCATCCGGAATAAATATCAAGCTGAAAACACGTATCATCGCATAGATACCTACTTTGGTCAAAAGGCCTCCGAAAGTGGCCGCTACAGCTGAAGGTGGGGTATGGTAGGAAGAGGGTAGCCAATAATAGAGTGGAAAGACTGCCGATTTGATCCCGAAGCCCAGAATAAAAAAGCAAGCTGTGATGCCGACGAGAGATTGATTTTGGACCTGCTGTATTTTGAGGCTCAGATCTGCCATATTCAGTGAGCCCGTGATACCGTACAAAATGCCTATTCCTGTCAGGAAGAAAGTCGAGGCGAGGATATTCATCGCCATGTATTTGACCGCACCTTCTAACTGGGTTTTGCGCCCTCCGAGGGTCATCAGTACAAATGAGGAGATGATAATGACCTCGAACCAAACGTACAGATTGAAGATATCCCCGGTCAGAAAAGCACCGTTCAATCCCATCAATAGAAAATGGAAGATCGGAAAATACCCATACAACATGCGTTGCCTATTGAGGCCCGTAGAGGAGAAAAAAGAAACAGCAAGCCCCGCAATCGAAGTGAGTAAGACCAATGTAGCACTCAGCAGATCCGCGACGAACACGATGCCAAAAGGAGCTTCCCAGTTGGCAGCATTTAGTGTCAATATGCCATCTGTATGCACTCTGGAAAGCAAGCGTATCGCAAGAAGTACCCCCAGCGAGCTGCCGGCTATACTCACGATGCGTTGAGTAATGGTTTTCCTCCAGGCTATTAATTGGATTACGGCCGAAAAGAGGTGAATAAAAACCGGTGCTAAAATATGGTTGTCTATCATATATCTTCTTCCTCAGGAGTGTTTAAATCATCTAAATCATCAGAGTTTACCAGTGCATATACTCTTTTTAGCAGCACTATTGCAAAGGCCGTCAAGGCAAAACTTATGACAATCGCTGTCAGAATAAGCGATTGGGGGATAGGGTCGGCAAATATGTCTTGAAAAAGTTTAGCATCCTCGTCGATCACGGGAGGTTTTCCCTTGACGATGCCACCTAGCAAAAAGATCAGGATATTCGTCCCACTGCCCAATAGCATGATACCTAGCAACAATTTGACCATGCTCCTGCGGAGAATAAGGTACACTCCCGCAGCATATAAAAGTCCTAATAATATGATTAAAATTAGTTCCATTATTTTTTCTCGTCTAAATTATTGTCCAGAGATATGGTGAATAAAATGGTCAGTACTACACCGATGACAACCAAGTACACACCTAAATCAAAAAACAGGGATGAACCGATCATACCGATAACAGGTATGGGTTGTTCGAACCATAAACCGGTCATAGGGGGGAGGCCGAATAGAAGCGGTAAGGTCACACTCATGACCGATATACCCAAGCCTACCGGAATGAGGGATAAAGGTTTGCGTTTCAGTAGACGCATCGTGGCCTCTGTACCATTGGAAAAACTGTGCAGGACGAAAGCAATCGAAGCCACCAATCCTCCGACAAAGCCTCCTCCGGGATAATAATGTCCTCGCAGCAGTAAAAAGAAGGAGAACAGTAATAATATGGGCAACAGATATTTTGTTGCGGATTGTAATATTGGACTTCGCATATTTTCTATTCTTTTTCTGTAGGTTTCAATCGTAATCTTATTAAACTATATACACCCAAGGCCGCAATGCTCAGCACCACGGTTTCAAACATGGTGTCTATGCCTCTAAAGTCGACCAAAATGACATTGACCACATTTTTACCTTTTGCCAGGATGTAAGCATTCTCCCCATAGAAATCCGAGATATCCTTGGCAATAGGCTCTGACCATACCCGTAGGGCCACCAAGGATAGGATAAGCCCAAATCCAATGGAGACGGCTGCATCCCGGTACAGTATTTTTTTACTGGCAAAATTGATGAAGCTCGGTAGGCGGTAGAGCACCAAGACAAACAAAACTGTACTCAGCGTGTCAATCGTAAATTGTGTCATTGCCAGATCCGGAGCACTGTAAAAAACGAAGATCAAACAGGTGCAATAACCGATCACACTCATGGACACGACTGCTGTCAACCGTGAAGCTGTGGATACCACTATAAATAATGCCCCCAAAAGAACGAGGACGACGGCAATTTCGTACAGGTCAGGCCTGGTCAATTGGTCGAAATCTAAGACAATAGGCCCACTCTTCCATAGTTTGTACGCCAAAAGCCCTTCGGCAAACAAGATGATCTTGAGATGATATGAGCGAAGGTAACCATTGTGGGAGAGACCGGTGATCCAATCGGATAATCTTAGGAAGGAATTTGCACAACCCGTAATGATGCTTTGGGGAGATATATTGTTGAGTTTTTCGACAGCTTGCAGTTTTGATAGGCTCGGCTTATTGACAAGATAGACAATGACACCCAATACTAAAGTGACTATACTTAACAAAAATACTAAATTTGGCCCATGCCAGATAGCCAGATTCTCTTGCGGAAAGCTGCTCCCATGTATAGCATTTGCGGCGGAGCCTGTTAAATAATTTCCAGCCCACCACGGCAATAGTCCAAATACTATACTCAATGCAGACAAGAGGAGAGGGGGGAGCCACATAGAAAATGGTGGTAGGTGTATTTTTTCAAACTGTTGCGGCAGTTTTCCCAAAAATGGTTTGACTCCGGCCATCAAGCCGGCGGCGACGATGCCGACATTGGTCACGATAGCTATTCCGGTCAATATCCAGATCCACTCCATATTCGGGTAGTGGAGCGTAGCTTCGTAGATAAGGTCTTTTCCGATAAATCCAAAAGTCACAAAAGGCAATCCTGCACTGGAAGCAGCTGCTATGATACTGGCTATGGTGACAGGCAGAAGTACCCTCCCCAACCCACGTAATACGGTGATATCACGGGTGCCTGTTTCATGATCTATGATGCCGGTCACGAGGAATAAAACAGCTTTGTACAGGGCGTGGGCAAGGATAAAGACAGCAACGGCAACCATCGCCTCCTGTGTCCCTACACCTATCAGAAATGTCAGGATGCCCAATGCTGCTATGGTCGAATAGGCTAGAATAGATTTTAGATCGATACGGAAAAGCGAGTGTATGGAAGCGTATAACATAGTGATGCCACCGACGATCATTAGGCTATAGTGCCACAGTTCACTGTCTCCCAAGATAGGAGTAAATCGGGCTAATAGGTAAATTCCGGCTTTGACCATTGTTGCCGAATGCAGGTAGGCCGATACTGGAGTCGGTGCTTTCATCGCGCCAGGCAGCCAGAAGTGAAATGGGAACTGTGCAGATTTCGTAAATGCTCCTATGAATATGAACAGGATCAGTAGGGGATAAAGTGGGTGGTTCAGAATGACCTCCTTGGACTGCACGAGCTCTGAAATGATAAAAGTTCCTGAAATGTTCCCTAAGAGAATCAAAGCAGCCAACAGAAAAAAACCACCTAACCCAGTAATGGTTAATGCCGTTATTGCACTTTTGCGAGAGTCGGCATTATCATTGTTGAAACCAATAAGAAAAAAAGAACTGATACTCGTCAATTCCCAAAAGATAAATAACAACAAAATATTGTCGGAGAGCACGACACCCAACATGGCTGACATGAATAGGAGAAGGTAACCGAAAAAACGATCAAAATAGCGATGTCCCTTTAGGTAGGAAAGGGCATATACAAAAATAGCTGTTCCTATTCCAGTGATCAATAAGGAAAACAACAGTGATAGGCCATCTAGTTTGAAATCAAAATTTATCCCTAAAGAAGATACCCAATCAATATGTTGGTATAGGCTGTTTCCTGAACTGACCAGGGGAATTTGTGCTGCAAAAAATGCAAATAGCAAAAATGGAACGATAGGTAATATTATACTCCATTTTGTTTTGAGTATTTTCCCGAAAGGGACAATGAGGCAAGAAAAAATTAATCCTGATAATACAGTTAATAGCATTTATTCTTTTATTATGGATATGGAAAGCTATAAAAGTAATAAAAAACTGTATTTTTTTGATATTAATTTGGAAGAATAGTCAAAAAAAATGAACTCTCCAAGGTTCGAAAACCTCTGGAGAGTTCATGAAATATTTATTTAGCTTTACTTTCTTAACTTTTCTGCACCTTCAATGATTTTTTCGACAACTGTAGGGTCTTGCAGCGTCGTTGTATCACCAAGGCTAGATAGTTCGCCCTCCGCGATTTTACGTAGGATACGACGCATGATCTTGCCCGATCTGGTTTTTGGAAGATCTGTCACAAACTGGATGATGTCGGGCTTGGCAATGGCTCCGATAAGTCGTGTGACGGTCTGCAATATATCCTTGCGTGTTCCTTCGGCATCGATATGATGATTGGCAATGACATAAGCATAGATACCTTGTCCTTTGACAGGATGTGGATAACCCACTATTGCCGATTCGACCACATCGGAGTGCATGTTGATTGCATTTTCCAATTCTGCTGTACCGATACGGTGTCCAGAGACATTCAATACATCATCCACACGTCCTGTGATCCTGTAATAACCTTCAGGGCTCCTATAGCAGCCATCACCTGTGAAATACATGTTTTTGTAAGCGGTGAAATAGGTCTGCCGACAACGTTCGTGGTCTCCCCATGTTGTGCGCAGCATGCCTGGCCATGGGAATTTGATGCAGAGATTGCCGCTGACATCGTTGCCTTCGAGTTCGTTGCCATTTTCGTCCATGAGACAAGGTTGTACGCCTGGTAGTGGCAACATCGCATAGCTTGGTATAGTCGGTGTGATGCCGGGTAGCGGAGCAATCAGTATTCCTCCATTTTCGGTTTGCCACCATGTGTCTGTAATGGGGGCCTTGCCTCTTCCAATTTTTTCATGGTACCATTCCCAAGCTTCTTTGTTGATCGGTTCGCCGACAGAACCCAGTTTTTTGAGGCTGCTTAGATCTTTGCCTTCGATAAAACTGTCTCCAAAGGCCATCAATGAACGAATGGCCGTAGGTGCTGTATAGAGGATATTGACCTTGTATTTTTCTACGATATCCCAAAAACGACCTGCATCTGGATAGGTCGGCACACCTTCAAACATGAGTGAGGTAGCACCTTGTGACAAAGGCCCATAGACAATGTAGCTATGTCCTGTGATCCATCCGATATCTGCGGTACAGAAATAGACTTCCCCTGGTTGATATTGGAATACATTGGAAAAGGTGTATCCTGTGTACACCATATAGCCCGCAGTAGTATGTACCACACCTTTGGGTTTGCCTGTCGAGCCGGAAGTGTACAGGACGAAGAGCGGATCTTCAGAGTCCATTTCTTCGGCCGGACAAGGTGGATTATCCTGTGTTTCTACTTTTTTGATCTCATCTTCCCACCACACATCACGGCCTTTGATCATAGATACGGGCGTGCGGCTACGTGTGAGGACAATAACTTTTTCTACGGATTTACACTGCATGAGTGCATCATCAACAATAGATTTAAGTTCCAATACCTTTGGTCCACGGAAGCCACCATCAGCTGTAATGACCAATTTACATTCGGCATCGTTGATGCGATCGGCAATGGATTGTGCCGAGAAACCACCGAAGACCACAGAGTGTATAGCTCCTATTCGCGCACAGGCCAATATAGCAATGACCAATTCGGGAACCATCGGTAAGTAGATACAGACACGGTCTCCTTTACGGACATTGTTGTTTTTTAATACATTGGCAAATTGTTCTACCTTGGCCAATAATTGTTTGTAAGTCAATATACGGTGTGCCTCGGTAGGATCATTGGGCTCCCAAATGATAGCGGGGGTGTCACCGTTTTGATAAATGTGGCGATCCAGACAGTTTTCGGTGATGTTTAATTTTCCACCTTCAAACCACTTTATATTGGGTTCTGTAAAATTCCAGTTAAGCACATTGTTCCATTTTCTTTTCCAAAAAAAATGGTCAGCTATCTCTCCCCAAAACTGTTCTGGATTTTCTACGCTTTTTTTATAAGCGTCTTGGTACTCCTCAAAGGAATTAATTTGAAAATTCATCTTTTTCTTCTAATAAATTTTATAGGTCTATACTAAAAAAACTGCAATATTTATTTATTTCGGACATTTATTTATTTCAACCCGAAATATTACATTTGCTACGGCTAATTTAATTTTTTTTGACATTAAATACTAATTTTTGTGACAAGAAGCATTTTGTTTTTTTTATAAAGTGATCGTTTTTTTGTGAACAGTGAAATACGTTAAACAGCTATACTATTTTTTGATCTTTAGCAATCTGTTGATCGCAGGAGCTGCCATTGCGCAGTGTTTTCTGACGTATATAATTTTGGGTGTAAGTACCAACTACTATATTTTGCTGATCGAAGGAAGTTCTACGTTGCTATTGTACAACTTTAGCCTATATTTATCCAAGCCCCAGAACCCGGCAAACTCTCCCTATGCAAGGACGCGATGGGTATTTGGTCATATACATTGGTTTTGGATGTGCACTATACTGGCCATAGGGGTGATGCTATATGCCTTGCTGCATGTGCATATGCGGACGCTCGCCTACTTGTTGTTTGTAGGAGTGATCAGTGTTTCGTATAGTTTTCCATTGATTAGGGTCAAGGGCAAAAGGATGGGCCTACGTCAAATCCCAGGGGTAAAATTATTTTACATTGCTTTGGTCTGGTCGTTGAGTAGTGTAGGGTTGCCTGTGATCGAACTATGGGCCGAAGGCATACCAGTCAATTGGTGGGTAGCCAATTATTTGGGTCTTTTGAAGATACTCTTTTTGTTGATCTGTACGCTTCCTTTCGATATACGCGATATGGAGCAGGATTCGTATTATCACCTCAAGACTATTCCCACGATGATAGGGGAGCATCGTGCCAAATTGGCTTGCTATGGTATGATTGTGTTGCATACAATACTTGTACTGCTGGCACCTTATTCTTTTGCAGTCAAATTGGGATTGATACTGACTAATGTAAGTGTTTTGGCTGTGCTGTATTTTTTGATTTTTCGTCACGTCCGGGGATATCACCGTGTGTACCTGTTGGATTTAGCACTGATCGTGCAGTGTGCGGTGACATGTGTTGTTTATTATATATGACCCCAAACCAAACCTATAAGGTTTTCAAAACCTTATAGGTTTAAGTTTAAGGTGCTTACAATCTTTTCGGCCAATATATCCGATAGTTTGTAGTAGCTTTCAAAAGTCCAGCCCGCTACATGAGGGCTTAGGATCACATTATCCCTTGAGATTAGGTTCTGGTACCAGTCCTGCTCTGCTAAAGCAGGAAATTTTTCGATGGGCAGTACGTCAAAGGCTGCTCCCAATATCTTATCTTGATCCAATGCTTTTAGTACGGCGGGAACTTGTACGATGCCTCCCCGCGCGCCCATCAGCAGGAATATGGGCTTTCGGAAGTGGAACAGATATTCATCATCTACCATGCCTTTCGTTTCCCGTGTCAATGGAATGTGAAAACTCAGTACATCGGCTTGACGTACGACCTCTTCCATAGAAACCTCTGTGGCGTATTGGTCAGTGAATCCTGTTTTGTACTTGTCATAGGCGATGACTTTGACCCCAAAACCGGAAAGTTTTTTGGCCATTGCCTGTCCATTATGACCATAACCGATCAGGGCTACTGTTTTTCCCATCAACTCATGTCCCCGGTTTTCCTCACGACGCCAATACCCGCTCCGAACTTCGTGGTCGGCTCGGTTGAGGTTGTTCATGAGACTTAGCAACATGCCGATCATGTGTTCACCTACGGCGTCGCAATTACCTGCATTGGCAGAAAGTAGGGTAATGCCTTTTTGTACTGCGTAGGCTTCGTCGATATTGTCCATGCCGGCTCCTGCACGACCGATCAAGGTCAGGTTGGAACCCAGATCGATAAAATTTTGGTCTACTTGAAATTTGGAGCGAATAACCAATCCTGTATAATCCGCAATGATTTTTTCGGCTCCAACACGTGTAATGGTCGGTTGGTAATTGTAGGAAATATCTGCTTTTTGGAGTTTTTCCAATAATATATCGTGTATGTCGTCGACGATTAGGATACTCATTTTTTGTTGGATTGAAAATTCTGAATTGGGCGTGATGAAATTTTAAGACGGTATAACTAAAGAACGTTGATGATTTCGTTTGTCAGCTGCACAAAATCTTCTACACTTAGGCGCTCGGCACGTAGGTCGTACAGCGCGTTGTCGCTCATTCTGTCCTTAGAAACGACTCCTGATAAGGCATTGCGCAGTGTTTTACGGCGTTGGTTGAACGCTGCTTTCACGACCCTCCAAAATAGTTTTTCGTCACAATCCAGTTTTTTTCTATCATTGCGGGTCATGCGCATGACTCCTGAAAGTACTTTAGGTGGCGGATTGAAGGCTCCGGCTTTGACCGTAAAAAGATATTCCACGTCATAATAAGCCTGTAAAAACACACTTAAAATACCGTACTCTTTGTTTCCAGGTTTGGCTACGCAACGTTCGGCTACTTCCTTTTGAAACATGCCTACCATTTGTACGACGTGTTGCCTTTCTTCCAATATCTTAAAAAGAATCTGCGAAGAAATGTTGTAGGGAAAATTGCCGATGATAGCCATTTTTTCCTCAAAATGTTTGGCAAAATCCAACGCTAAAAAATCACCGTGTATCAACCTGTCGCCTAGCTCAGGGTATTTGTCAGCAAGATAGACTATGGATTCATCATCCACATCGATCAGAAATGTTTGGTAAGCGGTTTCCTGCAACAAAAAGTCTGAAAGTATGCCCATGCCTGGACCGACCTCCAAAACTTGTTTGAAGCCCAATGAAGTGTCCAATGCTGCGACAATGCGTTGAGCTGCGTTTTTGTCGTTCAGAAAATGTTGTCCTAGGTGTTTTTTTGCCCGTACTGAATTCATCGTAGGTCAAAAGTAAGAAAAAAATTACTTCATTAGGTCTGTTGCATCTTTGGAGACAAAGCGACGAAGGATAAAAGTAGAGATGGAGTATCTGCATTGGATAGCTAAAAAAAATTACAATATAAATTTAGACAGGCTCTCATATTTTACTATCTTTATTGCAAGCGTATTATTTCTAACCAAAAAATACTTAAAACAACTATATGTATCCTTTTTTCTCAAAATCGACAATTAGTAATCCTCAAAAATTTTACGATAGGCTATACGAGAGACTGTCCAAGCAGGTAAAGGCGTATATATATAGTTATGTCGCATGTCCTATGCTTGCTGAGGACTTGATGCACGATGTATTTATCAAGATTTTTGAAAAAATGGAAGAGCTTGAAGATAAAGTCAAAAATTGGGAAAGCTATATTTTCAGGATGGCTCGCAACCATACATTTGACTATCTTAAGCGTAATAGCTTGAACGAGCGTTTTGTCGAGCGAACGATTCGGGAGTTTCAGGATGGAGATTTTGTCATAGACAGAAAAGTATTGGAAAAGGAGTATGCTGAATTTTTGGATAAGTGTTTGCAAAGGCTTCCCGAACGTTCTCGAAGGATATTCCAGTTGTGTAGGCAAGAGGAAATGACCTATGAAGAGGTCGCGGACAAATTGGGTGTTTCTAAGGATACAGTCAAGCATCATATGGTGTTGACAATGAAAAAACTAAAAGAGGAGGTAATGGTCATGTTTAATATTTCTTCTTCTCATATTACATCTATCATATTAATTGTAAGTGTAATATTGCTTAAATAAATAGCTGCATGGATACAAGATTCTATAAAAAACTCATCGATGGCTATAAGCAACGTACCCTTTCCAAAGAGGAATTGGCTGTATATCATCAATTGCTTGCCGAAGGCAAACTTAATGATGTGTTGATGCAGGCCATGACAGAAGATATCCCGACTTCAAAAAATAGAGGCAGCCTAAGGTGGGCTGTGTGGAGCGCTGTCGCAGCTGCACTTTTGATAACCTTTACGGCAGGATATTATTGGTGGCAGCCCGAGAATGGGAATACTGCTCCTGATATACTGGTCAATAGTCCTGTTGGAGCAATTCCCGATGCTCCTATATTGAAGCTGTCGGACGGTCGAATTGTATCTTTAGATCGTTTGGATGCTCAATTTCAAAAGGATTATGGTGTGCAGGGGGATGAAAACATATTAGTGTATCCACCTCATGCTGCTGGTCGTGATCAGATCTCCGTATCACAGTCGATAGAGACACCTTCGGGCAAGACTTACAAGATTGTATTGGAGGACGGGACCAAGGTGTGGATGAATGCCATGTCTTCCATTAGTTTTCCAAGCACGTTTAGACGAGACTACCGTGAGGTAAGTGTACAAGGGGAAGTGTATTTTGAAGTAGCGCATGACAGTCAACGTCCTTTTAGAGTACGATCCAATAATCAGCTGATAGAGGTATTGGGAACAAAATTCAATGTCAATAGCTATTCTACCGAAGATGGTATTGTGACTACTCTGTTGGAGGGCTCCGTACGTCTGAAAGCTGAAGAGTATATTCAAGAACTCAGACCCAATCAACAAGCAGTTTTGAGGGACAACGGTCGTCCCTATGATGTGAAGAGGGTTGATGCTTCTACCGTAGTGGCATGGACCAATGGATATTTACAGTTTAGGGACCAACCCTTGTCGGAAATTCTTCGCAAGGCAACGAGATGGTATGAAGTAGATCTGGATTTAGATCCTACCTTGGCTCGTCAACGTTATACGATGAAGTTTGATCAGCGATCTTCTATCGATGAGTTGTTGCGATTATTGGACGATGCAGGGTTTTACAGTGCATTGAAAAACAATGTCTTAGTTGTCCGTCAAAAAAAATAAAAATTTTCTTACCTGCTTTGGTGTTTTGGATCGTCAACTTCTTAGTAAGTTACACATAACCAATATCACTAATGAAGCTTTTATCACAGTTCATCTTGTGTAGACGTGTTACCATACCTAGGGTTGGTACACGTTTCAGGTACCGCTTTGTATTTTTCATGGCGTGCTTTAATCTTTCCCACTTGGCCGTATGTGCCCAGTTATTGGATTTTTCTGGAAAAAATGTCCCGCTTGCTGTCGTATTAAAAGCTGTGGAGGACAAGACTACTTTAAATGTGTTTTACAATCAGGATATGCTGGCCAAGACACATCCTGTGACGATCCATGTCAAAGCTAAGCCAATAGAACAGCTGTTGGAGATGGCTTTTAAAGATCAGCCCATCGATTACAAATTGACGGACAAAAGGTTGGTATTGGTAGAGAAAATACCAAATAGACAATCTTCAATGGCTAAAAATAATCGAGAGGTATCTTCTATACAGGAGGATAAGGTACAAGGAAGGATTCGTGATGTGAAGGGCAGCCGTTTGGATGGAGTGACGGTTCTCAACGAACGCAATCAGGTCGCTACACGTACAAATGCAGACGGTTTGTTTGAGATCTCAGGTCGTGTTGGTGATATGTTGGCTATTCGTTTGTTAGGGTATGGCCAACAACGTGTGCGGGTACAAAAAATGACAGGGATAGATATTGTGATGATCGTTGATGAAGCTGAGTTAGACGAGGTCATCGTCACAGGGTATGCCACCCAAAAGAAAAGGGAGATTACGGGCTCAATCGCTTCCATCAATGCCGAGGACATCGAATCTGCCAATGCTGTTACGTTGGACCAAGCGATGCAGGGTCGTATGTCGGGGGTCAATGTGCAATCTCGTGTAGGGGTGCCGGGCGCGGCCATCAAGGTGGAAGTGCGAGGCCCTGGGTCAATATCGGCAGGTACAGAACCTATCTATATTGTAGATGGACTGATCGTGGACAATAACAATATGACTACGTTGGTTTCGGCCAACCCTTTGGCCAATATTAATCCCGAAGATATTGAGTCTATAGAAGTGTTGAAAGATGCTGCTGCTGCTTCTGTGTATGGAGCACAAGCGGCAAATGGTGTCGTTCTGATTACGACAAAAAAAGGAAAAAGTGGCAGAGTGAAAGTAGATTTGGGTTATCGCACTGGGGCTGTAAAACCTATCAAACTGTTGGATCTGATGAACACCCAGGAGTACCTGAACGCAAGATTTGAATCGTTCAAGAACTATAATCCTACATGGACAGACGAGCAGGCTTGGGCGTCTGTTTTTTCCCAGTCCCGTTTTCCCAGCACGACTACCCTTGATGAGATTGCGGCGATGCCAACCTATGATTGGCAAAAGGCTGCGTATACCGATGGAGCTACCAACAAATATGATCTGGCACTATCCGGAGGTAGTGATCGATCTTCCTACCGTATTTCTGGAAGTTGGGAAGATACAGAAGGGAGCATTGTAGGCTCTGATTTTACGCGAGGGACGATGAATCTAAATTACGGGAATAAGATCACAGACAAGATAGAGATACTGAGTACGGTAAATATTGCTTCGGTCAGGCAGCACGGTCCCTTAGGGTCTACTGGTACCACGACACAGTTTTCGGCTCCAAGCTATGCAAACCCCATGATTTTGCCTTTTATCCCGATATATAATGAGGATGGTTCATACAATTTTACGTTGGCTGGATTTCCGGGAACTTTTGCACGACACACCTTACATTCTACCGAACTCAACGAAGCTTTGGAAAAGAATAATAGTTTGTTTGGCAACCTTCAGTTGAATTACAACATACTTGACAACTTAAAATACAAAGCTTTGGTGGGATTAGACTATAGGGATATCACGGCCCGGATGTACTACGATCCGAGGACAATAGACGGAAATGCCAGAGGCGGCATTTTGACCGAGTACTACGATAGGCCTAAGACTTTTACCACTTCCCACGTTTTGCATTATACACCTCGCTTGCCAGATAGACATACGCTCAATACATTGGTGGGGGTAGAATATAGGACGTATGAAAACCAGGCTGGTAATGTTACGGGAGAAGGTTTTCCCAATCATTTGTTCAAGCAGTTGGCTTCGGCGGCCACGATCGTATCCGGTACAAGCTCGTGGACAGGAGTAAAGCGGTTAGGTAGTTTTGTACAAGCGAACTATACGTTCGACAGCAAATACATGCTGTCCGCTATTTTGCGTTATGATGGATCTTCACGTTTCGGGGATAATAATAAGTTTGGTTTGTTCCCGGCCATTTCTGCAGGATGGGATTTGGCCAAAGAAGATTTTGTAACCAATAAAACCTTGATAAACCAGTTGAAACTCCGTATAGGTTACGGAGAAACGGGTAATGATCAGATTGACAACTTTGCGTCCCGATCTCTGTACGGTGGAGGAGTGACGTATGATGGCGAGGCTGGTATCCAAGCTAATTCTCTAGGGAATTCCAAGTTAAGGTGGGAACGTAATGCCACGACAAATATTGGGATTGATTATACTTTGTTTGGCTCACGCGTATTTGGTAGCATCGAAGCCTATCATCGCAGCAGTAAAGATCTGTTGCTGAGCAAACCTATAGTGTGGGCTGCAGGGTATAGTGAGATTACGGAAAACTTAGGTGAGGTAAAAAATCAAGGACTGGAGTTTGAATTGGGCGCACATCTGATGCGTTCGGGTGATTTCAAGTGGACAAGTAATTTCAATATTTCTTTCCAACGCAATGAGGTGACACGTCTATACGATGATCTTACGGTGCTGCCTGGTGACAATACGGTTCGTGTCGGTTATGCATTACGGACGTTTGTTTTGCCCCAATATGCGGGGGTACACGCAGCAACAGGTAGGCCAGTGTGGTATGATGCCGATGGCAATCTGACCTATACACCCGGTACGATGGAAGTCGGAAATTATGCTCCTCATGGTCTGCCAAATGAGTTGCCCGATTTTTATGGCGGTTGGACAAATGCGTTTGACTATAAAGGTGTGTCCTTGTCGGTGTTTTTCCAATATGACTATGGTCGCATATTCTACGATAACTTCGCCCGCAATCTTTCCCGTAAAGGGGATTCGCAAATAAATGGGATGGCTTGGTATTACGACAACCGATGGACGGCGGAAGGACAGATCACTTCGGTACCGAGACCCGTCAATGGTGCAGCAGAGCGGGGGGGACATGCCCGTGGAGATTTGGCATCTACCCGCTATCTGCAAGATGCATCTTACATACGCTTGAAGAATATAAACCTGAGTTACAATCTGCCTGCTAGCTGGCTATCCGCGATTAAGATGTCATCGACCAAATTATACCTACAGGCCAATAATCTATACACGATTACCAAGTTTGCAGGTTATGATCCGGAATTTTATGTGACAGGGAGCAATACTACCTCCAATGTGGGGATAATACCTGCGATGAAATCATACTTTTTTGGTGTACAAGTTGGATTTTAAAAGGAAGAATATCATGAAGAGAAATATATTAATACAGCTGTCCTTGTGTACGGTTTTGTTGCTGACAGGTTGTGAGAAGTTGTTGGAGATAAACCCGAAACAATCTATCGATTCATCGACGGCTTTGACGAATGAAGAAGGTATTAGTGCGGCATTGATCTCCGTGTATGCTCGTCTACAAAACTATACTTTATACGGACGGGACTATCTGGCGTTGTCAGAGGCTTTGTCCGACAACGCCATACATACAGGAAATGCCTCCCATTTGACCAATGAGTCTATGAATGGCAGGAATGCACATTTTGACAATTGGCAAATGTCATATTATGCTATCAATCAGGCCAACTTAGTGATTGATGCCGTTCAAGCCGGTTCGTACGAGGAAAAATGGAAAGCGACCATATTAGGACAGGCTTATTTTTTACGGGCGTTATGTTATCACGATTTGGTACGTGTATATGCTTATGATCCCACAGCGATTATTGATGAATACAATTACGGAGGAGTCCCTCTAATGTTGGTGGGTGTAGATGATATATCGAAAATAGGATCGCTCAAACGTGCGCCCATAGCCGATGTCTACGATCAGATTTATAAGGACTTGGATTTAGCACATAGCAACTTGGGTATGGGCAATGAGACTGCTGCGCCTCACCGAGTTACCCAAGCAGCGGTAAGTGCTTTATATGCACGTGTGGCATTGTACCGGGGAGACTACCCTACTGTGGTCGATATGGCGGATCGCACTTTGATAGAGACCAAGGCTACATTTTCAACCCAAGCTACCTATGTAAGCGATTGGTTGAAAGAAGTACATCCGGAATCTATTTTTGAATTGAAATTTAATATCTCAGAGAATGTAGGTTCGGATCGTTCTTTACGGTCGACCTATACGAGTCGTGCGACGTACGATGCTACGGCATTTTCCATCCAAGCGGTCGTGGCTGTAGATCCGTTGTTTTATGATTTGTACGATCCAAGCGATGTACGGAGGGAATTGATCCGTAAAGGGGTGGGCAAGAGCTCGACTTTTTGGGAGATGTACAAGTTTATTTCGAAGAATGGTACCCCCAACTTGGACAACGTACCGATTCTCCGCTTGTCAGAAGTATACCTCAATCGGGCAGAAGCTCTTTACTATCAAGGAGCATCTTATTATCCTCAGGCATTAGACGATTTGAATAGGATACGTACACGCGCTGGCCTGTCGGAAGTAAGTCTATCAGGTAATGCGCTGTTGGAAGAAATTTTAATGCAACGGCGTTTTGACTTGGCGTTTGAAGGGCACCGATGGTTCGATCTCAAACGTCATGGCCGAGATGTGATGAAAGGGAGTGGCAATGTACTCTTTACCGATTATAGGATACTGGCACGCATACCTATTCGGGAAGCGAATGCCGATACTGAGCTTAAACAAAATTATAATTATTAAGTATATGAGATATTTGTTGAATAAAACCGTCGTAGCTTTGGTATTTGTCCTGTTATTGGGATCGTGCCAAGAGGATTTTGATTTGCGTTATCAACTCGAAGATAATTACATAGAATTTGAGGATGCGGTCACAACCACATTCATCGTTGGGAAGGACTATCCTATTATCAGTCGTGTCATCAAGCCAGGAGAGGATGAGATCACACTCCAAGTAAATATGTCTGGACTGCAATCGAATGAAGATCAGCATCTAACCTGGAAGATCGTGGCAGAGGAGTCTACTGCGGCAGAAAATGTAGATTTTGCTGTAATAGGTGGTACCAAGAGCTTTGTCTTGCCTGCCCTTCAAAGTAAGGGGTATATCAGGCTTGCTCCCACGTCGAGTGGTGCAGGCAATACGTTGTTGGTTTTAGAATTGGTCGGTACAGATAAGATTAAGGTATCCAATAACTATAAAAGAGTAGGGGTGCGGTGTGAGTACCCTTAGAACTATCTTTTCCTCTGCCCGACGGTTTTAGACCATTGGGCAGAGGAAGATACCTCTTTTGTCTCTCTGTGATCATTTCCGAACGCAGCTATTCTAGCTTTTCCTATTTTTTTGTTACTTTTGATTTAATAAAAGCTTTTTTGACAATGAGTGAAAAACTAAAGGTAGGTATTAGCGTAGGCGATTTGAATGGAATAGGGATGGAGGTGATTATTAAGTCCTTGTTGGACAATCGTGTCTTGGACTATTTCACCCCTATTGTATATGGGAATACGAAGAATGCTTCTTTTCATCGCAAAGCGAACAATATCAATGACTTTAGTTTCAACGTCATCAATCATCCAGAGCAAGCGAATCCGAAACGGCCGAATATGATCAATGTGTGGCAGGAAGATGTCAAGATCACTTTGGGTGAAGAGAATGAAACCGGAGGGAAATATGCTTTTCTATCGTTGCAAAGAGCTGTCGACGATCTGCAGACAGGCAAAATTGATGCCTTGGTCACGGCTCCTATCAATAAGCATAATATACAAAGAGAAGGATTCAATTTCCCCGGACATACCGAATATCTGCAAAGCAAAACCGGAGCGGACGATGTGTTGATGTTTATGGTTAGTGATGAATTGCGGGTAGGTGTTGTGACTGGACATATTCCTGTCAAAGATATCGCAGGTCAAATTACCTTGGAGGCTATCTTGAAAAAATTGCGTCTGATGAATGCAAGTCTAAAGACGGATTTTTGGATTCAGAAGCCCAAAATAGCTGTGTTGGGACTGAATCCTCATGCGGGAGATAATGGTATCATCGGTACAGAGGATGAGGAGATCATCCGTCCAGCCATCGAACAGGCCAATGCAGAAAAGATATTCTGCTTCGGTCCTTATCCGGCAGATGGTTTTTTTGCATCGGATACGTACACTAAGTTTGATGCTGTACTGGCCATGTACCATGATCAGGGGCTTATTCCTTTCAAACACATTGCCAGCCGCAAAGGCGTGAATTATACAGCTGGCCTTCCGATCGTACGTACCTCACCCGATCACGGTACAGGTTATGACATTGCGGGCAAGAATATGGCTTCACATGAATCCTTTTTGGAAGCTGTTTTTCTGGCTGTACATATCGTGAAAAATAGAAGAGAGCAGGCCGAACTGACGGCTAACCCTCTAGGATTCCGTAAATTGTCAAGGGATAGGGATTGATTTATCTTCTTTAATCTTATGTTAGCGCACGAATCCTTTCGTGTGCTTGGATTATTGAGGCACACGAAAGGATTCGTGCGCCAGCAGTGCATGGCGCCTCTACAATGACATTCTTCTTAACCTATCTTTTAAGATTACCCTAAAATGAGTACTTTTGCAGCTTATCATCGGATACGTCGGGATCCGAATACAGCTATGGCAGAACACTTACAACACCCTATATTTTCTATCATCAAAGATTTGGCGGAGCAGATGAGAACCGAATGCTACGTCATTGGTGGTTATGTCCGTGATCGGATCATGGACAGATCCTTCAAGGATGATGTGGATATTTTGGTCGTGGGAAGTGGGATAGATTTTGCTTCTAGGTTAGGTGAGATCCTGCATACCAAGGTCACTGTCTACAAATCCTTTGGTACGGCTATGCTTGTGTACGACGGATTGGATATAGAGTTTGTCGGAGCAAGAAAGGAATCGTACCGAAGAGATTCGCGCAAACCTATCGTCGAGGACGGAACATTGCAGGACGATCAAAATAGGAGGGATTTCACGATCAATGCCATGGCCTATTCATTGAATAAGCACAACTATGGACAGCTATTGGACCCGTTCAATGGTTTGGAGGATATCAAGCTCCGTATCATACGTACCCCACTGGATCCGCAGGAAACCTTCTCGGACGATCCTTTGCGTATGATGCGCGCTATTCGTTTTGCGACACAGTTGCACTTTAAGATCGATATCAAAGCAGTTCAGGCGATTGCCGAAAACAAAGAGAGGATCAAGATTGTCTCGCAAGAGCGTATTACCGATGAACTCAATAAAATCATTCTGTCCGAAAAACCTTCTCAAGGTTTCAAATATCTGTTTGATACGGGGCTGCTGGAACTGATTTTTCCGGCTATGTGCAACTTGCATGGTGTCGAAGTGATCCAAGGTAAGGGGCATAAGGATAATTTTTACCATACACTGGAGGTGTTGGACAATGTGGCTGAGCTATCCGATGATCTGTGGCTGCGCTGGGCCGCAATCATGCACGATATTGCTAAGCCGGCGACCAAGCGTTTTGATAAAAAGGTGGGGTGGACTTTTCACGGACACGAGGATAGGGGCGCTCGTATGGTGCCTAAGTTGTTTGCAGAGATGAAGCTTCCATTGAATGATAAGATGCGTTTTGTGCAGAAGCTCGTGCAGTTGCACTTGCGGCCTATTGTATTGGCACAGGATATCGTGACCGACTCTGCCGTACGGCGGCTGCTGTTTGAAGCAGGAGACGATATCGATGCCTTGATGTTGCTATGTCATGCCGACGTGACGACCAAGAACGAATTCAAGAAAGCCAAGTACAGACAGAATTTTGAATTGGTCAAGCAGAAGCTCAAAGACGTGGAGGAGCGGGATCACCTGCGCAATTGGCAACCCCCCGTCACAGGAGAAGATATCATGCACGTATTTGGTTTAGCTCCCGGCAAGCAGGTGGGGATCATCAAGAGTGCCATCCGCGAGGCCATCTTGGAAGGGGATATCCCGAACGAAAGAGAGGCAGCCTATCATTTTATGATCGAAGAGGGTAGGAAGATTAATTTGGAGCCAAAACACACTTTGTTTACCGAGAGATTAAAATAATTTTTATTTTTATGGGCTGATACGGATCAGGTATAGGCTTGGATTTCTATTTTTAATTATGGCAATATATAGATTTAGGGTGACATTTGAGGATTATGAAGATATCTATAGGGATATTGACATGCCTTCGAAAGGTACATTTTTGGAGTTGCATCATGCGATACATAGCAGTACTGGATATGTAGCCGATGCCTCTTCTTCATTTTATGTGAGCAATGATCAATGGAAGAAGGGCACAGAGATAGCGTTGCACCCTACGCCACGTAAGGTAGAGGCAGGGGTACTTCTGATGGAAAATATTCGTCTGAGCAAGTTTATCGATGATCCACATCAAAAGTTTTACTATATCTATAATTTTGACCGTCCTTATGACTTTCATGTCGAACTGATCAAGATACTCAAAGAGGAAGAGGGGCAAGAGTACCCGTCTATCTTCAAGTCGGTGGGACAAGCACCCAAAATTGCGGCTGCAGCCAATTTTCCGGTTGCTGCTCCAGAGGAGGAGGATGACGAAGAACCTGTAGAGGAAAATACAGAGGAGTATGGTGTGGATGAGGAAGATGACTATAGTGTAGATGATGGAGAAGAAGAAGAGGGAGAGAGCGAAGAAGGGACAGAGGATTTTGGTTTTAGTGAAGACGATTATTGATTCTCGCTACATGCTTCCCATATAGATAGTGATGTATACACAGAAAACTTTAGCCGTCGTTGTGGGTCCTACTGCTGTAGGAAAAACAGCTACGGCTATTTTTTTGGCACAACATTTTGACACGGAGATTATTTCGGCGGATTCGCGCCAGTTTTACAGGGAGATGAGTATAGGTACAGCCAAACCCGATGCCGATGAACTGAAAACAGCACCGCACCACTTTATCGATTCCCACTCGATTGAAGAAGAATATTCTGCCGGAAATTTTGAACGGGAGGCACTGGTTCTTTTGGATATGCTTTTTCAGAAGCAAGATGTCGTCATTATGGTCGGTGGATCAGGACTTTTTGTGCGTGCGGTCTGCGAGGGACTGGATGATCTGCCCAAAGCTCCCCAATGTGTACGGGATCGCTTGAATCACGAATTTGCCGAGCGGGGATTGACTCCTCTCCAAGAGCGGTTGAAACAAATAGATCCATCCTATTATGTCGTGGCAGATATAGCCAATCCACAGCGTGTGATCCGTGCTTTGGAAGTCTATGAAGCGACCGGCAGGCCCATATCCCAATTCCAAAAGCAAGGAACGGGCAAACGTCCTTTCCAAATCATCACGATAGGTCTCCATATGGAACGGGAAAAGCTGTATGAACGTATCAATCTCCGTGTAGACAAGATGATGGAGCAAGGGTTGTTGGACGAGGTAAAGTCACTTTTGCCTTATCGTCACAAACCGGCCTTGCTGACCGTCGGGTATGCCGAACTGTTTGACTATCTCGATGGAAAATGCTCACTGGAAGAAGCCGTGGACAAAATCAAGCAAAACTCCCGCCGCTATGCCAAACGGCAGATTACCTGGTTCAAGAAGTATGGCGACACAACTTGGTTTGACTCTACAGATAGGGAAGGGATATGTGCATTTTTGGAACAAAAGATCTATTCTTAGGCTACTGATCTGAAAGAATCACGAGGCACGACCTTTCTTCCCAATTCTTTCCCGATTCTAACAAGATAATTGTAATTTTAAGGCTTATGAAGATATTGCTCATAGAGGACGAAGTCGAGATACTACGTACGGTCAAGGAGTTTTTGGAAGGAGAGAGCTTTTTGGTAGAGACTGCGCAGACATTTGATGCCGCTCTGGAAAAAACACTGACATATCGGTACGATTGCATTCTTTTGGACATTATGCTTCCGGGGGGCAATGGCCTGGATATCCTGACCGCTATGGCTGAGCTATCTATCCGGCAGCCTGTTTTGATCCTCTCGGCAAAGGATTCGGTGGAGGACAAAGTGTTAGGATTGGAGATAGGAGCAGACGATTACCTGGCCAAACCTTTCCACTTATCCGAGCTATTGGCCCGCATCAAATCCATCATTCGACGTCATGCCCAACAAGGAGATCGGTATATATATTATAAGAATGCTATGCTCGACCCAGATAGTCGGGAGCTGTCGGTATCAGGAACAAATGTACCCCTCAACCGTAAAGAATACGATTTGTTGTATTATTTTATGTCCCGTCCTAACAAGTTGTTGGAAAAAACTGTTTTGGCAGAAGCGGTATGGGGCGATCATGTAGACCAAGCGGACAATCTGGATTTTATCTATTCGCAGATTAAAAATTTGCGGAAGAAATTGAAGGAAGCGGGTGCAGAAATGGATCTGCAAGCCGTATATGGTGTAGGCTATAAATTGGTGTAGATGGCTGTCTCGGTAAAGAATTATACCAATCGGTTTCTGGTCATCGCGATTTTGGCCATTATGGCGGTGTGGGCCTTGTTGTTCTATGCGGTCATTATGGACGAAGTGTATGACAATATCGACGATGGATTGAAAAATCAAAAGATACTGATTCTTCGTGAAGCCTATGTCAACCCTGATATTATCCGCAATTCTACCGAGTTTGGTATCAACCAGTTTAGAATATTGCCTGCAGAAGGTGAGGAGTTTACCGACGAAAATCACTTTTCAAAGGAATTTATATACATGCCTTATGACGAGGAGGATGAGCCTTATCGCGTGCTTCGTACAGGTTTTTATGGCAAGGATGGTGAACCTTACACCCTGGAGATAAGAACTTCCACCGTGGAAGAAGATGATTTTCTGATCAACCTGGCCATTTCGTTGACCGTTCTGTATTTCGTCATTGTCATTAGTATTATGATCATCAACCACTATGTGTTGAAGAAAGCCTGGAAACCCTTTCATCAGATATTGAGAAATTTGGGAAAATATCGTTTCGGTGATGTTAGAAGCTTTGAGGTTGTGCCCACACAGGTCAAGGAATTTGACGAGCTCAACGAACGGATCCGGCAGATGATCCATCGGAATGAGGAGGTGTTTGATAGCCAAAAAAGATTTATTGAGAATGCTTCCCATGAATTGCAGACACCGTTGGCCATTACGACAGGCAAGCTGGATATTTTATTGGAAGATGAAGACTTAACCGAAAATCAATTGATCAAGTTGTCGGAAGCCAAACAGTCATTGCTCCGCATGGCCAATCTTAATAAATCATTGTTGATGCTTTCCCGAATAGAAAACCATCAGTACACCGATGTGCATCAAGTCAATTTCAATGCACTTCTGCAGGAGCTCATGAGGGATCTGGAGGATATTATTGAGCATCGGGAGATCTATTTGGATTATCAGGAAGAAGGACAGTTTTGTTTTTCATGTAATCGGGAGTTGGCCTTTGTCCTGTTGTCCAACCTGATTAGAAATGCGATCAAGTATAATATCAAAGGAGGAAAAATCTATATTGATGTCCATCCACACACAATCAAGATTTCCAATACTAGTGCTACGGATGGCCTGAATCCCGATCATATCTTTGAGCGATTCCATAAAGGAGTACAGGACAGCCAATCGAACGGGCTAGGTCTTTCTATCGTCAGATCCATTCTTGAGAACTATCCACAGTTATCGTTGACTTATGCGTTTGTGGACGGGCTGCATGAATTTCGGTTGGTGCAAAAGTAGAGACGTAGCATCCTACGTCTCTATTACTATTCTAAATCTTTCCTAAATCTTTCCCAATTCACTTTCGACCTTTGTCCTAAACAAAAAGAAAAAGATATGAAAACAATAATGAACAGTATGTTTTTGGCCGTTTTGTTGATGGTTTCTACAGTAACCGTACAGGCCCAAGTAAAGTCGATCACCTTTGATCAGTTGCCCAAAACGGCACAAAATTTGGTTAACAAATATTATGATGCGAAAAATGTGTCTTACGTGACGGAAGAAAGCGAATTCATGAAGTCAAAGGAGTATGAGGTTCGCTTCCACGATGGTGTGAAGGTAGAGTTCGATGCCAAGGGAGATTGGAAGGAAGTCGATGGCAAGAAAAAGGCTATCCCCACAGCGCTTATACCGACATCTATTGCGTCTCATGTAAAAAAGAGTTTCCCCAACAACGAAATAGTCAAGATCTCACGTTCCAACCGCAAATACGAGGTAGAATTGTCCAATGGTTTGGACTTGGAATTTGACAAGCAAGGAAAGTTTTTGAGGATTGATGACTGATAATATAAAAAAGGAGAAACCATGAAAAACGTATTTGTAAGATTGAGCATATTGGTGGCAGCTATAATGCTGTATGCTTCCTGCGAAAAAGAAACCTTTGTCGGAGCAGAAGACCTCCCGCAAAAAGGTATCGCATTCCTGTCCGATAATTTTCAAGGAGCCAAGGCTAATCATGTCAAAAAAGAAGATGAAGGATTGGGGGGTGTCGAATACACCGTGTATCTGGACAACGGTATCACGGTCAAATTTGACAAGAATGGCAATTGGGAGGAAGTGAATGCACCAGATGGGCAGACTATCCCTACAGGTTTTATCCCTTCCAAGATCGTGAGCTATGTCCGTGATCATTACCCTAACGAGGGTATCAACAGTATCGATAAAGAGAATAACAGATATGATGTTGAATTAACAAATGGACTGGATCTCGAATTTGATGCAAACGGTGGTTTTGTGCGCATAGACGACTAAGGGAGCAGAAATAAAAACAAAC
>NZ_JAAJTJ010000036.1 GCF_011030405.1 Parapedobacter sp. SGR-10
TTTTTTGTTTTTATATAAAGACATAAGATTCGCTTGTGCCGGAGTTATCAATTCACTGCACCTTCCTTCATTTTTTCGGCATTCTCTGCGAATTGCAACGCGTCTATGATTTCCTGAATTTCTCCGTCCATGATAGCTGGCAGGTTGTACATGGTCAATCCGATGCGGTGTTCGGTGACACGGCCTTGTGGATAGTTGTATGTACGGATTTTGGCCGACCGGTCTCCGGTAGAGACCATGGTCTTACGTTTTGCTGCGATATCACCATGTTTTTTTTGTACTTCAAGCTCGTAGAGCTTCGTACGCAGCATCTCCATTGCCAACTCCCGGTTTGCTAATTGAGAGCGCTCTACTTGACATACAACGACGATGCCTGAAGGCTTGTGGGTCAATTGTACCTTGGTTTCTACCTTATTGACATTTTGGCCACCGGCTCCTCCGGAACGGGATGTTTGTAATTCGATATCGGCCGGATTGATATCCACATCGACTTCCTCTGCTTCCGGGAGCACAGCTACGGATGCGGCGGACGTATGTACACGGCCTTGTGTCTCGGTATCCGGTACACGTTGTACACGATGTACGCCGGATTCATACTTCAACTGTCCGTACACATCCTCTCCGATTACTTTTAGGATAACCTCTTTATAACCTCCGGATGTACCTTCAGTGACGTCCATCACTTCGCTCCGCCATCCTTTTTTCTCAAAATAGCGCGTGTACATGCGGTAGAGGTCTCCGGCAAAAAGTGCGGCTTCGTCTCCTCCCGTACCACCACGGATCTCGATGATCGCATTTTTGGCGTCTTCTGGATCCTTGGGGATCAGCATTAAGCGAATTTCTTCCTCTTTTTCTTCTTTTTGAACATACAAGAGATCAAGTTCTTCTTTAGCCATTTCCCGCAGTTCTTGATCTTTTTCATTGATCAAAATATCCTTGTTAGCGTCGATATTGCTAACCATGTTTTTGTAAATGTGGTACTGCTCTACAATCTTGCTCAAGTCTTTGTATTCCTTGTTCAGCTTTGCAAAGCGTGTCATATCACTGATGGTGTCCGGATTGCTCAATTCGGCTTCGACCTCTTCCCATCGTTCTTTAATAGCTTGTAATTTTTCTAGCATAACTTTTTGTCAAAAAAGCTTGTTTGCTTTTCGAGAGTACAAAAGTACTCAAAATTTATGTTTTAGAAAGAGGTTTTTTGTTAATGACTCGATACGGCTTTCAGTCCTACGATAGAAGCGATCAGCGTAAAAATGAAGAAAATACGCCAAAAGTCTGCTGGTTCCTTAAAAAAGAAAATCCCCATCAATACGGTTCCTACAGCTCCGATACCTGTCCATACGGCGTATGCAGTTCCTAAAGGTAATGTTTGGGTCGCTTTGATCAATAATACCATGCTTAGACATAGGCATACCACAAATCCACTATACCACATCCATGTTGCTTGTCCTGATGCTTCTTTGGCTTTACCTAAGCATGTCGTAAAACCCACTTCAAAGAGTCCCCCTAAAACTAAAAATATCCAATTCATATGTATATAATTTGATGTTTAATGCCCATTTGGAATATCCATATTACATTCATTCGGATCTGTGAGGCTTGCACACATGAATATTTCATCTGGTTGCCTGTATTAAATGTTGTGTGCAAAAATGGAGATTTTGAGAAAGATATTTTTTTACAAATGATAAAAAAATCATAGAGGTCATTACTTAACTTCATATACTGAATACGTTCTATTACCGCATATTCGTCTATTTGTCATTCCGACGATAGGAGGAATCTTTATTTGAATGAGATTCTTCACTACACTGCGTTTCGTTTAGAATGACAAAATAATGTTTAAGCTATATATACACGTACTGCATGTATGAAATTAGCTGATGACCTCTAAAAAATCATTTTACTCCGGAGCGGATACGCGATAGGGTAACTTGGGATACCCCCAGATAAGAGGCGATATACCCCAATTTTATCTTTTGCAACAGCAGAGGTTCTTTGCTTAATAAGTCATAGTAACGCTCTAATGCTGATTTAAACAATTTTTTCATCAGTCGCTCTTCTATTTTCAGCATTTCTATTTCGGCAAGTTTCCGGCCCCAATTTGCAATGGTTAACGATTTGCTATAGAGTTCTTTGAGTTTAACGATAGGTGTCCGATAGAGCATACAGTTTTCTAGACTATCTACCGTTTCGTATCCTTTTGTTCCGTGTACGTAGCTGTTGAATGAAGTGATTACTTCTCCTGTGAAGCCAAAACCCAGTACGATTTCTTTTTCTTCTTTTTGATAGTAAATCCTACAGATTCCCTCTTTTAAGAAATAGATATACCGGGATGTGTAGTCAGCTTCTATGAATATTGTGTTTTTTGGAACGGATATCTGCTCTGTTATGTCTATAATCAGCTTTAGGTCATCAGGCTGCAGAGGATGTATGTTTTGAATAATCTCGATCAGTTCCATTTTCTTAATTCCAGTGTGTCGCCGTCCCAGATTGCATAAGTGAAATGATTGATCCATTCGCCCAGGTTGATTATTCGTGTATTTTCCGAGATCTTGACGTCGTAGGGGAGGTGGCGATGGCCAAATATGAAATAGTCGTAGTGTTTGTGTTTTAAAATGTCTTTTGCATATTGTATGAGCCATTCTCTGTCTTCGCCCAGAAACTGTTCTTCTGTATTGCTGGATATTCGGCTGTGTTTGGACCACTTTTGCGCTATGGCAATACCTAAATTTGGATGCAGACGTGCAAATAACCATTGACACAAGGGGCTGCGAAATATTTTCTTGAGCAACTTGTACGACCTGTCTCCGTCTCCCAAGCCATCGCCATGATGGATATAAAAGGACTTCCCATTCAATTGAAGTTCCAGTTCGTTGTCTACGATACGCGCATTCAGTTCTTTTTTGAGATAACCGAACATCCACATGTCGTGATTGCCCTTGAAAAGTGTAATCTTTATGCCCAAATCGGCCAAATCGGCCAATTTGCCGAGGAAGCGAATATATCCTTTAGGTACCACGGTAGCATATTCGAACCAAAAGTCGAACACATCCCCTACGAGATACAATTCAGCAGCATCGTGTTTGATGCTATCCAACCATGCAACGACCGCCTTTTCACGTAGATCAGACTTGTCCACAGGAAAAGATCCTAAGTGAAAATCCGAAGCGAAGTATATTTTATCCCTTTCCGACATGTTTTAGTTTAATACATGAATTCTTGGTACATGACAAAAAATGTTACCGTCATTGCGAGAGCCTGCTCCGATTCATCGGAGCAGGCTCTCGCAATGACGCGTTTTTTATATGATTTGTAATTTTTGTCAGTACTATATTATATTATGAATTTTAAAATTACGAATATACAAAATTTGTCATTCGTAATTTTCCATTCATAACTCTTCTACTATTGGTTTTTCTAGTATAGACGAAAAAAGTTCGTTTATGTTGTGTTATTTCTAGTATAAAAGAATATTATGTATTTCTATTATATTGTTTCTAGTATAAAAGAAAAATTTATATATTTGTATATATTTTTCGAGTATGGAGGAAAATTTTGTATCATTGGAAAAGTACAATTTTTGGAATGGAAATGTACCGGAGCTAGGTTTTTTGCGGGAGCAATATACAAGCGATATTTTCCATTATATCGGTAATAAGCTGATAAAAGTATTGGTCGGACAAAGGCGTTCGGGCAAGAGTTATATTTTACGGCAGATAGCACACCAATTGATCGCGGGCGGTGTGCATCCAAAAAATATATTTTATGTCAACAAAGAATTTATTGACTTTGATTTTGTCGGGAATTACAAAGATCTGGAAAATCTGGTAAAGCTGTATAAAGATAAACTAAAGCCCAAAGGAAAAATATACCTGTTTATCGACGAAATACAGAACATCGTCGAGTGGGAGCGGTTTGTCAATTCTTATGCGCAGGATTTTACGGAAAGCTACGAGCTGTTTATAAGTGGTTCTAATTCCAGAATGCTGTCGGGTGAGCTGGCAACTTTGCTTTCGGGCAGATATGTGACCTTTGAGGTGTTTCCCTTTAGCTATGCCGAATATTTAGGCGTTACCAAGTCGGAAAGCAATAAACAAAGCTATGTCCGTTATATGGAAAGCGGAGGCTTGCCCGAACTTTTTGTATTGCCCAACGAAGATACCAAACGAAACTATGTCACTTCCGTCAAAGATACGGTACTGCTTCGGGATATTATACAGCGACACAGTATCAAAGACCCGAAACTGCTTGAAGACCTTTTTGTCTATTTGGTCAATAATGCCTCGAATATGCTATCGGTGAATAATGTAGCCAACTATATGAAAAGCAGTGGTCGTAAAACGACATACGATACCGTTGCCAACTATATCGGGTATATCGAAGATACATTTTTGGTACACAAGGCAGAGCGTTACGACATCCGGGGAAAGGAAACCATATCGGGGAATTGTAAATATTACATCAATGATCTAGCCTACAAAAATTACCTGTACAGCGGATTTGGTTACGGAATCGGGTATAAACTGGAAAATCTGGTCTATCTGGAACTCCGCAGGGCAGGTTACGAAGTTTTTGTAGGAACCATGCCAAACAAAGAAGTAGATTTTGTCGCCCAAAAAGCCGACAAAGTCGTCTATCTACAAAGTGCTTATCTGCTCGTGGACGCAGAAACTACAAAGAGAGAATATACCTCACTCGAAGCCATAAAGGACAATTATGAAAAAATGGTGGTTTCGCTCGACGATGTACAGCTGCCCCAAAACAAAGGAATAAAGCATGTACAGGCCTGGGATTTGCAAGGAGTTTTGTGATCTGGCCTCATTCTCACTCCTTTTTCACTAATTTCCGCAAAAAAGCTATCTCCTCTTTGAGGTTTTGAATCACCGTTTCGTAAGTATCGGTGCGTTTGGCTATGGTCTCTTGGAAGAAAATCTGAAAAATACCAACTAGGGGGTATTTTTCTGCCAAACCTGTTCCGTTACTTTTGAAGTACACTCAAATCAAAAGCTATGAAAACTAAAAATTATTTTCTCTTGACCTTACTGTTTTGTGCGACCTTTACCATCGGTTCATGTTCCAAAGAAGATGGTGGGGGAGAAGACAAGACAGAGGAACAACATGTGCCGCAGAGTAAGGCCGAAGCTGAACAAAAGATCAAAGGAAAATGGGAGCTCTCCGGTTCGGGGGAGATAAAGAGCCTCGAATTCATGGACAATGGCACCTATATCATGGAGGTCGATGCGGCTTCTACGCTGTTTGTCGCCGGCAAAGTACCCCCATCTTTAAATAGTTTTGACTTTAAAAGGGAGAAATTTGCCAGTGTGTCTGCACCGCAGAGCGAACCTTCTACGAAGAAGAGGACGGGGGCCTACACGGTGGGCAATGATGGCAAGACGGTTTCGTTGGATACGGTAGCAACGGTCACTATCAAGAACCTGACCGGAGAAGATTTCAGTTTTTCGATCACGTTTGCAGAAGACAATAAGACGGTAGAGATATCCTTGACAACGGCATCATCGGATACCAGTAGCCGTACGGTGCGTCTAGCCGGTACCTGGGCCATGGCATCCTGGCCGGATTTCTATTCGTCAGAAGAGCTTGCCGAACTGAACAACAAAGGATTTACACCGCAGCATGTCCAATGGACCATTACCAATTCGGGTACTATCATGATGATAGACATCGCTATGGAAAGTTCCGTCTCTCCGGATCCGGGCGTGCCAGCGACTTATCATGCTTCATTGGATACGACTTTGGCCACCTGGTATTGGAAAAATGCCCAGAGCAATGCCATTATTGCTAACAATGAAGATGGTTCGATGGAGATAGGTGTTGTAGACACCAGTGCTACCCTTAAAAGTTTTGCAGGGTTTTTATTTATCAAAAAATAAGGTGTTGTGATAATGGGGAGGATAGGTGAATGGCTTCAGATGTGAGTACGCTCTTTTTGTAATAATCTCGTTAAATAAAAAACAAATTATCATATTTGCGGTATCTTACATGATATGGCTTCTCGATATTGGTGTATTGTTTTTTGCTTTTTACTTGGCTTGTTTTTTGTCCATGTTTGCCAAGCTCATTCACTTCCGGATAGTACAGTCGCACAGGGAGGTGTGACTGGCAGGGTTTTGTGCTTGCCAAACTCTATAGCGATAGATAGTTCTGCATTCCGATCCTTGCAAGTGGATTCTCTGAACCCTAAACGTGAAAAGAAATTTTGGCGGGCAGGTACGGAATGGTTTCTGGCACAGGCTTTTCCGGCAACTTTCAATCGCTTCATTACCAAAGACCCTTATTCCTACATTACTTTTAAAAATTTTTTGGATCATCAACGTATAAGTGCCTGGGATTGGGATGACAATCAGTTTACGACCAATCAATTTGACCATCCTTACCATGGGCAACTGTATTTCAATGCTTTTAGGAGTAATGGTTATAATTTTTATCAGTCGAGTTTGGCTACGGTAGCGGGAAGCTATATCTGGGAGACAGCCGGGGAGACACAGCATCCTTCGATCAACGATTTTGTCAATACCACTTTGGGAGGGATTATATTGGGAGAGATGACGCACCGGGTGTCGAGAAATATATTGGCTCGAAGCAGGAATGGACATAACCGAACGGGAAATGAGATTGTTGCTTTTTTGGTCAATCCGGTCAATGGGCTAAACCGGCTATTGGACGGAAAATGGGGAAAGCATATTGATGATTATTATGCTGTAGATTCCTCTGTGATCGCAGCAGAATTTGATATGGGTTTTAGGCGTTTTGATGGAAAGGAAGGTGACTTTCTGCAAAAGGGAAAGAATTCTATTTATAGCAGGCTGCGTTTTCGATATAGCAATGGCGATCATAATTATAAGCGGCCTTTTGATCAGTTTTCGGTCAATTTCGAAGTGGGAAGTGGCGACAGTACTTTTATCAATGCTGTCAATGTCCATGCATTGTTGAGTGGGGCAGAGTTTTTTAAATCAAAACGGGGAACGCATTATGGCACGTTGAATGCGCACTATGATTTTTACAACAACGATGCTTTTTTCTATGGAGCACAAAGTTTGAATTATAATTGGCTTTCCGAATTCAGTTATAGGCGGGATAACAAGTTGAACTTGAGTGTAGGGGCAGGAGCTGTGCTATTGGCGGCTGTGCCGGATCCGTATCTTTTGTACGGAGAAAGTCGCAATTACAATTATGGATCGGGAGCTTCCTATCGTTTTAGGGGCGAGCTAAGCTTGCTCAACAGGCTCCTGTTTACTGCAGATTACAATGGTGGTGTTTTCTATACGATCAGTGGTACAGATTCGTATTATGTGCTACATGCACTGGCTTTGGAGGGAAGTTTGCGGGTATTCAAACGTTTCTCGATCAATCTGGCTTCGGGGTATTTTTCGCTGAAAGGTGAGTTCAAGGATGAACAGTACCCGGATTTTCAGCGGGAGTTTCCTTATGGACGTCTGTCGGTAGGGTATAATATTCAGTTTTAAGGGGTAATGTTCTTGAGGGTTCCTAGAGGTTGAATGAAAATTGACTAGGCATATTTGAACAAAAACGTCCGAATGATGAAGATCATTCGGACGTATAGAAGAAATTAAAAAAAATAAACTTATAAAAAATCTTAATCTATTACATTGTTTTCGTAAGAGCTCGCATCGGCGGTCATGATACGGTGGTCTTCATCTGTTTTTGGACGGCCACCGTTATAGTAATAACGTTTCCAATAGGCTTCATTCAGATTGCTCACCATCACTCCTTTGCTTGAGGAGGCATGGGCAAACTTATCGTCGCCAAGGTAAACACCTACGTGGGTAATATTTCTACTTCTAATTTTGAAGAACACTAAATCACCAGGCTGAAGGTCGTTTTTTCTCACGGGGGTCACATTGGCATATTGATTGCGGCTATTGTAGCCGATTGTGGTGTTGAAGACATTTTCATATAAAGCCAATGAAAATTTTGAACAATCAATCCCTTTCTTGGTGTCTCCACCGAGGCGATAGGGGGTACCCAACCAATCGTAGACAAACTGATAAAGTTTCGTGTTAGTTGTAGCGTTGATCGCTACGCCCATGATCTGTGAAAAATATTCCTTGGCCAAGTTATCCTGATCCGAAGGACCTTTACTTTTATTGGATTGTGCTTGCGAGACTAGACAAAAGCCTATGAAAAGCATTACTGCTACTAGTTTTTTTGTTTTCATTAAATCGCTTTAAGTTTGAACAAATTCTTATTTAGGTATCTATGTTTTTACGTAGACACTGCACGAAGATAGGGGATATGATTTTTTTATCCAAATTTTAACATATTATATTAACATTCTTTTAACAGATTTAACATTTCAAAGAGGGTATCTAAAAAGCCAATCATGCCGTCATTTCGACGAGGCACGAGGAGAAATCTATGGCTAAGCAATTTTTCAAACTGTTGAAAATAAGCAAATTATAATTCATCCATAGATTTCTCTCTTCGTTCGAAATGACGATTAGATTAATTGTCAGACCTTTTTAGACGGCCCCCCAAATTCAAATTATTCTAAAAAATATTTGCATTATTAAATACAATCTGGCTATATTTACCAAAATTTTGAAAACGACGTGAATTTTAGTACTATTATTTCAACAATTATTATTACCACCGGGAATAGCATTCGGAGGAAGTAATACTGTTGTCATAAGTACTTGTACAGTGGATATATAAGACCTTCCTCCGACAATGGGGAAGGTCTTTTTGTTGGAAACTATTTTAAAACAAGATAAATTAATCGAATAGCATGAAAGTATTAAAGTTTGGGGGCACATCTGTAGGAACTGTAGAGAGTATCAAATCAGTACTTGATATTGTCAAAAAGTCCTATGATGACCAAGAAAAACCACTAGTGGTCTTGTCGGCCATGTCTGGGGTGACAAATTTATTGACCAAAATGGCCGAGAATGCCGCTGAACGTATTCCTTTTGATGAAGATTTGAAACAACTGGAGCACAGGCATTTTGAAGTGGTCAAGGCATTGATCGCGGTCAAATACCAAAATCCTGTCTTTACAAAATTGAAATTGATGCTCAATGAGCTGGACGATATCCTGCAGGGGGTGTCTGCTTTGAAGGAACTGAGTGCACAAAGTAAAGATCTTATTGTTTCATTTGGCGAACGGTTCTCTAATTATATGGTTTCTAAGATCATGGAGCAGTATGTGCCGGTCTCTACTTTTATAGATGCTTCGCATTATGTGAAGACAGATTCCAATTTTGGCAATGCCAATGTCAATGAGGAACTGACTACGCAGCTTGTACAGTCTTTGGCACAAACACATGCAGACAATCTTTTGTTTGTGACAGGTTTTATCGGTTCCAACGATAAGGGGAGAGTGACTACACTTGGACGAGGTGGATCGGACTATACAGCAGCCATTTTTGGGTCTATACTCAACGCCTCGGTGATCGAGATATGGACGGATGTGAACGGCATGCTCACAGCGGATCCACGTATCGTTAAGAAAGCTTTTTCTTTGCCGGTACTTTCCTATACAGAAGCTATGGAACTTTCGTACTTCGGTGCTAAAGTGATATACCCGCCGACGATGATTCCGGCGTTCATGAAAAAGATTCCTATCGCCATCCGTAATACGTTTCGACCTGAATTTCCAGGTACGATCATACAGTTCGAATCGGACAGCTCATCTTATCCGATCAAAGGGATTTCATCTATCTCCGATATTTCGATCATCAATCTGTCGGGAAGCGGTATGATTGGCAAGTCTGGCTTTTCGGGACGTTTGTTCACATTGTTGGCCAGAGAACAGATCAATGTGGTGTTGATTACGCAGTCATCTTCGGAGCACAGCATCACATTTGCCGTCAATCCAAGTGATGCGGAAAGAGCATTGCGGTTGATTGGACAGGAGTTTGAATTGGAATTGCAGGCAAATATATTGGTCATGCCAGAGGTAGAAGAAAACCTATCTGTATTGGCGATCGTGGGTGAAAACATGAAACGTACACCGGGTATTTCGGGTAAACTGTTCCATGCCTTGGGACGGAATGGTATCAATGTAAGAGCTATTGCGCAAGGCTCTTCGGAATTCAATATCTCGGTCATCATCTCCAAAGAAGACTTGGCCAAAGCGTTGAATGCTGTACACGATGCTTTTTTTGCGGAGCTGAAGAAAACACTTCATGTCTTTAATCTCGGAACAGGCAATATCGGTGCGACTTTATTCAAACAGTTGCATGAGCAGCACGATTTCTTATTGGAAAACAACGATCTGGAAATCAAAGTGGTCGGTGTCTCAAATTCCCGGAAAATGTATTTCAACGAAGAAGGGGTTGATTTGGGCACCTGGTCGGCACAATTGGAAAATGAAGGGGAAGTGGCCGATCTAGCTGGGTTCGTAGAACGCATGAAAACGATGAATTTGCCCAACTGTGTGTTTATTGACAATACGGCCAGCAAATTGCCATCTACCTACTATGAAGATATTTTCAAAGCGAATATATCGATCGTTACCTGCAATAAAATCGCCAACTCAGGGGATTATGCACAATATAAACTGTTGCGCGATACGGCACGTAAACATGGTGTAGATTTCTTTTATGAAACCAATGTGGGAGCAGGACTGCCGATTGTAAGGGTATTGAAAGATTTGATGATGAGCGGAGATAGGTTATTGCAGATAGAAGCTATCCTGTCCGGAACAATCTCCTATATTTTTAATAATTTTACCGGTGATGCTTCTTTCTATGATGTCGTCAAGAAAGCACAGGAGTTGGGGTACACCGAACCGGATCCCAGGGATGATTTGGGGGGAGTAGATTTCATGCGTAAGATGTTGATCCTTGCCCGTGATGCGGGATATCAAATAGAACCATCTGATGTCAATTTGGGAGCAATCTTGCCGCAGGCTTGTCTCGAAGCTACTTCGGTAGATGATTTCTATACGGAGCTACTGAAAGCTGATCAGTATTTCAATGCCTTGAAGGAGCAAGCGCAGGCTGAAAATAAAGTCATTCGGTATATTGGTAAGCTGGAAGAAGGAAAAGTATCCATCGCTTTGGAAATGGTAGATGAAACTCACCCGTTCTATTCTTTGTCTGGTAGTGACAACATCATTTCGTTTACGACCGAGCGATACAAGGAAAGACCATTGGTTGTTAAAGGGCCGGGGGCAGGAGCTGAGGTGACTGCCGGAGGTGTGTTTGCTGATTTGGTCAATGTAGGGGCATAAGTAATAGTGGTCAGTTTTCAGTGATCAGTAATCAGTTACTGACAACTGTCTACTGATCACTGACAACTCATAAAAACAATGGAACAAAATAAAACACAAAAAAAAATAGACTTCGACAAGATCCTTGATCAGGTGCGTGTATTTGCTCCGGCTACGGTAGCCAATATGATCTGTGGCTTTGACATCTTAGGTTTTGCCGTAGATAGTCCCGGCGATGAAGTCTGCATGTACCGCAGTGCCGAACCGGGCGTTCGTATTCGTTCGATACAGGGAGATGATGGTCGGCTGCCATTGGATCCTGACAAGAATACGGTCAGTGCCTGTGTCAAAATGCTGCTTGAGAAACTGGATCTGCAAGATGATATCGGGGTGGAGATCGAATTGATCAAACATATGCCTATCGGTAGTGGCTTGGGGTCGAGTTCGGCGAGTACGGTAGCAGGCTTGTTTGCCATCAATGCGTTGTTGGGCAATCCCTTGGACAGAGAGGAGTTGCTACCCTTCTGCGTAGAAGGCGAGCGTTTGGCTTGTGGACATGGACATGCCGACAATGTCGCTCCGGCGTTGCTGGGAGGTATCACATTGATCAGAGGATATGAGCCATTGGATGTGATCAAACTGCCTGTTCCCCAGGATCTTTATGCAGGTATTGTATTTCCACAAGTGGATGTGCCGACACGTGATGCACGCCAGCTGATCAAGGCAAAAGTCTTGTTGAAAGACGCTGTGACCCAGTGGGGGAATATTGCCGGACTGATTGCGGGGTTGTTCCAGAGCGATTACGATCTGATCAGTCGGAGTATGCACGACGTGTTGATCGAGCCTACCCGAGCAATATTGATCCCGCAGTTTTACGAAATGAAGCAGATCGCGATGGACAATGGGGCATTGAGTTTTGGAATTTCAGGTTCGGGACCTTCCGTCGTTGCTATTACAAAAGGACAGGAAATCGCTCAAGTTGTCGCAGATAAAATTCAGGAACACCTCGTTGCCAACGGTATAGACAGTTTTAAATATGTCTCATCCGTGAATGTAGAAGGGCCAAGGGTGTTATAATTTGAAAATGATTTGATTTGAAAATGAGATAATCTGTGTAATCTCCTCATTCTGTGTAATCACAACAAAAAAATAATCTATAAATCTTAACCATCCGTGTAATCACAATAAAAAAAATGAAACTATACAGTACAAACAATAGAGGTCTAAGGGTTTCTTTTCAAGAGGCCGTATTCAATTCCCTGCCCCAGGACAAAGGATTGTATATGCCGGAGCATATTCCACAACTGGATCCTCTTTTCATTAAAAATATTCAGCAATATTCTTTGCAGGAGATTGCTTTTACTGTTGCCAACGCTTTGATAGGAGATGATATTCCAGAAGCTGATTTGAAGGCAATTATTGCCGATGCTATTAATTTTGATGCGCCTGTCCGATTTTTGGATAAGGATACGGCTGTTTTGGAACTGTTTCACGGACCTTCGTATGCGTTCAAGGACTTCGGTGCACGCTTCATGAGCCGGGTGATGGGGTATTTCTCCAAGCAAGGCGACAAGTTGTTGGATGTATTGGTGGCGACTTCGGGTGATACGGGAGGGGCGGTGGCTCTTGGATTTTTGGGAGTAGAGGGTACACGTGTGACCATTCTTTATCCGAAAGGTAAGGTTTCCAAAGTACAGGAAGAACAGTTGACCACCAATGGGCAGAATATCCGTGCACTAGAGGTGGACGGGACTTTTGACGATTGTCAGACCTTGGTGAAAACGGCTTTCAACGACTTAGAACTGAATAGGGAATTGCGTCTGACATCCGCCAATTCCATCAATATTGCCCGATTGATTCCACAGACATTTTATTATTTCTGGGCATATGCACAGTTGAAATCGCAAGGGATCGACGAAGTTGTATTTACCGTGCCAAGTGGCAATTTTGGTAATATCGGAGCGGGTTTATTGGCGTATAAGATGGGATTGCCTGTAAAACATTTTGTAGCAGGTACGAATGTGAATGATACTGTTCCACGTTTTTTGCAGTCTGGAAAATATGAACCTAAACCATCTGTGCAAACTCTGGCAAATGCTATGGATGTCGGCAACCCGAGCAATTGGGTTCGTATACAGGATATGTTTCACAACAGTCTGGATGAACTGAAATCAATCATTTCTTCGTATACGTATACTGATGAGGAGACGATTGCTGCTATGCGTGAATTGTATGACAAATACAAATATATTGCTTGCCCACACACAGCTATCGCCTATCTGGCTTCACAGGCGTACAAAAACGAGCAGCCTGGAGAATATGCTTCGGTATTCTTGTCGACAGCTCATCCTTGTAAGTTTCCCGATGCTATTTCAGAAGAGGTGTTTGCCAAAATTGAATTACCGAAAGGTGCCGAAGACTTGGCCGGAAAACCAAAATTAGCTACAGATCTTCCTGTGGATTACGAGGCTTTTAAAGATTATTTATTGTCGAATAAGTAGGAATACGCTTAATTTTAGCCACAAAGACACGAAGTCACAAAGAGAAAAACTTAGTGCCTTCGTATCTTTGTCTTGTTTTTTTTAAAGTATTGTAAGAATTGTCGATACTATCCGAGACCGACTATACAAATATAGGCTCTAGCCTATTGTTCCAAAAGCATATTATCACCTTATAGAGTAGTGAACAATTTTTATTTAAAACATGTTCGGGCAAATCTGTGGTGTGAGATTCAAAAGGTACTTTAAGCGCTTTCAAAACAGCCTTTACTGTTTCAAACTGCTCTTCCTATTCGGGATGTATAGTAATTGCTTCCATAACTTTTGTTCACGAAGTATCCTACACAAATTATAGTTGATATTCACCAATAATCAAACAATGTAACGAGTTGTTTTTCTTAGGTTTTCTTCTTAGTCGGAGGCTCCTTGAATAATTTTATAGCAATACAAGGAAATATTACTTTTTTTGTATGGGGTTAGTATCCAGACGGATAGGAAGAGTATAGGCTACACGTACGGGACGTCCGCCTTGTATACCGGGATTCCATTTCTCAGCTCGTTTAAAAGATCGATAGCTGCCTGGCCTGTTCCATAGCCAATATCCGTAAGTACTTTGATGTCTGTAAGCTGACCATTTCTCTCTACGACAAACGAAACTGTAACGGTTCCTTTTACCTTTGCTTCTATAGCTTCTTTAGGGTATTGATAATTGTCTGCCATCCATTTTCTGAATGCATCCATGCCCATCTTTGGGGATGGGTTGATTTCTACAGCTTCGAAGACAGCTTGTTCCCACTTCCCCCGATCTGGTATTATTTCCCACTGTTTGTCCAATATAGGGTTTATCCAATGAATTGAGCCTTCGGTCATCTTCACGTCTTTATAATATGCGGTATTGTTATTTAGAGATGCTTGTACATCTGCTATTCTGATCTGCATTCTATCTGCTTCTATCCTTTCAATATAAGCAATGACCTTCGTCGAATAATAAATTGTGTTTTCGCTCCTTTCGTTCTCCAGGGGTCTTGGGTTATGTTCTATAAGTTTCCCCCTTTGCGTGAAACGGATGCGGTCACCGATCTTGGCAGCTTTGATTTTTTCTATCCTCTTTTTTTCATATTCTAGATTTGCTGCTCTTCTTTTTTCTTCTCGTTTGGCCTGTGCTATCTCTTGTTGTGTCTTGTTATAGGCTATTAGTGCCTCCGGACTAAGTTGATCGGCTGAATCTATTCTTAATACTTCCCCTTTTTCATCTTTGATGAGTTTACCATTGAGGAAGTACCCCTCTTGTTTATTTCCATTTGCCGAGATAAATATGCCTTTGCCCGTACGTTTGTCATTGATAAAATCCCCTTCGTATCTGTCTCCGTTTGGCCAGATGTATATACCGTTGCCTGTGCGTTTGCCATCCACATAGTTTCCTTCGTATTTGTGCCCGTTTGTCCATGTTTTCACGCCTTTGCCTGAACCTTTGCCATTGACAAAATCTCCTTCGTATCTATCTCCAATTGCCCAAGTGTAAATACCTTTGCCTGTACGTTTGCCATTGATAAAATCCCCTTCGTATTTGTCTCCGTTTGCCCAGGTGTATATACCTTTGCCTGTACGTTCGCCATCCACATAGTCTCCTTCGTATTTACTTCCTCTTGACCAGGTGTATACGCCCTTGCCCGTGCGTTTGCCATTGATATAGTCTCCTTCGTATTTGCTCCCGTTTGCCCAGGTGAGTGTGCCTGTGCCATGATAATCATTGTTTTCCCAATGTCCCTTGTATGTGCCATATTCGTTGCCCTTGCGGAATAACTTTGCTTCACCATAGCCATTGGCCTTGCCATGTTTTACTTTGCCATTATAAAAGGCTTTTACGGTAGTATCCGAAGGAAGGACAAATTCCAGTTTCTTTTGTGCAAAAAGAGTGTGTGTAAGGGTAACCAATAGGAACGTAAGGGCTATTTGCCGAATAGTAGGTTTTCTTTTCATGGCTCTCGTTTAGCTGTTTTAATGCTAAAGTAATTATTTTATCCTATTCGTCAAAATTAGTGTTTTTTCGATTTGATTTCGTTAGGACAATGTATATCTCTGTAATTTTCTATTTTTGTGGAGATGAACAAAATAATCCTGCACAAAGGTAAAGATAAGGCTGCCTGGCAATTGCATCCCTGGGTGTTCTCCGGGGCTATTCTTCAGATTTATGGACAGCCGGTAAATGGAGAGATCGTTTCCGTATTCAATTTTGCCCAGGAATTCATCGCTTATGGGGTGTATAATGGACGGTCTCGTGTAGCGGTGAGGGTATTGGAGTGGGATCCAGACAAGCAAGTGGATGAACACTGGTGGCGCAGCCGTGTCCAAAAAGCTGTGCAGAACAGAAAACATCTTTTGCATGAAGGAAACGATTGTGTACGGTTGATCTTTGCAGAAGCCGATTTTCTTCCCGGCCTGATCGTGGACAAATATGCCGATTATATTTCTGTTCAAGTGCACTCTGCCGGGGTAGAATTGATGAAGTCCGTTATTGTGGACGAATTGGCTAGGGTTCTTGCTCCGAAAGGCATCTACGAACGTAGCGACTTGAAGTCCCGTGAGCACGAGGGATTGCCGGATACCAATGGTCTGCTATGGGGCGAATTGCCTCCCGAATTTGTCGATATCAAAGAGAATGATGTGCATTATCAAGTCAATATCATCGAGGGGCAAAAGTCGGGCTTTTATTGTGACCAACGGGATAACCGGCTACTTACTGCACAATATACCAAGGATAGGCATGTGCTGGATTGTTTTTGTTATTCCGGAGGATTTACGTTGAACGCTTTGCGGGAAGGTGCAGCGCATGTGACTGCGGTGGACAGTTCGGCGTTGGCTTTGGAGACATTGGAAAGGAATATGCAGTTGAACAAGTTTATCCCTTCACAATACACCGCTGTGCAGTCCGATGTCAATAAGTATCTGCGCCAATTGGGTGAAGAAGGCAAAAAATTTGATCTTATCGTCCTGGATCCACCGAAATATGCGCCATCCCGCTCGGCTTTGGATAAGGCTTCGCGGGCTTATAAAGATCTGAACCGTAGAGGATTGATGCTTTTAGAAAGCGGAGGGCTATTGGCCACATTCTCCTGTTCGGGAGCTATGGATATAGGGATGTTCAAGCAAGTTATTGCTTGGGCAGCTTTGGATGCGGGCAAGGAAATCCAGTTTATCCGCCAGTTTTCACAGCCTGAGGATCACCCCATTCGGGCCTCTTTTCCGGAAGGAGAGTACTTGAAGGGGTTATTGGTGAGGGTGTTGTAGTGCAAGTTTCATTTCACAATGGTGTTTACAGAGGGTATAATTTTAATTTGACAATTTGCCTTTACGGGATTTATTTATCCACACGACAACCGCCAGTATTCCGACCACTCCAACCCATTGCAACAGAGACACGGGTTCGGAAAGAATAGTATACGACATCAATACGGCCACGGGCAATTCTACCGCGCTAAGGATACTGCCGAGGGAGATACCGATTTTGGGTATGCCGTAGGCAAAAAGTAGGGGAGGAAGCACTGTCCCAAAGAGGGATAGCAGCAGACCGTAATACATAATACGGCTATCGCTTTCCAGAAAAATGAGCTCGGCCGGTTGTAATACCGTAAAGACAAATATACACGCTCCGGTAACCATTAAAGCACTTTTTTGGATAGGGGGATAATCGTTTCCTACTTTGCCATTGACAATAATGAAGATGGCATAAGCCATGGCAGCCAACATACCATAGACGATACCCCAAGGGTTGATGGTCTTGATGGAGGCTTCAAAGACACCCGTAGCCAGCAATGTGGCCAAGAGTATGCCTGCAATACCCCAAAACTGTTTTTTTGAAGGTTTTTGTTTGAAAACCACGAGGTCGATCAAGGCACTGATCCAAATAAATTGCATCAATAGCACAATAGCAATCGAAGCCGGAACCAATTCGACACATTTGTAATAGAGGATACTGACTGCTCCAGTGGAAATACCTGTCAGCAATATTTTTATTTTATTTGTCTTTTTGGGATACGCTTCCTTGTTTTTGAATGCGTATAGCCCATAGAGCGACCATAGTATGATCGTGCCAAACAAAACCTGTACACCTGTTACTTCACCCAGCGTAAAGTTTTCCGCATATGCCAGTTTGACAAAAGTAGATAGTATCCCAAAGCTTGCCGCACCTATAAAGACAGCTATTGCACCACGAAAGCGTTCCATGTCGGCAAAGTAAATAACAAATGTGGAAAAAAGATAATTTTATTGGTTATTGTAGGGCTATACTTTTGCAAAGGAGGTCTAATTATGCAGTTGTTGAATAGAATACATGTTGTTTTAGGGATATTTGGTTTGCTCGTTGTTATGGCATCCTGTGGCGCAAAGAAGAAAACACTGTCCCATAATCCAAATACTGTACCTTCAGGCCAAATCAAAGCGGACAAGGGCAATCTCACATCGCATTATGCGGATATATTGGGCGTAGACAGTAAGAAGTTGAATAAAGACCTGTATGCATTCATCGATTCCTGGATGGGGAGTCCCCATCGGATGGGTGGTATGACGAGACAAGGGGTAGATTGTTCGGGTTTTGTAAGCTTGATCTTTCGGGAGGTGTACCATAAGGATCTGCCACGGACATCCAGGGATATGGCACAGATCGTAAAGAGAAAATATGATCATCAGCTTCGGGAAGGGGACCTGGTGTTTTTTTCGTTTGGAGGGAGGGATATTGACCATGTAGGTATTTACCTGCACAATGACCGTTTTGTCCATGTATCTACGAAGCAAGGGGTCGTGATTTCTAACTTAAAAGATGCTTGGTACTACAAGTATCTCAGTCGTTGCGGTACGCCGAAGATTTAAAGAGTTTTAAAGAATGAAATGGCTACACGGCAGATATCCCTTTGCTTCTCAAAGCCTCTCGCAGAGGTGTAGGGTCGCTAAGAAAAATTCTTTGTGTCTTTGCATCTTTGCGTGAAATATGGAATCTGTTGTGCACCGGATGGAATAAGTATAAAAAACAGCATAGATTAACCCTAAATAAGCTTTAAAAAAATAGTACTTTTGCGGATAAATAATCTTTAGCATGAGTGTCAAATCAAAGAAAATATTTTTAGCTATCTGTATCATCTTACCTTTTATCGTGTATTGTTTTGTGTACTATTCGTCCATGATCAAGAATGCGCCCTTTCGGTTTGCAGATTTTGAAGCTATAGAGATCACCTATGGTACACCGGATGAGATGATGAATACATATAATTCAAAGACCCAATATTACCAATATCTGACCAAGGATGATAAGCTGATGCAGGATACGTTGAAAATGCGTAAAGATGATTTGCTCTATCTGCACCGAAAAGCACAGGAATTAGGTTTTTGGAATGTAGACGATGATATGACCACACCTCGCAAGTCTCCCGAAGAAGGCAAAGATGTTCCTCGTTTTGTACTCAAATACACCTACAAGGAAAAATCAAAAGAAGTGACGCTGGATGCCGATTATCCCGGTAACCCAAAGATGAAAGATGCTGCTAAGTCTACTATTGATGCGGTCATGACGATGATCGCCGAGGTCAAGGCGAGGTGATTTAAGATCCTTGTCTTTTCTCTATCTCATCCCTTATTTTGGCGGCTGTCTCGTATTGCTCATTCTCAATGGCTTTTTGTAATGTTTTTTCGAGTTGCTCAAGAGAGAGTGAGGCATAAGGAGAGGCTTCTTCTTTTTTAGGAGGTTGGGGAATGTCCTCCTGTGCTATATCACCACTCACGGGGTTACTTATGTTTTCCAAAAAAGCAAAATCATTGCTTTCGATAACGATTCCGGCAGAAGACATGATAAAATCGTATGTAAAAATCGGGCATTCAAAACGTATAGCCAAGGCGACAGCATCTGAAGTACGGGCATCCAGTTCAATGGATATGTCCTTACTCTTACAGATGATTTTGGCGAAGAATATTCCGTCGACAAGGTTATAGATCAATACCTCTTCGATCTGGATCTGAAAGGAATCGGCAAAAGACTTGAACAGGTCATGGGTCAAAGGGCGGCTAGGGGTCATTTTTTCAATTTCAACAGCAATTGCCTGCGCTTCAAAACCACCGATGATGATCGGCAACCGTCGGTTGCCCTGTACCTCTCCTAAAACCAATGCATAAGCTCCTGATTGGGTTTGGCTATATGACAAACCCACGATGTCTAATTGTATTTTCTTCATCCTATACCTAAACCTTCTTCATACAAACTTAGATAAATTCATTTTCATATGCAATATAATTGCGCTACATATAAAATGAAATTATCGATCTCTCCTCTGCCTTTGAAAGTTTATGTTAGAGAGGAAATATGTGAATATTAAGTTCAAAAAAAAAGCGACAAGGTAAAATTTGTACCTGTCGCTCGTTTTCATTTGGCGTAGATGGATCATCCGATCCCCTTGTGTGCCTTCAGTGCGGCTATAAGTTTGGGGACGATCACAAAGGCATCGCCCACTATACCGTAGTCAGCTATTTTGAAAAAGGGAGCCTCTGGATCCTTGTTGATGACGACAATCGTTTTGGAAGAACTGACACCTGCCAGATGTTGGATCGCTCCGGATATCCCAATGGCAATGTACAGTTTGGGACTGATGACGATACCGGTCTGTCCCACGTGCTCGGCATGAGGGCGCCATCCTGCATCCGATACGGGTTTTGAACAGGCCGTTGCGGCACCAAGTACATTGGCCAATTCTTCGATTATGCCCCAGTTTTCAGGACCTTTTAGGCCACGGCCGGCCGATACGACAATTTCGGCTTCAGGCAAGGAGATCTTATCGGTGGCACGGACGATCTCTTTGACCATAGTGCCAAAATCTGAATCCGGTAGATCAGCGTTGTAGGGTTCTATCTGTACTTGTCCACTTGGTTGCTCCTTTGCCGGATATGCATTGGGATTCACAGTGATGACTCTAGTGGGGGATTGTAACGATACGGAAGCGATAGCTTTGTTGGAAAATGTTGTCGTCTTGACACCTATAGTATCACCTTCGGCCTTCGGTAGATCGATTGCTCCCGAAATCAGGCTAGCTTTTAATTTAGCGGAAACACGTGGGGCCAGTGCCTTTCCACTGAAGGTGTTGGAGAGAATGATCGTATGGGCATTTTCTTTTTGTGCCGCTCCTGTTAGGATGGATGCATAAGCTTGATTGACGAAGGTAGCGAGTTTTTCTGTATTGGCATCCAATATTTTGCCTATACCGTATTGTCCCAGTTTATGCAGCTCGTCTTGGTTGACCTGGCCTATGGATAGGGCGACGACATCGGTATGCAACTGTGCGGCCGTATCCCGAGCGTAGGAAGCAACTTCAAATGCTGATTTTTTCAATTGGCCGTCGGTGTTTTCGATATATACTAATACTGACATGAGTGTTCGTTTTAAAAAATGATTAAATAACTTTAGCTTCGGTATGCAGTAAGTGTACCAATTCGTCGATATTGTTTTCATCGATCAACTTGACATTGCCTCGTGCGGGTGGCGTATCGTACACTTCAATTTTGGTCAATGGTTCTACAGCGATAGGGGCAATGACTTCCAATGGTTTTGTACGGGCGCTCATGATGCCGCGCATATTGGCGATTTTGGGTTCTGCGACACCCTCGGCAGTGCCCGCCACGAGTGGTAGGGAAGCGGTGATGATCTCTTTTCCTCCTTCGATCTCTCGCTCTACACGGGCTTGTCCATTTTCTACGGACAAACTCTTGGCAATCGAAACCGATGGAAGTCCCAATAATTCACCCAACATGCCTGCTACTTGTCCGCCGTTGTAATCGATGGATTCGCGACCGGTCAGTATAAGATCGAAGCTGTTGGCCCTTGCATAGGCTGCTATCTGATTGGCGACAAACCATGCATCGAGCGGTTGGGCATCGACGCGAACAGCACTGTCTGCTCCTATGGCCAATGCCTTGCGTAAGGTGGCTTCTGTGGAAGCATCTCCAACAGTAATGACCGTGATAGAGCTCGCCCCATCAGCGGCAAGGTCTACGGCTTTTGATAAAGCTATTTCGTCATATGGGTTGATGATAAACTGCACGCCGGCAGTGTTGAAGGTGGTGTTGTCATTGGTAAATGTTATCTTGGAAGTGGTGTCAGGAACATGGCTGATACATACTAATATTTTCATAATTGTTGCATTTTAAATATAATCTTTAGAGCTCGTTATATACTTTGGGCTTTCATATCTATCTGTAGTGTACTTTGCTTCATACTACGGATATTGAAGGCTTTTTTTCAAATTTATACAAAAAATACTTGAAAATTCTATGCTAGCATAATGTTTTTTTGATTTTGAAATTCTTTTGACTTTCTTTGCGTTACAGCGAAAAGATCAGATGACACGAATAGAGCAATTGCAGCAATTTCTTCTAGAAAATCCACAAGATCCCTTTTTACACTATGCTTTGGCCATGGAGTATGCGAAACTCGGCGATGATGAAAAAACGTTGACGGCTTTTGAAAATATGGTCAAGGATTATCCAGACTATGTGGGTACGTATTATCATTTTGGCAAATTATTGGAAAAAAAAGGAGAACCGGAGCGAGCCAGAGAAATTTATCTAACAGGTATACAAATGTGCCGACGTTTACGCAATATACATGCTTTAAGCGAGCTTCAAGGCGCTTTGAACCTATTGGAAGGTTTTGGAGACGAGGACGAAGATGATTAATTTGTGCTAAAGTTGCGCTATTTTTAAAAATTGGTATTTTTTTTGAGTACGTAATGGAAATAGGTTTACATGCGTACACAAATTTTCATATCGATGATTGTTTTGCTCCTTGCACAGACGTCAAGTTGTATCAATAACCAAAAGACATCGGATGCAAAGGAGAAAAGCGATCATGTGGAATTGATGTCCGCTAATGTGATCGGTGAATATCTAGGTAGTTTACCTTGTGTGGACTGTGAATCAATCAATACTCTTTTGGAGTTGCGTCGAGACAATTCCTATAAGCTCACGTATACGTACGAAGGAAAATCTGACGATACTTTTGTCAAACAAGGATATTGGAAAATCAACAAAAACCAACTTGTACTCCATGGAGTTGATTACCAATATAAGATACAAGAAGATAGATTGTATCAATTGGATCTGTCGGGTAATGAAATTAGAGGAGACCTGGCCCAGAAATATCAATTGGCCAAGATACGGTAGATTACTTTTTTAGACCCCTTCATTATATCCCCACTATCTTCTGTATTTCTGCCCCTAACAGGTTGACCTCTTCATCCATGCCAAACATAGGAAGCCCGGTTTCCGGATTTAGCTTCAGCCAGGATGTCTCCGTGTCTTTTACGATCTGAATATATTCCTGGCCATCCTTGAATATGGTATAGGTATCTTTCTCTTCGGGGAATACCGAATAGACCATGTTGCCGATTTCAATGTCAAAAGGTTCCTGTTGATGCATGTCGTTGTTCATTAGGACAAATTTAATCATTAAAATTTAAAGTATTGTTGCAAAAGGCAGCGTATATTTATATCTTTAGTCCAACCATTTATGAACATATTAGAAAAGATTGCTTTAACGAAGATAAAGGGGGTAGGCCCTAAAATAAGCCGTTTGCTATTGGCTTATTGTGGCTCTGTAGATGCTATTTTCTCCAGTAATAAAAAGCAGTTGATGGCTATTCCGGGTATAGGGTCGCAGACGGTGGACAGCATTCTTTCCAAAACATGCTTAAAGGAGGCGGAGCAGGAGCTTGATTTTATCCAAAGGCACAAGATTGAGATGTTATGGTTGGAGGATGTCGCTTATCCCAAACGCTTGAAGCATTGCGATGATGCTCCTCTGTTGCTGTATTTCAAAGGGGAAGGTGACTTGAATCCCAGGCGTACGGTGAGCATAGTCGGTTCACGCAATGCAACCACCTATGGTAAGCGTATCTGTGAACAGTTGGTTGAAGGATTAAGACCTTATAATGTACAGATCATCAGTGGATTGGCGTATGGTGTAGATATCCAGTCGCATCGAGAAGCTTTGAAGAATAACATGTCCACTATAGGTGTATTGGGGCATGGGCTTGATCGTATCTATCCGTCTTCGCATCGTGATATTGCTTCTAAGATGTTGAAAGAAGGAGGGTTGATGACTGAATTCCCTTCGGGAACTACACCGGAGCGGTCAAATTTTCCGATGCGTAACCGTATCATCGCCGGATTGTCTGATGTGACTATTGTGGTAGAGGCAGCTTTTAAGGGAGGGGCCTTGATCACGGCTGAGATAGCCAACACGTATAATCGCGACGTGTGTGCATTTCCGGGAGGTATAGATCGGGAATATTCGGCGGGGTGCAACTATCTGATCAAGACACACCGGGCCCATTTGATCCGCCATGCCGAAGATGTGGGATATCTCATGAATTGGGATACCATGGATGCTTTGCCAAAGGAGAGGCAGTTGCCTTTATTGCCGGTGGATTTGAGCAAAGATGAACTTAAGGTCTACAATTTTCTGAAAGAGCAGGAGCAGGCGACTATAGATGAAATAGCGCTGCATTGCGATTGGCCACAAAGCAAATTGGCCATTATTCTACTGGAAATGGAAATGAAAGGACATCTATTGTCCCTGCCCGGCAAGATTTTCAGATTGCTATAAGGATTCATTCAATGGGGCCTAACTTTTTATGCCCTGACTATCAATATGCTACAGGGATTAACGTGATTTAGTTTTAAAAACGCAAAAAAAATGCTAATTTTGCCGTGGGTAAGTCCTTTACGACCAGCTCCCTTTGACTCCCCCAGGATGGGAACATAGCAAGGGTATTAGGTTGAGCGGTGCGATAAAGGGAGCTTGCCCATTTTTTGTTTATCCCCTCCATGTACATATTAATAATTCCTTTTTGACTTTTAATTTTAACTTTTTATTTATCTTTCGTTTATTTGTAGGTTATATCGATACGAATATATGAGTTGGTTTAAAAGAAACAAAGCAGGGATCAGTACTGCAACAGAGAACAAGAAAGAGGCTCCGGATGGGATGTGGAACAAGTGTCCCTCGTGCAAAAAGCCCCTTTTAAACCTTGAGCAAATTGAAAATAAATATGTCTGCCAATATTGTGGATATCATCTACGGGTAGGTTCTGCAGCCTATTTTTCCATACTGTTTGACGATAATAAGTTTACGGAACTATTCCCTAATCTAACAGCCGGAGACCCGTTACACTTTGTGGATAGCAAGCCCTATCATGAGCGGTTGGTGGATAGTCAGGCCAAGACGGGATTGAAGGATGCATTGCGAAGTGCACATGGCAAGCTGGATGGGCAAGAGATCGTGATCGCCTGTATGGATTTTAATTTCATTGGTGGTTCTATGGGTTCGGTCGTGGGGGAAAAGATTGCGCGTTCGATAGACTACTGTATAGAACACAAATTGCCTTTTATGCTGATTTCCAAATCGGGAGGAGCCCGTATGATGGAAGCGGCATTCTCTTTGATGCAAATGGCCAAAACATCCGCTAAGCTGGCGTTATTGAGTCAGGCTAAGCTACCTTATATCTGTCTTTTGACGGATCCGACCACAGGAGGGGTAACGGCTTCTTATGCCATGCTAGGGGATATCAATATTGCAGAACCGGGAGCTTTGATCGGTTTTGCGGGGCCTCGTGTCATTAAGGAAACCATCAAGAAGGATCTGCCAAAAGGTTTTCAAACGTCGGAGTTTGTGTTGGAACACGGCTTTTTGGACTTTATCGTTGATAGGCGTCAATTGAAAGAAAAAGTATCGACGTTTTTACGGTTGGTAAAATAATATTTGTAGAGACGCAATACATTGCGTCTCTATGATTTTTATATTTTATCTATCTCCATAGACAAGGCCATCAACCCTTGTTTCATTAGATTAATCTGCGATTCTACCTGATCATACATATCAGCCCGATTATTGAGCTGTTCCGTAGCGTATTTTCCTCCTTTACCAAAATAGAGGTTGACCAGTTCAGAATCGACTTCTTCCTCGCCAAGCTGTCCAAAATCTTTCCATTTTGCAATGATTTGCTCTCTCACCGTAGTTCTTGTGGAATCTCCACCATCTCCGGTATTCAGATAATACCATACAAAAGGCGGAAAGTTCTGTGAAACGGCAGGGCCTTCCCAAATATCTTTTAGCGCATTCCGCTCATGGTAGAAATTGGTTTTGCGGTTATTGAACAACATGAGTATCCCTAGGGTTGCTTCCGCTATCCCTGTGGTGATACCTATGGTATTGCTGACAGCTTCGTTTTTGATGGTACCACCTGTGGCTATGGCACCACTGGCTCCGATGACAATGGCACCCATGGTCAATCTGGACTCTAAATCACTTTCTTTGCTCTTCAAGAAATTAGCTACTTGGCTGGTGCGTTCCTCTTCACAATCCAATTCGGAAGATACGGCCGAAATGACCAGAGAGGCATTATTGATACGTTGTGCGATTTCCTGCTTGAGCTCCAATGCGCGCACACGTTCGTTGAGATTTTCGTGGAGTGCGCTATTCGCCTTTAAGTGGGCGTATTGGGTCAGTGGCTCCAATATATTTATGGCATTAGCAATATTCAAGCTACTTTTGCTTATTTTTTTGGTGATTAGGTTGTCGATTTTCAGACGATGCAAAGGCTCTGGAATCTCACTGGCAGAATATGTGTAGGCATTTTGGCGGTTGCACGGACTCGTGGCAAACTGCGCACTGGTTTTTGTATCCTGCCAGCTTGCACAGGATAGCATAGCTGATGATGAAAATAATATACAAAAATATTTCGCTTTAATCATGCTGAATTTTTTAAATCCAAAATTACAGATATTTCAAAAAACTCCAATAGCGTCTTTTTCTCAGATAAGAAAAGTCTTTTTCATGCACATAGGCTTCCCGTTCAAAGCAGATATGTAGGTAGGCTTGATGAAAATCTTGCAATCGGATAAACCGATAGATGAACTCAACCAAATACCAAAGGTAAAAAGGGAGTATGCATAGCTCTAAAGCCTGTTGGATATGGATTCGTTCGTGGTTCAGTAATATGGTTTCCTTTTTGCAGGACTTTTCCAATAGAAATATGAAAGGAAATATCGTGATGGCACGTGCTTTTCCGACAGAGAAAAAACGTGTCCAAAACTTACTGACAATAACTTTTCCTTTCATTTGTACAATAATACATAAAAAACTCATGCCGTCATTTCGAACGTAGAGAGAACCGAGTGAAACGAGCTCCTCAAAGATAAATCTATAGATGGATAGAAGTTAATTTACTGGTCTAACCATAGATTTCTCCTCGTTCCTTGTCGAAATGACGATTAGATCGTCAGTTTGAAGCTTTTTAAGTGCTTGCTTTTCCCTATCTTTGTGAGATGCAGGCATCTTTTGAAGATTTTAAATTTAACAAACAGATACTCACCGCTATTGCGGAAGCAGGATACACGGTGCCGACAGAGATTCAGCAAAAGGCCATTACACCGATATTGGCCGGACAGGATGTCATGGGTATAGCACAGACCGGTACAGGTAAGACTGCCGCTTTTGTCTTGCCCATGCTCATGAAGCTGAAATATGCGCAGGATGATGATCCACGAGCCTTGATTTTGTCCCCCACACGAGAATTGGCGATGCAGATCGAGGAGAATATCCGACAATTTTCAACGTATCTGGATTTGCGTACGGTGGTGCTATATGGCGGTTTGGGGCCTAAGACCCAAAAGGAGCAATTGGCCAAGGGTTGTGATATTATCGTATCTACTCCGGGACGTTTTTTGGATCTATATCTGGAAGGTGATATCCCTGTGAAAGCACTGAAATTTTTAGTCATGGACGAAGCGGACAAGATGATGGATATGGGCTTTATCGGTAAGATACACCGTATCTTGGAAGTCGTGCCTCGCAAGCGTCAAAATCTTCTCTTCTCGGCTACCATGAGTGAATTGGTACGTAAGATAGCGGGGGACTTTCTGGCCTTTCCTACTGTGATAGAGGTCACGGAGCAGGCCACACCGGCGCAGACTGTCTCGCAACAGCTGTATCATGTTCCTAACCTAAAGACGAAGATCAATCTCTTGCAGCATCTGTTTGAGGACGACGAGGCCTTTCATCGTGTCATTGTTTTCTGCAAAACAAAAACTGTGGCAGACAATGTGTACAGCTTTTTGGAAAGAAAATATGGAGCAGACAATGTACGGGTCATCCACGCCAACAAAGGACAAAATACCCGTATCAACTCGATCAATGCGTTTAAATCCGGTGAAGTCCGTTTTTTGGTTGCTACGGACGTGGCGGCCAGAGGATTAGACGTTTCGAATGTGAGCCATGTGATCAATTTTGATGTACCCATTGTCATCGAAGACTATGTGCATCGTATCGGCAGAACGGGTCGGGCTTTCCATACAGGCGAAGCAATCACATTCTGCAATCCGGCCGAGCAGTATTACCTGGATAAGATCGAGAAACTGATCCGTCAATCTATTCCTCTCATAGCATTGCCGAAGGATGTGTTTGTGGAGAAAACACCCTTTCATGAAAGCCAGGCGATGGCCCGTGAGATCGACAATCAAAAGAAAAAAGACAATCCGGATTTCAAAGGTGCGTTTCATGAGAAAAAACATGCGGCTAAACCTTCTGCGACGAAAAAGAGAAGTGGTCATTGGGCAAAAGGGGAAGCCAATAACACAAGGGGAGGACGAAATAAGGCAAAAACCTTCAAAAAAAGATAACCCCATGAAACTGACACCACTGAATATTACATTGGCTTGTATCTTGGTTTGGGTTATTTCCGAGTGGAATCAAGAAGGAGACCGTATCTTTTCTATAGGCTGGCTGATCGTATTGCTGGTCGTACTGGGCCTGTTGGATCTGGGGTTTCGCTTGATCTTCAAAGATGTAAAAAACCTTTGGTTTGCACAGATCGGCTTTATTTTGGTGGTAGGTATATTATCGGTGCTGATAAAGCTGATGTAGGGAGAACTTAGGTGGTGGATATTGTTAATCTCAGATAGATTGTCATCCCGACTTTGGAGGGATCTAGTTGATAGATGCTTCCTGTCGTCAGCATGACAAAAGAAAGTTTAAACAAAAAATAAAAACAAACAAGAGTAATCAGGTAGAGTATCTCAATACTCACCACTCAATACTATAACGATGAAAACAGCGGAAATAAAAATCAACGTGACATTGGACGAAAACAATGTCCCGGATACCATACAATGGTCTTCTACCGATGGAGAGAGTGAAGAATCCCTACCTGCCAAAGCCATGTTTTTGGCATTGTGGGATGCACAGTACAAAAATTCGTTGCGAATAGATCTCTGGACAAAGGATATGCCCTACGATGAGATGAAGAGGTTTTTCTACGAAACTTTGCAGACCCTGGGGGATTCTTTTCTGAGATCGTCAGGAGGGGATCCTATGGCCGAAAATGTGATTGGAGATTTACGGGATTATTGTGCACACTTTGGTGATAAGATGGAGATACTTACTGAACAGTGATCAGATTGAAGTAATGAAGCAATAGAGAACAAAGACGAAAGAGCAAAGAACAAGGAGCGAATAGTCCTTATTCTTTGTTCTATAATCCTTAATCTACAAAGATATGAACTACTTTTTAGTAAAATCTGAACCATTTAAATATAGCTGGGAACAATTTAACAAGGATGGGAGAACTTTTTGGGACGGCGTGCGCAACTATCAGGCACGCAATAACCTAAAGGCAATGAAAGAAGGAGACTTGGTTCTTTTCTACCATAGCAATGAGGGTAAGGAAGTTGTAGGTATTGCTAAGGTGGTCAAGGAATTTTATCAGGATCCGACTACCGATGATCCGAAATGGGTGGTCGTGGATCTTTCTCCCATAGAGACTTTCAAGCGTCCGGTTACTTTGGAGACAATCAAGAGCAATCCTTTGTTGCAGGATATTGCCTTGGTGCGGCAGGGGCGGCTTTCAGTGATGCCCTTGAAGCAAGAGGAGTTTGACCGGATAGTGGAGTTGGGCAACGGGTAGAAAGTGGATATATCACGAAAGATAATCTGCTTCTTCCCAGTTTCCGTGAAGGTTGGACTTAGAAACTTTGGCCATAGTAAAGAAATCCGCAGGTGATACAGCCATATACCGCAGAAAATCTTTGTGCAAATGAGACAGATCGTAGTAACCGTGTACTGATGCGGCCTCTAATAGGGATCGGCTCTCCTGCTGAAAGCTGTTGACAAATGTATTGAAACGCATCGCATCGGCAAACTTTTTGGGCGACATCCCGATATAGTGCTTGAAGATGTCCAATAGATTCCTGGGACTCGTGCACACCTGTTTAGCCACTTCATCGATTTCGACGATCCCTTTTTGATGATGCATGTACTTTATGGCATGGGACACATAGTTGAATGTGTATCCAAAATCATGGGTAAAGCGTTTCATGAAAAAATTTTGGATTAGTTGCCATTTTGCACGCAGACTGTCGATTTCGTTTATCTGTTCATTCAATCGTCTCCAATCGGGAGTGGTATCACTGATTTCGGAACGAATATCCGAGTAGTAACGGGCATCATCGCCAAAAAAAGAAAGAAGCACTATAAGGGTGTAACAGGACCACGATGACCTGTATGTTTGATGAGCATGTGATGCTGGCAGGTTTGCAACTGACACCCATGTAGTAAATAGAAGCCGGTCTAAGCGGGAATAGTTCCAAACTATGAAAGCTGTCAATTTTATGGGTATCTTTCAGAATGAAAAGAAAGGCCGGAAATATCCGGGGCACATAGCGGAACATGCTTTCCAGGTCTTTGTCTTGTTCGAACATAAAGGCTTTAATGATATGCGACTGTAGCCCGGGATGGATATGTAAGGGGGTCTGTTGCATTGTTTGTGACGTGGTCGACGATCAAATTGTTATTAAAAATACTAATACTTTCCTGTTTTGTTTGACTTCCGAAAATAATTTTCTCCGTTTTTTACAAATAAAAGCGAAATTTCTCTTCGTATTTTTGATTAAGGAACAAGGAGGTTTAAGTGGTCAGTCGATAGTTGTCAGTCGTCAGTATGTCAAACTTTGAACCTTTCACCCCGTTACATAGCGTAATCATCTAACCGGGTAGACTTTAACCCTTAAACAAAAACAAAAGTTATGAAAAATCTAAAAATCCTATTTAA
>NZ_JAAJTJ010000037.1 GCF_011030405.1 Parapedobacter sp. SGR-10
CTTACTTAGTAGCGGGGACCAGACTCGAACTGATGACCTTCGGGTTATGAGCCCGACGAGCTACCACTGCTCCACCCCGCAATATATTTTTATATTCAATGCTGTGCCTTGCGCTCAACGTTTGTGATTCTTTAGTAGCGGGGACCAGACTCGAACTGATGACCTTCGGGTTATGAGCCCGACGAGCTACCACTGCTCCACCCCGCAATATATTTTTATATCCAATCTTTGTTTTTATTATCAAAATCAAAGATTATTTATTTCCGTAATTGGAGTACAAAGATATTATTTGTTTCTTTGTAAAACAAATAAAAAACAAAAAATGTCGCACAAAGCCGGGTTTGTCAGTATTATCGGAAAGCCTAATGCAGGTAAATCTACATTAATGAATGCGTTAGTAGGTGAAAAGATGTCGATCATCACACCAAAAGCTCAAACCACCCGTCATCGTATTATGGGAATCGTCAATGACGAGGAACACCAGATTATCTTTTCGGATACGCCGGGGGTCATCAAACCCAAGTATTCCCTACAGGAATCTATGATGAACTTTGTCCAAGGATCTCTGATCGATGCCGATGTGATTCTTTTTGTGACAGATATACATGAGAAGTACGACGAAAATGATGTGTTGGAGAGGCTCCGTAAAACATCCTCTCCCGTAGCCGTGCTTATCAATAAAATCGATAAATCTTCTGAAGAGGAAGTAAAAGAGAAGATAAATTTTTGGCAGGAAAAGCTCAATCCAGATACTATTTTTGCTGTTTCGGCTTTGTTGGGCCACAATGTCATGCCGATCCTAGATTATATCAAAGAAAAACTTCCCGTACATCCGCCATACTATGAGAAGGACGAACTTACAGACAAGTCGATGCGGTTTTTTGTGTCGGAGATCATCCGTGAGAAGATATTCAAGCTTTATGATAAGGAAGTTCCTTATAGTACAGAAGTCGTCGTAACCTCATACAAAGAGGAAGCCCGTATTACCCGTATAGCTGCCGAAATATATGTCGAACGGGATTCGCAGAAAAACATCATTATCGGAAAAGCTGGCGCCATGATCAAAAAAGTGGGGACGTATGCACGCCAGGATATTGAAGAATTCATTGGTGGGAAAGTTTTTCTCGAACTTTTTGTCAAAGTCATTCCGGATTGGCGGACGAAGAAAAATCTTTTGAAACGCTTTGGGTACGAAGATTAACTTTCGTACCCAACACCATTTCTTTTAATCAATCCACTCAAAACCGGTATAAGGAACCAATACCGAAGGGATTTTTATTCCGCGATCGGTTTGGTTGTTTTCGAGCAAGGTCGCTACAATGCGTGGTAAAGCTAAAGCAGAGCCATTTAAAGTATGAGCTAGTTGCATCTTCCCTTCGGTATTTTTGAAACGTACCTTGAGCCTATTGGCTTGGTACGTCTCGAAATTGGATACGGAAGATACTTCCAGCCAACGCTTCTGGGCCGTGCTGTAGGTCTCCATGTCGTAGGTAAGGGCTGAAGTGAAACTCATATCACCGCCGCACAACCGCAATACCCGATAAGGCAATTCCAGTTTTTGTAATAAGGATTGTACATATTGGCTCATGTCTTCCAAAACTTCATAAGATTTGTCAGGATGTACGATCTGTACGATCTCGACTTTATCAAATTGGTGCAATCGGTTCAGTCCTCGTACGTGTGCACCATAGGATCCGGCCTCCCTGCGAAAACACGGAGTGTATCCACAGTGCTTGATTGGAAAATCTTCCTCTTTGACAATGCTGTCGCGGTAAATGTTTGTAATAGGTACTTCGGCAGTTGGGATAAGGTACAAGTCATCGTTCGTCACATGATACATTTGTCCTTCTTTGTCGGGTAATTGACCCGTGGCATAGGCAGAAGCTTCGTTGACCACGTTGGGTACCTGTACTTCCTTGAAACCTGCTTTTTCGGCTTCATCCAGGAAGAAGTTGATCAATGCCCGTTGTAAGCGGGCGCCTTTGCTTTTGTACACCGGAAATCCTGCTCCTGTGATCTTCGTGCCGAGCTCAAAATCGATAATACCATATTTGGTGGCCAATTCCCAATGAGGAAGGGCATCCTCCGGCAAGGTTGGGATAGTGCCATGTTCAAAGGCAACCTCGTTGTCCTCGGCAGTCGTGCCCTGTGGTACAGAAGTATGCGGGAGATTGGGAAGCTGGATGAGCTTGTCATGGAGTTCTTGCTCTACTGTCTCCAGTTCTTCCTGTAGCAGTCTGATCTGTTCTTTATATCCGGCAGATTTGGATTTTACGGCTTCGGCTTCTTCTTTTTTGCCTTGGCGCATCAGATCGCCGATTTGTTTGGCTGAGGAATTGGCTTCTGCGGCAACGGCATCTGACTCGGATTGGACTTTGCGACGCTTCTCATCCAAGGCGATGATGTCGTCTACCAAATCCAGATCCTTGAAGTTTTTTACGCCTAATCTTTCGATGACCGTATCCCTGTTGTCACGGATATAATTTAACTGCAACATAAATAATAATTGTTATGAATAAGCCACAAAGATAAGAAGAGAAGGTGAAAAAGTATATAGAAAGATATTATTCCATGGAAGAGGGAGGGGACAGATAACTACAAGACTTATAAGGTTTCGAAAACCGTATAGGTTTGAGGCAAAAAAAGCCTAATTTTGATTATGCTTTATTTAGTCCCTACACCCATTGGCAATTTGGAAGACATGACGTTCCGGGCGGTTCGTATATTGAAGGAATCGGATATCATTCTTGCCGAGGATACCCGTACCAGTGCACCTTTGCTCAAACATTTTGGTATCGAAAAGAAAGTATTTGCCCATCATCAGCACAATGAGCATAAGGCTGTGGCGGAAATCATCAGGTTTCTGAAAGAGGGGCAACAGATCGCTTTGATATCAGATGCAGGCACTCCGGCGATTTCGGACCCGGGCTTTCTGTTGGTGCGGGAAGCGATCAAAGAGGGTATTATGGTGCAATGTCTCCCTGGAGCAACCGCATTTGTGCCGGCATTGGTCAATTCGGGATTGCCCAATGACCGCTTTTGTTTTGAAGGTTTTTTGCCTGTCAAAAAGGGGAGGCAGACACGATTGAAACAATTGGCGGAGGAGAAGAGAACTATGGTCTTTTATGAATCACCCCATCGTATACTGAAAACTATCGAGGAGTTTATCCAGTACTTCGGTGCAGAAAGGCAAGCGTCTATATCTCGGGAACTAAGCAAGCTATACGAAGAAAATGTTCGGGGCACATTGGCAGAACTAAAAAAACATTTTGAAAACAACCCTGTCAAAGGAGAGTTTGTGTTTTGTGTTGCCGGATTAGAATAGTGGGTGGCTTCTTTTCTTTAGGATCAGATTGTCAAGGAGGAAACAAAAGGAACATATATTTTAGACAACTACATTTTTTCCCTCCCGCTACCTTCCCGTCCTCGCCGGCGGACGGCCTCGTGACTTTTGAAGCCCAAAAGTCACCAAAAGGCTTGTCCATTTCAAGGCATCTTGTCGCACAGGCCCTCGCTCAATAGCCCTGCAACTGCTGCCCTTGGTTTTGTCTCCCTAGGGCCATTGCCCACCAATCCATCAACAAAACTAGACAGAGCTATGGGCAATCCATCCCACAGCCTTCCGTTGCAGGGCTATTCCTGCCGATGCTGATGAAATGGACGTGCGCAATCCACAACGCTTGGCTTTACCTGCACATCAATACGTTGTCTGCAAGCCAGAGTAAGAAGCACTAACCTCCACCGACCTTGATTCATTTGGACAGCAAGCCCGTGGAGATCCCGTCTTGACGGCCTTACACTTTGCAATATGCAAGCCATACACAGTCCAGCGAGGAGGGCTGTGTGTCGGAGACCTTGTATGGCGCTTCGGGAATGGAGCGTGGCGGCTGGAACAAATTAAGCAAAGTCTTGATTTTTGTTAAGCTTTTGATCAAGCAAAAGCTTATCGCCCTGCGCCGGCGATAGAGGCGCATAAAAACTGTTTAAAACAATCCTTCATTTATATTATCCATAAAATTAAGATGCATTTACCCTGTCCTTTTGAACCGATAATTCTTTAAACTTTTGAATATTGAGTATCTTTACCTTCGGTTCAATAATTGATTAAAAAATGAGTATAGATAAATTTGTACAAGACGGTCAGGATGTCAAAGTTGTTGAGAAGATATACAACAAAATCATCGACATGCTCACCCATGGAGAGGCTGTCAACTATATCGCGGTGCAGAAGAAACCGGCTGTGACCCTATTGCCAGATAGTATTACGATCAGCAATAAACGTATTTTTCTGTGCGAATTTACCAAATTGGGTTTGGCAACCAATTTTGAGATTTTTTCGTGGAGGGATATTAAAGATATAGCCTTTAAAGAAGAAATATTTGGTTCGAAAGTGACGGTTATCCCTTTTACGGGTGAGAACCTTAGTATCGATTATATTCCAAAGGTACAGGCTCGGAAGCTTTATCAATTGATCAAGGAAGCTCTGGAAAACGAAAAAAGTGTATCTGATGAGAAACCGACCTCTACGACTGTACAAAAAGTAGAAGAGAAGCCTGCATCCGAGAGCAAACCGATTTCTATCAATGATATGTACAAGCAACGGTCTGATCAAAAAAAGACAGAGGATCCGGTACAGCAAGCTGCCACTCATGAAGTAGAAGATCCTAAGACTATCTCCTCTCTGCCTGTAGAGACTGTACAGGAAACCGAGTCAGAGGAGGAACCGAAATCTGTCAATACACCTCAAGAACATCTCTATATGTCGCCAACACCATCCTATACAAGTGTGGTAACTCAATCCGAAAAGAGCGAAGAGGATGATGAATTGACGTTGAAGCTGAAAAAGCTGAAAAACCTTTACGATAAACAGTTGATCACACAGGCGGAGTACGAAAGTAAGAAATCAGAAATCCTTTCACAATTATAATCAAGTGAAGAAAAATTACCTGTTGGCGCTATTGAGTGCTTTCGTTCTTTGGTTAGCCTGGCCACCTATTCCTTATAGTAGTCTGTTGTTGTTAGTCGGGTTTGTTCCCTTACTGGTTGCTGTAGAAAGGGTCGTGCGTGGTCAGTATGCTTACAAAGGGCGTAAGATATTTGCATTAGCTTTTCTGACTGGTTTTGTATGGAATACAGCTTCGATTTACTGGGTATTCCATGCCATGAACGCCTATCTGTCTACAGTCGTTTCCCTATTGATTGCCTTGATTCCATTTTGTTTGGCTCCGTTGTTGATGGCTTTGGCTTTTAGGCTATACTATCAATTGAGAAAGAGAAAAGCAATAGGCTGGAGTTTCTTAGGATTGGTTTCGTTTTGGATAGGTTACGAATATTTGCACCAATCCTGGGGATTGGCTTTCCCCTGGATGACCTTGGGCAATGGTTTTGCCAATTTTCATCAAATCGTACAATGGTATAGTGTCACAGGAGTATATGGGGGGACATTGTGGATTTGGTTAGTCAATATTCTTGCTTTTCTTTTTTATTGGCAAAAGTCGCAGAAGATACAGGCCATAGGACAAACCAAATTGATAGTGGCTATTGTAGCCACAATTCTTGTCCCGATGGGGGTATCCGTCGTGCAGTATGCTTCGTACAAAGAACATATCAATCCATCTGACATTGTCGTGGTGCAACCCAATATAGACCCTTACGGAAAATTTGGATATATCTCACCCGAAGAACAACTAGAACGCCTCTTTGCACTTTCGGAAAAAGCGGCCAGACCAAATACAGAGTTTTTTATTTGGCCAGAAACAGCAATATCGGCAAGGGGAGGGATCAATGAAGAAGGATTTAGGGCATATCCGGTATATCAATCTATTTTGGGTTTTTTGGAAAATTATCCTAATGGGAATGTGCTTTCCGGAATTGAAAGCTATGCCCTGTTTAATGATCCGCATACTGTGACGGCCAGACCTTTTGGGGAGCATTATGTGGAAAATTACAATGCTGCGGTACTCATCGATGCATCGAGTAAGGTCCAGTTTTACCACAAGTCGAAGCTTGTGCCGGGCGTCGAGCAGATGCCTTTCGGAAAGGCACTGGAATTTATGAAACCTCTGTTCGAACATTTCGGAGGGACGACGGGGGGATATGGTCGCGATCCGGAACCGTCCGTGCTGTATGCACAGAGCGGTATCGGTGCTGCTCCGGTCATCTGTTACGAATCGATCTGGGGAAACTATGTCCGTGAATATGTCTTAAAAGGTGCACAGTTTATCGCTGTAGTCACCAATGACGGATGGTGGAAAAATACATCGGGAAAGGATCAGCACCTGGATTATGCCAAGCTACGCGCTATTGAAAACCGTCGTTGGGTGGCTCGCTCGGCCAATACGGGTATTTCGGGGTTTATAAACCAACGTGGCGATATCGTCCAAAGAACCGAATGGTGGGTACCTGCCTCTATTAATCAGGAGATCAATCTGAACGAGGAATTGACCACCTACACGAAAGTAGGAGATATTGTGGTGTATCTGGCACTGTTGGGATGCTTGTTTTCCTTTTTCTTATTGATTCCCTTAAAAACAAGATGATTTTTAACCACATAGAAGCATAGGGTGATTGACTATTCTGAGAAAAACTATGTTTTAAAATTTATTTTTGTTTCATCTATATTACAGTAATCAAGAGTTTAGTTATTTCTATGTTCCTATGTGGTTTATTTTAATATCAAAATAATTCAGATACTTTGTGCCCATATTGCTAATTTTGTGCTATGCAAATATATTTAGACAATGCTGCTACTACTGCACTGGATCCCGAAGTGATAGCCGTCATGGTGGATACCATGAAAAATGATTTTGGCAATCCATCCTCTATACATGGCCATGGCCGTCGGGTCAAGACCATCGTAGAAAAGGCGAGAAAGACTATTGCTCAATTGTTGCATGCCTCACCAGCTGAGATATTCTTTACCTCTGGTGGTACGGAGGCCGACAATATGGCGATTGTACGTTCGATAGCTGATTTTGGTATAACCCATGCTATCACTTCTCCTCTTGAGCACCATGCGGTATTGCATACGTTGGAAGCTTTGGAAAAGGAAGAAAAATTTACCCTTAATATAGTTAGTGTGGATGAAAAAGGGGATATAAACTACGCTCATTTGGAAGAATTGCTGGCCAATAATCCGAGAACATTTGTCTCGCTGATGCATGCCAACAACGAGTTGGGTAATCTCACGGATGTAGGGCGTGTTTCGGAGATATGTGCACGATATGATGCAATCTTTCATTCGGATACGGTGCAGACTATGGGACATTACCCGCACGATCTGTCCAAGCTAAAAATTGATTTTATCACAGGTTCAGCCCATAAGTTTCATGGACCAAAAGGAGTAGGATTTCTTTATATCAACGCCAGAAATAAGATAAAGCCTTTGATCTATGGTGGTGCGCAGGAACGTAATATGCGAGGGGGGACAGAGAATGTGTATGGTATCGTCGGTATGGCAAAAGCATTGGAAATTGCTTATCGGGATATGGAGGAGCATCACCTATATATCCAGGGGCTTAAAGATTATATGATTGCACGACTTAGAGAGGCTATCCCAGAGGTACGTTTCAACGGCCAAATCGAAGCTGATAGGTCGTTGTACACTGTATTGAATGTATCCTTGCCCTGTTCGGATATGAATGATATGCTTTTATTCAATCTGGATATTGCGGGTATTTCTGCTTCTGGAGGTAGTGCCTGTAGCTCAGGATCAGACATCGGTTCTCATGTACTTCGGGCGATAGATGCAGATAATGATAGACCATCTGTTCGTTTTTCTTTCTGTAAGAATAATACAAAGGAAGAGATCGATACTGTCGTGGCTAAAGTGAAAGAGATCTGTGATAAAGAGGAAAAAATAAGCCTATAAGGTTTTCAACAATCGGATCTCCTGCTGCAATTGTTCGATGCGCTCAAGCAAACGTGAGACGACTTCAATGCCTTGTATATTCAGTTCCAGATCATTGTGCCAATTGGAAAATTTTTCGATCAAGGGTAGATGTTCTTCATCTACATAGTCTTGCTCTTCCTGTACGATGATTTCGATTAGCCCACTTTGATGGAGCTCGTGTATAAACGTCATCTCCAATTTATGGGCCTGGCATATATCGATGATTTTAAATAGTGTGTGTTCCATAGCTATTTACTTATGTCGGCTAATTGTTGAATAAGTTTCTTCTGTTCGTCCGTAAGATTTGTTGGCAACTTGACATGGATCTCGCCGTAGAGATCACCAAACTTGCCTTCTTGTTTATACAATGGAAATCCTTTGCCTTTCAACCGGACTTTTGTTTCATTTTGGGTTTCGGGTTTTATTTTTACCTTGATCTTGCCGTCGAGCGTGTCTACAATAGCTTCTCCACCTAGTAGAGCGGTGTACAGGTCGATGTCTATCTTCGCATATAGATCAGCACCTTTGCGTTGGAAACGAGGGTCTTCTTTTACACGAAAGGTTATATAAAGATCTCCTTTAGGGCCTCCCTGGGCGCCTTCTCCTCCTTGCCCCTTTAATCGGATTTTCTGCCCGTCTTCTACACCGGCTGGGACAGTGATGCGAATGTTTTTCCCGTTTACCGTAAAGGTCTGTTGATGGGAGGAGGCTGCTTGCAATAAGGTTAACTCCAGCTCGGCTTGATAATCCTGGCCACGGTAAGCTCTTCGCTGCCCGGCTCCAAAGCGAGAGCCAAATAGCTCTTCGAAGAAGTCTGAATATTCTCCAGTATCGTAATTGCCGCTGTAATCAAAATCAAAACCTTCAAAAGGATTTTGTGTCCCTGTTCTACCTCTACTATGAGACTGTTTATGGTACTGTTGCTGTGCACGTTCATATTCTTCCCCGTGCTTCCAGTTTTCACCATATTGATCGTATTTTTTCCTTTTGTCGGGGTCGGTCAGCACCTCATTCGCTTCGTTGATCTCTTGAAACTTCTTTTTAGCTTCCTCATCATTCGGATTGAGATCCGGGTGATATTTACGTGCCAGCTTGCGGTATGCTTTCTTGATATCGTCCTGCGTGGCAGTCTTGTCGAGCCCCAATACTTTATAATAGTCTAAAAAAGCCATAGGTCGTATTCTTGCAGTTTAAATTACGCAATATCTATGACAAAATCAATGCCTTTTATAGAAATCCTGACCGCTTTATCTTGCAACCTGTTGTTGGTGTTGTCACCGACAACTTTGGCGGTTGGTCACAAGGCCAAACCGCAGGGTAAAGGAAACAGGTCTGAATATATACTTTTATCTTGTTCCTATATCTTCACGGATATCCACTTTAGGGCGATCATCCCGGGTTGCAATGTCCCATGCTGTATGAAAAATCAGCTTTTCTCGTTTGACCATCATCGGAAAATCGATCTTGTCCACGGTATCTTCGGGAGTATGGTAATGTGGATGCAAGCCCGAAAAGAAAAATAAAGAAGGAATGCCTTTTTTTGCAAAATTGTAGTGATCCGAACGGTAGTAGAGACGCATAGGTTCATTTGGTCGATCATACGAATAATCCAATTCCATACCGATCTCTTTGTTGGCGTTTTCAACAATGGGTTTCAGATCGGAGCTTAACTTGTTTGCACCAATGACATGTATGTAATTGTGGTTGCCCTTCAGGTGCTTGTCATCGATACGGCCTATCATATCAATATTGATACAAGCCACCGTTTTTTCCAAGGGTAGGATAGGATTTTCAGCATAATATTTTGATCCCAGTAAACCTTTCTCTTCGGCTGCTAATCCTATGAATAGCATGCTACGGCGAGGACCTTTGCCATCTTGCTTGGCTTTGGCAAAAACTTTGGCCAGTTCAAGTATGGCTACTGTACCACTGCCGTTGTCGTCTGCCCCTGGGAAAAATGTACCATCCGGCAGTATACCATCGTGATCATAGTGACCGCAGACTACGACAATTTCATCTTTTAAGTCTGTACCTTCTACCAATCCCAATACATTGGGATCATTCAGTTCCTCGATCAGGATACCCATCTTGCCATGGACAGGCAAAGCTATGGTTAGTGGTGCTAAGGGCTTTGTGTTTGCAGAAGACGTAAACTGTGCGAGAGAGGTGTTCTTTTTGGCAAGGATACTGTTTGCGACCTCTTCGGTAATGAATACCGTGGGCAGCGAAGTGATGCTACGTTTTGGAGGTGCCGTGTCTGTCCGTAATTGTACACGTCCTAGAAGGTTTCGATCATTGGTGAGATGGATTGTTTCCTGCGCTTGTGGCCCTGTAGCAAGGATCATTTTGGGATTGTGCTTCAGCAATTCTTGGATTCGTTTAAATCGATTTTTACTCCATTCGGATTGGTCCATAGATCTTGACAAGAGCGATTTGCCTGAAGCATCGGTTGGCTCTCCTTCATTCAACAGTAAGATGACTTTGTCCTTAATGTCTATGCTTTGTATTTCATTGTATTTCTCATCCTGGATTCCGTAACCTACGAAGATGATCTCGTCCGCACTGATCTGTTGAAAATCGTTGTCTCCGCTGGCGAAAAAATCTTTGCCATTTACCAGGCCCTGTTCACCGATGCTAAACCCCTCTACTTTATAAGAGATTTGTTTCAGCGCTACAGGTTGAAAATAACTTCCGTTCACCACAGGCTGTAGTCCGTATGTTTTGAAATGCTCGGCTATATATTGAGCGGTTTTTTCTCCTCCTTTTTGTCCGGTACCCCGTCCTTCGTATTCTCTTGAGGACAGTATGGTCAAATGTTCTTTTGAACTTTGTTCCCCAATTAGGTTCGCATACTGTGACGGTGTCTGTGCGAGTGAGCAGGCATTTGTCAGGGAAGAGATAAATAGGAGGATAAGAAACTTTTTTATCATAATGGAGGGGGAATTTTTTTATGTAGAGACGTAAGGCATTACGTCTCTACGCTATTAACAGGATATTTTGTTCACACGATTGGCGTGTCTTCCACCTTCAAATTCAGTGGTGATGAATGTTGACACGATTTTCTTTGTCAATTCGAGATCAATAAATCTAGCTGGAATACATACGACGTTGGCATTGTTGTGTTGCCTTGCAAGGGCAGCAATTTCGTTTTGCCAAGCTATAGCTGCACGTATGCCTTGGTGTTTGTTTGCTGTGATCGCGACCCCATTGGCACTCCCACAGATCAATATACCCAATTCGCATTCTCCATTTTCGACTGCACTGGCCAAGGGATGCGCATAATCCGGATAGTCGACAGAGTCTGTCCCGGAGGGGCCAAAATCTTTTATCTCGTGTCCCAGATCTTGTAGATAGGGGACGAGTTCGGTTTTGTAATCAAAACCTGCATGGTCACTTGCAATGGCTATTTTCATAATCTTGACTATATTTATTTGTTGTAAAATTCTTTTTCTCTTAGATCCCTTTGCTTTTTGACCCGGGCTGATACCATGATGCTGAGTTCGTACAGCATCAACATCGGTGCACTGACCGTCAGTAGCGTAACTACATCTGCAGTAGGTGTGATGATGGCGGCAATGATCAAAATGATGACAATAGCATATCGCCGGCTAGCTCTCATAAACTGAGGAGTCATCAAGCCGAGCTTGGAGAGAATAAATATCAAAATCGGCAATAAAAAGATGACCCCACAACCGAGTGTAAGTGTTGCAATTGTAGATAGGTAAGAATCAATTGTAATTTGATTGGTGATCTCGTCGCTGAGAGATACATTGGCCAAGAAATTGACGGATAAAGGCACAACGATATAATAACCGAATAAAGCACCGATGACAAACAAGATGGTGGCATAGAATACAAAACCATTAGCGGATTTCCGTTCTACGTCTGTCAAAGCCGGTTTGACAAATAGCCATACTTCGAAGAGGAGATAGGGAAATCCTAGCGCAACGGCCATCAATAAACAGGAATTGATCTGTAGCATAAACTGTCCGGCCAGTTCTGTATTGATGATGTTAAAAGGTATTTTTTCTACACAAAAGCCTTCCAGATTGAGCAGGTCTCCGACCTTGCACATCATACGGTAGGTCCAAAAATCCAGATTTTTGGGCCCCATGATGATATCGTTGAAGATAAAGTCGTAAAAGCTGAACGAGATTATAGCAAAGATCGTTACGGCTATGAAAGCACGGATAATGTGCCACCGGAGTACCTCCAGATGTTCAAAAAAGGACATTTCGGCTTCCAGACTTTTTCCTTTTTCTTTGATGGCTTTTATTAATTTTTCGCTAGACATATACAGAGTATTGCTCAGATAACAAAAATACCATTCTTTGATTTAAGAATGGTATGTTTTGATAGGAAAACAAAATTTTTACGCTTCTTCTTCGTCCGGATATTCCGTCAGGTCAAACGTTTCCATAAATTTGGTCGTGAAATTGCCCACCCTGAAATTGGGGTCCCGCATCAGTCTCAAATGTAGAGGAATCGTTGTCTTGACGCCTTCGATGACAAATTCGCTCAGTGCACGCTCCATTGTAGAGATGGCTTCTTCGCGTGTCTGCGCCGTACAGATCAGTTTGGCGATCATCGAGTCGTAATTTGACGGAATAGTATATCCAGCGTATACATGTGTATCTACACGGACGCCATGGCCTCCGGGAGAATGGAAATTCGTTATTTTTCCTGGAGAGGGACGGAAGTTGTTGAACGGATCTTCCGCATTGATCCGACACTCGATGGCATGCATTGTAGGCTCATAGCTTTTTCCGGAAATAGGGATGCCTGCTGCTACTTTGATCTGCTCTTTGATGAGATCAAAGTTGATGACTTCTTCCGTCACCGGATGCTCTACTTGAATACGGGTATTCATCTCCATGAAATAGAAGTTGCGATGCTTGTCGACCAAAAACTCGATGGTACCGGCTCCTTCGTATTTTACAGCCTGTGCGCCTTTGATAGCAGCTTCTCCCATCTTGGCACGAAGCTCCGGCGTAATGAAAGGCGAAGGTGCTTCTTCGACTAATTTTTGGTGACGGCGTTGAATAGAGCAATCGCGTTCGGAAAGGTGACATACGGTACCGTATTGGTCTCCGATGACCTGTATTTCGATGTGGCGAGGTTCTTCGACAAACTTTTCCAGATAGATGCCATCATTGCCAAAAGCTGCGGCAGCTTCTTGGCGGGCCGAGTCCCAATTGGGTTCGAATTCTTCATCTTTCCAAATGATACGCATACCACGGCCACCACCACCTGCAGTCGCTTTGATGATGACAGGGTAGCCTATTTCATTGGCCAGCTTGATACCGGTTTTCACATCGGGAATCAAGCCGTCAGAACCCGGTACTGTAGGTACTCCTGCCTTTTTCATGGTATCTTTGGCCGAAGCTTTATCTCCCATTTTTTCGATTTGTTCTGCTGTGGCACCAATGAATTTGATGCCGTATTCTGCACAAATCGCAGAGAATTTTGCGTTTTCGGACAAAAATCCATAGCCTGGATGGATGGCGTCAGCATTGGTCAGCTCTGCGGCTGAAATGATGTTGGGAATATTCAGATAAGAATCTTTACTTGCTGGAGGGCCGATGCACACAGCTTCGTCTGCAAATCTCACATGGAGACTATCCCTGTCTGCAGTAGAATACACCGCTACGCTTTTGATACCCATCTCACGGCACGTACGGATGATGCGAAGGGCTATTTCTCCTCTATTGGCTATTAATATTTTCTTGAACATTTGTTATAATTTGGAAATTAGGAGATTAGAAAATTTGAAAATCAATTGTCAACCGACAAATTTTATTTTCATTCATGTCTAATGTCTAATATCTCTTACCTAAGATTATCTGGGATCAACCAGGAATAACGGTTGATCGTATTCAACAGGTTGTGCATCATTTACGAGTATTTTTACAATTTTGCCCGATACTTCGGATTCGATCTCATTGAATAGTTTCATGGCTTCGATGATACACAGTACTTTTCCGGGTGTGATCTCATCGCCTACATTGACGAAGACAGGTTTGTCTGGGCCTGGAGATCTATAGAATGTACCGATCATCGGTGATTTGATAGTGATGAAATTTGCCTCCTCATTTGCTGTTGGAGCAGCTGCTGCAGGTACTACTGGTTCAGCTACCGGAGCTACAGGGGCAGCTGTCGGAAGGGGAGCTGGTGCTACTGTAGGAATACTTGCTGTCACGTAAGTAGGTTCCTGGTTGGTCTTTATTGTAATCTTGAAATCTTGTTCTTCAATTGATACTTCATTCACACCTGATTTTGCTACGAATTTGATCAGGTCTTGAATTTGTTTGATATCCATACTCATAGTAGTAGGTTTTATTTTGTGTTAAAAATTTAGTCTCTTTTAAATATACGAAAAATCGAATGATTTAGTATGCCCATTTCAAATATACAGATCCCCATGTAAATCCTCCACCAAATGCGGCCAGAATGAGGTTGTCTCCTTTTTTCAGCTGGCTTTCCCATTCCCAAAGGCAGATAGGGATCGTTCCACTGGTTGTATTCCCGTATTTGTGAATGTTTACCATGACTTTTTCTTCGGGTAGTCCGGCTCTTTCGGCCGTAGCATCGATGATGCGTTTGTTGGCTTGATGGGGTACAAGCCATGCGACATCTTCGGAGGATAGATTGTTGCGCTCCATGATCTCAGCGGCTACATCGGCCATGTTGGTCACTGCAAATTTGAATACAGTACGTCCTTCTTGATAAGCGTAGTGCATACCTGCGTCTACGGTCTGATGGGATGCCGGATTTAGCGAACCGCCACCTTTGATATTTAGGTATTGTCCTCCGGAACCATCGGTCTTCAAGATCGTGTCCTGAATACCATTGCCTTCCGTATTGGGTTCCAGCAATACCGCTCCACATCCGTCACCAAAAAGTATACAGGTGTTTCTGTCTTCATAATTGACGACTGATGACATTTTATCTGCACCGATGACCAGAACCTTGGAGTGCTTGCCCGATTCGATAAACTGAGCACCTGTAGTCAATCCAAAAAGAAAGCCTGAGCAGGCGGCTTGAAGGTCGTAACCCCAGGCATTTGTTGCACCGATCTTGTCTGCCAGAATGTTTGCCGTAGCGGGAAATAGCATATCGGGAGTACTGGTGCAGAAGATGATAAGCTCTATATCGGTAGCCGCGATACCTCTTTTTTCCAATAACCCTTTTACAGCCGGGACGGCTAAGTCGGAAGTTGCCAATCCTTCCCCTTTCAATATGCGTCTTTCTTTGATGCCGGTACGGGAGACAATCCATTCGTCATTCGTGTCGACCATCGTCTCCAACTCTTTGTTTGTCAACACATAGTCTGGGACGTAACCGTTTACTGCTGTAATAGCTGCATGAATTTTAGACATAGAATATATTAATTAAAAGCCGATCTGATCTTGTCAATAAACTTGGATTCGATCATTTCTTTTGATAGTAATACCATATTTTTGATAGCTTCGGGGGATGATATGCCGTGGCCGATGATGACAGGGGCATTGACTCCCAAGATTGGACTACCGCCGTATTGTTCGTAATTGAATCTCTCCAGGAAATCATCCTTTAGCTGTTTTTTCAAGGTAATGGCATAAAAGGATTCTGCCAGTTTCAAGACGATATTGCCCGTAAATCCATCACAGACGAATACATCAGCATTGTCGCTAAATAGATCACGGCCTTCTGCATTGCCTATGAAATTGATTTTGGGATTGGATTTTAAAAGAGGGTAGGTTGCGATGGTGAGGATATTTCCTTTTTCTTCTTCTTCACCGATGTTGAGCAAAGCGACTTTGGGATTTTTTGTGCCGGAAATATGTTCGGCATACAAGCTGCCCAATACGGCAAATTGATTGAGCATCTCGGGCTTGCAGTCGGCATTGGCGCCGACATCAAGTAAGATGCCATAGCCGTTTTTCAGTTTCGGTACATTGGTCGCTATCGCCGGACGCAATACACCCGGAATGGGCTTGACACTGAACATCGCACCGACGAGCATGGCTCCTGTATTTCCTGCCGAAGAAAACGAATCAATTTCTCCTGCCTTTAGTAATTCAAAACCTTTGGCCACGCTGGAGTTGGGTTTTTGGCTGATTGCTTTCGTAGGGTGTTCATGCATAGATATGTTTTCGGGTGCATGCACGTAGTCAAATAGTGAAGGATCTGCTCCCGCCGCTTCTATGCTTCTCTTTGCTTCTTCTTCGTCCCCGAATAGTACTATACGTTGATCCTTTTGAAGAACTTTTTGCGCCTCGATCGCGCCTGATATTGTGGATTTGGGAGCATAATCGCCCCCCAGAATGTCTAAACCAATCTTCATTCGTTATTATTTTCTAATTCAATAATACGCAAAAAACATCCCAAATTAAAGCAAAAAAATAATTTTAAATGCTTATTTGGGATGTTTATTCCAAAAGATTTGCTTTAGACAGCTGTTGTGTTTTCAATAATTAATTTGCCGTTGTAGTACAAGTTGCCGTCTACAGTATATGCACGGTGAGGTGTGTGAACTGCACCAGTCTCTTTGCAAACTGTCAAAGTAGGTCTTTCAGCCTTATAATGTGTTCTTCTTTTGTCTCTTCTTGATTTCGAAGTCTTACGCTTTGGATGTGCCATCTCGTATTATAATTTTTTAATTGTTTTTGATATTCTTTAATGTCGCCCACCGCGGGTCGATGTTTTCTTCTTCTAGGGATGATTGTTCAGTATTGCTTATCCTTGCCAGCATCTCTGGGTCGCATTGGATACCTATGCCCTGTTCTTCGCATTTGGTATAGTACGGAACCCTTACATTGATGTATTCGTACAACAAATCGGCGATAGGGAGCTCATGGTCATTTTTGTTGAGGATCAATACCTCATCAGTCTCTTCGTCCCATTCTTCATTGACAAATTTGACAATGACCCGCTCTTGACAGAGCAATGGGGATTGGAAGTGGGATAGGCACACATCACAAGTCAGCTGTACGCTGCCTTTGATGTCAAAAAGAACGATCAGCATGGTTTCTTGCTTTTGCAATTTTACCGAAGCTGTCAACTTTCCTTTTTTGACCAATGAATGCTCAAAACAATCAAAGAACTTATCATCTATTTCAAACTCAAAATCGTGTTGTCCTGCGGCCAACCCCGAGAAAGGGATTCTATATTGTCTAAGGTACTTCACAATCCTGTATTTGAGCCTGCAAAATTAATCTTTTAATTCCAAGCTTGCAATTATTTTGTGAAATAATTTTAATGCAACGAAGGGATCTATATACCAACCTATTTTTACTTCTGGATTTTAAGGGTAGGTGGGTGTGCAAAAGACTTCCATGCTTCTTCGGCATCTTCTTGGGACAATCTATCGTCAAAAATTAAAAATCTGTATTTGAGGAGATAGGTCTTTCCGGGTTCCAGCAACCAGTCTTTATCTTTTGTCGGAGAAAAATTAATAAATACATCGCCATCGTTGGCAATGGTATTCTCCGGCCAAACCCGCAACGGTTCGGGATGGTTATAATTGATGGGGTAGCTCATCATTGCAAAGCCTCCGTAATCATTTTGTAGGTTGCCTTGTGCCAAAATCCATTGAGCTTTGCTGCCGTCTGCACTTTTTCTATCGTGTCCTTGGGAGGTGAGTAGTACACTGTTGTTCTTATTCCAATATTCGGTAGCTCTGATACACAAACCACCGTAGCGATATTCCAATAGTGTGACAGGACTGGAACTGGCACAGCTGAGCTGTGAAGTGATGTCTAGTATGTAGTATCTGTCCGTAGGATTCATCCGGTAGATTCGCATACTGTGGATCTCATTTAGGGCTGTTTTTTGCGTTCCGTCTTTTTTGAAGGCAACATGTTCATGCCTGGCACTTAGATTAGCGTACACATTACCTTTTTCTATAGCGGTGAATCCACCAAAACGTACTGTTCCTTTCCTGTCGGCAAGATTCCAAAAGTCTAGGGTTTCTCCTTCAAAACGCACACGAGTCCAGGGATTCCATAACCCCCAATGATGGTAATGGTCAGGTGCATGGATGCGGGTCAGCGTGTGTCCCGACGGGGTATTCAAGGGATGGATAAACCCACTCCGTCTATACACGCTATCTACACCTCGCGGTGGATATACTGTTTTGAAGTTGTATTGCAGTAGCTTTTTTCCAGCGCTCAAGATATGCAGAGCACCGTCATTTTCTTCAACCTCCATAGCAGGAGAGGGTATTGGTACACGATCTGGAGACTGTATCAGTTCAAAAACTCTATCTGTGATTTGCGAAGGTGTCAATACCCAATGCAGGATACGCCCTTTGCCGGTAGCCTCAATCTGAAATGGGGTATGGATCGTTTTTCCGTCCTTTATCTCCAAAAGCTGCAAAGCACTGTCGGGAATAGGGGTGATCGCATCGAGATCAACCTGCATAGGGATGGCGAACTTCTCCTTGCCGGTGGTGGTCAGTGCTAGCGTAGCGATCTGCTGTGCATGAACTGTAAGTGCAAAGAAGGAAAAAAGTATAGGGACAATAGAATAAATACCTTGTCTCATAGTATGGCTTTCTGTTCTTGAAGTTGAGAGAAGTGTCTATTGCTCTTCGTCGCCGTAGTACTTTGTGCCCAACTCGATTTTTTCGCGTCCATGCGCCATACGCCATTTGTTGGTGTCACGAAGCGAATATGCACAGCCACAATACTCCTGCATGTAGAATTTTTCGCGTTTGCTAATTTCCAACATGCGGGCTGATCCACCTTTCTTACGCCAGTTGAGCGTCCAGTATTCCATGTTGGGGAAGCGGGAGGCGGCTCTTAGCCCACAATCGTTGATCTGTTCCATGTTTTTCCATCTGGAGATTCCCAAAGAGCTTGAAATGACGTCAAAGCCATGTTTTGCCGCATATTCGGCAGTTTTTTCAAATCGCATATCAAAGCACATTGTGCAGCGTATCCCTCTCTCGGGTTCGTGCTCCATACCTTTGGCCAGTTCAAACCAATGGTCTACGTCGTAATCGGCATCGATAAAAGGTATGCCGTGTTTTTCCGCAAAACGGATGTTTTCTTCCTTACGGATGTCGTATTCCTTGCGAGGATGTATATTGGGATTGTAGAAATAGATCGTAAAATCTATGTCGGATGCGATCAATGCTTCCATGACTTCTCCAGCGCATGGTGCACAGCAGGAGTGAAGCAGCAATTTTTTACCCTCGTTCGGTAGCTCAAGTTTTTCTCGTATAAAAGGTTTCTTCTGTTCCATTTTTTTTACCTGTGGGAATGTGCAATTTTACGGAAATAGCCGGATAATAAAAAGTTAAATGTGTGTTGTGGCATTAAAGGGCTATTATTCGTATATAATTAGGGTGAACGATTTTTTACGAGTAGGTTTTCGTGAATGCAAAGCATTTTATCTAAGTTTGTAACATGTAATTTCTAAGAACATGAAAGGGACGAAGTATTTTCTGTATATATTTTCTGTACTATTGGTAACTTGGAGTTGCCAGCGGGATGATGATGAGCCACGCAAAGCCAGAAAGCCCATCTCCCGTCTGTACGTCTCGACATCGGACTACAATCCCAGTTCGGGTGATGCGCAGCTTCGAAACATCTTCGTGATTGATCCGGCGGATTCAACAGATTTTACAACGCAAGGGGCCTTGCGGTACGACTCAGGTGCAAAGGGGGGAGGTGTTCTCCATTTCAGTGCTTTCGCTCGAAGTGTATTCCATGCGAGTGTGAACACGCCTGCTTATGAAGATACAACTATTCGTGTACAGTCTGTCAATGATAAGGGGCAACTGGCCTCTGTTGGGAATATTGGCAACAGGAAGTTTGATCGGGTGAGGGGATTGTGGTACCATAATATAGATAATTTGGACCAACTCTTGATCGCCAACCCTGGAGATGATACGGTCAGTGTGTTTGTGGTAGATAAGCCGCGGCGTTACAACGGATTTGCCAGGTATGCCTTTCAGGTCATGTTGGAAGATCGCATTTGGGGTATGCAGTTGGATTCTACACACTTGATGTTGTCCAAGACGGGTGCTGACGGAGGCATCTTAGTGTTTAGAGATTTTGTAAATGAGGTAAACCGTAGACGCGATACGCTGGTGGAAGACATTAGGCCTACCTATCGGTTGACAGTGTCCGGTTCGAAAAATATCCGTGGGTTTTTCTATGCCAAAGCCTCGGATATATTGGTGTTGAGCGATTATGAGAGTAGTGGCGTAGGAGCGAAAATATTGGTTTTTGAGAAATTTTCCCAATATAAAGCAGATGCCACGATTCAGCCTACACGAGTGATTTCGGGGGCTTCTACGCTGTTGCAGGAGCCATTAAGCGTGACAGTAGACGGAAAAGAGAATCCTAAGTATATCTATGTCTCGGACGCGGGTGCTAGAAAAGTATTTCGATTCAAGCTTGAAGATAGTGGCGATGTTGCTCCGGACAAGGAGATGACCTTGGGCAATAATCAAACACCACAAGCTATTTTTCTGGATTCCCGAGGGGTCAATGAATATTAATACGGAACTTTTTTACTCTTCCAAAAGAGCCAATAGAATAGCTACTTCTTCTTTTTTCTCCAGGTTGCCTATATGATCGTAAGCTGTCATCAGGTTGCGTATGACACGTTTGATTATCGCGACATTGGTACATGGTAGGATGTATTCCTCTTTTGGGGAGAGATTGAGTTGTTTCAAAAAAGAATAAATGTCGTCATGCTTCATGACTTGTCCTCTGTTGAACACATTGATATAGAATAAAGGCGTTTGGAGCTCTTCTTCGATATAAGCGGCTACAAAATGTTTGGGTAGATTGATCCCATAGATAGGGATGTCTAGTTTTTGTGCAATAATGCTGTATATGCAGGCCAATGACAGCGGATTACCTTTCTTGGTCTCCAGCACTTTGTGGATAAAGGAATTTTGTGGATCGTGGTAGTTGGCTGTGTTTCCGGATAGACCAAATTCCCTGAATAGTACATTGTTGAGTAGTTTTACTTTTTCCAGTGGACTCATTTCATACATCAGGTGAAACCAAGCGTTGCGACGGAGTTCGGCAAGCTGCATGTGTACAATATCTTCATCCAGATTGGGATATTGGTAACGGTTGATGATCAATAGCCCTTCCAATAGATCGCTGCTGTTTTGTAAGGCCCAGATTTGTAGGTCGTTTTTGATCTGGTCAAACTGGATGCGATGAATGATGTTCTCGATACGGGTTTGGGAGAGGGGGTCAAAAGAGGATTCCCAGGTCTCTTCCAAAAGGGGAATGACCTCCGGACCACAGGTAATCAGGTGTTGCTCTACGTGGTCAAAAATTTCATTGTCCGGATCATCCAATAAGGATATTAAGGCTCTCAATTCATTCTCTTGCATGTGGGCATTATCTTTTCCTTAGTCTAAAATTAGGAAATCTTTCTCATATAAAAAAATGTTATGTTTGGGTTGTGAAACGTTTGCGCTATATTTTACATGGGTTTTGGCATTTTGCGTCTTCGCATAGCCGGCATGGGACACATTCTCCATTCGTGTACAGATTGGCGGATAAAGTTATATATAAGAGGACGGAAGAAAAGTATAGGCGAACTCGAATAGGGAATCTTCTGGTCAAGGAAATAGCGGATTACTTTGGAGTCGTGCATACCTTGTCGCGGGTGGAAGTCGGAGAGAGCAAGGCTTTGTACATAGAGGATGCGGTGACGACAGTGGAAGATCTTGCTCAACTGCAACATCAATTTCATTATATCGTGCTGGCGGGAATTTATAACAGTGAATATCATATACGAAGATGGCGTCATGTCTGCAAAGACGGGCGTTTCATCGTTACGATAGATTTGTTTTTATTTGGATTGATATTTTACCGCCGGGAACAGCCCAAACAGAACTTTAAGCTAAGGTTCCCGTTTTGGAAGTACTTGTAACTTTTCCAAAGCTCTGAACTTTGGAAAAGTTTATTTGCGGTCGGGTTACTTTTGCATTTCATGCTCCGGACAATCTATTCTTAAATCATTTGTACGTAAGGGTTGGTGAAGCAGGTTACAGAAATGTCCTTGCCCTTGTTTCGAAGGGGAATAGTAGGCGCAGGTCATACACATGCGTTGGATGGTGATGATGCCAGTCTTGTTCAGATGTCGGATGATGTCGAGTAAACTCAACAACAGGTTTTCTTTATCATCAGGATGTAGCTGATCAATAGGTGTGTGAATTTCCTGTGTAAAAAGAGAGGTTTTGTTGGCGATTTCCTTCCCCTTTGGCGTGAGGTTGATGGTATAGCTCCTGGTGTCGGAGAGTTCATATTCCTTGACGATCAAGTCCTTATGTTCCAAAGTTTTGATCGTATCGCTGATCGTGGCTTTGGTCATGTTAAATTCGTCTGCCAAATAGCTCACTTTTCTCTTTTCACTGCTGTGATGAAGCAAAAAAATCAAAACCTGTACTTGGATAGGGCTTAGTGAAAACTCCTTGCTTTCCTGCCACAGCAGTGCGCGAAAAGCTTGGGCGACCCGCTCCAACGAAGCTACGATCTTGCTTTCTATGCTTTGGTTTTGATGGGTTAAATCAAAGTCGGATTTGTTCATGTGTCGATCCCCTTACCCACAGTTTTCCATTTCATAAATAAAATAGCCTTTTTGCCTAATGTCGTTTTCCCATTGTGGCTTTATACTTTCGATATGACAAAACTGGCATTCTCTTGACGTCAGTGGTTGGCCTTCTTGTTCCTTGGTTTGAAGGTAGGCTCTGCCATAGCTGTGTATTGTGGCCTCTTCTTTTGTCTCTATGGGAACAATGATGTCAAAGTGCATGACCGTGCCGTCCTTTTTTGTTACATAAGTGTCCCAAACTGCTACTTGCATGTTGATTTGTTTTTTTATTGTTTAACCACAAATGCTCCGTAAAGTTAGGATAACTAACTTTACGGAGCAAAATTTTTTAACCCTTTACTTCTGCTATGGAAGCACCAAAGTTGATGTGAAGCACATTTTCATTGGGCGTTACCAAAGCCGGAACGGATTTGACACCAGCTTTTTCTGCATCGTCTATCTTGTTTCTCTCTTCGCCAAGGTGCACGATTTCCACATTGTCCTTTCCGATCAGGTTGATGATGTCGTGTTCTGCACTGACACATACAGGACAACCGGCATGATAAAAAATTGATTTTGCCATTTGATTGAGTTTAATGTTCTGTAGCACTACTGCTATTGCAAATATAGTTAGGATTCCTAACATAATAAAATGTAAAAAAATAAATTATCTATATTTTTTCTTTATTCACTCTTTGCAAGCAGTTGTAAACAATTAAAAAGCTTCGCTGAGACTGATGTAGAAGCCGGATTGTCGTTGTTCGCCCGGTCTTTTTTCTCCGAACGCATAATCAAAACGTACCGTACTGCGGTGTTCGAGGCTAAAGAAGTAGCGAAGGCCAGCTCCATAGGTTGGCGCTGTACGAAAGGCGTGCTGTTTGGAAAAGGTGCTCCCCAAACCACCAAAGGCAACTAAGCCAACGCGAGGCATCACCCGGTAACGAACTTCTGTCTGTGCGGTTGCATAGTTTTTGTCCTTGTACCTGCCCAAGTAATATCCCCGCATGCTCATGTCGCCTCCCATATCACGGTAGACGTAGAAAGGAGCTTGTTGGCCGATTGTCCCCCGATAAAGGGCCTGTGTAGCCAGTGTTAGATTGGGTAGGGGACTGTAGAAAAAACGGCTGTCCATTTCGGCCAAACCACCGGTAAAATTGTCTGCTTTCCAAAAGTTGGGAGCATAGGCATATTTTGCCCGAACAAAGAGACCTCGGCTGCTATACGTCGTAAAATCTCTGGTATCATATAGAACAGAGGTTCCAATAGCGAGGTATTGCCCGCCGTTTTTTCCGATAATGTCCGGGTTTTCGAGGGCACCTCCCGTCTCTATGTCGCTTATCCTGAAATGTTCGTACATCGTGTTCAGTCCGACATATATACTTTTGGATACCTTACGTTCGATATCAAGCTTTACTCTGATCAGTTTTTGACCCAGGTGGTCTTCGTCTGCATATAAGGTCGAGTTGCCCAAACCATAAAAATTGAATGGCCAATCCCGATAGCGCAGCTCGGATAGGATATGGTAGGTGTTGTCATAGGTCCAGATGTCCGTATTGAGCTTGATGTTTTTTTGTTTTTTTGTAGTCAACGTAGCCATAAAGGTAACGTTGGAAGTACGGCTGAGATGGTTCTGTTTATTTGTATAGAAATCGTAGGTAGATGCCAGCCCATATTCTGCTCCTGTCTCCTGCGCATAACCGAATGCCGGCAGGATCATCAGACTACCTTCACGTGTACTGTCGCTTTGGGAGGAGAGGTATTTATTTTTAATTCTAGTGATAAGGCCGGTTTTTTTCTGTGCGTAGACCTGAGCCATTAGAAAACAAGAAAAAATAAAAATAAACAGTCTATACATATGGATATGGCTTCGATATTATGACGCAAAGATAGACGAAAAGTTTGTGATCATGCTTTGTTTTCTTCTTTTGGTAAACTTATTTGCTTGCATATCAATATACTGAGGGAATCGATATAAAAAAAAGTAAAAAATATTTTTGTAAAGTCTCCCAAGTCTATATCTTTGCAGCATCAAAATCCAGAGGGTTGCCTTTTTAGGATGTTTGAAGATGTTCTTTGTAGCATATTGGTTGTAAAAAGATTTTCGAAATCATTTGCAAAATTGAAAATAAATCGTGATTTTTGCACTCGCTCTTTATTTTTTGGAGTAGGTGTTCTTAGGTGATTTTGAAGAAAATAATAAGCCTCCTTAGCTCAGCTGGTAGAGCAACTGACTTGTAATCAGTAGGTCGCTGGTTCGATCCCGGCAGGGGGCTCAAATGCAGTTTTGCAGGTCTGGAGGGGTTCCAGAGCGGTCAAATGGGACGGACTGTAAATCCGTTGCTTCGGCTTCGAAGGTTCGAATCCTTCTCCCTCCACCACAATGATTGTGGATTGATGAATTACGATTGACGATTGAAAAAATCTAAAATTGTAAATCAAAAATCCAAAATCACAAGCGGAAGTAGCTCAATTGGTAGAGCGATAGCCTTCCAAGCTATAGGTTGCGGGTTCGAGACCCGTCTTCCGCTCGTTACATTGTCAAAAGATTATAATTTAAGTCTCTGTCTTTCATGATACACATCTGAGTAGATAGGGGCAATAATCTTTCGTAAGCTTTTATAAAAGCCGAAGTAGCTCAGGGGTAGAGCACTTCCTTGGTAAGGAAGAGGTCGTGGGTTCAAATCCCATCTTTGGCTCTATAAAATAAGTTTATTATTTTTGTACAATTTTAATAACGAAATATTTAATAATTACTAATTCGCATAAACATGGCAAAAGAGAAATTTGACCGTAGTAAACCACACTTAAACATTGGTACGATCGGTCACGTTGACCACGGTAAAACTACAACAACAGCTGCTATCACTAAAGTATTAGCTGATAAAGGTTTTTCAGAGGCTCGTTCATTTGATTCAATTGACTCTGCTCCTGAAGAAAAAGAACGTGGTATCACGATTAACACGGCACACGTAGAATACCAAACGGCTAGCCGTCACTATGCACACGTTGACTGTCCAGGTCACGCTGACTATGTGAAAAACATGGTTACTGGTGCTGCACAAATGGACGGTGCGATCATTGTTGTTGCTGCGACAGACGGCCCTATGCCTCAGACTCGTGAGCACATTCTATTGGCTCGTCAGGTAGGTGTTCCTGCATTGGTAGTATTCTTGAACAAAGTTGACTTGGTAGACGACCCTGAGTTGTTGGAGCTAGTTGAAATGGAAGTTCGTGAATTGTTGTCATTCTACGAATTCCCAGGTGATGATATCCCTGTCATCCAAGGTTCTGCATTGGGTGCATTGAACGGTGAGCCTCAGTGGGTAGACAAAATCATGGAATTGATGGATGCTGTGGACAACTACATTCCAATCCCTCCACGTTTGACTGACCTTCCTTTCTTGATGCCTATCGAAGACGTATTCTCGATCACTGGTCGTGGTACTGTTGCGACAGGTCGTATCGAAAGAGGTGTGATCAACTCTGGTGATCCGGTTGAAATCCTAGGTATGGGTGCTGAAGATTTGAAATCTACTGTAACTGGTGTTGAGATGTTCCGTAAGATTTTGGATTATGGTGAAGCTGGTGACAACGTAGGTCTATTGCTGCGTGGTATTGAGAAAACTGATATCCGTCGTGGTATGGTTATCGTAAAACCAGGTTCAGTAACTCCTCACACAGAATTCAAAGCTGAGGTTTACGTATTGTCAAAAGCTGAAGGAGGCCGTCACACGCCATTCTTCAACAAATACCGTCCTCAGTTCTATTTCCGTACGACAGACGTAACTGGTGAAATCTCTTTGCCAGAAGGTACTGAAATGGTTATGCCAGGTGATAACGTAACGATCACTGTAAAATTGATCAACGCTATTGCTATGGAAAAAGGTCTACGTTTCGCTATCCGTGAAGGTGGTCGTACCGTAGGTGCCGGTCAGGTAACTGAAATCTTAGCGTAATCTTTTCGATTATTCTAAATACAAAATAAGCTAATCAGCATCTGCTGATTAGCTTATTTTTTCGCTTTAAGACAATTCTTAAAGCCCAAAAAAGATAAATATTATTTGTTGTACTAGCGTGTAAACGCTATATTTGCAACAGTAAAAATCACACGGGTATAGTTTAAAGGTAGAACGAAGGTCTCCAAAACCTTTGGTCTGGGTTCGAGTCCTGGTACCCGTGCTAAACAAAGTTTAAGTAAACTAAAAATGGCTAAAGTACTTAATTTTATAAAAGACTCTTACGTTGAGATTACTGAAAAAGTAACTTGGCCGACTTGGTCTCAACTTCAAAACCATGCAGTAGTCGTGCTTATAGCTTCTTTGATTATCGCATTGTTGATATTTGTGATGGACAAGGCTTCAAGTAACGTTTTGGAATTATTGTACGGTACTGCGTCTTAATTTTATCCGTTTTATATTATGGCTGATCAAAGTTTGAAATGGTACGTAGTGCGTGCTGTAAGTGGTAAGGAAAAGAAAGTAAAACAATATATAGAAGCGGAAGTAAGCCGTTTGGGTATTCAGCATTTGGTGCCACAGGTATTGATACCTATGGAAAAATATTACCAGATGCGGGATGGCAAAAAGGTGGCCAAAGAGCGTAACTATTACCCAGGGTATGTATTGATTGAAGCAGCTTTGGATGGGGAGATCGAGCATGTAATCAAAAACCTTAATAGTGTTATCGGCTTCTTGGGTGACAAGGCTGGTGTGGCTATACCCCTGCGTCAGGCTGAGGTAAACCGTATCTTGGGCAAAGTGGACGAGATGGCAGAACAGGGCGAAAGCTTCAATATGACCTACTTGGTGGGCGAATCTGTCAAGGTTATCGATGGGCCTTTCAATGGGTTTACCGGAGAGATCGAAGAAGTCCATGAAGACAAGAAGAAGCTTACGGTTATGGTTAAGGTATTCGGTCGTAAGACCCCACTTGAGTTGAATTATATGCAAGTGGAGAAAGAATAAGGATATTTTCTAATAAGAGTACATAAAAAA
>NZ_JAAJTJ010000038.1 GCF_011030405.1 Parapedobacter sp. SGR-10
AAACCCATATATCCAAAACAAAAAAAACCTTAAAACAAATAAAATCCGCAACCGGCTGAAAAACTGAACGATATTTTTTTGGAAAAGCCCCATTAACTCGATATTCTATAGATTTTGACCTTTAGTTTTTTAAGCATCAAAAATAATTCTTATATTATCGACACAATTTCAATACCACCAAAATGGAGGAAAATCTCGACGAACTTATGTTTCGAATAAAAGCCTGTCGTGTATGCGAAGGAAAATTACCGTACGATCCGCACCCTGTTTTTACACTAGACCAGACTTCCAAAATATTAATTGTGGGTCAAGCTCCCGGCATAAAAGTACATCTATCGGGCATCCCTTGGAACGATCAAAGTGGAAAAGAGCTCCGAAAATGGCTCAATGTATCCGATATGGATTTTTATGACACCCAAAAATTTGCGATCTTACCCACAGGTCTTTGTTACCCGGGGAAAGGTAAAAACGGAGATCTCCCTCCACGGAAGGAATGTGCACCATTGTGGCATCCTCAGATTCTCAAAAAGCTCAACGATGTCCAATTGGTTCTCCTGATCGGCAAATATGCTCAAGAATATTATCTGAAAAATGAAAAGTACAGGAGTCTAACCGACAGCGTAAAAAACTACCATGAATACCTCCCTCGGTTCTTCCCGTTACCTCATCCCTCCCCTAGAAATTTCATATGGCAGCGAAAAAATCCATGGTTTCAAGAGAGGGTAATTCCCGTACTGCAACAGTTGGTCCAACAGATATTATACCCTACATGAGTATCCTCCCTCGGTTTCTATCCATAGTCCCACCTCGACGGCAGATCATCAACCACAGACATAGGGTTGGTTGTCTACTCAAAGATCCAAAACAGCTGTAATCGGCTGTTTGAACCGTGTCCTAACCGGTTTGTCAGCTACCTTTCCAGGCTCCCATTTTGGGGATTTTTTCATAATACGAAGTACCTCACGCGAAAATTCGGGACTTACCCCATCCTTATTAAGCACCTCAATATCACAAACCTCACCATCCTCACATACCGTAAACTCAAGATAAGCAGTCTGTCTCGAACCATATTTTACATAGGCGACACTGTCCAAAGCTTGAACAGCCCTACCAATATCCAAATTATTTTCTAAAAACCGACGCCATCCCTGTAACCCTCCGGGAAACTGAGGGATCTTATCCACAACTCTTACAATACTCGTGTCCTTTGGTACAACAGTTTTTTCCTGAGCATAAATCAATATGCCCCAACAAATCCCAACAGCCACAAGCAACACTTTATTCACAACCATTATACCTCTTATCTATGAAATTACCCCTGCTAAACTCTCCACAAAACACAAGCCAAAATTCTTTATCCCAGCAAAGGTACATCCACATGTGCTCTGAAACTCCCCTCTTCATCCGTAAGAAAAGTCATAGGATGTTCGGGATCTTTAATGATTTCAAATAGTGTATATCCCCATGGTTTCCAAAAATTTTCGAGAACCTGTCCATAAATTTTGGCCTGCCAAGGATCGAAGATAGGCTTCAATGTCCAATCATTGAGGGGCATCGGCTCTACAAAAACTCTCTTTCCAGTATCCATATAAGTATATTCCGGCAAGCGATTGAATAAATAAGCAGAATAGAAATAACGCGCACAGATTTCCTCAAACTGTATAGGATGCAGCCTATAGCCATCTATTTTTTTCAAAACATCTTCATGATAGATAGCATTCGTACCATTGTCCTGCAAAGTGGCGATGATGGCAAAATCATGCATACGTAAGGAAAATATCAAGGTATTGATTTCGTCTCTATAGGAGAAGGTTTCAGGTGCATTTGCCACCGGAAAGATCTGAATGGTAAAAGGATTTCGCTGTTCGAACTCCATATTCACCACAATAGACTGCAACATAGCGTGCAGATTGCGAAACTTGTGTACCAAAGCTTGAGAAAAATTCATCGGCTCGCCAGAAAGCATCGATTGACGAATCCCGGTTTGTATCTCGTTAAAGACCACGCCATACAATATTTTGGCTACCCAATGGAACAAAACAAGTTCATCCAAGTTTCTTACCGCTTCATACCCCTGCTGCACAGCTTCCTCGACCTTGATTTCTGTTTGTTCAAATAAGGAAGCGACATCTGCTGAACAGGGCACCTGAAGCTGTTTGTAGGTTACGATACGCTCATCAAGCATCTTAAAAGGTTTTTCTTCCAAATCAAATGCACGCATCATCCATACCGGAAAGACTTGAATACGTTCGTCTTCCGATTGCAATTGCCTTCCAGTCAAAAAACAAGTTTGATTGTCAAATTGAAAGTCTAAAAACGGATTGTAAAGTGTTGTCGCCATACCATAGCAAAGGTAAAGTTTTCCTACCACTTCATCACGTTAAAAACCTCCGAATCTACACAGCATATACCAGATCAACATTTTAAAACAATTTCACTACCTTTTTCATCTTATCAAAAATTTAACAGATTTTTACGGTCAATTGATAAAAAAATGATACTTTTACGGCGCTAACAAACATAGAATCTAATTTTAACATGCGAGGACAACGACTCTCAACCTAATATTATACATGAAGAAACTTTTCAAGACGCTTTATTTTCAAGTCATTGTGGCTATTATTATTGGTGCTACTTTAGGCCATATCTATCCTGAAATGGGTGTTGCGCTGAAACCGTTTGGCGATGGTTTTATCAAACTCATCAAAATGATCATCGCTCCTTTGATTTTCTGTAGTATCGTGTTGGGTATTGCAGGTATGGAAGATGTCAAGAAAGTAGGTAAGATTGGTGTTAAATCCATGATTTATTTCCAACTGACCACTTTTATGGCCATGTTTATCGCTATGGTGGTTATCAATCTTGCCAAACCGGGCGAAGGTATGAATGTCAATTTATCTACCTTGGACACCTCGCAAGTAGGATCCTACATCGAAGGCGGCAAAGAACAAAAAGGTGTGGTGCAGTTTTTATTGGACATCATTCCGAATAATGTCATTGGCTCTATTGCGGAGGGGAATATTCTGCAGGTGCTGTTTTTTGCTGTGCTGTTGGGTTTTGCTTTTTCAAAGATGGGCGAAAAGGCCGACCCGGTAAAACGGGTCATGCAATCTTTTTTGGATGGGATATTTCTCGTCATCAAAATGATCATGAAAGTCGCTCCGATCGGTGCCATGGGTGCAATAGGCTTTACCGTGGGACGGTATGGCCTCGGTATCCTCAAATCATTGGGCCTGATGATGATTTGGTTTTATGTAGCCTGTCTGATCTATATCTTTGTATTTCTCGGTATCCTGCTGTGGCGATACAAGATCAGCATCTGGAAATTTTTAGGATATATCAAAGAAGAGTTACTTATTGTACTAGGCACTTCTTCTTCCGAATCGGTGTTGCCGGCCATCATGGAAAAGATGGAAAAAGCCGGATGCAACAGATCCTTGGTACGGTTGGTGATCCCCACCGGTTATTCCTTCAATCTGGATGGTACGGCGATCTACCTGACCATGGCGGCTATCTTCCTTGCCCAGGCCATCGGGCAGCCCATGGGATTGAGCGAACAATTGTTTCTGATCTTTGTACTTACTTTTACCTCCAATGGAGCAGCAGGCGTCACGGGAAGCGGCTTTATCATCTTGGCCGCAACGCTGCCGATCGTAGGGCATATTCCGGTAGAATCCATCGCGATCGTATTCGGTATAGACCGCTTCATGAGTGAAGCCAGAGCGCTGACCAATATCATCGGAAATGCTTCAGCCACGCTCGTGCTCGCCAAATGGGAAAACGAGTTGGATATGGATCAATTGAATAGTGTCCTCTATAAAGAAAAAAAGAGTGAACAACAACCTCCAGTAGAACAACCCACCCCCATTCCCGACGAAATAGAAGGACCTTGACACCTTGAAAACAAAAGACTACAGTCGTTTCATCTAGTTATTTTTTTGGCCCTCTCGGGCCAAAACTTTTTTTAAAGCAAAATTTTAATAATATTTTATTTTCAAAAATTATTGAAAATTCAAAAACTATTTATAATTTTGAATAAACAAGTACGGCAAGATGGAATTACAAGAAGCAAAACAACAATTTATAGATACTTGGGGTACACTAGGGACAGAGTGGGGCATTAACAAATCCGTAGCACAGGTACATGCTCTCCTCCTCTCCTCCAATGCCCCTCTATCCACAGACGAGATCATGGAAAGGTTGGTCATCTCACGAGGGAACGCCAATATGAGCATCCGCCAACTCGTCGAGTACGGCATCGTCTACAAAAAACACATCGCAGGCGACCGAAAAGAGTATTTCGTTGCTGAGAAGGACGTATTGAAATGGGCGATGAAAATTGCCATCATGCGCAAAAAGAAAGAACTCGACCCCGTGATGGATATCTTAAAAGATATCACCCAAGCAACAGAAGAAGACAAAACGGAAGACGGCAAGGCTTTCCACCAAACGGTAAAAGACATACAGGTGCTTACCGACCAACTGGAGACCATAGCCAACAAAGTCTTTCAGTCCAATCGGGCAGATTTATTGATAAAATTGTTTAAACTCATCGTATAGCCATTAGCCATGAATTACAATATCCTTGCATACCTCATCTTTGGCACGGTCACCGTCTACATTATCTACTGGGTCGGCAAGATGTTCCACCGCAATGGAAGGATATTCATCCTCACACTTTTTGATCAACGTAAGGATATCACGGATACGACAAACAATCTGTTACTAATCGCCTATTACCTGTTCAACATCGGGTACGCCATATTACAGTTCAGCACTTGGGGCAAAGTCTCTGATTGGAGCTCACTGATCTCCAGTGTCTCCGTCAAAACAGGTTTATTAATACTGCTACTAGCAGGACTCCATTTCAACAACATGCTTATTATCTATTTACTCTCAAAAAATAAAACACATTCATTAACCCTTAAACAATAAAGTCATGGAAAATCTAACTGTCATCGCTTATGCCATCTACTTGCCTGTCGCTATTGGTCTGACGTATTATGTAGCCATTGTCTTGTTCAAAAATAGTATTGTCTACATGAACGACATATTCGAAGGAAGGCCCGATGTGGCCAAAGCGACCAACAACCTGTTCCGCATCGGTTTTTACCTCTTGAACGTGGGTTTTGCGTTGTACATATTGGAAATGTATCTCCATCAGTCCACCGTACAGGAACTTATCGAAAAACTGAGCTACAAAATTGGAGGATTCAGTATTTACTTGGGCATTATGCTGTTCTTAAATATGTTTTTATTCTTCCGCGGTAAGCGTATTGCTAAACAAAGAAGAGCAGTTCCCCCGGCATTTAGATAAGAAACGCTAAAAACCAAATCCGACAGCAATGAAAAAGATACTACAAGACAAAAGTTTTCGGTTATCCATTCTCATCACAACTTTATTTATCGGAACAGGTATCCTGTTTCTGTTCTTGGGTCTTACAGACTATAGCTGGACGTTATTTGTACTTCTTCCTGTTGTGCTCGGCATTGCTGTCGGAACCATGAAAGTCAGAAAATATGCTTTACATGGTGCCATTCTCACGACAGTTTTGTTGCTCATTGCTATTTACATACCCGGCATGTCCGGTGTTATTTGTATTGTCATGGCAATTGTCTTGGTTATACCCTTCATTTTTCTTGGATATGTGGTCGTTCGATTAGCAAAAAGATACCGAAAAATCAACGATACAAATAAACTATCCATTCTTACTTTGCCTCTTCTCCCCTTTCTGATTGTTGCGCCATCTGAGCATTATTTAAAGAAAGAAAAGGAAGAAATCATTTCCGTAAGTACCGAAAAGATTTTCGATTACAGCCCCGAACAAGTTTTTGATGCTATCAAATCAGTAGATACGCTTGATGCTGAAAAACCTTTGTTATTGCAATTTGACTTGCCCATTCCAGTAAAATGTGTGCTGGAAAAAGAAGAGGTAGGAGCCAAAAGGATATGCTATTTCAAAGGAGGCAGGATGAGCAATGCAGACTTTGGAGGAGGTACAATAACGGAAATTGTTACGGAATATGAAAGAGGAAAGGTATTAAAAATGGATGTGGTGGACTATACACTTGTAGGGCGAAACTGGCTGGGTTTCAAGGAAGCTATCTATTATTTCGAACCCATTGAGGAGGGAAAATGCAAAATGACAAGGATTACGACGTACACTTCCGTTTTGACACCTAGGTTCTATTGGGAACCCATGGAAAAACTCGGCATCCAACAAGAGCACGAATATGTATTCAATAATTTAGAAAAAGATCTGAAAAACCAATTCGATTAAAAATGGAACGTAAAATAGTTATAGCAGGAGCAAGCGGATTTGTAGGAAAATATCTGACAAAACGGTTTCTGGCATCACGCTATCAAGTTGTATCCATTGCACGGAGCAACGGTGGTATCCCTTGGAATGATTCCAGAAAAATCATTGAAGCATTAGAGAATTCCGAAATGCTGATAAACCTGGCGGGAAAATCGGTTAATTGTCGTTACAACAAACTTAATAAAGCAGAGATACTCTCTTCTAGGACCGAAACCACCCGAATCCTCGGCGAAGCGCTGTCCCACTGCTCCAATCCGCCCGAAATCTGGATAAACGCGAGTACAGCGACCATTTACAGAAATGCGGAAGACAGAGCTATGACGGAAAGTCATGGTGAAATAGGCACAGGATTTTCGGTAGAAGTTGCCAAACTTTGGGAAAAGACTTTCTTTGGTTTCGAATTGCCCGATACCCGACAAGTTGCCCTCCGTATAACCATCGTGCTTGGTCTCGACGGTGGTGTAATGACTCCCTTCAAAAACCTGGTTCGCTTCGGACTGGGTGGCAAGCAAGGCAATGGTAAACAAATGTTCAGCTGGATACACATCGAGGATTTATACCGCATCATCCTATACATACAATCCCATAAGCACCTAAGCGGTGTATTCAATTGTGCCGCCCCGACACCGGTGGACAACCGGACATTGATGCAGACTTTCCGCAGGCTTATGCACGTCACAATAGGCTTACCCTTCTCAGCATGGCTATTGGAACTGGGAGCTGTAGTGATTCGTACAGAGACTGAGCTTCTCCTAAAAAGCAGGTGGGTCATCCCCAAACGTTTGTCGAACGAAGGTTTTGTTTTTAAATTTCCTACTTTGGAAACCGCCCTTACAGATATATTGAGCCATGAATGACAGCTATACAACTCCATACATTGTGCTTTTTGACGGACAATGCAATTTATGTAACCATGCTGTACAGGATGGCTCATTCAACATTCGCTATTCTATTAGTGAGCTATGCCTACCTTAAACCTCAAAACACAGTAATGTAAAAAAAATATTACAAAAACATAACAAAACACTGCTTTCTGCGTTTTAGTAGTGTCATTCACACGACTATTTATTTTGTTTTGGCCAAAAGCCGACAAAAAATTTGTAAACGAATATCTACGTATATGCAGAAAACAAAGTGTTATTTTCAATTTCACGGTATTTACATTATCCTATCCACATTATTTATAGCAGCGCTTCCCATATTCGATATCCATGCGCAAATCTCCACTGCACAAACCGACACTTTAGCCAAAATTGACGTACAAGGTACTGTAAAAGACCATGATGGCACGCCACTTTCCGGTGTTGCGATCCAAGTCCTAGGAACACAGAATCAGACACAAACCGATCAATCCGGGATGTACAAACTATCCCAGGTGGAAAGCAATGCGCTCCTTGTGTTCCGAACGGACGGCAAGAAAAATGTGACCGAATTGGTTGAGGGACGACAAAATATCGATGTACAGTTCGTTTCCAACGAAACAAAATCGATTGATGAGGTAGTCGTGGTAGGATACGGGACAGCGCTTCGTCAAAACGTCACCGGAGCGATCAGTTCCCTGAAAGGAAGTGCTTTTCAACAACAGGCCATTAGCACCGCAGAAGAGGGAATTGCCGGCAAAATCCCCGGTGTACGCGTGAGCCAGCAATCCGGCTTGCCCGGCAGTGCCATGAATATCAAGATTCGGGGGATGAATACCATTACCGCCTCCAGCAGCCCATTGTATGTCATTGATGGCCTTCCACAAAGCCACATGCGCAATGTTAATCCACGGGATATAGCATCGGTCGAAGTATTGAAAGATGCAGCTGCTTCATCCATCTACGGATCCCGTGGTGCGAATGGCGTGATAGTCATCTCGACAAGGGGCGGTGCTGAAGGTGCAACGTCGATAGAATTCAATGGATATACAGGCTTCCAGCAAGTAGAACGCATATTACCAATGATGGATACCTATCAATATACGGATTATATCCGTTTTGTACGAAATGAAAGATACCGGCTCACAGGTGGGGATCTATCTGCCCCTGTACATGAGCGCCCTGCTGAATTCCAATACCCCGACTCCTATAACAATCCTTCTTCTCTTCCCAATAACAATTGGCAACGAGCCATTTACAGATCTGCCCCCATGCAAAACTATGACCTCACCGTATCCGGGGGAGGTGAAATCGGAACATTCAACGTTTCGGGTGGTTATATGAGCCAGCAAGGTGTCATGCGCCATACAGGTTTTGAACGCTACAATCTTCGGGCCAATACACTATTCCATATACATGAAAAAATAGACATAGGAGCAAATATTGCCACAGCCCTGAGCCGTCAACAAGCACCACAAACAGAGGGAAAGGAAAGCAATGCCCACTATGCTATCGTCATGCCACCCGTCGTGGGTCTGGATGAAAATACAGAAAGCACCGGCTATTCCCAGGCACATACCTTCATCAACCCGTTGGTAAGATTGGCCGAAATGACTGCCAATGGCAGGGGACATAATCTCCACCTCAATACTTTCGCAGAATACAAACCCATTGAAACGCTCAAACTACGTACGCAGCTCGGCTACAATTACCACAATGCAACGTACAACGAATTTATCCCCTTCAATGTCAATGGTGGCACAAAGGCGGCCGGATTTGCCACAAACCGCAATTCGTTCAATATGAGCATACAGAATACGGCAACCTACACACCAGATCTGGGGCAAGATCACAGTCTGGAACTATTGGCAGGACAAAGTTTTGAACGCAATAGCGAAGAATACCTGGCCGGTGGCGGAATGGATTATCCAAACGACCTAAATCCTTGGCTCGATAATGCAGGTACACCTACCCTAGCAAAATCCAATGCAACAGCCAATACCATAGCATCCTACTTTGGCCGTGCACAATACCAACTTCTCAATCGGTATCTTTTCATGGCTTCGGCGCGTTACGATGGTTCTTCACGGTTTGGACAAAACTACAAATGGGGGTTGTTTCCTGCTTTTTCTGCCGGATGGAAGCTCAATGAAGAAGCTTTTTTAAAGGATGTAGATTTTATAGACTTGCTCAAGATCAGAGGTTCTTGGGGATTGGCAGGTAATGATCGTATAGGAGACTACGAACATATCGCCTTATTAGCCACACAAAATTACAACCTCAACGGCGAACTATTCAACGGGTTGGTCCCTTCCACCATCCCTAATCTGGATTTAAGCTGGGAAAAAACACAAAGTGTCAATATCGGATTAGATGTTTACCTATTTGCCGGTCGCTTGCAATTTATCGCCGATGCCTATCGCAACAAGACGACCGACCTACTTCTGAATGTACCTACGACAAGGTTGTCTGGATTCGCTAATATTCGCAAAAACGCAGGTGCTGTAGAAAATAAAGGTTTAGAATTTCAACTTACAGCCACCAATATTGAAAAAACCAATTTCAGATGGACGAGTAGCCTCAACTTTTCACTCAACAGGAATAAGGTACTCGACATGGGGACAGCCGCAGATATTGTCGTGAATACTTGGGGAGCAGATGCTTTCATCACAAAAGCCGGACACCCCATAGGCAGTTATTATATGTACCAAACCGAGGGATTGCTATTGCCCCACCACTTTGACAACGATGGCAATGCATTAGTACCTATTGCCAATGGACAGCAGGAAGGCAATATCCGTATTGTAGATCAAGACCATAACAATATCATCAATACGGACGACTATGTCATATTGGGAAGCAATCAGCCGGACTTTCTTTATGGTTTCAGCAATGAGATCACATACCAGGGATTTGATTTCAGTTTTGATCTTCAAGGTTCCAAGGGAGGAAAAATATTCTATCAAGGAAGAAGAGGTTTTGACAATGGTGTCGGCGAAGGAAGCAATCAGTACGCACGATGGCTCCATTCTTACAAGACGGAAGAGATGAAGGCATCCATTCCGGCAGGAGCCAATATGGAATGGGACGGAAAAACACCCAATTTCTTTGGCGTGAATCCCATTTACAACGATACTTGGCTGTACGATGCCTCCTTTTTGCGTATCCGCAATATCACTCTTGGCTATACCCTCAGTGAAAAAAGCTTGGGCAAACTACGTATGAAAAAGGCCCGTCTATATGTGATGGCGGACAACCTCTATACATTTACCAAATATCCAGGTGCTAATCCCGAAGCAAACAACTCGGATGGCAATGAAAGCACAGCTGCGGGCATTGACTATGGCTCCTATCCTATTTCCAGAAGATTCACCTTTGGTGTCCAATTAGCATTTTAATATCATGAAGAGACTACATATATATTATCATTTCATCATCCTTATTGTGTTGGTGTCCTTGTTTCCCGGTTGTTCAAAACAACTGGAACTAGCTCCTCCATCCAAATACAATGCACGCGATTTTTACAAAACACAGCAAGACTTTTCTTTGGCCATTGGCGGGACATACGGCGGATTGAGGGGCATACACAGTTATCAGTATCCCTTAGTGGTCGAAAGCTTGAGCGACAATATCAGTACATCGACCAACAACCCCTACACCCGATATACATTGGATGCCAGTGATCCCAACGTGCTTTCACTTTGGTCGGCTTATTGGACCATCATCGACCGGGCAAATAACATCTTGGACCAAATCGATCAAGGACAGTTCACGGATACTGATCTGCAAAAAAAGATAAAAGGTGAAGCACTTTTTATCCGAGGGTTTTGCTATTTCCAATTAAGCTGGTTGTTTGGAGGTGTTCCCATTGTAGATCGTGTCATGACCGAGCAAGAATTGCTACAGCTTACGCGTCCCTCTGTCGAAGTCACACTGACTTTTGCAGCGCAAAACCTTATAACGGCTAGCGAACTATTACCGGAGACCAGTACGGGCAAAGACATCGGCCGTGCTACCAAGTATGCGGCATTTGGTCTGTTAGGTAGATTATATCTGTTCAACAAGCAATACGACAAAGCAAAAGCAGCTTTGGAAGAAGTTATCGATTCCGAAAACTACAACCTGTACGACGATTTTGCTGACTGCTTTAAAAACACAAAAGACAATGGCGAAGAACACGTATTTCAGATACAGTACACCTCTGGACTTATCAATCAAGGCAATCAGTTGGTGTACACGCTCGTACCCGAAAATATCCGTTCGCCCCTCTTTCCAAATGGTGGACGTTCCCTATGGCTTGCTGTCTCCAAGGATCTCTATGAAAGCTATGAAGAACAGGATATCAGAAGAGACGTCACCATACAAAAAGGATATACAACGAGCAGTGGCGTCATCGACACGGAAACATTGCTATATGTAAAATATGCACACGGCGACGTTCCTGGCATTCCCGAAGACAATGATGTCAATCTTTCTGTCCTGCGGTATACGGACATTTTACTGATGTATGCTGAAGTGTTGAACGAACTGGAATTTGAAGCCAATGGTGAGGCTTTAGAAATCCTAAACAATATACGGGATAGAGGCGACGCAACGCTATACGAAGCTACAGATCTTACTTCTCAGGAAGACTTTCGGGAGGCCATCTTCCACGAACGCCGCTTGGAACTTGCCTGCGAATTTCTACGATGGTTCGATTTGGTTCGAATGGACAGAACACGAGCAACATCCATTCTCGAAAACTTCGTCAGCCAGGTCAATGAGGGAAATGGCACCTATAAATTTGACAGCAAATTCTATCTATTGCCCATCCCTGCATCAGAAAGACAAGTAAACAAAAATTTGGAGCCAAATCCAGGGTATTGATAGAGAGATTACAGTTTAGACTGTAATCTCTCTCGGTTAAGCATAAATATTTTAATAGTTTCGTTTACTCAATTATCCAGTATTCCCTACTCCTACTTTAAATTCTTGAAAAACCAATGGCGCTTCCACAAGTTGCCCATCTTTGCTCTTCACACCTTTCAGTACCGAGGTTTTTCCCTTCTCCAAGAGGTTTTTCATTTCCTTTTCATCTAAAAAAACACCATTCAATGTACGCCATATCTTGAAATCGCATCCCCGTGCATAATGGTCACATTGGGCAACTTTATCGTATAGTAAGATATTTCCGGATTGACACTTTGGACACTTTATCTTGCCTTTTTGTTGTGGTTGTATCTCTTCATGTTGAATAGCAATGCGCAATTGCAACAGTTCCTTGGTAATCTTAGCGGTATAATCCTTGATATGTTTCATAAACACGTCGTACGACACTTTGTTAGCCCGCATCTCCTCCAGTTTCTGTTCCCACTTTCCAGTCAACGTCACCTTGGCTATCGAACGATCTTTGATCAGATTATACACAGCTAATCCTTTCTCTGTAGGGATGAGCTTTTTCTTATCCCGTTTGATATAATCGCGTTGAAACAAAGTCTCAATAGTTGCAGCACGTGTAGCAGGTGTTCCTAGACCACAATCTTTCATGGCTTGACGCATCTCTTCGTCCTCGATCTCCTTACCCGAAGTTTCCATAGCCTTCAATAAGGAGGCTTCCGTATGAATAGGTTTGGCCTTGGTAAAGCGTTCGGCAAGTTCCAAGGTCATGATCTCTAACAGTTCTTCGGCCGTCAGCTTAGGTAATTGTGCATTTTCATTGTCCTGATCATCAGAATTCTTATCTTCATCAGGCAAATCGACCTGCTCAGATGAAAGCCTCCACCCGTACTGTTTAATGACCGTTCCTTTGGCGATCAATTCTATACCTTGCGCATCGATAGTAACCGTGGTAATATCTTTCAGACAAACTTCCGAGAAACTTTCCACCATACGCTTGGCAATCATGTTGTAGATATTTTGCTGATCTATAGGCATAGGACCTGGCTTTTCTTCCGTGACCAATAAAGCATGGTGATCCGTCACTTTTTTGTCGTCTACCGAACGTTTGTTGAGCTTTGCCCCAATAAGATTACGGGAAATGACAGCAATACTTTCCTTCGCAGTATCTGCCAAATGTTGAAACAATTCTTCAATCTTCTCAAACACATCTTCGCCGATATAGCGCGAACCCGTACGCGGATATGTAATGATTTTTTTCTCGTACAAAGTCTGCGCAATACTCAGCGTCTGGTCGGCAGAGTAGCCATACTTCTTATTGGCATCCTGTTGCAAAGAAGTCAGGTCAAACAGTAGCGGCGGTTGCTCTTTGGTTTCTTTCGCTTCGACTTTGACGACTTTTGCCAGTGCGCCTACTGTAATCTTAGCTATAGCGGCCTCCGCATCCTCTTTTTTGTCGATTTTGTTGGAAGTCGCCTTAAACGAAATACTATCTTTTTCAAATCCTGCCTGTATTTTGTAAAATGCCTGAGGTTTGAAATCCTTGTTCTCCAAAAAGCGGGAACATATCATCGCCAAGGTCGGAGTCTGCACACGGCCTAACGATAGCAACCCCTTGTTTCCTGCAGCCAATGTCAATGCCTGCGTGGCATTGATACCGATCAGCCAATCCGATTCCGAACGGGATCTGGCCGACATATACAGACTATCGTACTCCGTTCCGTCTTTAAGATTGGCAAAACCTTCCCGTATGGCCTTGTCGGTTTGGGAAGAAATCCATAGCCGTTTGAACGGTACCTTAGCACCCAGGTAATAATAGATATTCCGAAAGATCAGTTCACCCTCACGTCCCGCATCGGTAGCAACAATGATTTCTTCCGCTTCCTGCAACAAAGTTTTTATGGTATTCAGTTGCTTCAATGCCCCTGCATCATCCATCTGCTTACCATCCCGTTTGATCTTCTTGGCTTCTAGGCGAAATTCATTTGGAATAATCGGCAGATTGGACACCGCCCATGTGGCATAGCCATACGCTTGCGGGGTACACAATTGAACTAAATGCCCAAAAGCATAGGTAAATGCATAACCATTTCCCGTGATATATCCATCCTTTATTTCCTTCGCTCCCATCACACGAGCCAGATCCCGGGCTACCGAAGGTTTTTCTGCTATAACAACTTTCATGTATGCATATTGCAATTGCACTTCCTATAGTAGGTAGGTGTACATTGCCATCTATATAGTATTCAAAAACGTTTCACAATCTTGCACCGGAATTTCCGAAAAATAGAAATCCGACACATCTTCCGATACAATAATCTGACAAGAAGATTGAACTGCTGCATAATACTCCAATCCGTCTTCGAAATCATGGACAGCCGTATTTCTAACCGTCGACAATACTGTATTTACATCTGTGGTCGTAATGTCCAATTTCCTAGACAATAAGGCTATTTTCTCCCGGGCCCGCAATGTGCCACTTTTCTTTTCTGCAAAATAAAACGCAATAGCCAAACAGATCGGTGAGGTGTACACCCGAAACCTAGAATTGTCCGCAAGGCTTAAAATCTTAGCGGCATACGGAAACAGAGGATACTGTCTGTTCAGCACCGCCACAATCACATTGGCATCGACAAAAACCCTCATTTCTTGGCATTGTAAAACTCGGCCTTGAGCTGCTTACGGGATGGTGATTTTTTATATTCGACGCCTTCTTCGGCTACGATATTGATCCAATTCGAAATCGGAAGATCTTCCAAAGAGGCATAATTCTTGGAGGTCATCTGCTTATAGACAAACTCCGTAAGACGGGATAGGCTGATGCCATGCTTGGAGGCAAATGCCTTGGCATCCTTTATGGTATCCTCATCAAAGGACAATGTAATCTTTGCATCCATAACTTTCTCCTTTCAAAATCTATACGACAAAAATATTATTTTTATACGGGACTTCCAAATCCCCACACAAAAACATGATCAAAAAGAAATCCTTCGTATGATTTTACAATGTCGCTATCGATATACCTTTGATTTTGCGATAGAGCTGCAAAGCATATAGATCCGTCATGCCCGACACAAAATCAAGTACATCTCTGATCCTATCATAGACTTTTACACTACCACTATGGAATTGTACAGGTATGAGGTCTGTTAATTTCTGATCCAATTTACTGGGCCTATCCGCAAGGTAGGCCGGAATAAATTCTTCGAGCAGACCTTCCATCACCTTATAGCCTGCTACCTCTATTTCGACTACCGAAGAGGCATTATATATTTTTTCGTAAGATATCTTCTCGATACGTTTCATCGCCTCCAAGAGCACACCTTGCAATGCGTCCACCAAACTTTTATCAAAAGATCCTAAGAGAATCTGCTCCTGGTTGGTAATAAAAACCTCAGCACAAGCACGGATAAGTGTGCTGATGGCCTTTGCCCGCATCAAGCTTACGCGGCTTTCTGCATCATTGAGTCCAGCCAATCTTTCCTTAAGCTGTCTATCTTGGCACAAAGGAAGCAGCAATTCCTCTACCTTTTCATAACTCAGTATTTTCAACCGGTGGGCATCTTCCAGATCAATAATATTGTAACAGATATCGTCAGCAGCCTCCACCAGGTAGACCAAAGGATGTCTTTTATATACTGTCTCTCCCTCTTCATCCTTCTGCATACCCAATTCTTCCATAAGACGCAAAAATGTCTTTTGCTCAGATTGAAAAAAACCATATTTCTTGCGGTGAAGAATGCCCTTCTTACTTCCCTCTATTGCCGCACATGGATATTTGATAATGGATGCCAATGAGCTATATGTCAATGCAAAACCACTGGGATCCTTACCGTTGAATGCATGTGTGAGCACCCGCAATGCATTCGCATTTCCTTCAAAAGCTACCAAATCGGCCCATTCCTCATCCATCATCTTATCTTTAAAGCAAATACCCTTACCCGTAAAATAATTTGATATAGCGGATTCGCCAGAATGTCCAAAAGCCGGATTACCCAAGTCATGTGCCAAACACGCAGTCGCGACAATTGTATCTATCTCCTGCAATAGAGGAATCTGTTCATCGACATCCGGATATTGTCTTTTATATTCATTATAGAACATGCGGCCCAGAGACCGGCCAACTGAAGCAACTTCCAGGCTATGGGTAAGACGATTGTGTACAAATACAGCCCCCGGCAAGGGAAAAACCTGCGTCTTATTTTGCAAACGGCGAAAGGGAGAAGAAAATATCAAACGGTCATAATCACGTTGAAATTCCGAACGGGCATCAAATTGTTCGTGGGGAATACGCCCTTCATACCCCCATCGCTTTGCAGACAAAAGTTGTTTCCAATTCATCAAAATTGTGGATTATCTCAGACAAACTTAGATAAAATGCTCTGCATTCACGAATGCCTACAGCAAAAAAAATCATGAGTAATTCATTTTTATATGCAATATAATCGCATGGTATATAAAAATGAATTTAATCGGTCTCTCCTCTGCCATTGAAGTCTTATTATTATAGAGGAAACCTGCATGAGCTGCCACTCAGAAAAGGATATGAATAAACCAGCTCATGCAAGCTTCATCGCCTTTTAAGAACAATTTATTCGGATGAAACATACTGTTTATGAATAAAAAAATGATCGGAAAAACCTATTTCCGACCATCCATCAATTCCATCTTGTGTTACCGGCTAACCTGCTGTCTGCTCTTTTTGCAACAAAAACCTGTAAATAGCCCCTCCTACAACAGCTCCCAGAATAGGGGCCAACCAAAACAGCCACAACTGAGGAAGGAATTCGCCACCTGCAAACAATGCCTGTGATGTCGAACGTGCCGGATTGACCGAAGTATTCGTAATCGGAATAGAAATCAAATGGATCAATGTCAATGCCAATCCGATCGCAATACCTGCAAACTTACCATTAGCCCATTTGTCCGTTGCTCCCAAGATCACGATCAGGAAAAACGCCGTAAGCACAAACTCGGCTACAAAAGCTGCGCCCACACCATATCCCTGGGGAGACAGATTTCCATAACCATTCGCTGCAAATGCTCCTGCCGCCGTGTTATCAATCCCAAACCCATCCTTTCCCGATGCGATCAGATACAAGACACCTGCCGCAGCGATAGCACCAAGTACTTGCGAAATGATATAAGGAACCAATTCCTTTTTATCAAATCTCCCCCCAACCATCAAACCAAACGAAACCGCCGGGTTGAAGTGTCCACCCGATATATGCCCCACAGCATACGCCATCGTAAGCACAGTGAGACCAAACGCCAGCGCAACACCTGCGAAACCTATCCCCAATTCGGGTATCCCTGCCGCAAAAATCGCACTCCCACACCCTCCGAATACCAACCAGAAGGTACCAAAAAATTCTGCTAAATAACTTTTCATTGTTTTATATTATATTGATTAACAAAACCTAATATAAATATCAACTATAAACCAAAACGAAATAAATTTAAAAATTGTAGCGTTTTGATGACCTCAATTTGTAGCGCTTGAAATACGAAAAAGCCTCATTCCAATCCCTAACATATTTTTTCCTAGGCATTTTTGTAGCGAAAAAACGACCTGGAGATAAGACAAAAATTCGAGAACACTAAAAATACGTTATCACGCTGATCCTGTTCTGGATTTTTGTATATTTAAAAATCCATCATATCTTAGCAGATCCACAAAAAAAACACTGCCCATGACACTGACAGAAATACTTTTGATCATCGGCCTCCTCTTGTTGGTCGTCAATATTTTGATTTCACTACTTAAAAAGCCTAATTCCGACAACGATAGACTAACGGCACAAATGAGCCGGTCCAACCTGGAGATTTCAAAGATAGATCCTTTGATACGGACGGAATTTTCAAACAATAGGACGGAGCTGGCTTTCGGATTAAAATCCTTTGAAGAAAAGTTTACTGCAAACGTAAAGGATTTCAACGAGTTACAACGCCAAAAATTCAATGATCTACTATTCAGACAGGAACAGATCAAAAATGAAACCGAGACCAAACTGGAAAAAATACGTGAAACAGTCGAGCAAAAATTAAGGCATCTGCAGGACGACAACAACAAGAAACTGGAAGAAATGCGGAACACCGTAGACGAAAAACTGCAAAGTACTTTGGAAAAAAGGTTTAATGATTCCTTCACACTGATCAGCGAACGCCTTGAACTTGTGCACAAAGGATTGGGCGAAATGCAGACCCTCGCCCACAGTGTCAGCGACATCAAAAAGGTAATGACCAATGTCAAATCAAGAGGAATTCTGGGCGAATACCAATTGGCCAATATCCTCGAAGACCTCCTCACCAACGAGCAGTACGAAAAAAACGTCAAAACCAAAACGAACAGCGGAGCAATCGTCGAATTTGCCATAAAACTCCCCAACAATAACAATCTGGAAAAAACCCTTTGGCTCCCCATAGATTCCAAATTCCCAAAAGAGGATTACGAAGCATTAGTTGACGCTTATGACGAGGGCAATCCCGAAAAAGTAGAGGAATTGAAAAAGTCCTTTAAAAATGCAATCATCAAAAACGCCAAAGACATCAAAGAAAAATACATCGATCCGCCAAACACGACCGAATACGGTATTATGTTCCTGCCTTTTGAAAGCTTGTATGCCGAGGTTTTAAGAACACCCGGACTATTCGAACTCATTCAGAAAAACTATAAAGTGACCATCACAGGCCCTACAACGTTGAGCGCCCTACTGAGCAGCCTACAGATGGGTTTTAGGACATTGGCCATCGAAAAAAGAAGCAGCGAGGTCTGGGACCTCCTCGGAGTGGTCAAGACAGAATTCGGAAAATTCGGCACCGTATTGGAAAAAACCAAGAAAAAACTACAGGAAGCCACCAACACCATCGACCAGGCCAGCGTACGAAGCCGAGCTATCGAACGTCAGCTACGAAAAGTACAGGAATTGCCCAATCCGGAAGCACAGCAGAAAATCCAAACTGAAATAAATGAAAACAGTATCGACATCGATGATCCGGCAGGAAATATATTATTTGACGAGGATATGGAGGTATAGGGATGGATTATCCGGTAGAATCCACGCAAAGGTTTGCTTCTTTCCAATGGTTTTATCAGTAAAATACAAATACTTTTCCGAATCCTTATTACTGCCCAAGTATATTACTTTCGAACCCCAAACTTGTATATCGTCTTGCTTTCGAAGACCTCTCCGGGATGCAGTATGACATTTGGAAAATCGGGATGGTTCGGACTATCCGGATAATGTTGTGTTTCCAGACAAAATCCACCATACTTCAAGTATTTATGACCGGATTTACCTTTGTCATCGGTCAAAAAATTGCCTGTATATAAATGCACTCCTGGTTCGGATGTGAATACTTCCAACGAAATCCCGCTTTGCTCGGCATAAGCGGTTGCAGCGGCCGTATTGATGGGCTGTATATTGACAAAGGTATGGTCATAGCCATGTGCAAATCGTAATTGCTCCTCCTCGGCATGTAGATCTTTCACGATTTTTTTCGGTGTCGTGAAGTCGAAAGCTGTTCCCCGCACAGGATATTCCTCACCTATAGGTATTTGTTGCGCATTGATAGGGATAAACTTCTCGGATGGAATATGCAGGATATGATTCTGCGTATCTCCATTTCCCTCTCCGTTCAGATTAAAATAAGCATGATTTGTCAGGTTCAGGACGGTAGTTTTGTCGGTGGTAGCCCTAAACTGGATAACGATCTCATTCTCGTTTGTCAGTTCATAGGATACATTGGTCTTCAATTCACCCGGAAACCCTTCTTCTCCGTCGGGCGATACATAATAGAAGTCTATCTTTTTCTTGAAACTTACCTGCCTGTCCCATACACGTTCATGAAAACCTCCTGGACCACCATGCAAGCTATTAGAACCATTATTTTGTGCCAGTGTATATTTCTGCCCTTCAAGGGTAAACTTTCCATTGGCAATACGATTACAAAATCTTCCTGCGGTCGCCCCATGGTATTTTTCTTGCGCACGTAGATAACCTTGAATACTATCAAAACCCAAAATCACATCCACCAAGTTGCCATATTTGTCCGGAACCAAAGCACTGACCAGTCTCGCGCCATAATCCGTCAAAGCGATCTGCATTCCTGTACGGTTCGTTAAGGTCAGTAAATGGGTATTTTTCCCGTCGATATTATGTTCGAAATCCTTAGGCTTAGGTAATGTGTAGTTTATCATTATGCAATTCTATATACCGTATAAATAT
>NZ_JAAJTJ010000039.1 GCF_011030405.1 Parapedobacter sp. SGR-10
TACTCTATAGTAATATTTCTTGGACCAAACATGGTCGCTCAATAGATTTCTGCCAAAGCAAACTTATCAAGAGGCTTTGCTATATCTTCTATCTTAAATAGAGCCCACCATTATGTTCTTTTCAAAACTAAATCCGAGTCTATTTGCGAAGATCGCAAGGACATTATTATTACCCCAATGAGCCGACACGGTCGATCTGGTAATGCGGTATTTTGGTCGCTTTTCGCTTGCGCAGGGGTCTATCTTTTTTAGCTGATTGGCGTTGTATGCTCCGAAGCTTTTCTTCGATCTGTTCGGTCGATAGATCCGGCCAATAGGTACGGGCAAAGTCCATGAGGTCGCCCCCTTTGCCAAGTAGACCAAGTGAGCTGTCAAACCAAGTGTTTAATCGGTTATTGACCGTTAGGACTATTTTGTTGTTTGTTCGGTTTCCGAACACGCTGGCGTACCAAAATTCATTGCTACTGATCGATACAGGTTCATGCCCCAATGCTTTGAGTAGGGAAACGAGGGTCAACGGCTCATCGTGTGATGTGTTGCTTTTGTAGGATGTCATGAGAAAAATGTTTTTGATGTGATGGGATAGGTTTACAGGTAGCGCATGGCCTGACGGGATTTGCTCACGGCTTCGATCTCCATGCGGTCGAGCCGCCATGCTGCGGAGTGGTTGCCGTCCTTACGTGGTGTAATAAGACCGAGACCGATCCATTGTTCAACGTTATTTCGCCCATAACGGCGGAATGCTTCCGATTTTTTAAGGTATGGCTTGATGTGTCCCGTCTTGGAAAGGGCCAGTTTTGCACCCATTTCGGCGGAATAGGAAAGCAGTGTCTGCAACTGCAGCGGTGTTAATAGCATGTTCATTGCTTTTTGAGTTTGATGGTTCATTGATAAGGGGAATAGGGTTTCCCATGATGGAACCGGCAACGGGCAGCGAACCCGAAATGATCCGCTCTTGCCGATTATGGTAAGTTGTCGGAGCTACTCACGTCAGTCTATACAGACCGGGCTATCGCCTGCCAATGCGCTTTCAGCATATTGGTATTGCCATGTATTGGCTTACCTCACTTTCGCAAAATTTCCTGCTCCTCGCAGGATAATGCTTCACTCCTCAATGTCAAAGAACGTCCATGCTCCGCTATCGCAGCGGATGCGCTTACCTGTCTCTTGTGGGCAGGTAAGTGATCCGATTGCTCGAAGCCGCGACGACTTCAAGTTCCGATCTGTCAAGAAAGATTTGGGAAGTGTCGGTAGGTTGTTGGGCCAAGATCAGCCCCTCACGGAGCCATCTGTCCACGTTGCTCCGACCGTACAGGCGGTAAGCATCGGCTTTGGTCAACTGATCTGGAACGGGGCGTTCTTGTTTGATTGCATTTGCTGTTCCTTGTTCGGCTGCATTTTTTAGCAGCGTTGCCAATTCGACGTACCTCATACTTCCCGATGGGTTTATTCTCCCATTCGGGTACAAAGCACGAAAATGACATGGTGCAAAAACAGTGAAAGGGGGTGAAAGAAACGTTTCACCCCCAAGTCAAAATATGGGTCTAAATAGAATTAAATGTGTGTTTTATTAAAATTAAAGGGAGTGGATTTTAACGGAGAGTTTCCGAATCCATCAAAAAGGAAAGTGTCACATCTAGCCCTTGGGATAGGGCATATAAGGTACTTAGGCTGGCATCGGTTTGACCGAGCTCTATATAAGAAAGTTGGCGGTAGTCGATACCCGAAAGTTCGGCTAACTTTTCCATCGTTAGCTTTCTTTCCGATCGTAGGTCTCTAACCCTTTGACCGAGAGCTTTAATCAAATCTTCATTCCGTATGTGCTTCACATAACGAAATTGCGACATAATTACCTGCAATGTTATGAAGTATACTTCATATTATCCAGTGTATTTCTTAAATTTGATCTTATAAAGCACTTTTTATTTATTTTACGCACCTTTATTTCAATAAAGATGACACCCTCAAACATATCTCTTACCAAGTTGCAATTTGAAATAAATTTCATTCGACGGGCGAAACGCTTAGGACTAGAAACGCTTGAGGATGTCATGACGATGAGTTTATCCAATCTACGAACACATAGCGATTTCAGCTATATCTGGTACGCTACTCTTTTGGAAGTATTGGAAAAACATCAACTCTTGGAGGAGTTCCAGCGTAGACAGTTATGAATCCCTGATGCCCGACGTATTATGGTGCTTATTTAGCCAATTTACCATACTGATCAAATGACCTTTCATCTTCTTCGCCGTAGAGAAATCAATATCAGTAGATTTCTTTTGTAAGCTCTCCGCAGAGATAAAAGGTGTTCTTGGCGTACGGAAATGTCGGGCATAATAAGCAAACGTTTTTCCTACTTCTTCGTTCTGTAGAATACCTCTTTCAATGAAAAGACGTATAAATAGTCCAAATTGTGCTACTGGAAGATTCACCTGCATACGATCTGATTCTTCCGACATTTTATTGTCTTGCATCGCAACCCGTCGCAATTTGATTCGTTCTCGGATATAGAGTTTTTTTTCTTTAGCAAAATTCCTCAATTGCTCTCGGATAGACTCATCTTTTACACTCCATCTTAATTCCCGTATTAGTAGTAGCCCGTTGATTCTATCTTCAAATGCGATAAGTGTTTCCAATTGAGTATGCAAATTCGGAGTGTCGAGAAGTTGGCTGTTAATTTTTTTGACCATGAAATTGAAGAAAGATGGTGTGTTAAAATCATACCGATACAGGAAATTCTCCATTTCCTCATTTGAACTAAAGCGGGTTTCGTCTATTTTATTAAGAATGACAGTAGCATATTTGACGTCAGCTCGGTTGATAACTTTCCGCGAAATTAGTAATTTGATTCCGCAAATCACCAATTCTCGAAGTTCAGGATCAATGTCCGATTCTTTGAAACATAGCTTCAATCTTTCAAGACGGTATCGCAATTCGATCCGGACATTTTGGATAGAATAAGCAGTAAGGGGAAGATTGTTAATAATTTCGGCATCATACTTGCCACAATTCTCAATCAATGATTCTAATAGTGATAGAGTCGTCTGATAAAGTTGCCGTATCTCGGGAGATGTTGATATTGAGCTGCTTGTTTTTTGTAAGCTGATCAGATAGTTGTATATTATATCACTCAGAAACACTAACTGAAGTAAGGCAGCCGCAGCCTGCTTTTTGGAGAGATTTAACATTTCAATGAAGCAAAGCCTGAACTCTTTAAATCTCTTTTTCAAACCGATAAAATGGTCTGATATATTGAGATTGTGTATATCACCTTGGCGAAATCTATCTGGGTTTAGTTCATCTTCCAAGTGGTATATCCATCTATTATAACTTTTAGTTGTATCCATAGTGTAAAAGGCTTAATGAACAGTTTGTCTGAACGTCCTAAGCGGACATTGTATTTGGTCTGGCCCCTAATGGGGCTCAGACTACAAACGTTTTACGCTTCTACGGTAGAAGTCATACAACAATTCGACATTATTTGAACATATGATGGGAATAGCGTTTGATAGCGTTTCGTCATTCCATGTCCACCATTTTATTTCAAGGAGCAGATCGATATGTCGTTCGGAAAACCGTCTTTTAATCGGCTTTGCCGGATTTCCGCCGACAATTGTATATGGATCTACGTCTTTAGTAACTAAAGAACGGCTTCCAATAACTGCTCCATCGCCAATTTTAATTCCAGGCATAATCATCGCTTCGCTGCCGATCCAAACGTCATTACCGATCACCGTATCTCCAGATCCGACAAATGCGTCGATAGCTTCCTTGAAGCTGTCGACTTCCTCTTTCATATAGAAAAATGGAAAGCTTGATATCCAATCATGACGATGTCCTTGATTTCCGGCCATTATAAAACTTGCCCCACTTCCTATAGAGCAAAACGATCCTATAATCAATTTATCTACATTATTTTTATCGGGGAATAAATAACGAGCGCATTCGTCAAAAGAGCGACCATGATAGTAACCGGAATAGTAGGAGAATTTCCCAGCTACAATATTTTTGTTTGTAATATGGTCTTTTATTATTTTGCCTTTAAAAGGACTTTCAAAAAAATTTATCATTATTAGCATACTTAAAATTTTACAAATAAAAAGCCGGGGCAGTCATCAACTGCCCGGAAAACATCTTATTTGTGGTACGCTAATCTGACTTTTTCATCTAACAAATATAATGATTTTTATGGAAGAGTATGTTTTTTAAAAAAGTCCCAGATCAAGGTATTTGCATCGATAGCTTTCGACGGTGGGTCGGCTCCCGGTCTTACTTTATTTCCACCGGGCCATGAATGTCCTCCATCTTTGGTAGCATAGTGTACAATGACTGGAACATCAAATTCATTTTTCCATATCGACAGTTTATATTCCGGCTTATCAATTATTTGGATATCTGACTGGCAATGATTTCGCTCAGACCAAACAGTTAAAACAGAATCTATGGGCGGGAAATAGTACCCCAAAGCATTTCTGCCTCCGTCATATGGCACTATTTTGTCTATCAAGGAATGAAGATGTAAAATGGGTATGGACCGAACTTGTGTCGCAGGAGCGTTATAAACCATTGTGCCGCTTACTGCCGCTATCGCGGCTACTTGGTCGGGTATTTCGGACGCAAGTCGATAAGCCATCATTCCCCCGTTCGACATACCCGTTACGTATACCCGTTTGGGATCGACACGGTAATCTGTGACCAGCTTGTCAATGAGGTCACTGATAAACTTTACATCGTCAATATTTTCCTTCATAGCGTAGTCGCAACAAGTGCCCGCATTCCAAGTGCGGATACCGAGCTTACCATTGCTTTGAACTCCATTTGGATATACCGCAATGAAACCAGCGTTGTCTGCCATGCGTGAGAAAAAGTAGTCTTTTTCAAATTGAATCGCGTTCCCACCGGTGCCGTGTAGCCCAATTACTAACGGAAAATTACCGTTATCATTCTCGTATTTTGGAGGTAAATTGACAATAAAGGTGCGATTCAAACCGTCCACTTTAATAACATCCTCGAAATTGCGAGGATTAATTATCGGACCATTATCATCTTTACATCCACTGCTGAAAAGTGTAACGGAAAAAAGGAAAAATATAAAACTACACTTAGAGGTCATAAACATCATCCTTGCCTCCTTTTGCTTTTTTTTATTTCCGCTTTGATCTCTTTCTTCACGGCTTTGTACTGCTTATATTGTTCGCTATTCAAAACTGTCTTCATTTCTCGATCTCTTTCCTTGTTCAAGCTGCACAGCGCTTTCATTTTTGAAAACCGAGATGTTTCCGATTTTTTAATTGCGGTCAATCGTGAGATATACTCATTATTGATTGAGTCAACTTTTTCTTTTTGCGTCTCATTGAGTTGAAGTTTTTCTCTATAAATTTCAATTGTTTGTTGAAACGCTGGGCGTTCACGCTCATCGGTTTTTAATTGGGCAAACGTAGTGCCTATTCCAGCCAACATTAACACTAACAAACCAAATATTTTTGCTTTTTTCATACTTAAATACTTTAAATAAAAATGGCGGAAAACAACCCTTAGATGGATAGTTTCCGCCATTCATTAACATTTTCTCCTTTTATTTATTGATAAAAATATGGACTCTCAGTTTTTTCTTTGCGTCGTCCGTTTCCTGTAACCCGGCTATCCAAATCGTATATATTTTACCTTTAGCCAGATCAAGGTCTTCGACCGTTAGTAAGGTCTCTTTTGCCTCGGGATCCACGATATCAAATGTAGTTTTCTTAGCATCGACTTCCTTATAGGCGCTGGCGGACTTGTAGGCAATATTTTCAGCCAGTTTCGTCTCGCCGTTTACCATATTCAGTTTACCAGCGTCTGGTGAAAGGTGAATGAAGCGAACTTTTGCTTTATCGGCCTTTGGAGCCGTTAGATCGTCGCTGACCTGGATCAGTTCAAACGTTTTACCATCTTTCGAATTGCTGGCAAGTAAGGAGTAATTTTTGTCTTTTTCCGTTTTGAACGATTTCTTCAAAATCGATTTGTCGTCCTTCCCCTTGATTTCAAACGCGCGTTCACCGGCGGTTATGTCGACATATTTCAAGCTATCGCCAAAGCCGAGCAGTTTGTTGTTGGCCTTCTTCGTGTCGATAAAAAAGTTTAGCGAGTCGCTTCCGAAAGCCGCATTTAAAAGAGCAACCTTACCGGATCCTGCTGGGGGCTTGGGTGTGTCCTTATCATCCTTTTTGCAACCAACTGTCAGCGCCACTATGGAAACCATTGAGGCAAGGATAAATAGTTTTGGAGTTCTCAGTAATTTGATGTTCATAGTAATTTAATTTTTTGTGTTTATAAATTCAATTCCCTAACCCAAACACACAAGTAATTGATTATGCTACAGAAAAAAACAATAAAAAAATAAATCTGAACATCTGCAGCTCCGGTGTAGCGTTTATTCCAAAACGTGTGTTTCTGTCATTAAAAAACAACTTTTGGCATCCTGTAAGATTGAAAGCAAACCGTCGGAAAAAATTGGGCACTGATAATGACTTGGTCGAAGTTCTGTCGAGGGATTGGCAAAACATCGGAGATAAACTGAGAGAACGCATATACAAACACTATTGGGGATATCTCATGGGAGTTGCTTTAAGGTATGTTTCTGATCGGGATACAGCAGGCATGGTCGTAAACGATAGCTTCATGAAAATCTTCTCGAACCTTAAAACATTTGAATGCACCGATCTTGAGAATTTTAATAAAATATTGAAAGGATGGATGGCAAAAATAACAGCTCGGACGGCGCTTAATGAAATACGTAAGCACAAAGCAAGCACATTACAAGAACCACTGACCGATGAGCACGACTGGCGCTTTCCTGTCATGTTGCAGGATAATCTGCATGTTGAAAATGTATGGGATTTAATCAACAACCTTAATCCCAATTATAGGAAGGTATTCACGTTGTATGAGATCGAAGGCTTTAATCACGATGAAATCGCAGAATTAATGGGGATAACAGCAAGTTCAAGCCGGGTATATCTGGTTCGAGCAAAAGAGAAACTTAAGATGTTGTACCGGACTTTAATGGTATAGATATGGATAGCGAAGAAAAAAAACTGATAGATGAAATCAGAGATGGACTTAATAATTTCGAGATACCGTACGAAGAAGGCAATTGGGAAAATTTCCAGAAGTCGTATGGAGAAAAATTGAACGGAGAAGAGAAAAAGCGGCGAAAAGCACCCTTAATCCTTTGGAAGTATATTTCAGCTGCAGCGGTATTAATTGGTATCCTGATATACATCCCATGGCAGTGGAATGGGAAAGAAGATGTTAGGCATGACCGAGTTGCAGAACATCGAAAAACTTCGACAAAGGATAAGGGACCAAGTTTACCCATGCAAGATCAACGCGACATTAAAGTCATGTCTTCCCGTGACGACCGACCAATTGCACAGGCTATAAATAGAACGTTTATAACGAATGATGAATTAGTTGACAATGCGATTATGAGATTAAACGCAGATGACACGCAACCCGTTATTGGAACGCACGAAAAAGTTCCAACTCTGCCTTCTCTTGTTTCGCCGGCAATAACTGAAGAAGAAACAGCTTCATCCGGTTGGAAGGAATCAACGATCGCATCCATAGATCGGCAGGAACAACATGGGACTACGTCCGGCAGATGGAAATTTGGCGTCGAGGTCAATTCATCGTTCACGACAGATAAACCTAACGTTGCTGCCGGTATATTGACACAGTTCGAGGTTTCGGAAAAACTCAAACTATCTACCGGCCTCACGTACTCGCGTATATCGGCGATACACGATACCGATCCGGTGCAGCTGTCATACGACACAAAAATGATCGGTGGTGAATCTACGATCAAGGCAATCGATATACCGCTCACGGTTGTTTACGAACCGACGGACGGCTGGTATGCTTCGGTAGGAGTCTCGGCTCTAGCCGTTTTGGACGAAGATAAAATCTATCGCATGGAGTCGGAAGTACTCCGGGAGAACGTGGTGACGGACCCAACAAGCGGAGCGTCGGTATCTGTTTTTGAAGTTATCAAGAGTGAGTATAGTGAGAAAAGTATGGACACTGATTTCGAGGGTCGAAGCAATTTAAGTTACCTGAACCTTTCCATTGGTAGAAAGCAACGCTTCAACAAGCGCACGGACCTGCTCTTTGAACCGTTTATCAAAATCCCGATGGGAGGATTGCAACGCGGTGACGTAAATCTCCTGAATTCGGGCATCAAGATTAAAGTCCTATTCTAAATATATATTTTCACTTTTTATGTAGCGAATACGGACTAAGAAGTGTTTTTGACAATACAGAACTGAATACTAACAAAATAAAAAACAAAAAAATGAAAAATCAACTTGTATTTACATTCTCCGGATTAATGATTGCATTGAGTATGCTTTTCCTATTGGGTTGCAGCAAAGAAAGTAATGGACCTGAAAATGAAGATCCATTTCGACTGGAAACAAATCTCTTAATGGGTAACAAACTATTCCTAAATACCTTAGAAGGCCGTAATTCCGACAATGCCTTTGAAGTACTGGAAGTCGTGAGGAAAAATGAAGTGTTGGAAGTTACGGTAAAAGGAGGCGATAACGCAGGATCGTTCCAGTTCATCTGGGATGGCCGCGTACAAGAATCTTTTCCCATGGGAATCCAATTGATTATGTTGTACAACGGTGCAAACGAAGATTTTGACATCAACGAGGAAAGGACTGTGTCCGTGAACCTTCAAAAAATAATCGGCGAACGAAACAATGTCAACGATTATCATTTTAATGTGATCAACGGGTCAAAGATACAGACCGTAACGTTGAATCCTGACGGTACAACTACAACTGAGAAAAAATAACAAGGTAAGCGTACCGATATAAAGGGCTTCCTGAATGGAGGCCTTTTTATTTATAGGTAATCCCAACACATCCATACTATAAAAACATTGAACCATGATATAACGCCAAGGCGTAGAATAAAGGGTGTTTCAAATGTCGCTACAGTACTATCTTGTACACAAAACCACCTTTACCTTTGTGTTTTAGCTTAAACTTGTCGTAAGATAAGCTATTCGCAATTTGTTTCAGGTATTTTTGAGTAAGACTATAAATCAACCAAGAAATAAAAAATGAATAGGAAAAAAGAAAACTTCAAAACAACTCTGACTTTACAGGCAGAAGAAAAAAAAGTTTATGACGGTCTAACCAAATCAATCAGCGAATGGTGGAGCGAGATGTTTGAAGGGACTGCAGAACAGCCGGGCCAAACCTTTACCATTCGCTTTGGTTCGCAAGTTTTTAAAACCATGTTGGTGGAAGAACTACTGAGTGGCAAAAAGGTAGTTTGGCGCGTTATTGATGCGCTTATCGACCTTCCTGATCTGGCCAATAAAACAGAGTGGATCAATACACATATGATTTGGGATATATCCGGTACCGCCAATAGTACGGTTTTACAACTGACACATGTCGGATTAAATTTAGATATGGAATGTTACCATGTTTGCGTAGCCGGTTGGCAAAGCTTCCTCTACAGTTTTGAAAAATTTGTGACTACCGGGCTTGGAACGCCTTTTAGATTATCGGATACAAGTTGATATTTCCCGTTATTGCAGCGTTGGTATTATCATTATAAGAAACGAGTAGAAATGAAGAGTGTTAGCTAAAACAAATTGTTGGGTGGTTAAAATACTATGAGAAATGTAATATTAGACTTAGCAGTAACTCTTGATGGATTTATTGAAAGTTTAAATGGCGAAATAGATTGGTGCATTATAGACGAGGATATGAATTTTGACAGTTTTTTTGTCAACCATTGACGCTATATTTTATGGTAGAGCTAGCTACGATATTTGGGAAAACTTCAAACCTGAGATAAATGCACCGACGGCTGAATTAAAACTTTGGGCGGGAGTTCATTCGAAAAAAAAATATGTTTTTTCGAATCAGTGCAGAATAGACAATAATGCCACATTTATCAATTTCAATATTTCAGATAAGGTTGCAGAAATTAAGAAACAAAGTGGAAAAGACATTTGGCTCTACGGTGGCGCAGGTCTTATTAAGACTTACAATTGGGGCTTATTGACATTTATCGTATTTCTGTTCACCCGATAGTTTTAGGAAGTGGAAAACCATTATTTGAAAACTTGAAAGAACGGATAGACCTAACGCTGATAAACAAACATTATTAAATCAGGAGTAGTTCAACTAGTTTATGAACCGAAGAAATGAACAACCAACAGGGGAAAACATTTAATGTCAAAAAAAAACAAATAAATATTGCAGACCAGTTATTGAATATCATGTGGTCCACCATCTGTTTTGCCCCTATTGTGATGTATTGGACGGACTTAGTTGCTCAAAAATGGCTATATGTTTTTGTTTTTTCAGGTATCGTCACAATATTTATGCCGAAAGGGGTTTTGTACAAGCTAAGGTTCAGTGGCAGGAGAAATTTTTACGAGAACAGTGGGGTGAAAACGTTTAGAAAACTTGTGCAGGAGGGCAATCATAGGTGGGCGACTAAAACAAAAATTAAGAATGTCACCAACAAGATGGAGGCTATAAGATTTCTAGGTAAAACTGATATGTACGAACGGTTTCATTGGGGCTGTTTAATTTTCTTTTTGTTCTCAAGCCTACATTGTTTTGTCCATGGAAAGCTGATATATGGTATTTTAATCACCGCCGCAAATGCCGTTTATAATATACCAACTATTCTCTTACAGCAATATAACAGATTGCGGATCGAAGCGATGCTGGAGCGCGAAGAAAAATAGGGTTTAGCACATTTTTTGCTTTTGTAAAACCTGACTGAGGATACTTTGTTTCACAAAAAACTTTTAATGGACTGCTGATGGCTATTCGTACATTTACGCCCCCAATTTACCTTAACAGTATAGTTAGGAGAATTTGGCATACCGATTTCCAATTGCCGGATGACTATTGTCAATCGATCCGGATTTTGGCAAATGGTGCGCCCGGATTAATATTTCAACATTCCGACGGACATTCGGCCGTGCAGGGTGCGGGAGACTCGCTTTTGCCTATATCATATATCTATGGACAAGGCATTGCCCCTTGTGTAAACAGTATAAGAGATAGCGCTTTTGTTTGTGGATTTGAATTTTATCCTGCTGCGTTAAAGTATCTTTTTGGCATAGACGCATCTTTGCTTACAAATTCGCTAGTCGAGCTTGAATATCTCATTGGCAGACGGATTAACGATCAATTACTAAATGCTTGTGATACAAAGAGTGTTGTCAATTTGCTTTGTACATTACTCGCTCAGAATCTGGCCGGACGGAAATCTAATGGTTTCGTAGAAGAGAGTGTCCGCCTGATCATGAAAGAAACCGCTGCAATCACATCAGCTACACTTCCGTCTCATTTCAATATTTCAAAAAGGCAATTTCAAAGAAGATTTAAGGAGCATATAGGTGTTTGTCCGGAGACTTATATTCGGATTATTAGATTTCAAAAATCCATTCATTGGCTTCAAAATCAGCATTATCGTAAGATAAACGATATAAGTTACGCGCTCGGTTATGCTGACCAATCTTATTTCAATAGAGAGTTTAAATTCTTTTCCGGCTATACGCCGACGGAATTTTTAAAAACAATGACGACTCAACAGCCTTTTTATCAAAGGTCTGAACAATCTATGGTTCCCCTTCGAATTCTGAGTTATTAATTCAAAACGTCGCTAAAGTCCAATTTTCTAAATCACCTGACAGGTATTTTTGTAGTTATTAACGAGTAAATTGCTATGATAAAAGTACATCATCTTAACTGCGTGGAAATCCGATCTCCAGGGAATGGGAGAGCTATTGGGCATTGTTTGCTATTAGAAGCTGGAAGCCGCCTTATTCTCGTAGATGCCGGAATTGGACTTAAAGACACGAAAAACCCTGATAGTCGAATTGGCCAGCATTTAATAAATATTGTCGGGTTTAAATTTAACGAGGACTGGACAGCCGTGAGACAAATTCAACGTCTTGGATTGGATCCAGGAAATGTGACAGACTGCGTCGTCAGCCATTTAGATCCCGACCATATCGGCGGATTAGTTGACTTTCCAAATGCAATTGTACATGTTGGGCTGGAAGAATATGAGCATTTTCAAAACGATAATCCCCGTTATCTGCAACATCAACTCGGCCATCTGCCGCCCATCAAAACTTATGCAAATACTTCGGAGACCTGGTGCGGCCTTGAGGCTAGAAAGATTGCCGTCTCCGAAACGGAAATATATCTTATTCCGCTTTTTGGACATACGCTAGGACATTGCGGGGTGGCTTTAAAGTCTGAGACAGATTGGTTGTTTTATGTAGGTGATGCCTATTATCTAAAGGAAGAGTTGACAGACCCTGACCATCCCGTCCATACGTTGGCTGAAATTAGAGCTGATGATAACCGGCTACGGATCGACTCGCTCAATAAAGTGCGCCGATTTAGGATAGAAAATCCACATATTAATGTATTTGCGTACCATGATGCTAGTGAGTATGTGACATTCCTTTAGCAGTGGAATCTCGTGAATTATTTGATGAACCACTGAAAACAAAATATAGTTGATTCCTCCTAAGCCAAATCTTAAGAAGTCTGTACAACTGTAGCTGATTATCATCGTTAAACGTTTTATTATTAAGCATTATTATATGAAAATAACCTATCAAACAGGCTTGATACCAGACACAAAGGACATTGTCGAAGTATATCGCAGTTCCGGCATAAAAAGGCCGGTGGAAGATTTGGCACGTATTGCAAATATGTATACAAACTCAAACCTAATCGTCACAGCATGGGCTGGAAATAAATTGGTCGGAATTTCACGCTCTATCACCGATTTTTATTACTGTTGTTATCTATCAGATCTTGCCGTCAGAAAGGAATATCAAAAAACCGGAATTGGCAGTGAACTTATTGCGTTAACCAGAGAACGAATCGGTGACCAAGTGGCACTTATATTGGTATCGGCTCCAGAGGCAATCGACTATTATCCCAAAGTTGGATTCGATAAAATAAACAACGGTTATATGATTAAAAGAAGCAAATAACCTAATCGACATAGAAAAAGTCATTCTTTAAGAATGATTATAAAACAGAAAAATGTCCATAGGTGAAACAAATAAAGTAAAAATTTATGGAAGGAAAACACGAATATAGCGTTAAAGTAACATGGACCGGAAACTGCGGTCAGGGAACAAGCGATTATAAATCATATAATAGAGATCACGTGGTTTCGATAGAAAGTAAGTCCGATATTTTGGGTTCCTCTGATCCCGCATTTCGTGGCGATAAAACCAAGCACAATCCTGAAGAACTGTTCGTTTCTTCATTATCAACTTGCCACATGCTTTGGTATTTGCATTTATGCGCACAAGCGGGTGTGGTAGTCACGGAATATGTAGATAATGCGATTGGTGTAATGGAAGAAGATTCGACGGGAAGCGGCCGATTCGTAAAAGTAACGCTTAACCCAATGGTAACGGTCACTGAAGCTTCTATGATTTCTGAAGCCAACAAATTGCATAAGCGGGCAAACGAGCTTTGCTTCATTGCTAACTCGGTAAATTTCCCGGTTGGACATAATCCCAATACGGTCGCAACGAACTACACTTAGGGATATAATGATTGGTGAGCTATTTACAGATAATTAAAAATTATATGAACCTTTTGCTAATGGCATGCAAATCATGACATACGAAATTCATTATCCATAAATAAAGAATGTTATTACCTTTTGAAGTATATAACCCTATTTGGAAGGATCAGTTTGAAATAATCAAACAGGGATTGAATGAGATACTTTCTGACTTACGGGTATCGATTGAGCACATAGGGAGCACATCTGTGGAAGGCCTATCAGCAAAACCTATTATCGATATTATGGTAGGCATGAATCGTGAATCAGATCTTGATGAGGTTCCCCCGTTGTTGATGGATAAGGGATATATCTATTATGAAATTTATAATATCACTATGCCATACCGGCGTTTCTTCGTGCTGCTTACGAACAGGCTTCTCAATTCGAGATTGCCGTCTCAAATACGGCAAGGCAATGAAATTTCCGAACTGTTGCAAGACCACACCTTGCGTAAGGCTCATATCCACGTATTACCCAAAAATTCATCACATTGGCAGAGGCACATTGCATTTCGGGACTATCTTCAGACCCATCCTACAGTAAAAGAAGAATACCAAGCCCTCAAAGAAAAACTGACGAAACAGGTATGGCGAGACGGAAATGAATATAATGAAGCGAAAAATGCGTTCATCAAAGTCGTGGAAGAACGAGCTTTAAAATGGCATCAACGCAACTAAAGTGAATCATACAAGCTAAATTCGTGTATGAATTGTTGGGGGCAGTTATAGCACATAATTATTTCGTCACTATGTCAAAGTATATTTTAACTTGAAGGAAGGATGGAACAAAAATGAAAAAACGAATATGAAAGACAGCCAAGGAACCGAAAGCATTTATGGGCAAACATCCATAATGCGTTTCTTCTTATTAATGCTTTACGGCACCATAGGTATCTCATTTGCAATGGCGGGCCAGGAAATTCATTATGAGTTACAAGTTCCTGTGGATAACAAAGAAAATTTCAAGGTGGTATTAACTGTTCCTACAGGAGCACTGGCCGACAGCGTTTATCATTTTGTAGCCTATGCACCGGGAGTACACCAAAAACTAGACTTTGGCAGATTAGTAACGTCCTTTAACGCTTATGATGATCGCGGAAATAGCTTAGTTGTAAAACGGATTGGAACTAATGACTGGCATATCAAATCGAGTAATCAATTAAAAAAAATCGAATATGAGATCGGTGATACGTTTGATTTGCCAGCTACCGAAACTCTTGTTCATCCACAAGCCGGAACGGGAATTAGCACTGATTATGCGGTAATTAATCCCCATGCAGTTTTTGGATACTTCCAAAGTCTTTTAACGATGCCGATACGATTGGATATTGTCTATCCGGCAAACTGGAAAATGGGCAGCTCTTTGATACCGGATGCTGACGGTAGCCTCTTTGCAAATTCTTACAAGGATTTGCTGGATGCGCCAATAATGATTGGAAACTTGTCTTCAGCAAAAATGGAAGTTGGCGGAATTGATGTAGAAGTATTTGTTTATTCGCCAAACGACTCCATTGACGCCAGCAGAGTGTTGGAAGTTAGTACACCGGTACTTGAGTCTGCCACTCGATTTATCGGTTTTGCACCCGTTTCACGGTATGTACTACTGGTCTATTTACACTCAGATGAAGCGGCGGATGAGATGCCAAGCCTCAATTATTGGGGAGCTCTCGAACATGGTAATAGTTCTACCTACGCGCTGCCGGCGAAAACTGAAATGTTACCATATCTCAAAAATATGATCGCCCATGAGTTTTTACATATTTTATCTCCGCTTAATTTACATAGCCAAAGTTTGATCGCGTCCGATTATTCGAATCCTGTGAATCAAGACGATCATCTGTGGTTATACGAAGGAGTAACGGAGTGGGCAACGCATATTATGCAGCTCCGCAGTGAGAACATTTCATTAGACGAGTATTTGAACGTACTTTCTGGGATGATTAGGCGCAGTAGAACGTTTGAAAACCCTTACAGTCTACTTAAGTTAAGCAATGAATGGCACAGAGAAGATGTTGGCCGTCAATATGGTAATATTTATCAATTAGGGGCGCTAACGGCGACGATCCTTGACATCCGATTGCTCCGGTTGTCAAACGGCCGTCGTGGCCTTCGAGAAGTTTATTTAGAATTCATCAAAAAGTATGGAAAAGATAAACCTTTTGATAACGCTACCTTTTTCGACGAGTTTATCAAGAATACTCATCCAGAAATCGAAACATTTATCAAAAGTCATATTTTGTCTTATACTCCGTTTAATTTTGATGAGGAATTTTCTCCGATTGGAATCGCTTATTTGCCTATGGTGCCGGAAGGTGCTGGTGAGGTATCCCTAGGTTTTACGCTCGGTGTGAGAAATAATGAATATATAGTTGAAAAGGTGCTTTCACCTGACACGCTAAAAGTGAAGGTTAAAGTCAGAGATAAAGTATTGTCGGGGCGGTTGAGCGGAAAAGACATTCTTGACACCGAAGGATTTTTAAAGCAAATTCATCAGGCAGATGTCAACGACACTTACCAACTTTGGGTTATTAGAGGGGATAAAAAGGTTAATTTGCAGGGAACTGTCTTGCAAAACGCGAAATATGATGTCTTTATGAAAAGAGAAGAGGTAACCACCACACAAAAAGATCTCCACCAGAGATGGATATCTTTAAATAATTTTTGATATAAATACGTTTAAGTAATGCCGACACCGATAGAAAACAATTTAATGAAATGTCTGATCGAACAGTTTAAAATTTCCAATCAATTATTAACTTATCACCTGAACACTTTGACCATAGAAGAATGCCTTTGGCAACCGTCAAAAAAAGGTATATATCTCAAACGTATTGGTGCCGACAAATGGAAAGGTACTTTTCCCGAAAGTGAAGATTACAAAGTTGGTCCTCCAAACATCGCTTGGCTGACTTGGCATATCGATTTTTGGTGGTCTATGGTTATCAACCATTCTTTCGAAGAAGGGACACTTGGTATGGACGATATCGTTTGGCAACCATCCATTGAAAAAATCACTAACCAATTTGAAACTCTTGCACAGAAATGGTTAAAATTGATCTCAGGGCTCTCAACGGACGACCTAAATTCTTCAAAATATTCAAAATGGCCTATTACCGATTGTCCATTCAGTGGCGTGGTGGCGTGGTTAAATCTTGAGCTAATGAAAAATGCAGCCGAAATAGGCTATATACGATTTTTGTACTGCACTCGTGACATGCGATGACGTTTTTATGGCTTCTAAAAATACTAAACTTGATCAGGGAAATTGATCGGCTACTTTTAATCGAATTGTCTCCGGATTTGGATATCAAAAATCGAAGTTTTTTCTACTGACCAAATGAAAGAAGACGGTTTCTATATCAGTTAACCGACTTCAACCCAAAGGTTCGATCCCCAGGGCTATTTGGTCTGAATGTTTTAAAAATGAAACAGATGAGAACAGATGAACTCAACGCTAATATTGAACTAGTACTGAGATATTTCGAGGCGTTAAAGGAACGTGATATAAATGCTATTATGTTGCTTCTCGCAAAGAACATAAATTGGTGTATACCCGGTAACGAAGCAATTGCGCCTTGGGTGGGTGTTAGAACGAACAAGAACCAGATTAAGGATGCATTGGAATTACTCTGGCTTAATACCGATCCGATATCAGGGACTATTGCCCATATTGCAGCCGATGAAAATGTGGTCATTTGTTCGGGAGAGTTTGAAAGCTTGATGCTGAAGACGGGCAAGACTTTCAAGTCTTTGTTCTTTACCAAAATAACGGTGGTTGATGGACTAATCGTGAAATACACCTTACTGGAAGACACTTTCGGTTTAGTAAGAGCTTTAAGTAATTAATCGTTCGCTTAATACGGCGAGAGGATTCACACATTGAAGCCAAGTCACCTTTTAATAACTGAAAATTATTAAAAGGTGACTTAAGAGTACTTCCGCTGTAGTTGGTGTACCAACCATCAAAAGCGGAAGCGATAGTCAGTTTTTGGAATTATCTTACACCCAATTGTGCTTTTGCTCCGGCTATATGACCCTCGTCTTGAGTCTCTAACGCAAAGAAACCATACGCCAAAGGTGCTGCGGCAGCTCTTTCTAAAGACTGGTCATATAGTTTATCCCAGACTTTCCCTCCATATTTTTCATACTCCATGATCAGAATCTGGAGGCTTTCTTCGCCAAAAACAGTTGCATGTCCGGAAAAATCAATCGCCGGGTCACCGACATGGGCGGTTGACCAATCAATAATTCCTGAAACAATACCGTCTTCAGAAGTAAGCACATGTCCGGCATACAAATCACCATGTATAAACTGGGTAAAGTCCGGCCATAATGTATCATTGTCCAGCCATTTTCTGTAGCGGGTCTCAAGTTTATCGCTTATGCCGATTTCTGATTTAACCAACCGCAAACGGCCAGCTAGCTCCGGTCTTAAACTTTCAGGCTGCATTATTTTCAGTTTATTCTTTTCAGCCTTTGTTTTACATATACCGTGTATTTCAACCAAGGCTTTCGCCAACGATTTGATGTACCGTGGATTATCCTTATCCATATTCCAACTTACTTCATAGGTTTGGGCATCAAAAGTCAAGACAGGTTTGTTTTTGAGCAACGGATAAGCTACTAGCTCGGGAGAACAGATTCTCCAATCAGGAACTTCAACAGAAAGATTTTTTTTAGCCAGTTCTAATATGCGTTTCTCTTTCTCGATTTGTTCACCCATGTCTCCACGACGAGGGATACGCAACAACCATTGTTGCCCCTTGTGATCAGTAGCAAATCCAACCTTAAAGTCGATGCCCATCTCGTTAAAATTCATTTTTTCCGTTAGCAACAATCCGTGTGCTTCGGCAAGTGTTTGAATATCTTTAATTGTCATTTTTA